>JBEBGD010000063.1:0-32863 GCA_040081625.1 Chthoniobacteraceae bacterium
CCGTCTCGCCGAGCGCGAGGATGAGCTGGCGCTGGAACAACGCGCTGCCGCTCATGCCGATTTGCATCATCACCGCGGGCAAAATCTCCGCGTTCGTGATGCGGATGCCGATGAGGCTCTGCGCCGCTGCGAGCCGCGCCGCGTCGTCGGCTTTCGCGTCGGCGAGTTGCGTGCGCAGCTTCGTGGAAAGTTCCGTCACCTTCGCCTTCAACGCGCCGCTCTTGTCCCACTGCGCCGCGAGCGGCAGCGCCGAACCGCTCACGCTGGAATCGAGCAGCTTGCCCAGCGCGGCGGAAAGCTCCGGCGTCATCTCCGGCGCGGTCTTCAGCGACTTGCCGAGCGTGTCGAGGATGGTGCGTTTGAGATCGTCGGCGCCGCTTTGTTTCGACCCGAGTGCGATCACAAGCTTCGCCGCAGCATCGGTTTCGCCACGCTCGCCCACGCCCTGCGTGAGTTGCGTGACGAGTGCCGCAAGGCTGCCATCGCCGCTGTTTAGCGCTGCGGCGATCACTGCGGCGGGGTTGCTCGATGCCGCGCCGACGGCTGCACTCCTTTGGAAATCGTCATCGAGCTTTGGCCACGCCGCGACCAATTGCTCGATCGCGCCTTGGTGAACCAGATTCAAACAAGCGAATGCCCGTAAGGCAGCGATGCGCACCTCACGATTGGGATCGGTGACAAGTTCCAGCAGATCGGGCTGCGCGCGGGCTGCGATCGAAGCGAGCCCTGGAATATGGACTTCTTCAATCAGTGCGGCGTTTCGGCGCACGCTCGGATCTTTATCGCGGAGCAACGAAACAACCGTGTCGAATTCCAACTCAAACGGTCCAAATACCCAAAGCGCGGCAATGCGCGTTTCTGGCGCAGGGTGCTTGAGCAGTTCCTTCACTGGCAATGGCGTTGGATCACCATCTTTCGCCCGCAACAACCGACACGCCGTCATCCGCACCGCGCGATTTGGACTCTCCAGCGCCTTCGCCAACTCACCGACACCCGCCTTCCCCAAATCCGGCACCGCGATCTTCTTTGCGGCCTTGTGATCGATCCGCCAGATGCGCCCGAAGTAGTGATCGCGATCCGGCCGCACCGCCGCGTTCACCTCATTGTGATCCGGCCCGCGCGTGTCGTTGTGGATCACGGCCTGGTTGTAGAAGTCGGCGACATACATCGCGCCGTCGGGGCCGATGCGCACTTCGATCGGGCGCCACCATAGGTCTTTGCTGCGCACGAATTCCGTCTCCTCGCGGCCGGGCAGCTTCGCCGCCGTGTAGCTCGATCCCTCGGGCGTGAGGCGCGTGTGATGGATCACGTTGATCGTCGGCTCGGTCGTGAAGTAGTCGCCGTGGTATTCCGCCGGCCACGTGCCGCCGTCGTAGATCGCGCAGCCCGCCGCCGCGGTGAACGAGCCGACCCAATCGATCTGCACATACGCGAGCTGCTCGGGGTGCAGCAGCGGGAAGCTCTTCGGCGACGGCTCGACGACTTTGTAACTCGTCGTGTTGCCGATCTTGCCGCGCGCGAGCGCATACTCGGGCAGCACGGTCTGCATGAGGAGCTGGCCGCTCGTCGGCTGCGTCCACATCACGCGATTGTCGCCGGTGATCGTGAGGCCCCACGTGTTGCCGCCCTTGCTGGAATACTGCTCGATCTTCGACCCATCAGGCCGGAAGCGCACGACGCCGCTGCCGATCGTGCCTTGCGTCTCGCCCTTCACGTTCTTCACCTCGCTCGACGCGCTGTAGCCGTGCGTGGCGTAGATCCAGCCGTCCCAGCCCCAGCGCGGGTTGTTGATGACGGCGTGCGTGTCCTTGATGCCGAGGCCGGTGTAGAGCTTCTCGACCTTGTCCGCTTTGCCGTCGCCGTCGGTGTCGCGGATGAAAAGGATGTCCGGCGCCTGCGTCGCGATCACGCCGTCCTTGTGGAAGACGAAGCCGGTGACGAGATCGAGCCCGTCGGCAAAGACGTGCTTCTTGTCCATCACTCCATCGCCGTCGGTGTCGGTGAGCACGCTGATTTTGTCCTGCGCCTTGCGCTCCTGCACGCCGGGCGTCGGGTCGATGCCGCCGTGATCCTTCCACTCCTTGCCGCGGTAGTCGGGCCGCATCCCGCGCCGCCCGTTCGGATACTCCGGCGTCTCCGCGACCCACAACCGGCCGGCCGGATCCCAGTCGAAATTCATCGGCTTCGCGATGAGCGGCTCCGCGGCGACGAGCTTCATCGTGAAGTCGGGATGCACCTCGAGATTCGCGAGCGTGTCCGCAGGCTTCTGCGGTCCGCCGGGCGGATACGTGAGCGCGTCGAGTTCCTCGCGCTTCACGTATTCGTCGAGGTTCGTCCGCTTCCCCGCCCACGCGATGCCGCGCAGCAGCACCGCGCGATATTGCGGCAGCGCGAACGTCTTAAACAAATGCCCGGGGATGCTCACGAACGCGCGGTAGCCGTCCTTTTCGTAAGCCCACATCTGCGGCTGGATGTCGTAGATGTGCGCCTTGCCGCCCTCGGCCTGTTTCTTCCCGTCCTTCACGTTCGGCGTGTAGCTGGCGGCGAGCACGCGCGCCTCGGGCTTCACGTCCATGTCGTAGTAGATCTCGTCGTCGAGGTGGAAGTTTGCGGCGCCCTTCGTGATCGGGTGACCGCCGGCGACGTATTGGTTCTCCGTGTAGTAGAGGTCCATCGGGCCTTCCTTCCACTTCGTCTGTTTCGGCACCCACGCGCCGCCGATCATGTCGCGCCACCAGCCCGGATTCGTGAACGACACCGCCGCCGTATGAATCACCACCAGCCCGCCGCCGCGCTTCACGAACGCCTCGATCACCTTCTCCTGCTCCGGCGTCGCGTTCCCGCCGTCCTGCGCGTAAGCGACGATCACGTCCGCCTTCGCCGCCTGCTCGGTCGTCGGCCAATCCGTCGCTCCATCCACGATCATCCCGCGCTCGGCGAGGAGCGTCTTCCACTCGGCGAGGAAACGCGGATGCGCGTGAACTTCCTGCCCGCGGTTCTTCTCCCCGGCACGGATGAAGACGCGCAGCGGTGCCGCGTGCGACACGGCGACGAAGATGAAGATGATGCAGGAGACGAGGAGGCGGTTCATGAGAGGGATGGGGTGAAGGTGTGTGCGATTAAAGCGCATCGCCCGCCGCGCACTAGCCGGAAGCGGGTTTTCGATTGGTGAAAGTGGAGCACTCCAACCTCGCGCAGGCGCCATCCGCGACGAAGATCGCACCGCTTCCCGCCATGCCGATCACGCCTCTCCAGGAAACCCACATCGCCGGCCCCGATACCCACGTGTGGAAAGTCACCGCCGCCGACTGCCCCGCGCTCGCGAACCACCACATCGCCCATGTCGCCGTCGCCGACACCGCGCCGCCTTACGAAGTCGTGCGCATGGATCTCGCCGGCACCTTTCTCTTCTCCTGCCACAGCGGGCGCGGCCGCATCCTGCTCGATGGCCGCTGGCAGCTCATGCGCGAAGGCGACGCCTGCATCGCACCACCGCACGTGCTCCTCGCCTTTCACTGCGAGCCGAAGCACCGCTGGGAGATCACGTGGGTCCGCTACCAGCAACCCGCCGATCAAAAGCCGATCATCCAGTCCTCCTCACCCGCCATCGCGAAGCTCGATCCCGAGCCGATCCGCCACGCCGTGCTCGGCCTCTACCACGAGCAGCAGAGCCAGCACGCCCCAGCGACCGTGCGCCACTGGGTCGAGATCATCCACACCTACGTCGTCCGCTTCGCCAGCCCGTGGCAGACCGACGACCGCCTCGGCGCGCTTTGGGAACACGTCGCCGCACGCGTCGGCGAACCTTGGTCGCTCGACGCCCTCGCCCGCCGCTGCCACCTCAGCGCCGAGCACCTCCGCCGCCTCTGCCGCCGCGAGCTGGGACGCAGCCCGATGCACCACGTCATCTACCTGCGCATGCAGCACGCCGCGAAGCTGCTCACCACGACCGACGACAAGATCGAGTCCATCGCCCACGACTGCGGCTACGAGAATCCGTTCGTCTTCTCGACCACGTTCAAGAAATGGGTCGGCTGGCGCCCGAGCGAATACCGCGCGCGGAAACGGTGATCGCGTCAACGCCGCGAGACGCGCACCTCGGGCCGATAGACGATCCGCACGAGCAAATCGCCACGCCCGCCGCGCGGCTTGGGCATCCCTTCACCCGCGACATGCACGATCTCCCCGCGCGCCACGCCCGCTGGAATCTGCACGCGCAGCATCGAGCCCATGGGACCGACGATCGTCTCCGTGCCGCCTTGCTTCGCGCGCTGCGCACCGATGCGCAAATCGCCGCGGAGGTCTGCGCCGCGCACCTTGAACCGAAATCCCGGGAGCACTCCAACGCGGACGATGACGAACCCGCCAGCGAAAGGCGCAGCGCGCGGAATTCGAAAGCGCGTCCCCGGTGCCGTGCCCGGCGGAACGACGAGTTCGTAAACTTCCTTCCCTTGCGGATTCGCCGGGTCATTCACCCGCACCACCAGCGACACACCACGCAGGAAGTCTTCGATCTTCAAACGCACGTCCTGCGCGATGCTGCGCTCGATCTTTCCACCGCGTGCCGGCGAAGCAGCGGTCTTCGCAGCATCGAGCGAGCGGTCGTAGGCGCGGCGACGCGCGGGATCGCTGAGGACCTCGTGCGCGGCATTGATCTCCTGCGCGCGCGCCACCGCATCCGCCGAATCGGGATTCACATCGGGATGATGCCGCTTCGCGAGCAGTCGATACGCGGCGCGAATCTGCGCGAGCGTGCAGCCCCGATCGAGCCCAAGCGTTGCGTAGTGATCGGAATCAGCGTCCGGCATCCGCGGTAAAATACAGCGCCACGCCGCGACCGAGCAGCCTGTAGGCGAGCGGACGAATGAGCCCCTTCAGCCCGTCCACGAGCGATGTCGCGAAACGCTCCGGGACTTCGCGCTGCACGAGACCCGCGCGAGCGGCGAGTCGGCAAATGACGCGCTGGTTGAAACAGTTGATGTGTTCGAGCGGCGCGACCGGGTTGAGCGAATTGCGCGAGCCCTTCGGTGCGGTCCAGTCGCCGACGCGCAGTCGGCGTTTGATGTCCCAGCCGTCTGGCACGCTGATGCGGATCAGCCCGCCGGGCTTCAGCGCACGCGCGAGATAGCACAGCGTCTCGAGCGGCTCGGGCAGATGCTCGAACACCTGCTCAGTGTTGATGAGATCGAACTGCTGCTTCGGGATGTCGTCCCACGCGAGCACCGCCAGCCCATGCTCGCGCGCGTAGGCGATGCGCGCCTCGGAGAGCTCGGTGCCCATCACCTCGCAGCCAAAGCCGCGCGCGACGCGGCACCAATGGCCCCAGCCCATTCCGAAATCGAGACAGCGCACCTCGCGCGGATTGCGACCGAGCAAATCGAGCACGTTCGCAACCTGCCGGCCAAGCTCGACGAAGTGCGCGGGCGGCAGAACGCCGTCGTGGAGCTCGAACGCCTTTCGCGGATCGATCCACCGATCGTAGAGTCGCGCCATCAGCGCGTCGCCGCCGATGTGCTGCTGGTAGATCATCCCACAGTCAGGACACTCGACGACGGTGAAGCGCGCGCCTTCCAACCAATCGAACTCCACGCCGCCCTGGGGAGCGTAAAACGCGACGAGGTAATCGCGAATCGGAGGCTCGCAAAACGCGAGGTCGAGCAGCGTCGCGCCGCCCGATGCCGCACAGCACGGGCACACGTCGCGAGTGATGAAATTCGGATTCACGGATTCAGGCATCGTTCGTAGATCGCCTCCACCTGAGCAGCCATCGCTTCGGCAGAAAAGCGTTCACGCACCTTGACGTGCGCGGCGTCTGCAAGCCGGGTCGAGAAATCCGCGGAGTGGATCAGTCTCTCGACAGAGCGAACAAAGTCGTCGCGCTCCGGCGGCTCGACGAGCAGCGCGTCCTCCTCATTGCGCAAGATCTCGCCGATCCCATCGAGACGCGGCGCGACAATCGGCAGGCGCATCGCCATCGCCTCGAGCAGCGTCAACGGCGTGCCCTCGAACTTCGAGGTCATCAACAGCGCGTCCGCACCGGCGAACAGCGGCGGCGTCTCGTGAACGTGCCCGAGAAACTGAACACGGTCGCCAATCCCAAGCTCGCGCGCCTTCGTCCGCAGGGCCGCCTCCTCCGGCCCCGTGCCCGCCAGCCGGAACTCCACCGCGTGCCCGCGCCGCGTCAATTCGGCGGCGACCTCAAGAAAGAGCGCGAAGTTTTTCTGCGAATGCAGCCGGCCGACACCAAGAACCACGAACCGATCGAGTCGCGGCTTTCGCGCAGGAGGATCGAAGCGCGCAAGATCGACACCGTTATACACGAGCGACACCCTGCCCGGCGCGAGGCACTCGCGTTTCACGAGAAAATCGCGCGTCGAAGCCGACACCGCGCAGACGTGCGACGAGAACCGGTTCGTCCATGTATCGAGCCAGCGCGCCCACGGCTTCTCATAGCGGAGCGCGTCGTTGCACTGGTCGTGGTTGATCCGCACCGGCACGCCGAGCAGCGCCGCGAGCGGCTTCGCGATCCAGTTCGACCCGAAGAGATGGCAATGCAGGATCCGCGGCTTCCGGCGCAGGATGAGCGACGCGAGCCTCGGCAGATAGACCGGCAGCCACTTCCGCGGTGAGAGCGAGTGCACCGGCACACCGAGCGCGCGGAAGTCCTCGAAGAACACGCCGCGTCCGTGCATCGCCGCGACTTCCGGCTCGAAGCGCTCGCGGTCCGTCGCGCGCACGAGATTGAGCAGCGCCGTCTGCGCGCCGCCGAGATCGAAGCTGTCGATGATGTGAAGCACGCGCGTCTTCATAGGGATGGCTTCGGGGCGACGACGGTCCACGCCTGCCGCAGCCACTCGCGCGGCGAGCGGACGAATGCACGCGCAATATGCCGGAGCGCGGCGCCGCGGGCGATACCGAGGCACTTGAACGCCAGCCGCAGCTCCTCGCGGCAGACGGTCGCGTGAAAGTCCGAGTTCGTCGCGGCGTCGGGATTCAGCCGCAGGAAATCCGCACGCAGCCGCTCGACCAACGCGACCAACGGCGCGAGGCGTTCGACCGGAAATCGGAGCCGAAAAAGGCTCAGCAAGTCGATCTCTTCATCAACGAACGCCCGACCCGGAAACACCGACGCGAGATTCGCCACAAGCAACCGCCGCATCGCGAGGGTCGCAGCCTCCGGTTGCGACTGCATCATCGACCCGGGCTGCTCGCGGTAAAAGACGAGGCGATCCGGCAGATTCGCCACGCGATGCCGCGCGGCGACGCGATTCCAAATTTCGTAGTCCTCGCAGATCGCGCACGACTCGTCGTATCCGCCGAGTTCATCGAGCACGATCGCGCGACGGAAAACGACCGTCGAGTGGATGAACGGGTTATCGAGCACGCTCGCCCAGCGCAACGCGGTGTGGGTGGTCGGGAGATCATTACTCCCCGTAATGCGACCGTCCGGGCTCAGCCGCCAGCAACTCGCACCGAGCAACACCACGTCAGGACGCTTTGCGAGAAAGTCGATCTGCCGCTCCAAGCGCCACGGTTGGCTCAAGTCGTCCGCATCCTGCCGGGCGATGAGCGCGCCGCGCGCTTCCCGCAACCCGCGATTGAGGCTGCGCATCAATCCGATGTTCGACTCGTTCGCCAAGATGCGCAGGCGTGGGTCGGCGCACGCGCGGAGAATCGCCGCCGACTCGTCCGTCGAGCCGTCGTCGATGGCAAGCAACTCGAAGTCGCGAAAAGTCTGGCGCAGGATGCTGTCGAGGCTGGATTGAAGCGTGCGCGCGCCGTTGTGGACCGGAAGCAGCACCGTCACGAGCTGCGCACTCATGCGACTTCCGCGTCCAGTTTCCGCCCGAACATCGCGCGCCGGATCGCCGCCGCGCGCTGGATCAACCGCGTGCCGCAGACCGCGTCCACCGCGCCGAGTGGCAACGCCGCGAGCGGCAGCGGGCTGCGCCACGGCCAAGTCGAAAAGGATCGGAGCAGGAAGCGATGCCCGCGCGCAAAGGCGCGCTGCTCGTAAGCGATCGAAGCCACGCTCTCGTAGTGATACGCGACCACACGCCGCCGATGCTTGTCCCCAAACTTCGCAAAGCTCGCTGTGTGTTTCACGAGAAAACGCTGCGTCGAGGTGATGAACGAATCGAGCGGTGGCGGCGCACTGCAATACACCCGCGCCAGCGTCTCCGGCACGAACGCGAGCGTCTCGCCTTTTACGAATGCCCTCAGCACCCAGTCCCAGTCCTCGTGCCGCGGAAGGTCGGGATCGAACCCGCCGAGCTGCTGCGCGACATCGCGCCGGATGACGAGCGTCGTGCCGAATCCGAAGGTGCACTCCCGGTGCAAGCTGCGCTCCCACGCGGTCGGATCGAACGGCTTCGGCCACACGATAGTCCGCCCGTCCCGGATGAACTCGTAGCTGCACGCCGAGAGCGCCGCCGTCTCCCCGGCCCGCCGCAGCGCATCCATCTGCGCCGCGAGTTTGCCTGGCAGCCATTCGTCGTCGGAGTCGAGCAGCGCGAAGTAGGCGCCCCGGGCAGCCTGCATCGCCGTATCGCGCGCGGCACCGGCACCGCGATTCACTTCGTGCCGGACGATGCGGATGCGCGGATCGCCACGAGCCTCGAGCATTGCCGCGCCGCCATCGGTCGAGGCATCATCGACGGCCACGAGTTCCCAATCCGCGAACGTCTGCGCGAGCACGCTGTCCACGCACCGCGCGAGAGTCGCGATGCGATTGTAGAAAGGCAGGATGACGCTGACGGCGGGCACGTGCTCTTATCGCGGAGTGCTTTCACTCCGCGCAAGCGTGTAGCCACTGCCACGACCGAGCACCCATCCGCCCAGCCGGCTCAGGGCAGCGAGCGGCCAGCGCGTGCTGACGGCGCATCCGCGCTGCGCCCACTCTCGCGCTTCACGCCAGCGGCCGGAGGTGAACGCATCGACCGCCAGCACCGCGCTCTCACGCCGATGCAACGCCGCGAGTTCCGCGCGATCCGTCGAGTCCGCGAGGCGCTGCTCCGCCATCGCAACGTGCTCCGCGCGAATCAACGCGCTGTTCCGGTCCGTGTCGTGAACGGTCAGCGAGCCCGCGTGACTTCGGTAACGATAGACAACCATCGGCAACGCGACGCTGCGAGGATGCAGGACCGCGGCGCGCAGGAGAAAATCGCGGTCGGCCACGATGCGGTAGCCCGGATCGAATGAACCCACACGCTCCGCAAAAGAGCGGCGGAAGAATCGCGCATTGATCGCCGGCACGCCGCGAAGGACCGCTGAGAGCGAGAACGCCAGATCGCTCTCGCGCCGCAGCACGCGCTCCGCGCCAGTCACATCGCGATCGAAAAACTCCACGCCACCGCTGACGACATCCACTTCATCGCCGAACGCCCGATCCACCGCATCCAACGCGCCGGGCACGAGCAGGTCGTCGCTGTTGAGGAAGTGGACGATCTCGCCGCGCGCAAGCGCCAGGCCCTTGTTGAATGCGTCGTAGATTCCGTGGTCCGGCTCCGAGACGACGCGCAACTTCGGATGCGCGGCGAGCAGCTCGCGCGTGCCATCGGTCGAAGCGCCATCGATGATGAGGTGCTCGATGTCGTCGCGACGCTGCGCTTCCACGCTCGCGATCGCTTCGCGTAGTAACGGCGCGCGGTTGAAGGTCGCGGTGATGATCGTGAAGCGCGGCCCGCTCATGGGTGCGCGGCGATCTCGAGAAACCGCCTGCCGACTTCCACCAAGCGCGCCTCCGCAGCCGCACGGGCCGCCTGCTCCGCCGCGAGGCCCGGACCGGCGGGCCAATCAGCCCAGGCGTCGGCCAGAAGCTCCGCGAGCGCCTCGGCGGACTCCGCCGAAAAATAGCGCGCACCCGGCGGCGCCTGTTCGCGATGCACAGGAATGTCGGAAAGCAGGACAGGTCGCCCAAGGGCGCGCGCGTCCTCGACCACGGTGCTCCAGCCCTCAAACAAGCTCGGCTGAATCACCGCCACGCAACGGCGCAGCATCTCAATCTGCGATCGTCGTGGCAGCAAACCAAGCAGGCGCACGTGATCTGCAATGCCGTTCTCGTGGAGCGCGGAGCGGACCTGGTCGGGGTAACTCGAATCGCGCGCTTCATCGAGTGCGCCGGTGCAGAGCACGACCGGCCGGATTCCACGCGCGGCGAGCAGCGCGAGCGCGCGGAAGACGGTGAGATGATTCTTGTGCAGCCAGAATTGATTGCAGACCGCGAAGAAACGCTCCGGCAACTCCGGCGCATCGAACGGTTCATACCACTCGGGACGCGGACAGGTCGCAAAGCGCAGCACTTTCACGCGCCCGCGGTAGCCGGGATAAAATGCGCGCAGGTCTTCCGCGGCGCTGCCACTGCTCATCACGACCGCGGGCGCCTCCGCGAGCAGCGCGGAGATGCCTCGGTCGCGATGCGCAGCCTGAGCCGGTGTGAAGAAACGCGGCAGATGGCGGTGCTGAAAATCGGGAATCCATCCCGCCCATCGCGTGTCGCCAAGCGTGCGACGAAGCGGGAACGTGAGGCCGATGTTCTCGCGATTCCCATAAGTGAGCGGGTAGAGAAACTCGACCGGATGTCTGCGAAGCGCGGCGGCGAATTGCCGGTTATTCAAGCCGAGCCGATCCACGAGCGGCGCGTGCCACATCGGACGGACCGGAGCGAGCGACGCACCCGCGTCTCGCCAATGATCCTGATCGTCACCAAAGCAAAACAGCGTCGGCTGCGACGCGTCTGCTGCGGCGAGCGCGCGCAGCAAGTTTCGGATGTATTCGCTCCCACCCATCCATCCCGCGCCGCCCTGCGCGATGAGGCCGATCTTCCTCACGGCGTGCCGAGCTCCGCGCGCGCCCACGCCGCCACTCCGCGCACGCCGTCTTCGAGCGACACCTGCGGTGCGAAGCCGAGGTCGCCGATCGCGCCGATGTCCGCGCGCCAATTCACCGGCTGGCCCGGCGTTTGTTCGCCATCGAATACAGGCTCCGCCTGCGAACCGAGCGCGCTCGCGGCGAGGCGCGCGAGTTCCGCAATCGTCGTCTCGCGACCCGACGCCAGGTTAACGGCCTCGCCACAACCGGGTGCCTTCTCCGCGAGAATCGCGATCGCATGGGCGACATCATTCGCATGGATGAAGTCGCGGCTCTCCGCGCCCGTGCCGCGCAGCTCGATCTTTCCATTCGTGAGCAACCGTTCGCAGATGTCCCACACGACCTGACGGCGCAGCCCCGGACCATACGCGGAGAAAATCCGTGCGACCGTGGTCGGAAGCGAAAAGACGCTCGCGAACTCTTCGCACAACAACTCCGCCTGACGCTTGTGCCAGCCATACGGCGACAGCGGAGCCATGGCCTCGCTCTCGCACACTGGCAGCGACACCGGATCGCCATACACCGCGGCGCTTGAGAGGAGGATGAACCGGCACTGCGGTGCGCTGCGACGGAGCGCGTCGAGCATCTCGAAGGTGAGCACGACGCTGTCGTGAAAGTCGCCGGCCGGATCCCTCATCGAGAGCGGCACCGATGCGCGCCCGGCGCAGTGGATAAATACGCCGGGCTTTTCGTCGCGCAGCACCTGCACGAGGCCGAGCGACGGCAGCTTCATGCGCACAAATCGCGAGAGTGGCGGCGCATTCTCCGGCGGCACGTCGTCGAGCCCGACCACGCGCGACCCGTCGCGCGCGAATTGCCGCGCGATGTGGCGGCCGAGGAATCCGGCGGCGCCGGTGATGAGAACGGTGCGGCTCATTTGGCGAGGAGGAAGGAGTAGAGCCGCCCCGGGGTCCGGTTGCGACGTGAATTTGCGCGCAGCGCGGCGCGCTGAAAAAGCCATCCGAGCCCGCACCAGTGCCTCCATTTCGCATGTCTCACCCATCGCTGCCGCTCGACCTCGGAGCCCGGCGCAAAGTTCAGGATCGACTCGATCGGCCCCCAAACCTCGCGGATCGTGAAGCCCGCCGCGCGCGCCGCGCCGAGATACGCATCGAGCGAATGCGCATTCTCGCCGCCGTAGTGCCGGTGCAGCGGATGTTGCGCGCGAAAAGCGGCCAGCTCGCGCGCGTCGCGGACGACGTGTTCGCGAATCGCGAGCACCACGCCTTCGGGACGCAGGACGCGGTGCAGCTCACGCATCGTCTGCGCGAGGTCGGGCACGTGATGGAGAACCTGCCGCGCAAAGACCGCCTCGAAAGTCGCATCGGCAAACGGCAGGCGTTCTCCCGCGTCCTCCGTCACAGCGATGCCGAGTTTGCGAATCGCGCCGGCACCGACCTCGTCGCTCGGGTCAGGTTCGAGTGCAGTCACCTGCCAACCGGCGCGCGCGAGCGCGAAGCTCGCGACGCCGTTGCCCGCACCGAGATCGAGAATGTGTCCGCTCGCGCCGAGCAATCGCCACACTTCAGCGAACTCCTCGCTCGTCGCGTAGCGTTCCGCAGCTTGTCGCACCGGCAGGTCGAAGTAGTTCGCACGCACCGCCTCCTCGTTGCCGGGCTGTCCGCGAAACCAGCGGACCGCTTCCTCCCACGAAAGCCTAGCGCTCATCGTCACCGAGAGTCCGCAGCACGCGCGCGGGGTTGCCTGCCACGATCGTCCACGGCGGCACGTCGCGCGTGACGACGCTGCCCGCGCCGACGACCGCGCCTTCGCCGATCGTCACGCCTTTCAAGATGATCGCCCGCGCACCGAGCCACGCGCCGCGTCCGATCGTCACCGGTGCGCTCGCGGTCGTGCTCCAGTCGTGCTGGCCACCGTTGCGCCAGTCGGCGAGGTCGCGCTTGCGGATGCTCGCGCGGACGCTGTGGTTGTCGCTGTCGCTGATGAGGCACTGGTAGGAAATCAGTGCGTCGGCTTCGACGCGGATGGTCGTCACGCAATCGATGATTGTGTCGGCGCCGATGAAGACGTTGTCGCCAATCTCGATGCGACTCTCCGGCGTCTCGGTGGCGAGTTGCCCCGCGATGAGCGAGTCGCGACCGACGACGATTCGCCCGCCCGGCTGGCGGATTTCCGCGCTGCCGGTGAACTCCGTGCCTTCGCCGCACTCCGCCGGGCACGGCCTGAACTTGCGCCGAATCCACGCGATCACGACTTGCAACACACGAACCATTTCCCGACCGAGATCGCGTCGTTCCAGCGCGAATCGAGAACGTGAACAACGGGAAACGCCGCGCGGAACTTCGCCTCCCACCACGCGACCGACATGTTGTGAAAACTCTGGATCGTCTTCATCCAGCCCTCGTCGCGGCCCGATCGCGACACGGGGACCATGTGCGCGGAGAAAACTCGAGTGAGCCGCGCGGCCTCACCAGCACAGGCGCTGATGCCTTCCTCGGTAAAGTGCTCGAGCGAGCCGATCGAATACGAGTAGTCGAACGCGCCGTCGGGATACGGCATCTTCGTCGCGTCACACTCGACGAGCCGGTCCTGCGCGATGCCGCGCTCGACGGCCTTCTTCAAAAGGAAGTCGGAGATGTCGCAGCCGTGCAGCTCGATCGGCGCGAACTTCGCGAGCAATTCCATCGTCTTGCCAGTGCCGCACGCGATGTCGAGCACGCGGCCCTTCGCGCCGACGAGCAGGTATTGGATTTCGTCCCACGTATTCCCCTCGCCCCACGTCTCCAGCGCCGCGGCCATGGCAGGATCCCAGTAGATGCCGGTGTCGGGCGTCTTGTCGTCCAGCAGGCGGCCGGGCTTGCCGGGCGCGATCACGTCGCGGGCTTTTTTCAGCAGGGTGGAAAGCATGTCTGTCGGCGACCAGCGTGCCGTCGTCGCGCGACGCTGGCGAAGGAATTCTTTGATCCGGTCGAATGCGGCGTCGTCTTCCGCCGGTTCAGGCCAGCGCAGTGACGCCGGCAGTCGCCACGGCGGCGCGGCTCCCCACGGATCCTGCGTGTCGCCGTGTGTGCCGCTGCCATCGAAGCCGATGTTCCGCACGAGCGACGAGCGGGGGTGAAGCGCGAGACCACCCGATGCGAAGAGCGCCCACTGCCACAGCACGCCCCACGAGTCGTTCCCTCCGCGAAGTCGCTCCTCGAGCAGGCGCGCGTAGTCGTAACTGTCGTCGAGGTTGAAGCGGCTGCGCGTCGCCGGATCGCGCAGCGCGACAGACGGCTCCCACGCGAAACGCTCCCACGCCCGCGCCCACGTCGCCCAGCCCCACGTCGTCGTGAGCGGGAGAAAGAATGCGTCGGTCGTGTGCTCGACGGGAAACATGTAGCCGGAGACTTGCAGCACGTCGGTGCAGTCGGCGTAGCGATCGAGCGCATCGAGCATGAAGCGCAGGAAGTCAGGTGCGACGACGAGATCGTCTTCGAGCACGATCACGCGGCCGTGCGAGGCGCAAAGCGTGGATACTTCGCCGACGATCGAGCGCGCGAGGCCGTGGTTCTTCTCGCGCTCGACGACTCGCGCGCTGTGCCGCGCGGCCCACGCCCGCGCAACCTGCCGCGTGGCTTCCACGTCATCGCCGCCGTCGCAGAAGATGATCACCTCGCACTCGTCGAGCCGATGGCACTTCGCGAGTGCGGCGAGCGTCTGTTCGAGATGTCGCGGGCGGCGGTAGGCGAAGACTGCGACCGGAGTTTTCATCTCGGCGCCAGAATTTCCGCGAGCGCGTCATCGGCGCGTCTGTCGCTGGTTTCGATATACGGCTGCACTTCCATCCGTGGAGTGTCGGCGGTGACCCACGCCAGCAATTCGTCAGCGCTCTTGCCGTAAGCGAATCGCCCGCCAGCGATGTCGTCGGCGTAGAGCGTGCGACCGCTCGGATGGACGATCATCGTCGGAACGCCGAGAGCGTCGGCCTCGAACGCGACCGACGACCAGCACGTGACGTGACGATGCGCGAGGCGCAGCAGCGAATAGAGCGGCGCGGTGCTCGCGTGCTCGAACTCGCAATTCCCGGCAAGCGACGCCGCGAGGCTCGGGATTTCCGCGCGCCGCTGCGGATGCACTCGGAAAAGCCAGAGCCAATCGCCCGGACCGCGCTGCACAGCTTCGCGCACCACGGGAGGAATCGGCGGATCGAGCGGCTGCAACGTGACGAGGATCACACGCGTGGCGGAGCGGAATCTCGCCGGCAACGGCGGAGACGCAAACGCATCGCCATCGCGCCACATCGCGAGCCAGCGATTTCCCCCGACCAACGGACGATGCCGCTTCAATGCGTGCGGTTGCGACGCCGCGATGTGGCGGCGCGAAGCTTCGCCCCAAAGCCAGAAGAAATCCGGCAGCAGTTCGTATCCGGCTTCGGGCAATCGCGTCCAGTGCGTGTAGGCGCCGTGATACACGCCCTGCTTCCCGTGCTGGATGTCCACGGTCGGGATCCCGCGCTCACGACACGCGGCGATGAGCGGGAGGACGCGGCGATCGTAGTAGCAGACGACGAAGACGACGCGCGGCTGCACGCGGTCGAGCACGGCGAGGAAGCCGTCTCTGCGCTGGAGCAAGTCGGCGGCTTGCGCGCGGAGGTTCGCTTCGTCGAAAGCGAGCGACTCACCGAGTTCCGCCAGCGCGCGGCGCAGGGACTCGCTTCCGGTGACGACGGGCTCAACCTCGGCGGCGAGATGCTCGACTCGGACGAACTCCGTCGGTTCGACACGCGGCAACGTGCGCGATGTCACTGACTCCTGCCCTTCGAGTTTTACGCACGACATCTTCGCTCGGCAGAAGGCGAACATCGGATCGGTGTGGCGGTTGTAATGCGCGCCATCAAACCGGTCTCCATAGTCCTCGTGCCGCGAGAGGAAAAGCGCTTCGGCGCCCGGCAGCGCGCGAAGTCGCCCACGCTCGCGCCAGCGATGAATGAACCCGAACCGCGGGCGCGCCGCGACGCGCGACGCACGGCGCTCCGCGGGCGGGCGCAGGAGCTGCGCCCAAAAGTCGAGCCGGACGATCGGCCAAAGGTGCAGGCCGCCGGCGCGAAGTTCGTTCACCTCGGCCGCGCGCTCGATCTCGACGAGCACTTCGATGGCGCGGTGGTGGTCCACGGTCAGTCCGCGAGGTCGGCTTCGCGGATCGGCTCGAATGCGGTAATCGCGCGTCGCGTGATGCGGCCTTGCATCGCGGCGAAGTGATCCGGCGAGACACCCTTCGTTTTGTCGAGGCGGAGGAATTTTACGTCCTCGCGCTGGAGCTTCGCGCCGGCGGGAAGGTCGCGAGCGGCGACGATGCTGCGCTTTTGAAACTGGCGATAACGCAGGTCGCTCTCGGTGAGGCGCGGCAACCCGCCGTCGCCGAGCGCGGCTATGCCGGCGCGCATTGTCTTCACAAACTCGATCCACTCAGCGGGCTCGAGCGCGGCCTGGTGATCGGTGCCCTTTTCCGCGCGATCGATCGTGATGTGCTTCTCGATGATGCACGCACCCAAGCCAAGAGCGACGAGATCGATGACGCGCGCGATCGGCAGCGCGGCGGCGGTGTGATCCTGGTAGCCGACGGGCAAGCCGAAGACGCGGCGCAGCACGCCGATGCGCGCGATGTTCGCGTCGGCGATCTCTGTCGGGAAGTTTTGCACGCCGTGCATGAGCACGAGCTTCGTCGCGCCGGCTTCGCGCAGAGTCGCGAGGGCGGATTGGATTTCGTCGATGGTCGAAGCGCCGGTGCCGACGGTAATCGGCAGGCCGGTGCGCGCGGCGGCGGCGAGGAGTTCCGGGTTAGAGAGGTCGGCGGAGCTGAGCTTGAATCCATCGACACCAAGCTCCGCGGCGAAGCGCAGGCTCGGCAGATCGTAGGTGAAGACGAAGACCGCGAGACCGCTGGCCCGCGCGTGGGCGACGATGTCGCGCCACGTGTTGTGCGAAAACTCCAGCTTGCCGAGAAGGCCGAAAAGTTCGTGCTGCGGCGGCATCTGCTCGGCGCGGGAGAAGATCTGGAGCTGGATTCCGTCCGCTCCGGCATGCGCCGCGGCGTCGATCATCGTCTTCGCGCGGGCGGCGTCGCCTTCGTGCGAGCACGACATTTCCACGAGGATGAAAGGCGGCGCGCCGTCGCCGACGACGCGGCTTCCGACCGCAAATTGCGCGCTCATTTTCTCCAGCCGCGCGCGGCGACGAAGGCCTCGAGTTGCGCGCGCTGCGCGTCGGTGATCTCGCCGAAGGGCGGACGCTCGCCGCGCGTGAGATGGCCGAAGATGTGAATCGTTTCCTTCAGCGCGCGGTGCCAGCCGAGCGAGACAGCGAGTTGGAAATACTCCTCCTCATGTTCGCGCACGAGCTTCTCCGCCTCGTCGTAGCGGCGGTTCATGATCGCGTCGTAGAATGCGAGTTCGATCTTCGGCACGAAGTTGCCGATGCCCATGAGGTAGGCACGCGCGCCGGCGTGGTGGTCGCGCAGGAAGCGTTTCATGCTGCCCCAGCCAATGAGCGCGGCCTTGTGACTGACACGGCGGATGATGCGGTAGCTGTATTCCGCGTTGCAGCATTCCTCCTTCATCCCGATGACGCCGGGCAGGTCGGTGAGGCGGTCGAGCAAGTCGAGCGAGTAGGTGTATGGCCCGCCGGCGAGGCCGTTGCGGATATCCATCTCGTGAATCATCACGCCGATGCCGCTCTCCTCGCTCACGGTCTTGAAGAACTCGAAGATCGGCTCTTCGCCATAGAAGCGCTCGGGGAAGAACGCGATATACGCGCCCGCGCCGATCTTCGCGGCGTGCTGCGCGAAGCGGATATTGTCGCGCGTCGAGCCGTCGGGCGGGCCGGAGGCGATCGTCATCGCGCGGCCATTCACAGCGCGCACGACGGTCTCGTTCACGGCGAGCATTTCGTCGGTCGTGAGCAAATTGAAGCGGCTCGTGCCGACGGTCGTGAGCATGACGGGCGCGCCCTGGCCGACCATCCAATCGACGTAGCGCGCGAGCGAATCGTGATCGACGGCGTAACGGTCGTCCGCCTTGAACGGCGTCGGGATCGGAGTGACGGGACCGCGGATCGCGGCTTTGGCTTCGGCGTAGGTCATGGTTTGGAAAGACGGGCGCGCATCATGGCTTCGGCGATCTCGAATTGGTAGGGGTAATCGATGTCGAACGAACGCTCGGGCGGCATCGCGTAGCCGACAAGCGGCGGCTCGAAGTAAGTGCCGAGCGAGAGATAGCGTTCGACGCGGCCGCAGTAGATCGAGCCGTTCGGATGGTGCAGCGTGCCGAGCGACTGGCTGCGCGTCGTTGTCTTGTAGGTCTCGGGTTCGCGCATCGTGAGCGCGCTCGTCGCGGCGTCGCAGGTCAGTGCGAGTTGCGGCGGGAAGTCGTAGGCCGTGACGCCGACGATGAACGCGTCGGGATGCGCGAAGCTCAGCGCCATCGCCGCGCGCACGTCGTCCGCGGTTCGGAAGGGACAGGTCGGGAGCAAGCCGGCGAAGTGCGTGAAGCGCGACTCGCGGCTCAGAAACTCGGCGAGCACGTCCACGAACTTCGTCATGTCGTCGCTCAAGCTTTCCGGGCGCCGGTCGGCGCGGACGCCGCAGCGCTCGGCGAGCGCGAGGATCTCCGCGTCATCGGATGAGACGACGATCTCGTCGAAGCAACCGGAGTCGCGCGCGTTGTCGATGGCGTAGGCGAGCAGCGGCTTCCCGCCGAGCGGGAGGAGGTTTTTGCGCGGGATGCGCTTCGAGCCGCCGCGAGCGGGGATGAGGCAGACGGCGGACATTATGTGACGGCGGGCTGACGAGCTTCGAGCGCCTGCGCGATGGCGTCGCACACGCGGTCGATCTGCGCGGGCTCGAGATCTTTCGATGTCGGCAGGCTGAGGCCGCGCGCGGAGAGTTGAGTGGAGACGGGCAGGTCTCCTTCGTGCGGATACGGCGGCATGATGTGGAGCGGGTAGAAAAGATTGCGTGTTTCGACGCCGTGCTCGGCGAGGTAGCGGACGAGCGCATCGCGCGTCAGCCCGGCGCGCGCTTCGTCGATGAGGATCGAGTAGAGCCAGTAGATGTTTTCCGCCCAAGACTCGGCGGGCGGAAGCGTGATGCCGGGGAGTCCACGCAGGCGCTCGCTGTAATGGCGCGCGATCTCGCGGTGTCGCTCGAGGAAGAAGTCGATGCGCTCCATCTGCGCGAGGCCGATCGCGGCCTGGATATTCGTCATGCGGTAGTTGAAACCGGGATGGATGTGCCAGTAGCGGCGGCCCTTCTCCATGCCGTGATCGCGCAGGACGTTCATGCGCTGGTGGAGCGCGACGTCGCGGGTGAAGACCATGCCACCTTCGCCGGTGGTGATGACCTTGTTCGCGAAGAAGCTGAAGCAACCCGCGTCGCCAAACGTCCCGACGAGCCGGCCCTTGTATCTCGCGCCGAGCGCCTCGGCGCAGTCCTCGACGACGAACAAGCGATGCAGCCGCGCGACCTCCATGATCGGGTCCATGTCGCACGGGTGGCCGTAGAGATGCACGGGCATGACGGCCTTCGTGCGCGGCGTGATCTTCCGCGCGAAGTCGGCGGGATCGAGCGTCCACGTGCGCGCGTCCACGTCGGCGAGCACCGGCTTCGCGCCGCAGTGGATCACAACATTCGCGCTTGCCGCGAAGGTGAGGTCAGGGACGATGACTTCGTCGCCGGGGCCGATACCGAGCGCGACGAGCGCGAGGTGGAGCGCGGTGGTGCCATTCGAGACGGTGAGCGCGTGAGGCACGTCGTGGAATCTCGCGAACGCCTGCTCGAATTGCGTGACGTAGCCGCCTTGCGAGGAGATCCAGCTCGTGGCGATGCAATCGCTCACGTATTTGAGTTCGTTGCCGCCGAGCGACGGCTGAGTGACGGGCAGCTTCCAGATCTCCGCCCACGACAGGAACTCCACGGGGCGGCCCGCGTCGTCGAGGATTGGAAGGTGGCGGATGCTCTTGCTGAGCAGACGCAGATTATCCTCGTGCGTGGCGCTCGCGCGGCCCGCGGTGAA
This sequence comes from Chthoniobacteraceae bacterium, assembly GCA_040081625.1. GTDB lineage: Bacteria > Verrucomicrobiota > Verrucomicrobiia > Chthoniobacterales > Chthoniobacteraceae > VFJQ01. The sequence goes on from JBEBGD010000063.1 coordinate 19,880, forward strand.
CTTGCGGTTCATCCAGCGCGCGGACTCGTCTTCGAGTTGCGCGCCCGCGAGCAGCGCGCGGCGCACATCCGCGTCGGTGAAGATGCCCTGCATCACGCCGTCGCTGTCCACGACGAAGACCGCGCCGGAGACGCCGGCATCGAGCAGCTCCATCGCCTCGCGCAGTCGCGCGGTCAGCGGCAGCAGATTTCGTTGGATGTCTTTGCTCACGTGGCGCCGAGTCTTTACGAGAGCGCGGCGCGGAGCAACGCGGACTGTTGCAAAATGTCGGCGGGCGAAAGCGCGCTGACTTCGATGACCACGGGCGCGGGATGCGCACGCAGCGCAGGGAGAAACCACGAGTCTTCACGGCACGCGCGGTTTTGGTCGGTGATGCCGTCGTTGTCGCTCACGTGCCATTTGCCGATGTGCGGGGCGACCCCGGCGACGAACTCACGCACGTCGAAGCCGAGCGCGGTGGCGGAGACCTTCGCATGGCCGGTGTCGAAGAGCAGGCCAAGCGCGGGGTCGGCGACTTCGTGCATGAGCCAGAGCACTTCGGCGGCGTCGCAGAGCAGCAACGGGTTTTCCGCCTCGCGCTGGCGGTAGCGCGGCGAGAGGACATTGTTTTCGACGAGAAGGCGAATGCCGGCGCTTCGCGCGCGCGGGAGAAGTTCACGCACCGAGGCGAGGAACGTCGCGCGTGCGGCATCACGCGGGATGCGTCCGGCGGCGGCTTGCAGCTCCGGGTGGCCGAGCATGGCGGGCGTGAGGTTCAGGCTGAAGCCGCTGTGGACGCTGTAAAACGGTGCGCCGAGTTCGGCAGCGAGGTCGATCGCATCGCGGCAGAACGCGAGGCTGCGCTCGCGGATCGCAGTGTCGGTCGCTGCGAGATTCAGCACGAAGGGATCGGCGGGCGGTGGGAAATAATTGTGAACGAGCAGCCGCATCCCGCGATCGCGCGCGGCGCGGGCGATGTCGCGCCAGTCGGCCTCGAGGCGAACGCCGGAGCTGAGTTCGAGATGCGCGACGCCGTGGGCTTCACATCGCGCAATGATCTCGCGCAGGGTCGCGCCGCCGAAGGCGGCGGTGGAGATGAAGATGTCGGATCCCATCGGGCGTGCTGAGTCCGGAGTCATCGTGCGCGGCGAGATTTCCATTGGAACATCTCGTGGCCGGTGTTTGGACAGAGGCCTTCGGAAATGAAACCGGCGTCGATGTAAACGCGGCGCGCAGCGGAATTTTGTGGATGCACTTTGAGCATCACGCTCTCGACGGAATTGAGCCGGCACCAAGCGAGGGAGAATTGCAACGCGAGGCGGGCGAGGCCGCGGGCTGCGTGGCGGCTGGCGACATAGACGCCGAACGACGGGCGCGTGTAGCCCGCGTCGAAACCGCGCAGCATGAAGATTCCCGTGAGTTCTTCATCGACAATCAACGCCCAGTAGCGGTCGTGAATCGCTGCGGTGATGCGCTCGCGGATCGGCCCGGCGGCGAACGTAAATGGGTGGAAGTGCGCGAGGTAATCGGGCGGCTCGGCGGCGAACAGCGCGGCCAGCGTCTCCGCGTCTTCAGCGTGCAGGGGCCGGATCGAGAGGTCGGTCACACATTTCCCAGGTGAGCAGCGCGTCGGCGGGAATGTCGCACTGCGCGATGCGACCGATGAGGTGGTCGAGTCGCGCGGGCGAGATGCCGGTGGACGGCCGCTTGAACGAAAGCATGTCTGGCGTGAACACTTCGCCGGCGGCAATGGCGCGGCGGGCGGTGATGCTGCGGCGCATCCCGATCGCGTTCGTGCGCTCGATTTCGCACGGCGATTTCTCGGCGGAGCCGAGGAGCAACTCAGCGCCGCGCAGTTCGCGGACGAGCGCCGCAAACTCGGCGGGATCGCACGAGGTCGTGTGGTCGGGGCCGGGCAACGTGCGGTCGATCGTGAAATGCTTTTCGATCACGCACGCGCCGAGAGCGATGGCGGCGACGCAGGCGGTGTTGCCGGCGGTGTGATCGGAGTAGCCGACGGGGACGTCGCACGCTGCGCGCATGGTGAGCATTGCGCGGAGGTTCACGTCGGCGAGGCGGGAGGGGTAGTTCGTCGTGCATTGGAGCACGACGATCTGCTCGTTGCCGGAAGCGCGGATCGTTTCGACGGCGAGCACGACTTCGTCGAGCGTGGCCATGCCGGTCGAGAGGATCATCGGTTTCCCCTGCCGCGCGACGTAGCGGAGGAAGGCGGGCTCGACGACGGAGAGCGACGCGAGCTTGAACGCGCCGATGCCGAGCGACGCGAGGAAATCGACGTCTTCCTCGTTGTAGGGCGTGGAGAAAAACGCGAGGCCCTCGGCGGCGGCGAGCGCGATCAACTCGCGATACGCCACCGCGGGCAGCTCGAGCTTGCGCAGCATCGCGAGCTGCGACTCGGCGGGGTCGGTGGTGCCGAGCTGGTAGGCGGCTTTCGGCGCTGCGGCGGTGACGACACGCTCGGCCTTGAACGTCTGGAACTTCACGCAGTCGGCGCCCGCGGCTTTCGCGCCGAGGACGAGACGGCGCGCGAGGTCCGGGTCGCCGTTATGATTCACCCCGGCTTCGGCGATGATGAAGGCGGGATACCCCGGGCCGACGCGGCGGCCGAGGATGTCGAACTCCGTCATCCGACGGGCAGGTAACGCATCGGGTTGAAGAGCGACTCGCGCCACCACTGGCGGCTGCCGGGCGATGGCTCGTAAACGAGCGCGGGTTCGTTCGCGCAGTGGCCGCGCATCACGTAGCGCTCGGTGCCGGGCGAGACGACGCCCCCGCGGTGATACGCGTCGGTGGTGAAGACGATCATCGCGCCGGCGGGGCCTTCGATCGGGATGAGCGGCGCAACTTCCGGCGGCATCGTCTGGTTTGGGATTTCCTTCACGCGACCGCCGCGGCGCAGGTGCTTCGCGGCGAGCGCGCGGGAGATGTGATGTGAACCGGGCGAGCAGTCGAACGCGCCGTTCTCCGCGGTCGTGTCCTTGAGGTAGATGAAGAACTTCAAGCAACTGATCTTGTCGAAATGGATCGGGTTGATCGGCTCCTCGCGCGGCTGGTCGTGCGTGCAGAAGATGAAGGAATTGAGCTGATTCGCGCCGCGGTAGTAGCGGTCGGCGCACTGCTTCATGTAGTCGGCTGAGAAGACCCCGGCGGTGTGCGGAAAGAGCACGTCGTCGAGCAGCGGGCGCTGCACGGAGACGGCGCGTCCGGCCTTGTAGTCGAGCGTCTTGACGTATGCGGCGTTCGTCTCGAACAGACGCAGAAACTCCCCGGTGAGCGCGCTGACTTTCGCGGAGTCGAGGTAGTCGGGGATGATGAGCACGCCGTTCGTGTCGAGCGCATCGAGGATCGCCGGCAGCGGCGTGGATTTCGGAAACGTGATGGCTGCGAGTTGGCTCATGGCTTCGTGAGAAACAGGAGGATTCTATCGTAGAGCGACTGCTTCAAGGAGAAGGAATCTCTGGCAAAATACGGGTAGCTGACCCGGCGCGAGAATCCACGATACGGCTGCGGTCGCGTGAACATGCGGTCGCGCAGGCAGAACTCGCGCGCCGTGCGCGCGAGCAAACCGAGCCGGCCTCCGCTCGCGGGCGTGGAGTCGAAGACGAACGATGTGACGTCAAAGCCGGCGTCGAAGGCGGCGGCTTCGTATTCGCAGAGGCGAAAGTAGTGATCCGAATTCTCGGCGTGCGTGACGGAGCGTCCGGTGACGCCGAGTTGGGTCTCGGCCTGCTTCGCGGGGATGGGCGTGTAGCGCTTGGCGTGGTTTTCGCGCTGCGTGAACGAATTGAATTCGCACAGCTCGGTCGCGATGACGTGGCCGCCGGGCTTCAGCGCGCGGAAGGCTTCGCCCAGCGTGACGCGGAGATTCTCCGAGTGGTGCAGCGCGCCGATGGACACGACGAGATCGAAGAAACCATCGCCCACCTTGAGCAGGTTGAAGCTGCCGAGCACGCGGCGGATTTTTTCCTCGCGACCACCGACAGCGTGGTGCGCCATCGGCATGAGCGTCTCGACGCAGTAGCGGTCGTATTCGAGGGCATAGACCTCCTCGACGTGCGGACGCTGCGAGAGGATCGCCGAACACCAACCGGTGCCCGCGCCGATCTCGATGACCTTTCCGCTGATCGGTTTCCCGGTGAAGACCTCGAACTTCTCCAGCACGCGCGTGCGCCACACGATGCGCGGCGAGGCGAGGTAGTCGCGCGTGTGTTCGGCGGATGCAAAGATCGGCGCATAGACCGTCTCGGCGTTGTTTTTGCGCAACTCGATCGCGGACTCGACGATGTTCGCGGCGTCTTCGTGGACGTTCCAATCGAGAAAGGCGGCAGTCACGATGCGATGGTGGTGTAGGCCGGCACGGCGAAGGGCGAGTCGTCTTTCATGAAGCGGTAGCCGTGACGCTGGCAGAATTCGATGAGCGCCTTCGTCTCGCCGCCCTGCCGCTTTTCGTCGATGCAGATGATGCCGCCGGGCGTCATGTGCTCGCGAAAGGCTTCCATCCCGGCGAGCGCGGCCTGGTAGGCGTTGCAGTCCACGTAGAGCAACGCGGCGCGGAAATTCGGCGCCGCTTTCAAAAAGTCCGGCACGGTCTGCTTGAGATCGCCCTCGATGAAATTGCACTGCCGCGCGAGCCCGACATTCGCCACGCGCTTCTCAACGAACTCGCGCCCGATGCCACGCCACGTGTCGGCGCGGAGCTGCGGGTTGCCGGCGAGGTCGTCGGGCGGGTAGCCGTCGAAGGTGTCGAAGCCGTAGTATTTGCGCACCTCCTCGTCGCCGTTCATGCGGACGAGGTGGCCGAAGATGATGCTGTTGCGCCCGCGCGCGACGCCGAGCTCGACGACATGCCCGGGCACGTGCGCGATCTTCGCGTAGATGCGGTCGAGCCACAGCACATAACGAAACTCTGCGGCGTCGAGGTATTGGTCCTTCGGCCCGATCTGCGCCGGGTCCACGAGCGTCTGGCCGGTGCTGCGAGCAGCTCGCCGGAGCAAGGAGCAAAAGGCTTGGCGCAACGGGTTGCTCATGAAAAGGGCGCCGACTATGGCGTGTGCGGCGGGAGCGTCAAGGGGGCGCGGCTGGCCGGCGATTTCCTGATCAGGTTTTTGAAACGGGAAGGAGCCCCGCGCCGACTCGGAGACTGGTGAAATAGTCCACAGATTTCAGGATGGACACAGATTCGTCCCGACAGTCCGTTCAGCTTCTCTGTGAAAATCGGTGCAATCTGTGGACCGCCACCGAGGCGTCGAGTTTTTCGACAGGCTGCCAGGACACCGGCGGCCAGCGAGCAGAAATCGTCCGCGGACTGAGCGCGAGACGGTGGCGTTATCATCGTTGGACAACGGAAGATTCAGGCGGTAACCTGCAACCCTGATGCCTCATTCAAGAAATCGCCTGCGTGTTGCACTGAGCCGTGACCTGCGGAAGCCCGGCGTAAAGGGATTGGTCAAAGTCCTCGATGACTCCGCTCGAAAGGTTTTCACCGCGAACAAGGATGGGGCAGTCCTGGAGTTTTCACACAAGCAGCCGGAATTGGCGTTCTGGAGTGGAAAGAAGCACTACGGCAGTGGGCGTAGCAGCCTCATTCGGATACGCAGAACACAGACCGAAGAGACGGCTTAACGAAGGGATGTGGCTCCACGGCGGGGTCACCTCTTAGCGTCAGGACCCTCGTGGAATCGCTGATGGCGCGGACACGAAAGTATCGGAACCCGTCACCAGCCGCGTAGCCGATGCGACGGAGGCGGCTTATGAGACTGGCATGGGCAAAGAATTCAGCATCACTCCGCGCGACGTGCCGCACGTCGAAACCAAGTATCGCCGCATCGCCACGCCGATCCCGCATCCCGACTCGGTCGCGACGCTCGAGACGCTTCGCGAACTTGAGCCGCAATCCATGCGCGGCCAGCCGCCCATCGTGTGGGACCGCGCGGAGGACATCACCATCTTCGACAAACACGGCAACCGCTGGCTCGACTGGTCGAGCGGCGTGCTCGTGACGAATGCCGGCCACGGCGCCCCGGAGGTGAAGCAGGCCATTATTGATCAAGTGAACACCGGCCTCATCCACAACTACTGCTTCCCGAGCGAAGAGCGCGCGCAGCTTGCCACGCTCCTCGCCAGCGTCGCGCCGGACGGGCTCAAGAAAATCTTCCTCCTCACCACCGGCTCGGAGGCCACCGAGTGCGCGATCAAGCTCAGCCGCGCGCACGGCATCAAGGTCGGCGGCAACAAGAAGATCGGCATCATCGGCTGGGAACGCGGCTTTCACGGGCGCACGCTCGGCTCGCAGCAGGCGGGCGGCATGGCGGGGCAGAAGTCGTGGATCGTCAACGAAGATCCCGCCATCATCACCGCGCCGTTTCCCGATGGCTATTGGCAGACCGACACCAGCTTCGAGACCTTCCTCGCCGCCGTCGAGGCGCGCGGGATGAAGCCGGAGAACGTCGCGGGCGTCATCATGGAAAGCTATCAAGGCGTCGGCCCCGACTTCGCTCCCGTCGAGTTCGTGCGGCGGCTGCGCGCGTGGTGCGACGAGCACCAGATCGTGCTCACCATGGACGAAGTGCAGGCCGGCTTCGGGCGCACGGGGAAGTTCTGGGCCTTCGAGCACTACGGCATCGTGCCCGACCTCATCTGCTGCGGCAAGGGCATCAGCAGCTCGCTCCCGCTTTCCGCCGTCATCGGGCGCGCGGCGGTGATGGATCAGTTCGGCCCCGGCTCGATGACGAGCACGCACACCGGCAACCCCGTCTGCTGCGCCGCCGCCATGGCGAGCGTCACGAAGATCCTCCGCGAGAAGATGACCGAGAACGCCGCCGCGCTCGAGCCCGTGCTGCTCGACGGCCTGCGCGCGATCCAGGCGCGGCATCGCGACGTGATCGGCCACGTCAGCGCGCGCGGCCTCGTCGGCGGCATGCAGACCCTCGTGCGCGGGAAGAAGGAGCCGAACCACGATCTCGCGCACAGCATCATCGAGCGCTGCATGTGGAAGGGCCTGCTGCTCTTCTCGCCCGTCGGCGCGTGGGGGCAGACTGTGAAGATCGCCCCGCCGCTGAGCATCCCGCGCGAAGCGCTCGAGGAAGGCCTCACCGTCCTCGCCGAGGCGACGGATGAAGCGGTCGCCGCGCTCGGCTGACCGCCTATCGCGGGGCGCATCGACCGGAGGTGTGGGCGGAGACCCCAACTTGGAACCCCCGCCAAACGGCCCAAAACTGGGCTTTTCTGAAGGGCGACGGCACCAGCGGGCGTTTTCGGGCTCTTTTTGGCCATTTTCTCGCCGCCCCCATTTCGTCCATGGACGTCCATGGACAGCGGAGGGACGTCCATGGACAGCGGAGGGACGCCCATGGACGGCGGAGGGACGCCCACGGACGGCGGAGGGACGCCCACGGATGGCAAGGCGCACTTCAGATGCCCTGCCCGACCCGCCGGTCGAAGGTCCGCCGGGGGCTGTCGGTGGAGATGAACCAGGAGCGCCGGGACGATGCGGCGGGCGCGGTTGTCGCCGCAGCGCCCTTTGTCATCGCGACTGCATCGTTTCAGCTAAGGCCACGCTGCCGGCGGTGTCGTGAGTGGCATGATCCTCCGCTCCATCCTCCGCTCCATCCTCTGCTCACTCCTCGCCCTGCCCGCCTTCGCCGCCGACGAGGGCTTCACCACGATCTTCGACGGCAAGACGCTCAAGGGCTGGCATGTGTCCGCGAAGTCGGGGCACAGCCGCGTGAGCGGCGGGAAGTCGGGCGGGACTTGGGAGGTGAAGGATGGGGCGATCACCGGCACGCAGAATCCGCCGAAGAATGGCGGGCTCGTGCTCACTGATGAGCTGTATGGGGAGTTCGAGGTGGCGCTGGAGATGAATAACGACTTCGGGCCGGACAGCGGCCTATTCCTCCGCAGCACCGAGGATGGGAAATGCTATCAGGCGCTCGTTGACTATCACGCGAACGGCAGCCTGATGGGCCTCTATGGCGAGGGGCTCGGCGGGAAGCCGCACCTGCGCTTCTTCAGCTTCGGCGCGACGGCGAGCGAGATCACGCTGCACCCGGACCGCACGCCGAGCGGCATCCCCGTGGACGCGGAGGGCTGGAAGAAGCTGTGGAAGCCGGGGCAGTGGAATGAGCTGCGCGCGCGGATCACCGGCGGCGAAAAGCCGACCATCGCGACGTGGATCAACGGCGTGAAGATCATGGAGTGGACCGAGACGGAGGCGCGTCTGCCGGTGAAGGGCTCGATCGGCCTGCAAGTCCACGGCGGCGGCGAGCCGAAGGACTACGACGGGAAGTTCGTCCGGTATCGCAACGTGCGCGTGAAGAAGCTCGGCGCGGACGCGGCGAAGTAGATCACCGCTCCGGGTGGCGGCGGTAGCAGTCGGCGAACGCGGCAAGCGCCCGGAGGGTCGCGCGCAGCATTTCGATCGCGTCGGCAAGGACGCGCGGCGGGACGGTGCCGCGGTTCGTCGAGCGTCGCGTGCGGTGGCCTCGCCTGCGCCGGCCGGGCATCGGAAGGCGGCCGCCCCGCCCGCCTGCCCATGCGGGACGCGCCGGCGATGGCCGCGTGAAGTTGGAGTCGTTGGATTTCATCGGTGGTGATTCGACTTCACGACGAAAGCCGCCCGCGCACCACCGCGCGAAGTCGCACTGTGTATTTGCGCCGGGGGAAAATCCGGAGAGCCCCGGCTCAGCGGCCTTTGTTCATCGCCGCGGTGAACCAATCGACGCCGCCGGCCGCGACCGGCTTGCGATCCTGCACGCGGCGCACGTCGCGGTCGGTGCCGGCATTCGCGGGGCGCTCGCCGCGCGGCCCGATCTCGGGCTTGGTTTTCATCGAGAGGCCGATGCGTTTGCGCACGAGATCGACTTCGCAAACCGTCACCAGCACGCGCTGGCCGACCTTCACGACATCGGCGGCGGCTTTCACGAACTGATCGCTGAGCTGGCTGACGTGGACGAGCCCGTCCTGATGCACGCCCACGTCCACGAAGGCGCCGAACGCGGCGACATTCGTGACGATGCCGGGCAGCTTCATGCCGGGCTTGAGATCCTCGGGCTTCTCGACGCCGTCGGCGAAAGAGAACGCCTCGAACTGCTGCCGCGGATCGCGTCCCGGCTTGGCCAGCTCGGCGACGATGTCCTTGAGCGTCGGCAGGCCCACCTCGGCGGTGACGTATTTCTGCGGCTGGATCTTCGCGCGCCTCGCGCTGTCGCGCAGCAGGTCGAGCACGCTGCAGCCGAGGTCGGCGGCGATGCGATCGACCAGCTCGTAGCGCTCGGGATGAACGGAGCTGGCGTCGAGCGGATGCTCGCCATCGCGGATGCGCAGGAAGCCGGCGGCCTGCTCGAAGGCCTTCGGACCGAGGCCGGCGACGGTGAGCAGCTCCTTGCGCGACTTGAACGGGCCGTTCTCGTCGCGGTGCGCGACGATGTTCGCAGCGACGCGCGAGTTCAGCCCGGCGACGTAGGCGAGCAGGTGCTTGCTCGCGGTATTGATCTCGACGCCGACGTTGTTCACGCAGCTCACGACCACGTCATCGAGCGTGCGCTTGAGCGCGGTCTGCTCGACGTCGTGCTGATACTGCCCGACGCCGATCGACTTCGGGTCGAGCTTCACCAGCTCCGCGAGCGGATCCATCAAGCGCCGGCCAATGCTGATCGCGCCGCGGACGGTGAGGTCCTTGTCGGGGAACTCCTCGCGCGCGACATCGCTCGCGGAGTAGATCGACGCGCCGCTTTCGCTGACCATGACGATCTGGATGGAAGCCGGCAGGCCGAGCTTGCGGACGAACGTCTCGGTCTCGCGCGACGCGGTGCCGTTGCCGATGGCGATGGCTTCGATCTGGAATTTCTTCACGACGCTGAGCACGAACTCCGCGGCCTCGGCGAGATCGCGCGCGCCTTTCTCCGGGTAGATCACGTCGTTGCCGACGAGCTTCCCCTGCCGGTTGAGGACGACGACTTTGCATCCGGTGCGGAAGCCGGGATCGATCGCGAGCGTGTTCTTCTGCCCGAGCGGCGAGGCGAGCAGCAGCTCGCGCAGGTTGTCGGCGAAGACGCGGATCGCTTCCTCGTCGGCGCGCTTTTTGAGCGTGAGCCGCGCTTCGCCTTCCATCGAGAAGCCGAGCAGCCGCTTGTAGCAGTCCTGCACCGCCGCCCGCACCTCGAGCGCCGCGGGGCACGTGCCGCGCACGAACATGCGATCGACAATCGCGACCGCCTCGGCCTCGTCGGGTGTGAGTCGCGAGAGGAGGAAGCCCTCGGCTTCGCCGCGCCGGATGGCGAGGATGCGATGGCTCGGCGCGGTGGCCGCGGGCTCGGACCAATCGAAGTAGTCCTTAAACTTCGCGCCCTCCTCTTCCTTGCCGGTGAGCACCTTCGACTTGAGCACCGCCTTCGTCGCGAACAGCTCGCGCAATTTCGCCCGCACCGTCGCGTCGTCGGCGATGCGCTCGGCGATGATGTCGCGCGCGCCGGCGAGCGCGGCGGGCACGTCGGCGATGCTGTAAGTCTTGCCGTCCGACTCGATGGACTTCGGCGCGAACGGCGCGGCGGCAGCCTTCGGATCGGTCGCGGGATCCTGCGACCAGAGCAGGTCGGCGAGCGGCTCGAGACCGAGTTCCTTCGCGGTCGTGGCGCGCGTGCGTTTCTTCGGGCGGAAGGGCGCGTAGAGATCCTCGACGGCCGAGAGCGTCGCGGCGGCGTCGATCTTCGTCTTGAGGTCGGCGGTGAGCAGCTTGCGATCGATGAGCGAGTCGAGGATCGCGGCGCGGCGCTTGTCGAGTTCCTCGAGTTGTTCGAGCCGGTCGCGGATCGAGGTGATCTGCACTTCGTCGAGCTCGCCGGTGCGCTCCTTTCGGTAGCGGGCGATGAAGGGGACGGTGCCTCCTTCCTCGATTAAAACGGCGGTCGCGGCCACCTGGCGCGCTTCGAGTTTGAGTTCCTGGGCGATCTTGAGGACGTGCGTTTCTAGCATGGTTCGGGGAGCGCAATGATGCGAACCCGCCGGGAGCCGTCAACCCGCCTACCGCAAGATATTGTGCCTTTGAGTCCTTGACGCCCCGCTATCTTGGGGCCGTCGCCCTAAAGCACCCGCACGTTCGGCGGCGGCGTCATCATCGGACGCACCCGCGGGGGACGCACGCCTCCGCCTTCCGGCTCGCCCGGCTGGAGCAGTTCCGCCTCGGAAATATCGATCACATTCGAGCCGCGCGGCGGCGCCGGACGCTGGACGACATCGGTCGGCAACGGCGTCGTCTTGACCCCCTGCAATCCGATCTCCTGCGCGAGCCGCTGCTGCGCCTCGGCCATGCCGGCGATCCGGTCGCGCATCTCGTCGCGCTGCTCGACAAATTGGTCGCGCTCCCGGCGCAGGCGCGCGATTTCGCGCTCGAGTCGATCGACGCGCTCGGCCGCGGCGCGATCGGCCTGGATGCGGGCTTCGTCGGCGGCCTTCGACTTCAGCTCGCGCTGCGCGGCTTCAGTAGCGGCGACAGCCTTGTCACGTTCAGCCGCTAGTGCTTCGAGTTCGCGCGCGAACGCCGCGCTCTGCTGCTCGGAAGCCTGCTGCGCGCGCTTGGAATCGGCGGCGAGCTTGTCCATCCCGGCGCGCAGTCCATCGATGTCGCGCTGGTGCTGGGCAGCCTTCTCGTCCACTTCGGTGCGGAGCTGCGCGAGACGCTGCGCGACCGCGACGCTCTCCCGCCGCGCGACATCGCGCTCGGCGGTCAATGCCTCGACGGTCGCACGATTTTCCTTCGCGTTGGCGCTGAGGATCGTCTTGGTGCGCGAGCGGGTGGCTTCCAATTCCGCGCCCATGTCGTCGCGTTCCTTGCGGAGCGACGCGGTCGTGGCGGCGATCCTGGCGTCCCCCTTTGCGACCGTCTGCTCGATTTCCGCCTTGAGGTCCGCGACTTCCGACTCCTTCGCCGCAATCCGCGTCTCGGCTTCCTGGAGGCGCCCCTCAAGGGTCGTGATGCTCGCGTGCGCCGCATCGTGATCGCGGCTGAGCTTGGAAAGATTCTGTTCGAGTGCAGCGCTCGCGGCCTCGACGCGGCTGTGTTCGTCGCGCAGTTGCGCCACTGCGGCGGACGCTTCGTCGCGGGCGCGCTGGAGTTCGCGCGCGTGAGTTTCGTTCTGCGCGGCGACCGCGGCGGCGGCGCTCGCTTCCTTCTGCCGCGCCTCCTCGATCTGGCCGAGCAATGCATCCACCCGGGCCTGCAAATCCGCGGCGTGCTTGCGGGCCGTATCGCGCAACTGCTCGAGCTCGGAAGCAGTCTCGCCGGCCTTCGTCTGCGATGCAGCGAGTTCGGCCTTCGTCTTCTCGAACTCTGCCGCCACCGCGGGATCGACCGCCGGGCGCTTCAATTCCTCGTCCAATTCGGCCTGCAGTTTCTCGACACGTTTGCGCGCCGCATCGCGCTGCTGGGTCGCGTCGCCGAGCGCCGCCGCGGAACTTTGCCGAGCCTGCGCCAGCTCGCCCTCGAGACGTTCGACTTGCGAGGCGAGTTCGCTCTCGAGGCCGGCCTTCTGCTTTTCCAACGCGGCAACCTGCGCTCCGATCGCGGCAGCACGCCGGGTGGCCTCGTCGCGGACCTGCTCGATCTCCCGGGCGTGATTTTCGCGCGCGGAGGCAAACTCAGCCCTGGTCTTTTCAAATTCAGCCGCCACCGCCGGATCGACCGCCGGCCGTTTCAATTCCTCGTCCAATTCGGCCTGCAGTTTCTCGATGCGCTTGCGGGCCGCATCGCGCTGCTGGGTCGCTTCGCCGAGCGCCGCGCCGGAAATTTTCTGTGCCTGCGCCAGCTCGGATTTGAGCCGCTCGACTTCGCCGGCGAGTTCCTGCCGCGTCGCTGCAGCCTCGCGCTGAAGTGCGGCCCTCTCCTTCTCCAAGGCTGAAACTTGCTCGCCGATCGCCGCGGCGCGCCGGGTGGCCTCGTCGCGGAGCTGCTCGATCTCGTGAGCGTGGGTGTCGCGCGCGGACGCAAGCTGC
>JBEBGD010000157.1:0-9322 GCA_040081625.1 Chthoniobacteraceae bacterium
CGGGAGCAGCGGTGGTCATTTCAGCCGGGCGCGCACTGGCGAGCCCGGACCGGGAGGAGAAATCAACATTGCGCAGGGCCACAGCCATCAAGCCACTGAGGAAGAGGGCGCTGAGTAAGTATGGAATCCTTCGCTTCATACGGAGAGATAAACCTTTTCTGTTTACTCGTCGAGCGAAAGATAAACATTTTTTGCACCGCTCGGTTCTGAACCGGTTTTTCCCCGCCGCTCGAGCGCTCTCCCCTACGCGCTTACGCCTGGATGTTCACCCAAGTGTGGACGTGCGGCTTGCCGCGGAAATACCACACCATCTTCGGCCCCTCGATCTGCCACACGTCCCACACGCCGTCGTTTCCGATGTCGTGATTCTTGTAGAAGGACATGTGCAGATGGTCGAAGCCGGCGGCCTCGATCAGCTTCATCGCCTCATCCGCGTCTTCCTTCCGGAAGGGCGCGAGCACATCCGCGAGCACCTTGCGCACGTGGCCCTTCTGGTCGGCGGAAAGCTCCGTCATCGGGATGCCCGGCAGGCCGGTCGTCTTGCCGGTGAGCGCGACGGTCTCGGTGTGCTTCTCCGGTCGCGCGTCGCCGAGCAGGGCGAGGTTGCGTTGCTTGCCGTCGAGCATCTGGAAGACCTCGTTCGCGCGCTTCGCCTGATACCAGTAGGCGTTGCCCGGATGATCCGGCTTCTCGTTGAAGCTCTCCGCCGCATGTCCGTAAAAAATCGGCCCGCCGAACGCCGCGCCCTCGACCGAGTCCCCATCGCACCGCCGCGTGCAATGCCGGCCCGTGAGCACAAACTCAAACTTCCCCGTCCCCGGCTCGCCGAAAAGCGCCACGGCCGTCTCCGCCTCGAAGTCCCCGTCGCCATCGTGAAGCACCTGCTTCATCACAGTCTCCGCGTATTCCGGCGAGTGCAGGCCGTTGAAAATCTCGCGCACCATCGCCTGCTGGTCGGCTCCGAGGAGCTTCTTTTGCGGATCGTTGATCATCCAGTTCGCGTCCACTTTCATCCGCAGCGGGTTATCGAACGCAAAGCACACCTTGCCGCGCTGCTCCTCGCTCAACGACTTGAAGAGCGTCGTCACGAGCGTCTCCGACTTCGACTTCGGCGTCGGCGCTGCGAACGCCGGCAATGCGGACGCCGCGGCGGCGGCGACGGTGGTCTTGAGGAAATTGCGGCGCGAGAGATCGCCGCAGTCGGGGCAGAGGATGGAGGGCGTGTTCATGGTAGGAGAGACTTCTAAATCACCGCCCGCTTAGCTCCGTTGCGCGGAAATTTTCGCGCTGCAAAAATGGCGGAAGGGGTGGGATTTGAACCCACGGAACGTTTTACCGTTCGTTCGATTTCGAGTCGAGTGCCTTAAGCCGGACTCAGCCACCCTTCCGTTGGAGCGTGCGCTATACGCCGAAGCCCGGCGGTGGCAAGAGTCATTTCAAGCCGTGCCGCACGCGCGGATCGTAGTCCGCCGCGTGATAGCTCGAGCGCACCAGCGGCCCGCTCGCCACGAACTCGAACCCCTTCTCATACCCGATCCGCTCGTAGAGCTTGAACGTGTCCGGATGCACATACTCCACCACCGGCAGATGCTGCGGCGTCGGCCTCAGATACTGCCCCATCGTCAGCACCTGCACCCCCGCCTCGCGCAAATCATCCATTGTTTGAAAAATCTCCGGCTCCCTCTCGCCCAGCCCGAGCATGATCCCGCTCTTCGTCACCAGCTCCGGCGCGATCTCCTTCATCCGCGCCAGCACCTTCAGCGACAGCGCATACTTCGCCCGCGACCTCACCACCGGCGTCAGCCGCTCCACCGTCTCCAGGTTGTGATTGAAAATGTGCGGCCGCGCCCCGGCCACGATCCGCAGACACTCCTCCTTCGCGTGAAAATCCGGCGTCAGCACCTCGATCACGATCTCCGGCTCCGCCGCGCGGATCGCCTCGATCGTCCGCGCGAAATGCTCCGCCCCCCCATCCGCGATATCATCCCGCGCCACCGCCGTGATTACGATATGCCGCAGCCCCATCCGCCGCACCGCCTCCGCCACGCGCTCCGGCTCATCCGCCTCCAGCGCGAAAGGCTTCGCCGTCGTCACCGCGCAAAACCCGCACGCCCGCGTGCATCGATCCCCCGCGATCATAAACGTCGCCGTCCCGCCGCTCCAGCACTCCCAGCGATTCGGGCACTGCGCCGACTCGCACACCGTATTGAGCCGCAGATCATCGATCAGCGCCTTGGTGGAAAAGAAGCGCGGATTATTCGGCAGCCGCACCTTGATCCACTCGGGCTTGCGGGCCTGGTGCAGGGCGGGGTCGATTTTCGGTGCGGACATGGGCGCGGAGATAATCCGCCAATGCCGTTGATGCAATGCGCCAACGCATCGGGCTAGGTTTGGTTTGCTTCGACCTGTCACTTTCCATCATGCTCTTGCCCTTATGAGCTATCGATCCGTTTTAACGGCATTCTCCCTGTGGGTTGTCGTCTTCGTGCCCGCTGCGTTGGCCCAAGCGTCGTTCAAGAACGAATTCGACCGCGTGCAGCGCGATTACGAAGTCGCGGCACAACAGGCGCTCGAACCCGTCAAACGCCGTCACGCCGATACGTTGCAGCAACTGGCGCGGCGTGCTACCACCGCGGGCGATCTCGAAACCGCCCTCAAGATCAAGAATGTTCTGACGCAATTGGGCGTCAGCCAGACCGGCGGGATCAAGCCGCCTTCCGCGCCGCTCGACACTCGCATCGTTGGCACCCGCTGGACCTTTCCCGCCAAAGATCAGCCGAAAAACCAACAATGGATCGAGTTTCGCCCGGAAGGAGTGTTGGCCCTAGGCTGGGCTCCCACGCCCAAGACGTGGAAGGCACTCGGCGAAAGTCGTGTCGAATTCCGGCCATATACCGCCGACAAATATGTTTTCGCCATCGAGTTTGACGCCAATTTGAAGCGCGGTCGCTTCGTCGAGGGAGAGTTCAAGGGGCAGAGCACCGAGCCATCGAAATAGCATGGAAAAGCCGGCCGGTGCGGCCCGAATGGCAGGCTATTCCCCGCGCCCAGCGTCCGGCTTCATCCCGAGCAACTCCGCCACTTGCGCCGCGACGTCGCCGGTGCGCATGAGCGATTCGCCGACGAGAATGGCGTTGGCTCCGCCGTCGAAGACGCGCTGGGTGTCGGTGCGGGTCTTGAGGCCGCTCTCGGCGACGAGGATCACGTCGTCGGGGACTTCTTCGCTGAGGCGGACGGTCGTCTCGAGATCGACTTCGAAGGTGGTGAGGTTGCGGTTGTTGATGCCGATGAGCTTGGCGTCGAGGTCGAGCGCGCGGTCGAGTTCGGCGAGGTCGTGGACTTCCACGAGCACGTCGAGCTGGCATCCGGTGGCGACATCGAAAAGGTGGCGGAGCTGCGCGTCGTCGAGCGCGGCGACGATGAGCAGGACGGCGTCGGCGCCGGCGACGGCGGCCTCGAAGATTTGCACTTCGTGGATGATGAAGTCCTTGCGCAGGCACGGCAGGGACACGGCATCGCGCACGCGCTTGAGGTAGCTGAGGTGGCCTTGGAAAAACTGCTCGTCGGTGAGCACGGAGATCGCGTGCGCGCCGGCGGCTTCGTATTGCTCGGCGATCTTCACGGGGTCGAAGTCGGCGGCGATCACGCCCGCGCTGGGCGAGGCTTTCTTCACCTCGGCGATGAGGCCGAGCGCGTCCGGGCCGCGGTCGATCGCGAGGCCGAATCCGCGGAAGTCTTCGCGCAGCAGCGCGGCGGCGCGCAGGTGCTCGACGCGCGGGAGCAGCTTCGCGATTTCGCGCTGCTTTTGTTCGAGGATCGGCGTGAGGCGGTTCATTGGGTTTGGGATTTAGGAAGTAGGATTTAGGAAGTGCCGGCAAGCGAAAGCTGGCGCATCACTTCCTAAATCCTAAATCTTCCTTCCTAAATCCCATGCTTCCCGAATCCCTCTCCGCCGCGCTCGAAAGCCCCGATCCCGCCGACGCCGTGCTCCATGTGGCGCTCGCGCATTTTGGCTGCGCGACCGGCACCGTCCACGTGCTGCGCGATGGCGCGTTGAAGCTCTCCGCTCATGTGAACATCCCGGCGCCGCTGCTGCCGATCATCGACACCGTGCCGATCGGGAAGGGGATCGCGGGGCTCGCGGCGCAGCGGTGCGCGCCGGTGGACATGTGCAATCTGCAGACCGACACGAGCGGCGATGCGCGGCCGGCGGCGAAGACGACGGGGATGGAAGGCAGCATCGCGGTGCCGATGCTTGTCGATGGCGAGCTGTGCGGCGTGCTCGGCGTCGCGAAACCGCACGCGCACGAGTGGACCAGCGCGGAGAAGTCCGAGCTGATGGAGATCGCCGCGCGGCTCGGCTTCAAGCATCTCTCGACCGAGGAGGACGAGGAGAAGCTCGGGCACGATTTGTAGCCGCGGCGCTCTGCGCCGCGTGTGTGAGCGGCACGGCTCGGAGAGCCGTGGCTACAGTTCTTCGATTGCGATGTCTTTATACCACGCCTCGAACGCCGGCCCGCTGTGGACTTGCACGGCGATGTAGCCTTCCTGCTTCGCGATCTCCGGGTCCGTCTCGGTGAAATCGACCGTCTGCACGCCATTGATCCAAAGCTGGATGCGCGGGCCTTCGCAGCGGATGCGATAGTCGTTCCAGTCGTCTTTCTTGAGCACGGGCGCGAGCTTTGCCATGTCGGGCTTGGCGAGCGGGACGCGGCGGCGGCTCTCGTCGTAGAGCGCGCCCCACCATGAGGGGTCGCCGATGTCGGCCTGGTAACCGAACATCTCATTCGGCGGATTCGGAATCCGGATGCTGCGGAGCTGGATGCCGCCGTTGCGTTTTCCCTCAGGACCGACGAGGCGGAATTTCAAGGTGAGCTCGAAGTTGTGATACTTCTTCGTGGTCGCGAGGAACTCGTTGCGCGGGGTCGGTTGGGTGAGCGAGCCGCCGACAAACGCGCCATCGACGATGCGCCACGTTTTCGCGGTGTCGCCTTCCCATCCCTCGAAGGTCTTGCCGTCGAAGATCGGCTTCGGTGCAGCGAGTGCGGTGGTGGCGAGAAGGATGAGGGCGAGGGGATGGATGTGACTCATTTCTTTTCGGCTTCGGGTTTCTTTTCGTCCTCCGCCTTCTTCTCCGCTTCCGGCTTCTTTTCAGCCGCAGCCGGCTCGACCGGCTTCTCCTCCTCGCGCGGTGCGGTGGCGAGGATGCGCGCGATCTGCCACATGTAGCCGGGGCCGCTCGGCGCGCGGCGCCCCCACGGGCTTTCGTAGGCCATGCGGATGAACTTCACCGCGTTCTCGGTCCGCTCGTTCACTTCTTCGTAGATGCCCGAGTAGAGCCGCGCGTAGAACATCACGTCCTGCTTGGTGCTCATGCCGTCGTCGTAGAGCGCGCGGAAGAATTGCTCGGTCGTTCCGCGTCCGGCGAAGAGTTCGTAGAGCATGACGAAAGGCGGGCGGGCGTCCTTTTCGTAACGCAGCATTTTCTGCTGGGCTGTGGGCACGCCGTGGAGGCCGGCATTGCAGAGGAAATGCCACAGCCCCGTCTCGCGGTCGGTGTCGTCGTGCTCGTAGTATTTCTCGAAGAGCTTGGCGGCCTTCTCGAGTTCGCCGGCGAGGTAGTAGGCGATGCCGAGCCGCCAGTGCCGGCCCTCCTGGGTCGGATCGAGCTCGATCATCTTTTCGTAATCGGCGACGCCTTCCTCGATCTTCATGAGGAAGATGTTCAGGTCACCGCGGCGCGAGTATTGGGCGAGCGTCCCCTTGGTGGCCATCGCCGTGTTCAGCTCGGCCAGCTCTTTTTCAAAAGCGGCGAGCATCGCGGCATCGGGCGACGCGTCCTGGGCTGACGCCGGGACGGAGCAGAGGACGACGGAGAGCAGGAGAGAAAGGAAAAGTTTCACTTCGCGGCATCTAGCACAGCCGGGGCGCGTGGCGCCACTGCCGAGTGCGGTCGGTCGTCGCCCCAGCGCGCGAGGATGAATGCCGCGAGCCCGCCGAGCGCGCCGCAGCCCAGCCACAGCGCGGTGGGACTGAAGCCGAAGACTTGCAGGCCGAGCGCCGGGCCGAGCATCCCCGCGAACGACCACGCGCTCGATAGCGCGCCGATGTAGCGCCCGCGCATGTGCTCGGGCGCGAGATGCGCGACCCACGCGGCGAGCATCGGCATGGCGAAAATCTCGCCGAGCGTGAAGATCGTCATGGCGGTGAACAGGCCCCAGAAGCCCTGCGCGAAGGCATTCAGCGCGAAACCGAAGCCGATCATCACGTAGCCCCAGCACATCGCGCGGCGCGGATCGAAGCGCTGCGTGAACCGCGTGAGCGGCAGCTCGAGCAGCACGACCATCACGCCATTCCACCCGATGAGCAGCCCGTAGATTTGCTCGGGGCGCAGCGAGCCGATCTGAAGCTGGCGGCCCGTCACTTCGAGCGCGTAGCTCGATGCGAACTGCGTGAAGACGAGCGCGGTGAGCGCTTGCGCGGCGAAGAGCGCCCAGAACCGCGAGTCGCGCCGGATATGCGCGAGCGCTTCGCCCCAGCGGGCCTGCGTGCTCGTGGCGCGCAGGCCGTGCGGGAGCATGAACAGCGCGATCACGCCGAACGCGGCGGTCGTCAGCGCATCGCCCGCGAAGAGCCAGAACGTGGAGTGGGTGATGAGAAATCCAGCCGCGGCGGTGCCGAAGGCGAAGCCTGCGTTCGCGGACTGACGCATCACTGCATACGCGGCGAGTCGGCGTTCCTCCGGCACGAGATCGGCCACGAGCGCGCTCGATGCAGGCTGATAAAAGCCACCCGAGAATCCTGCGAGCATCGTGAGCATGGCGAGCATGGGCGTGCTCGATGCGAAGTAGAGCGCGAAGACAAACGCGGCGTTGGCGAGCGTGCCGGCGACGATCGTGTTACGCCGGCCGAAGCGATCCGAAGTCCATCCGCCCGCCACGGTCGCGAGCGCCGAGCCAGCGCCGTAGCCGGCGATGATCGCGCCGATCGCGCCGAGCGAGAAGTTCCGCCCGGACAGGAAGACGGTGAGGAACGGATACACGAACGAGCCGAACCGGTTCACGAACACGCCGGCGACAAGCACCCAGAACGCGCGCGGCATCGCGCGGAGATCGGCGGTGAGTGTGTTGCGGGACGTGGTCATGGCGGCGGTGGTGTGGCCGCTTTCGGGGAAATAAAAAACCCTGCTCACCATTGGCGGGCAGGGTTTGGCCGAAAGCGATGTTTGGTTTGCTTATGGGCGTTCCTGCTCGCGCATGGTGAAGCGGCGCTTGCCGATCTCGAGGACCGCAAAGCTCCACATCGCCGGCGTGGCGAGGCGGAAGTTGCAGCTGGAATTGGCGGGCGCGGTGCGCATGAGCAGGCGCGGTTTCTCCGGCACGAGCCCGTCATTGTCAAAGGTGAAGTCCGGCGCGTAGCGTCGCCGCCCATTCCTCATGCGCATCGCCGAAGTCCACATCCACAAGCTCGCCATCGCCGACCCACCGTTGCGCTCCAGCTACGGGCTGCACCAGCCGTATGCGCTGCGCACCATCCTCGAGTTGAAGTCCGATGATGGCATCACCGGCATCGCCGAGACCTACGGCGGCGAAGCGCCCGCCGCCGCGCTCGAAGCGCTCAAGCCGCGGCTGATCGGCGCGAGTCCGTTTCGCGTCACCGGCTCGCTCATGGACCTCGTCGGCGGCAGTGGCGAAGGCGACGCGCGTTCGCAGACGATGCTCGTGCCCGGCGAGAATCCGCTCGATGCGAGCCCGCGCACCTATTCCGCCATCGAAACCGCGTGCCTCGATCTCATCGGCAAGTCGCTCGACGTGCCGCTGTGCGATCTGCTCGGCACGCGCGTGCGCGACGCGGTGCCGTTCAGCGCGTATCCGTTTTACAAGCACGCGGGCGGCGGCGGGGAAGGGGACGACACGCGCGTGGATGAATACGGCGAGGCGCTCACGCCGGAGGGACTCGTCGCGCAGGTGGGGCAATTGATCGCGCGCTACGGCTTCAAGGACATCAAGTTCAAGGCCGGCGTGCTCGAGCCGGACATCGAGATCGAGACCGTGCGCCAGCTCGCGCGGGAGTTTCGCATGCCGGTGCGCATGGACCCGAACAGCGCGTGGACCGTCGAGACCTCCATCCGCGTCGGCCGCGAACTGCGCGAGGAACTCGGCGCGCACACCGGCGGCTATCTCGAAGACCCGACCGCATCGATCGAGGGCATGGCCGCCGTGCGACGCGGCCTTCTCGCCGAGGGCATCGACGTGCCGCTGGCGAGCAACGTCGCGGTGACGTGCTTCGCCGACCTCCCGCGCGCCTTCGCGGAAAACGCCGTGCAGATCGTGCTGTGCGATCACCACTACTGGGGCGGCATGAAGCTCGTGCAGCAGCTCGCGAAGATTTGCCAGGTCTGGGGCGTCGGCCTCTCGATGCACTCGAACTCGCACCTCGGCGTCTCGATGATGGCGATGGCGCACGTCGCCGCCGCCACGCCTCACCTCACCTACGCGTGCGACACGCATTATCCGTGGAGTCAGGAGAAAGACGAGGTCGTCCTCGGTGGCCGCGTGCCGATCGTCGATGGCAGCGTGCGCATCCCCGAGCGCGGTGGGCTCGGCGTGGAACTCGACCACGACCAGCTCGCGCGCGGCCGGGAGCGCTACGCGAAATGTCCTTACCGCAAACGCGACGACACCGCCGAGATGCGCAAGCACGTCGATCCGAACTGGCAGCGGCTTCTGCCGCGCTGGTAGCGCACGCGCCTAAAGCCCGTCCGCGCAAAAAGAAAAGCTTGCGCTCATCCACCCATCCGGCACCATCGCGCCCATCGCCGTTTAGCTTGGTTGCCAAGGACGCAGCGCCGATCGCCTCTGATTTTTTCGTGAAGTGATTGTCAGCGTGTTTCAGAGGCCAAGAGCCGGCGTGCAAAAAACAGGAAAACCCAGCCAACCAATGCAGAACAAACTATTCGTCGGGAACCTCTCGTTCCAGACCACCGAAGGCGTCCTCATGGACGCATTTGCCCAATACGGAACGGTCACCGACTGCTTCCTCATGACTGATAAAGCCACGGGCCGCTCGCGCGGATTCGCCTTCATCACCATGACCACCGACGAGGAAGCCGAGGCGTCCATCCAGGGCCTCAATGGCAAGGATCTCGACGGTTGGAAATCAACCGTCAAAACCAAGGTCTGGGGTGCGGAGAAAGGCGTCCTCTATTGCGAAGGCGGCGGCGGCGGTTATCTCATGACCGAAAAAGAGTTCGGCGATTATGAACTCCGCCTCGAATATAAAATGCCCAAAGGCGGCAACTCCGGCGTCGGCATCCGTACAC
>JBEBGD010000005.1:0-110965 GCA_040081625.1 Chthoniobacteraceae bacterium
GTTGGTTCAATCCGCTGAACTGGTCGCCCGATGGCGTGCCGGGTGCGACGGACTCGGCGACCCTCGGCCTCAACGCGGTTGGCGTCAGTGCGACGACGACGCTGCCGGGCAATCACACCGTGGGCACGCTCATCCACAACGTCGGGAGCGGAGGCGCCAGCAATTCGATCCTCAACATCTCCACGGGCGTGACGCTCACAGTGCTGACAAATTTCACATGGCGCGGCGGCGTCGAAAACGGCGCGGGCGCGCTCACCGTCGCTCCGGGCGGGACCTTCTCGTTTCCCGGCACGAGCGGCCAGGGCTCCACGCTCACGGCGCGGACGCTCAATCTGCAAGGCACCTCGACTTTTTCCAATGCGTCGAACGAGACGATCTCGTTCGTGGGCGGCGCGACGATCAACAACAGCGGGAACCTCGAAATCCGCCATCAGCTCACGCTCAACCAAAGCGTCGGGGAGACCGGCTTTTTCAACAACCTCGCGGGCGGCACGGTGCGCGGCACGACGGCGAGCACCTCGCTCATCACGGGCACTGCCGTGGCTTCCACGAATGCCGGCATCGTGCGGGCGGAACTCGGGTTGCTGCAATTCAGCGGCGGCCTCACGCAGACGGCGGGCAGTTCGCAGATGGCGGGCGGCTCGTTGAGTGTTCCGAGCGGCTTGCAACTCAATGGCGGCGAGGTCACGGGCGTGGGCGCGTTTGGCGGCGATATCAACAACAACGGCGGCGTCGTGCGGCCCGGCGGCACGGGCGCGACGGGCATGCTCACGACGAACGCCACCTACCGGCAGTTCGCGGGCGGGACGATCGAGCTGGAAGTCGCGGGCGCGGGCGCGGGGCAGTTCGATGTCTTCGCACCCGCCGGACTTGCAGTCCTCGGAGGGACACTGAACGCGCCGCTGCTCGGCGGCTTCACGCCGGGGACGACCGACACGTTCCGCGTGCTCGATCCGGGCAGCATCGTGAGCGGCACCTTCGCGACGGTGAACAGCCCGCTGATCGCACAATACAGCACCGGCGACGTGACGCTGATCGTGCCGGGCGGACCGCTGACTTTCATCTGGGATGGCGGCGCGGGGGCGGATCAGTCGTGGTTCAATCCGATCAACTGGAACCTCGACAGCGGCGTGCCGGGCGCGATCGACACGGCGATTTTGCAGACTGCGCAGACGATCAGTCTGCCGAGCGACACGAGCGTCGGCACTTTCCAGCAGAGCAATGGCACGTTCACGAGCGGTGCGGGCGTGACGTTCACGGTGCTGAATTCTTTCGACTGGACCGGCGGGACGCAGAGCGGCTCGGGCACCACGATCAGCAGCGGCACGCTGACGCTGAGCGGGGCGGGTGTGAAGACGCTGACGACGCGGTCGTTCATCAACAACGGCACGGCGAATCTGAGCGGCGGAAATTTCACTACGACGAATGCGACGGTGACGAACAACGGCGTCTTCAACGCGACGGACAATGCGGACGTGACCGGCAGCGGCAGCGGCGGCTTTGCGAACAGCGCGAGCGGCACGCTGAACAAGACCGGCGCGGGGACGACGACGCAGTTTTATCAATTCACCAACGCCGGGACGCTGAACGCGACGAGTGGCACGGTGGACATCAACAGCGGCTTCACGCAGACTGCGGGTAGCACGGTGCTGGGCGGCGGGAGCATCACCGGCGCGTTTGGCTTCAACTTCCAAGGCGGCGAACTGCGCGGCACGGGGTCGATCGGTGCCGGCATTATCAACAACACCGGCGCGACCGTGCGGCCCGGCGGCACGGGCGCGGCGGGGACGATCACGATCACCGGCGGCTACACGCAGGGCAATGGCGGACGGGTGGCTGTGGAGATCGGCGGCACGGGCGCGGGGCAGTTCGACGTGCTGGCGGTGACCGGCAACGCCATCATCGACGGCGCGATGGATGTCAGCCTCCTCGGTGGCTTCACGCCGGCGAGCATCGATACGTTCCGTGTGCTCACGGGCGGGTCGCGCAGCGGGCAGTTTCAGATCGTGAATGGGCCGCTCGTAGGGCAATACAATGCGACGAACGTAACGCTGATCTCGACGCCGGGGATGTTCGTGTGGGACGCGGGCGCGGGTGTGGATACGAGCTGGTTCAATCCCGCGAACTGGTCGCCCGACGGCGTGCCCGGCGCGACGGACTCGGCGACGCTGAACATCAATGCGACGGCGACGCTGCCGAGCAGCACCAGCGTCGGCACGTGGATTCACGGCGGGACCAGCGCCGCCACCCTCACCATCCCGACGGGCATGACACTGACGGTGCTGAACAATTTCACCTGGACGGGCGGGACGGAAAACGGTCCGGGCACGCTGACCGTGGCATCGGGGGCGACCTTCAACTACTCGAGCGGAAGCCCGACTTTCCTCACGGCGCGGACGCTGAATTTGGAGGGCAATTCGCTGATCACCGCGACGCAGACGCTGACGCTGGCGAGCGGCGCGACGATCAACAACACCGGCACGCTCGAAATCCAAACCGGGTTGAGCATCGGTGGGGCTGGCACCGGCACGTTCAACAATCTCACCGGTGCAACGCTCCGAAAAACCGTCGGCGGCACCGTCATCTTCGGCAACAACGTCGCCTTCACGAATGCGGGCACGGTCCGCGCGGAAGTCGGCACCATCGGAGTCAATGGCGGCTACACGCAGACGGCGGGCAGCTCGCAGATGTTTGGCGGCATCCTGAATATCTTCCCCGTGCTGGCGCTCCAGGGTGGCGAGCTGGCGGGCGTGGGCGCGTTTTCGGGAACGATCAACAACACCGGCGGCGTCGTGCGCCCCGGCGGCGTGGGCGTGATCGGCACGCTGACGACGAACGGGGACTATTTCCAAAGCGCGGGCGGCACGCTCGAGACGGAGATCGCGGGCACAGGCGCGGGGCAGTTCGATGTCTTCGCGCCGGGCGGGAATGCGACGCTGAACGGCACGCTGAACGCGCCGCTGCTCGGCGGTTTCACGCCGGGAGTCGGCAACACGTTCCTCGTGCTCGATCCGGGCATCAGCGTGAGCGGCACCTTCGCGACGGTGAACAGCCCGCTGACCGCGCAATACAACGCCAGCGACGTGACGCTGCTCGCGCCGGCGGGGCCGCTGACTTTCGTTTGGGATAACTCGGCGGGCACCGGCGATTGGTTTAATCCGCTGAACTGGAATCTCGACAGCGGCGTGCCGGGCGCGGCGGACACGGCGATCCTGAACATCGCCTCGACGATCAATCTCACGGGCAACGCGAGTGTCGGGACTTTCCAGCAGAGCGCAGGGACGTTCAGCGGCGCGGGGGCGTTCACGGTGCTGACGAGTTTCGCGTGGACGGGCGGGACGCAGAGCGGCTCGGGGATCACCAATGCCAACGGCGGGCTCACGCTCAGCGGCGGCACTCACACGCTGAATACCCGCACGCTCAATAACCTGGCCGCCGCCACGTGGACCGCGGGCGCTCTGGACCTGCTCAACGGCGCGACCATCAACAACCAGGTCGGCGCGACCTTCACGACGAATTTCGACGGGGCCATCTTGCAGTTCAGCTCAGTCACCTTCAACAACGCGGGCACCTTCACCAAGAGTGGCGGCACCGGCAGCACGAGCAGCGCGGCCGTCTTCAACAACACCGGCACGGTCAATATCAACAGCGGGACGCTGGCGCTCCAGAGCGGAGGCGCCGACAGCGGCGCGTTCAACCTCGGTGCAGGCAGCACGCTGAATTTCGCCGGCGGCACGCACACGCTCGGCGCGGCGGCTACCATCACGGACACGCCCACTTCGACGCTCATAGCCAGCAACGGCACGGCCATTATCGCGTCGGCGGTGACGCTGGCGGGAACTACGAGCGTGGCTGGCGGCACGCTTACCTTCAACAACACGGCGAATCTCGCATCGCTGAATCTCAGCAGCGGCACGCTCAATGGAAATGGAACAGTGAACGTCAGCGCGGCGATCAACTGGACCGGCGGCGCAATGACCGGCTCGGGGATCACCAATGCCAACGGTGGACTGACTCTCAGCGGCGGCACTCACACGCTGGACTCCCGCACTCTCAGCAACGTGGGCGCTGCCACGTGGAGCGCGGGCAGCCTGAACCTGCTCAACGGCGCGACCATCAACAACCAGATCGGGGCGACGTTCACGACGAATTTCGACGGCTCCATCACGCAGTTCAATCCGGTCACCTTCAATAACGCGGGCACCTTCACCAAGAATGGCGGCACGGGCATCACGAGCAGCGCGGCGATTTTCAACAACACCGGCACGGTCAACATCAACAGCGGCACGCTGAGCTTTTCGAACTTCACGCAGACCGCCGGCACCACATCGCTGGCCGGCGGCAATCTCGGTGGCGGGATCACCTTCGCATTCCAAAGCGGCGAACTGCGCGGCGCGGGGACGATCACAGGCAACGTGAACAACTCCGGCGCAACGGTTCGGCCGGGCGGGACAGGTGCGGCGGGGACGCTGGCGATCACGGGCGCTTACACGCAGGGCGCGGGTGGGACGCTTGCGGCGGAGTTGGGAGGGACGAGTCCCGGCGAGTTCGACGTGCTCAGCGCGGGGACGGCGACGCTCGGCGGGACGCTGAATCTCGCGAATCTCGCGGGCTTCACTCCGGCCGGCGGCGATATGTTCCGCGTGGTGCAGTCGGGGAATAATCCCGGCACATTCGCCACGCTCAGCGGCGCGACCGCGGGGATCTCGCAGGCGGCAGATGCGACAGGCCTCGTGCTCACAGCGGCGGTGGTCGCCATCGAGACCGACGTGTCGCTCTCGGGCGGCAATCTCATTGTCACCGACATCAACGGCGGCGTGAGCAACGACAACCTCACGATCACGCTCGTCGGCGCGAATGTGCGCGTGAGCGATCCGGGCAACCTGCTCATGGCCGGCGCGGGAGCGACGCAGATCGATCCGAATACCGTCGAAGTGCCGCTCGCGTCGATCACGGGGAACATCCAGGTCAACACGCTCGGCGGCGACGACACGCTCACGCTCGCGCTGGCGGGCGGCGACTTCATCGTCGCGAGCGGACTCAATTACGCCGCGGGCGCGAATGGCGGCGCGGGCGATGCGCTCGTCATCACCGGCGACGTGCAAGGCACTGTGAGCTACGGCTTCACCAACGCGACCGACGGCACGCTGGGGATGAGCGCGTTCGGCACGGTGACGGTCACCGGGCTGGAAAACACGACGAACTCCGGCACCGCGACCAACGTGCTTTTCAACCTGCCCGCGAGCGCGAGCGCCATCACGCTCGGCGACGACGGCACGACCGGCAACGGACTCACGCGCCTTGGCGGCACGACGGTGTGGAGCGTCGATTTCCCAAATCCGAGCAACGCGCTCACGATCATTCGCGGCAATGCCGCGGACACGTTGACGGTGAATGCGCTGCCGGATCTCAATGCCAGCCTCAACCTCGCGTCGGTCGTGAATCCGCTCGCGGCGCTCACCTTCGCCGGCGCGGTCACGCTTGGCGCCAACAAGAGCCTCACCAGCGCGACAAGCGGCACGACGACCTTCAGTGCCGCCTTCATCACGAGCGGCACGGGCAGCATCTCGCTCACCGCGGGCGACCTCGTGCTCGGCGGCGGCGCAGGCTCGCTCGTCGGCTCGGGAGTGCTCCAGCTCCTGCCGGCGACGGCGGCGAGCACGATCGGCGTCGGCGCGACCGCGACCGGCGCGTTCAATCTCGACCCGACTGATCTCGCGGCGCTAGCGAACGGCTTCACGAGCATCACCATCGGCCGCGACACGACCGGCACCGGCACCGTGGACATCAACGCCTCGACCTTCGCGGACAACGTGAGCGTCTTCGGCGGCGAGATCGTCGTGACCGGGTTGGATGCGGGCGCGAATGACGTGACGCTGACGACGACGAACGGCCCGATCCAAAACGGCGGCGACATTTCGACCGACGTGACCGGTGGCAATGTCGTGCTCATCAAGCGCGGCTTTGCGGCGACGCCGGACTTCTTCGCCATCGGCGGAAACGGCGGGAGCAGCGCAGCTCTCAGCGTGGATGCGACGACGGTGAACGCCACGGTCGACCGGGGCAGCGTCGCCATCGACGCTGTCGGCACCGGCGGCGTTTCGATGAGCCTCCTGCACACGAACAACTTCGGGACCGGCAACATTTTCGCCGGCAGTTCGACGGAAGATGTGACGATCACCGACGCGCAGATCACCGGCGACGGCTTCATGCAGTTGACGGCCGTGGGCCACAATCTCTCGGCCACGAACCTCATGTCGGGGGGCGCGTTCTTCGCCGGAGATTTCACGCTGACGACGACCACGAGCGGCAACGTGACGCTTGGCGCGGCGACGAATGGCAAAGGGGCGGTGAACGTCACCTCGGCCGGGAACGCCGTGATCAACGGACCGATCAACGCAACCGCCAGCGGCACGTGGACGGCGGGTGGCAGCATCACCGGTGCAGGCGCGGTGACCCTCACGGGCACGAGCGATTTCGCCGTGACGGCGAGTGGCGCGATCAACCTCAGCGGCGCGATCACCGTCCCCGGCACGACCACACTCGCGGCGGGCGCGATGAGTGACATCACGCTCACGAACGCAGGAACGTCGCTCGCCGCCGTGAACATCAGCGGCGGCACGCTCCGGCTGGCGGGCCCGCTCGCTGCGACGAGTGTCGCCATCGCCGGCGGCGCGTCGCTCGCCGGCGCCGGCACGATCGGCGGCAGCGTCTCGAGTTCCGGCACCGTGCGACCCGGAGGCACCGGCGCAACGGGCACGCTCACGATCAACGGAAGCTACACGCAAGACGCGGGCGGCACGCTGGAGGTCGAGGTGGGCGGCACCGCAGCCGGTGAGTTCGACGTATTCGATGTCAACGGCACGGCGATGCTCGGCGGGACGCTCAGCGCCACGCTGCTCGGTGGATTCACGCCGCCGGCGGGCACGCCCTACCCGGTGCTCACTTACAGCTCCGCGTCGGGCAGCTTCACGACGGTCAGCACGCCGCCGGAATTGACGGCGGTTCAGGGTGCTTCGGCGCTCGTGCTCGTGCCGCCGGTGTCTGCGTTTGTCGTCACGACCACGCTGGATGTT
Source organism: Chthoniobacteraceae bacterium (assembly GCA_040081625.1). GTDB lineage: Bacteria > Verrucomicrobiota > Verrucomicrobiia > Chthoniobacterales > Chthoniobacteraceae > VFJQ01. The sequence continues at coordinate 7,077 of JBEBGD010000005.1, forward strand.
GTCGATGCCGCCGACGGCCTCACCTCGCTGCGCGAAGCGATCCTCGCCGCGAATGCGAACTCTGGCTTCGACACGATCACCTTCAACATCCTCGGCGGCGGCGTGCGAACCATCTCGCCGTCGAGCACGCTTCCGGTGATCATGGAAGCCGTGCTCATTGATGGCTACACGCAGCCGGGTGCGTCGCTAAACACGCTCGCCACTGGCACCGACGCCGTTTTGACGATCGCGCTGGACGGATCGCTCGCGGGCTCGGGCACCGATGGGCTGACGCTCGGCGCGGGGAGCAGCTCCAGCATCGTCCGCGGCCTGGACATCCACGGTTTTTCCGGCAACGGCATCAACGTCGCGAGCGATGGCAATGCGATCACGGGCAATTTCATCGGTGCTTCCGAATCGGCTAACGCACTTGCCGGCGCGCGCGTGACGGGCACGGCGAACGTGATCGGCGGCGGGGGAATCGCGGAGCGCAACGTGATCGCCTTCAACAGCGGCGACGGCGTGAGCGTCGTCACGGGGCGTGGCAACGTGATCCTCGGCAATTCGATCCACAGCAACACCGGCCCCGGCATCGATCTCGGAGACGACGGCATCACGGCGAACGATGCAGACGACAGCGACGGTGGAGCAAACGACTCGCTGAATTTCCCGGTGATTACCAGCGCCGCGCCAAACCCTGGCGGCAGCGCGGACGTTAGCGGCAGCGTGACGACCGCCATCAACGGCGCGGTGCGGATCGAGTTCTTCCTCGCCGATGCGGGCGGCCAGGGAATGACGTTCCTTGGCTTGACTGACGTCGTCTCGGTCGCCGGTGTCGCGACGAATTTCAGCGTGTCGCTGACGGGCCCGGTCAACGCTGGCGAGAAGATCGTCGCCACGACGAGCGACCTTTCCGTCGGCGGCGCGGGCACGTCGGAGTTTTCGTCCGCGGCGACCGTCATCCCGCCGGCGCTCATCAGCATCGGCGACGTGGCGATCGTGGAAGGCAACAGCGGCACGAAGCAGCTCGTCTTCACGCTCACGCTCGACCAGGCCGTCCCGGCGACGGTGACGGTGGACTTCGACACCGCCGATTTCAGCACCGATGCGCGTGCGGCGATGGCGGGTGTCGATTACCTCCCGGTCGTCAGCGGCCTCGTGACGTTTGCGCCGAACGAACTCTCGAAGACGATCAGCATCACCATCACCGGCGACACCGCGGGCGAGCCGGTCGAGCGCTTCAATGTCGTGCTCAGCAATGCGACCAACGCCGGTATCGGCGACGGCACGGGGACGGGAGCGATCATCGACGACGATCACCACACCTTTGCCGTGAGCGAAGGCAGCGGGAACAAGCTCAGGGTCTTCACCGCGAGCGCGAGTGGCGCGGTGCTCATTCAGACGATCGAGGCTTTCACCGTCGGCTTCAAAGGCGGCGTGCGTGTGGCCGTGGGAGATGTGACGGGCGACGGCGTGGATGACTTCATCGCCGGCGCGGGCCTCGGCGGGCGCGCGAAAGTGCGCGTGTTCGATGGCCTCACGTTTGCGCCGGTGCCGGGCGTGCTCGGCGAGTTCTCCGCGTTCGGGACCAGCTACCGCGGCGGGGTCTTCGTCGCGACGGGCGATGTAAATGGCGACGGCTTCTCCGACGTGATCGTGACGCCGAGCGCGGGCAGCTCGAATCGCGTGAACATTTTCTCCGGCGCGGACGGCTCGCTGCTCAACAGCTTCCGCGCCTTCGGCAAAGGCACCGGCGGCGTGCGCGTGGCCGCGGGCGATGTGAATGGCGACGGGCTTGCGGACATCATCGCCGGCACCGGCGTCGGTTCGAGCGTTCGAGTCTTCGACGCGATGACCGGGCTCGTGCTTCAGGGCGATGGCCACGAGTTCCGCGCCTTCGGCAAGAGCTACCGCGGTGGCGTGTATGTCGCGGCGGGCGACCTGAATGCGGACGGAGTGGCCGACATCATCGTCGGCGCCGGCTCCGGGACGCCCAACGTGCGCACCTACTTCCAGGAAATCGCGGGCACCGTGCCGAAGACGTTCGCCGCCTACGCCGGCGGGGCGCTGCGTGGCGTGCGCGTCGCCGCGCTCGACATCGACGGCGACGGAGTTGCCGACATCATCACCTCAAAGGGCCGCAAGGGCGACAGTTCGGTGAGGGCATTCGATGGCGCGAGCACGGCCGCGGTGTTCGGCCTGAGGCCTTTCGGCAACCAACTCGACAGCCTCTACGTCGGCTGACCGGCCTGGATTTCGCGCCCGAATAGTTTTGCAGGCCCGGCATTGCGCGCCGGGCTGAGCGCGCTACTTTCCGCGCCCATTTTCCACATGGCATCTGTTCTACCAGCACGTCCACGCCACGGCGGCTCCCGCCGCAATATCGCGATCGTCGTCAGCACGTATCACGACGAATTCGCGCGTGGACTCGTGGCCCATGCGCGCCGGGAGATCGAGGAGATCGCGCCGGGGTCGAGCATCGAGATCATCGATGTGCCGGGCTCCTTCGAGGTGCCGCTGGTCGTGCAGAGCGTAGCGGAGCGCGGCGAATGCGACGCAGTGATCGCCTTTGGCGTGCTGCTCCAGGGGCAGACGGCGCACGCGCGGCTCATCAGCTCCGCTGTCACCGAGGCGCTCATGCGGATCACGCTGGCCACGCATGTGCCGGTGATCCACGAGATCCTCGTGGTGGATGACGAGGAGCAGGCGCGCGCGCGCTGCCTGGGCGACGAGATCAATCGTGGCACCGAAGCCGCGCGCGTGGCGGTTCGCATGGCCGAGGTGATGAGTCAATTTTCACGCCGCCCGATGCGATGAAGAAGTCCACAGGTTCCCGGCGCGAAGGCCGCACGCTAGCCGTGCAGCTCCTCTTCATGCTCGACCACAACACCACGCCGATCGACGAGCAGGTCCCCGCGTTCTTCGCGTTCCGGACGGACGACGATCGACCGCTGGCGGAGTCGGAAAAGTCGCGCGTGTTCTGCGAGTCGCTCGTGCGCGGGGTCGTCGAGCACTCGACGGACATCGACGCGCGGATCAAGGAAACCGCCCAGAACTTCAGCCTCCACCGCATCGGCGGTGTCGAGCGCGCGATCCTCCGGCTGGCCGTCCACGAGATGTTCAACTGTCTCGATACGCCGCCGGTCGTGGCGATCAATGAAGCGCTGGAAATCGCACGCCGCATGTCGGGCGATGAAGCGGTGCGCTTCGTCAACGGCATCCTCGACAGGATCCGCGGCACGTTGAAACGCCCGTCGCGCACGGCAGTCGTGCCTCTCACTGCCGTCGAACGCATGGAACGGCAGATGGAAAATATCGCGCGTGAGCTCGGCGAGGCGACCGCGGCGGAGCCCGAGGATTATTCGCCCGGACGCGGGCAGGCGGAGCAGGGGAGCTGAGCGCGCGGCATGGCGTTCGGATTTTTTAAATCACTGATCCAGAAGTTCACCGGGCGTCCGGTGGACTGGGAGGAACTCGAGGAGGCGCTGATCCGCTCGGATCTCGGCGTTTCGATGACGCAGCGCATCCTCGCGGCGCTCCAGGCCCGGGAAGAGAAGCTCACCGCGGAAGGAGTCGTGCTGGTGGCGCGCGAGGAGATTTTGAAAGTGCTCCCGCGCGACAACCTAATGCTTCGCCCGCTCGCGTCGAAGCCGAAGGTCGTGCTCGTGGTCGGCGTCAACGGAACGGGGAAGACGACCTCGACTGCGAAGCTCGGCTCATTCCTCAAGCGCAAAGGCCACAGCGTGCTGCTCGCGGCGGCGGACACCTTTCGCGCGGCGGCGATCGAGCAGCTCGGCGTGTGGGCGGAGCGGCTCGCGTGTCCGATCGTGCAGGGCCAATACAACGGCGACCCCGCGGCGGTGTGCTTCGACGCATGGCAGCGCGCGGATCGCGAGAACATCGAGTTCGTGCTGTGCGACACCGCGGGCCGGCTGCACACGAAGACCAACCTCATGGGCGAACTCACGAAGGTGAAACGCACGCTCGCCAAGTGCGACCCCACGGCGCCGCACGAGTGCCTGCTCGTGGTCGATGCGACCACCGGCTCGAACGCGCTCCAGCAGGCGCGCGAGTTTCACCAGGCCGTGCAGCTCACGGGCCTCATCGTCACGAAGCTCGATGGCTCCGGCAAAGGCGGCTGCGTGATCGCCATCCAGAATGAACTCGGCCTGCCCACCCGCTTCGTGGGCACCGGCGAGCAGCTCGAAGACCTCGCGTTCTTCGAGAGCCGGCAGTTCGTCGAGCAGATGCTGTAGCGCTCCGGGACCGCAGCGATTCAGTCGAGCAGACGCCAGATCGTCCGGCCGACGAACCCGGCGACATCGGCGATCTCGAAGGCGTCGATCGGGCCGACGCCACCGACGCGTAGGGGAGTCGGCGGGATCGGGCCGCGCACGGGCCGCGCGCGCCTGGCCGCCTCGAGTTTTTCGCGCTCGCGCACGCGCGCCTTGTCGAGCCCGCCGGCGCGGATGAACTCGACGATCCGGCGCAGTTCCTCGCGATCGAACCAGATGCCGTGCGCCTTGCACACGTCCACGATCACGCCCGACTGGCCGGAGAAATTCACGCGGTTCATCAGCTTGGCGCACACGCAGCAGCCGACGTAGCGCACGTCGCTCAGCTTGAAGGCGGCGGGATCGACTTCGGGCGGCGCGTCGCCGCGGATGACGGCGGCCTGCTTCTCGCGATCGGCGCACAAGTCGTTGAAGGCCTCGACATCGAGCCACAGTCCCTCGCAGCGCGGACACTCGTGCGCGGTGATCGCGCCGAGCGCGACGGCATCGAGTCCGGTGCTGCAGCGCGGGCACGTGTGCGGTGCTCCGGTGGTCGCGCTTTCCCGCTGCGCCTTCGCTCCGCAGTGCTGGCAGTGTCTTGATCCGACGAAGATCAACGCGAAGCACGCCGGGCACGCGGTCGTCGCGAGGCGCGAGCGGCAGTGGTCGCATTGCGTCGCGCCGCTGCGGGTGGCGGCTCCGCACATCGGGCAGTTGAGAGTGGCGGCATCCATGAGTTTGCGTCGTGTGTGTATTCGTCGCGCGCGGGAGCGCAATGCCCGTTACCCAATTGCATGGTTGGCGGCGCTCCCGCTTGCGGCGACATACGCGCCCCTTTCATGCGCCTCCTCATCGCACTCCTCGTCCTCGCGTCGCCGCTGCTCGCGGCGGAGAAACCGAACATCATCTTCATCATGGCCGACGACATCGGCTACGGCGACCTCGGCAGCCACGGCGCGACGCTCGTGAAGACGCCGAACCTCGATCGCCTGCGCGACGGCGGCTGCAAGTTCACCGACGCGCATTCGCCCGCCTCGACCTGCACGCCCACGCGCCGCGCCATGCTCACCGGCACGTATTCATGGCGGCAAAAGGAAGCGTCGAGCATCATGCGAGGCGACGCTCCGCTCGGCATCGCGCCGGGCACGACCACGGTGCCGTCGGCGCTCAAGCAGGCGGGCTACAACACGGGCATCGTCGGCAAGTGGCACCTCGGTCTCGGACCCGAGGGTGGGCCGGATTGGAATGGCGAGATCAAGCCGGGACCGAACGAGCTTGGCTTCGACTACAGCTTCATCATGGCCGCCACGGGCGACCGCGTGCCGACGGTGTATCTCGAAAACCATCGCGTGCTCGGGCTGGACGCGAAGGACCCGATCCGCGTGGATTACGTGAAGAAAATCGGCGACGAACCGACCGGGCGCGAGAACCCCGAACTGCTCAAGCTCAAGCACACGCACGGGCACGACATGACGATCGTGAACGGCGTCGGGCGCATCGGCTGGATGACCGGCGGCAAGGCCGCGCGCTGGCGCGACGAGGACATGGCCGACACCTTCGCGAAGAAAGCCGTCGGCTTCCTCGAAAAGCAGGACGCGAAGACGCCGTTCTTCCTCTACTTCGCCACGCACGGCATCCATGTGCCGCGCGTGCCGCACGAGAGGTTCAAGGGCGCGAGCCAGTGCGGCATCCGTGGCGATGCGATCGCCGAACTCGACGACACCGTCGGCCAGGTGCTCGCCGCGCTCGACCGGCTCAAGCTCAGCGACAACACGCTCGTCATCTTCACCAGCGACAACGGCGGCGTAAACGATGACGGCTACGAGGACTTCGACACGTCCGTGCACCAAATGAACGGCGTGCTGCGCGGCACGAAGGGAACGCTCTTCGAGGGCGGGCATCGGGTGCCGTTCATCGCGCGCTGGCCGGGGAAGATCAAAGCCGGCAGCGAATCCGGCGCGCTCATCGCGCATCTCGACATGGCCGCGACCTTCGCCGCCCTCACCGGCGTGAAGCTCGCGGACGACGCGGCGCGCGACAGCTTCAACGTGCTCCCCGCGCTGCTCGGCGAGAGCAAGACCGGCCGGCCAAACTTCATCGCGCACACCGGCGGCACCGACACGCCGAAGGCCGTGCGCGTGGGCGACTGGGTCTTCATCACGCCCGGCAACGCCGGCTACGGCAAGGCCGCGCGCGGCACCGAGGGGCTCGACATGAGCAAGGGCGCGCTCTTCAACCTCGCCGCCGACCTCGCGCAGCAGAAGAACCTGATCGCCGAGGACCCCGCGAAAGCCGGGGAACTCAAAGCCTTCCTCGCCGAAGCGCAAAAGACCGGCCGCACGCGGCCCTGACCTGTAGCGTCGGCTCTCCGAGCCGATATGCGCTCAGAGAGCGCACGCTACAAGCGCACCGGATTCTCGGGCTTCGGCGGCCTCGTCGCAGCGATCGCCCGTGTATCCGCGATCATCTGCTCGAGGATGCGCAGCTTCTCGCCGACCGGCAGCGCGGCGAGTTCCCGGCGGCGGGCGCGCTTGCTCTCGATGATTCGACGCATCAGTTCAGTCATGGCTGCGGGTAATCCTGCTGGAACTTGCCCCACTTCTCAAGCAGCCCGTGCCGGCGCAGGATGTCCTCAAATTTGTCCGCATCGAGCGCCCCCTGCTCGATGAAGCGCGAGACGCGGTCGTGATCCCGCGCGCGCCCGACTTGAAGGCAGATCGCCGCGAGATGCTCGGCGGTGAAAACGCGCGTGGGCACGCCGCTGACATCGCGCACGACCGCCGCCGCCAGCGCTTCCCCGACGAGCGGCGTCCCCGGCGGCACGAACTCGACCGCCCAGCCGTCGATGACGATGAATTGGCCGCGAGCTTCGCACCCGCGCGCGAGGAGGTATTCATAGATGGGCGTGAGCGTGAGCGGCGTGCCGCCGGGTGAGGCGGGCAGGTTCACAAACACGTCCACGTCCTTCGTCGTGAAAGGCTCCAGCCAGAAAATCGAGCCAATGGCTCCGCCGATGGCGTAACGGCCAACGACGCCCTCGGCCTCCATCTGGTTGATGAGCGCGAAGATTTTCTCCACGCCGCATCACTAGCGGGAAGTGGTCGCGAGGACAGCACGAATCGCCGCCACATTTTCCTTGTCACCGCGAGGGCACAGCGATAACCCGCGCGTATGACGAAGGCTATGCGCTCCGCAGAATCCTGTCCGAATGCACCCGCACGCGCTGCGCGTCGAAGCGTCGAAGCGTCGAAGCGTCGAAGCGTCGAAGCGTCGAAGCGTCGTTGACCTTTTTGCGCGGAGCGTCTTAGCGGAGCGGTTCAATCTTTCGCGTAGGGCGCGCAGCGGCGCGGGCGAGCGGGCCTCGTCGCTGGCCGGGATCGCCTCGCGGCGGGCAGTGGAAGCCTCGCGCGGCGGCGAGGAGTTCGTGCTCCGGCGCGAGGCCGACTCGATGTCCGCCGAGGCGCTTTCGTCCCGTCGCGAGGCCGGCTCGGCTGGCGGCGGGAAGCCCTCGCTTTTGCCCGAAACAGCCTCGGCCCGGAACGAGGCCGGCTTTACCCGCGGCGAGGCGGCCTCGGGTGTCGGCGAGGCGGCCTCGCTGCGAAGCGAGGCATCCTCGCTCGCTTCAAGTCCCTATCGGATGGACCTTTGCGATAACCGTCCCTTTTTTGGCGTCATTCGGAAAGTTGCGGATTGGGGCGCGTCCGGCAGCCAGCGGCCCTGCGGGCGGCTAAACTTCAAACGCCAAACGCCAAACTCCAAACGCCAAACGCCGGAGACCGAGGGCGGGAGCCGGTGGGCGAAGCCCTTCTCTTTGATGTTTGGCGTTTGGCGTTTGGCGTTTGGCGTTGAGCCCGCCGCAGGCGCCGTCGATCCACGCCGGTCTCCCGGACCACGACGCCGCAACTTCCGGGATGAACCTTCCTTCGATGCCTGAGCCAGCACGCTACGGGACCGCCCGCTATGGCCAGGCTCGCTACGCCAGCAAACACGCCGTTTCCACTCCACCGATCCCACCCAAACCCAGACCCAAAAACAGCACCATGACCGACTTCATCCCGCAATCTTACCGGAACCTGCGCGACTGGCTGCAAAAGCAAGTCACCGAACTGACCGCCGCGCTCGCCGCGACGCTGAACATGAGCACCGCCGAGCGGCAGGCGATCCTCGACGCCTGCAATGTGCTGCTGCCGCTGCTCAACGACATCGTCGCGAAGATGGAGCAACTCGAGATGCTCACCGCCGACTTGCAGGCGTTGCTGCCCGTGCACACCGCGCCGATCCGCGCCGGCATCAAGCGCGCGAAGACCAGCAGCGGCTGCACGCCCGGCATCATCGAGCAGATGGATTGGATCGGCGAGAGCCACGAGTTCGACCCCGACACCGCGCGCCCGACGATCAAGGTCGAAGCGCAGCGTGGCCGGGTGAAAATCGACGGCAAGAAGCCCGGTTTCGATTCGGCGAATATCTATTACCGCAGGAAAGGCGACGTGCAGTGGAAGCTGATCGAGTCCAAGCGCAAGCGCTTCCCATTCTATGACGAGCAGCCCCTCGCCGTCGCCGGCCAGCCCGAGGTGCGCGAATACATGGCGATCGGCGTGATCGGCGATGAGGAAGTCGGGCAGATGAGTGAGATCAAGGAGGTCGTGTATGCGGGGTAAGATCGTGGCGACCGCCATGCTTCCGCAGGGGATGAAATTTTCGCTCGCTCTCGTGCTGCTCGGATTGCTTGTCCGTGCATTCTGCCAAACACCCGCTCCCATTCGGACGTGGACAACGACTGAGGGAAAAACTTTTCAGGCCACGCTCGTGAGCGTGCAGGGAACGCAAGTCACCGTCCGGCTCGGCAATGGCCAACTCGCGGCGATCGGCCTGCCGCGGCTCTCGCCAGGAGACCAGGCGTTCATCAAGTCCGTCACTTCGAGCACCAGCGCGACGGCACCCAGCGCTACGCCCGCGTCCAGTGCCGCGCCGAATGACAAGCGCGTGTGGCCGCAGAAGGTCGAAGTCGATACGCGCGCCATCGAGGTGACGACGGTGAGCGAAGACGTGCCGAACAAGAAGTGCATGTATCGCTCGCGCAATTTCGAGTTCACCGCGGAGGATAAACTCGCGCCCAGCGTGATGAAGGAGGTCGCGCGGACATTTGAGTCCACGCGCAGCCTGATGGAAGGCTTGCCGTGGGCGCTGCAACCCGAACCGGTCGGCTCCGAATTGTTCCAAGCGAAGTTCTTCGCCACTCGCGAGAGTTTCATCGCGGCTGGCGGAGGGGAAAAGACGGCTGCCACGATCAAGGCGCTCGATGGACTTTTCCTTGCGCCGTTTTCTTCGTTCGGGCTCGAGTTGCGCGGCAAGGCATGGGCGAAGAGCGGCAAATATGACGACCGCATTCTCGTGCTCGAGGTCGCCAAGCTGATGATGGGCAATTCCTACCGCCTGCTGCCGGACTGGATCTGGCATGGCGCGTCTGGATACGCTTCGTTCTTGCCCAATAACGCCGGCGTGGTCCTCGCTGGGTCGCACGAGCGCGGGCTGAAGGAATACATCAAACACTACGCGGGCCGCGGCTACAACCCCTCCGATGCCGGCCCCGTGTTCGACTTGCTGCAAATGCCCTCGGCAACGTGGTCGGAACGCTCCCAGGCCAACGACACTGATCGCGTGCGGATGCAAGTGACCGCGCCACTTCTGGTCTATTACTTCTGCCACCTCGATGACGATGGGAAGGGCACCCGCTTCCTCCGCTACATGGACAAGATCGCGGAGGCACGCCGGGCGGGCGCGGCGCCCGGCGCACGCGGCTCGTTCGGACTCTCGCAACTCGAGATTCTCCTCGATGGCCGCGACAAGGACGCGATGCAAAAAGCAGTCGTGGACGGCTACAAAAAGATCGGCGTCCGCTGGCAATGAAAGCGCGGAGATGGAGTTCTCCGGTTTGGGTGGAAGGCACCAACGACTAACGAACACCACGATGCCCTACGACCCGACGCACCCGGTCAACGGCGAGATCGCCGATGCGGACGATATCCGCGAGAAGTTCGACTTCACGCAGGGGCGGAACGACGAGACGAACGCGCGCATTGACGCCGCTTGCTCGCCGAATACGCTTCAACCATGTCTCTGGCGCAACTCAAAGATCAAGCCGCCCATTTGCACCTTGGCGAGCAGCGGGAACTCATCGCTTTCCTCATCGCCCGGCAGACGGAGCAGGACGAGGACTTCAAGCGCACGCTGGCGCAGAAGATCGACGACCGAGACGCTTCGCACTGGGCGGACCTCGAGGACTTGCAGAAGCGCTATCCCGAGTAGCCGTGGACTACCGGCTGCTGGTGGACCTGGAGGCGCTGGCCGTCCTCGACGGGATGCCGAAGCGCACGCGCAAGAGTCTGCTCGAGCATTTCGTCCGGCTTCGCTCGACGCCGGACAGGCACTCCGATTTCCATGAGCAGGATCGAATCGGCCGGCGCGTCGAGATCAGCGTGTTTGCGGGTTACGCGATTCATTACTGGATCGATTTCGCGGATCGGCATATCAAGGTGCTGGCGATCAAGCCTGCGGATCGGCAGGAACGAACGCGCCCGTCGCTAATGCCCTACGACCCGACGCACCCGGTGAACGGCGATGTCGCCGATGCGGACGAGATCCGCGAGAAGTTCGACTTCACGCAGGGGTGGATCGACGCGCGGTGGCAGTCGGCGGTGCGGTAGGGCGCGTCTCCATCTTGGAAAACAGGATGAACAGGATTTTCAGGATGGACAGGATTTCGCCGCCCGTGTCTGTGAGTCACTCGCCAGTTCGGCGCGTGATCCTGTAATCCAGAAAATCCTCTCCAATGAACCTCCGCCTCCTCTTCTTGCTCTTCGTGTCCTTCGTGGTGAACTCCATCGCGAAGCAACCGAACATCGTCTTCATCTTCTCGGACGACCACGCGTATCAGGCCATCAGCGCCTATGGCGACGAGCGAAAGCTGATCGACACGCCGAACATCGACCGGCTCGCGAAGGAAGGTATGCGCTTCGACCGCTGCCTCGTGTCGAACTCGATCTGCGGGCCGAGCCGCGCGACGATCCTCACCGGCAAATACAGCCATCTCAATGGCTTCTTCAATAACTCGAACAGCCGCTTCGATGGCTCGCAGACGACTTTCCCGAAGCTGCTGCAAAAGGCCGGCTATCAGACCGCGATCGTCGGGAAGTGGCATCTCGTGAGCGACCCGACCGGCTTCGACTACTGGCACATCCTGCCCGGCCAGGGTGCCTACTACAATCCGCCGATGATCAAGAACGGCGAGAAGGTGAAGCACGAGGGCTACACGACCGATCTCATCGCGGACCTCTCGATCGAGTGGATGAAGAATCGCGACAAGTCGAAGCCCTTCATCCTCATGAGCCAGCACAAGGCGCCGCACCGCGAGTGGGAGCCGCCGCTACGCCTCCTCGGCTGGGACAAGGACCGCGTTTATCCCGAGCCGCCGACGCTTTTCGACGACTACGCGAACCGCGGCCTCGCGACGCGCGACCAGGACATGAGCATCGAGAAGACCTTCACCGAGCGCGACGCGAAGCTCGTCACGCCGGGGACGCTCACGAGCGAGCAGCGCGCGGCGTGGAATGCCTACTACGAGCCGCGCAACGCGAAGTATCACGCCGCCAAGCCGCAAGGGAAGGACCTCGTGCGCTGGCGCTATCAGCGCTACATGCACGACTATCTCGCGTGTGTGAAAGCGGTCGATGAAGCCGTGGGCCGCGTGCTGAAGTTCCTCGACGATGAGGGCCTCGCCGAGAACACGATCGTCGTCTATTCCTCCGACCAGGGCTTCTACCTCGGCGAGCACGGATGGTTCGACAAACGCTGGATCTACGAGGAATCGCTGCGGACTCCGCTGCTCGTGCGCTGGCCCGGCGTGGCCAAGCCCGGCTCGGTGAACAAGGAACTCACGAGCATCGTCGATTTCGGCCCCACCTTCCTCGACGCCGCCGGCGCGAAGGTGCCCGCCGAGATGCAAGGCTACAGCCTCAAGCCGCTGCTCGCGGGCGCCACTCCCGCCGACTGGCGCAAGAGCTTTTACTACCACTACTACGAGTATCCCCAGCCGCATCGCGTCCGCCCGCATGAGGGCGTTGTCACCGATCGCTACAAGCTGGTGCGCTTCTATCTGCCGGATGTGGACTACGTGGAACTCTACGACCGCGAGAAGGACCCGCTCGAGCTGCGCGACTTCTCGAAAGACCCCGGCTACGCGGCGACCGTCGCGGAACTGACGAAGGAACTCGCGCGCCTGCGCGTCGAGTTGAAGGTGCCGGACCCGATGCCGAAGGAAGCCTACGGGAATCTCTTCCGGCAAGAACTCGGCGGCGGCGCGAAGAAAAAGAAACAGCCATGATCCGCGCGATCCTCTTTCTCCTCATCGCGAGCGTCGCGCTCGCCGCCGACAAACCCAATGTCATCGTGATCCTCTGCGACGATCTAGGCTACGGCGACGTGAAGGCGAACAACCCGGACTGCAAAATCGCCACGCCGCACATGGACCGGCTCGCGCGGGAAGGCGTGCGCTTCACCGATGCGCACACGCCGTCGTCGGTCTGCACGCCGACGCGTTACGGGCTGCTCACGGGCCGCTATAACTGGCGCACGAAGCTCCAGTCCGGCGTGCTCGGCGGGCTCTCGCCGCGGCTCATCGAGCAGGGGCGAGAGACGCTCGCCACGTTGCTCAAAGCGCAGGGCTACCACACCGCGTGCGTCGGCAAATGGCACCTCGGGATGGATTGGGCGAAGCTGCCGGGCAAGGACGTGACGGAGCTTTCCATCGAGTCGGCGGCGCAGGTGCGGAATGTCGATTACACCAAGCCGATCGCGAACGGCCCGCTCAGCGTCGGGTTCGACAGCTACTTCGGCATCAGCGCGTCGCTCGACATGGTGCCCTACACCTACATCGAAAACGATCGCGTGACCGTGCAGCCGACCGTGGACAAGACGTGGCCGTTGCATCCGGGGCACAAGGGCGATTGCCGGCTCGGGCCCGCGGCGCCGGAGTTCGAGGCGGAGAATGTGTTGCCGGACTTCGCGCGGCGATCGGTCGAAGTCATCGCCGCGCGCGCGAAGACGAAGCAGCCCTTTTTCCTCTACCTGCCGCTCGCGTCGCCGCACACGCCGATCGCGCCGACGAAAGAATGGATCGGCAGGAGCGGGCTGAATCTCTACGCGGACTTCGTGATGCAAACCGACTGGGCGATCGGTGAAGTGCTCGGCGCGCTCGACAAAGCGGGCATCGCCGACAACACGCTCGTCGTCTTCACCAGCGACAACGGCTGCTCGCCGCAGGCAAAGATCGAGGAACTCGCCGCGAAAGGCCACGCCGTGAACGGACCTCTTCGCGGCCACAAGGCAGACGTTTTCGATGGCGGTCATCGTGTGCCCTTCATCGTGCGCTGGCCGGCGAAGGCGAAGCCCGCCGTGAGCGACGCGCTCGTGTGCCTCACCGATGTCTTCGCCACCTGCGCGGAGATCGTCGGCACGAAGCTGCCCGACACCGCGGGCGAAGACAGCTTCAGCTTCCTGCCCATCCTCGCCGGCACCGGCAAGTCCGCGCGCACCTCGGTCGTGCATCACACGATCAGCGGTGCCTTCGCGATCCGCGAAGGCGAATGGAAGATCGCGCTCTGCGCCGGCAGCGGGGGATGGTCCGCCCCGCGCGACCCCGAGGCCGTGAAGCAAGGCCTGCCCGACACGCAGCTCTACCGCATCGCCGGTGGGGACATCGCGGAGAGAGACAATCTTGCTGCGAAAGAACACGAAGTTGTTGCGCGAATGACGAAGCTGCTCGACAGGCTCGTCGCCGATGGCCGCAGCACACCCGGCGCTCCGCAGCAGAACGCGGTGCCGGTGGTGGTGCGGAAACCCATTCCCAACCCGGCGAAAAAGAAGGCGGAAAAGTAAGGGTCACCAGTGCCGTCGAAGGGACGGACGGAGGAGAGATGGGCGTCACCTCAGGCGCTCCAGATTCGAGAAATCACATTTTTTTTCGCGAACTCCAATCCCTTACCGAACCCTCATATGCCCTCCCATCTCCCCTACTCCCGCTACTCCGACGCCGTGCTGGTGCGAAAGGCCATCTTCGATGGTGACCTGCGCGCCTACGACGAACTTGTCCGACGCGCTGAAAACGTCTTCAAGGCGTTGGAAAGCGACGCACTGAAGAACTACGCCGCCCCGCACTCCGCGGCGAATCGCATCCACCTCCCGCCTGCCTGGACTCCGGGCTTCAAGCGCCTGCTCATCTCGATGCTGCTGTGCTGCTGGAATCCCGACTCCAAATACGCGGGGACTTGGGCCGCCTACGTGGGCGAAAAAGGCGCGGAGGTGCTTCTGGCGCTCTTTGCCCAAGCCGGTAATCCGGTGGCGGAGGCGCTGCTCGTGGAGTTGCTCGCCCGTCGGGCCCACGGCGTCTTTGCGAACAGCTTTCGGAACATCGACAGGGGCCATCGCCCGATGAGGGACTGGATGGAGACGATCGCCAGGGGCGCGCTCCTCAAGGCGCTGGGCGGCTTCGACGTGCGCAAGGGCTTGTGGCTGTCCTACGTCCTGACGATCCTCCGTCGTCGGGCGCTCGAGGAGGGCCATTTCTACCGGGGCGATTTCCTTAACGACAAGGACCGTGCGATCGAGCGCCGGATCAATGAGGCGTGGGCGCGCCTGATCCAGGAAAACCCAGGAGTGGAGCCTTCGGATGAGCAACTCTGCGCGGCAGCTGGAATCACGCGCGACCAGTTCGATCGTTACCAGGCGCGCAAGAGCTTCGATCAGCAGTCGTCCCTCGACGATCCGGATTGTGCGTTCCTGCTCGACTGCGGCGTGGCGGAGCTTTGCGCGCCGGATGCACTGTGCATGGATGACGTTCGCAAATGGCGCGGTCGCCTTGCCCACGTGCTTCAGAATGTCGGTCCGGAGCATCTCACTCTGCTCCGTTTCGAGGCGGCCGGTATGTTGAGCAATGCGCTCGCGTGGGCCAACCGGCTCCCGTGCGCGAAAACCGAGAACCTCATCATTCGGATCAAGAGGACGATCATCTGCGCTGCCCTGGCCCGGCATCCCACCGAAGATTTCTACGACGCCGCGCCGAGTTGCGCGCGCGCCCTTGAACTGGAGATGCATGAGCAGGCCAAGCCGATTCGCTCCGCGCTTGTGGCTGCAATCGACTGGCTCCCCCGCGCCATCCGCGAGCTCGACCCCACGGAATCGAAGACCGTCATCCTTCGCCTCGCCGACGTCGATCACGCGATCATCGCCAAGGGCCTCGGCCTCCTCGTGCGCAAGACCGGGCTGCCGTCTTCCGAGCAGTCGCGCGCGGCGTATTCGCGCGGGCAGTTGGCTTTGGTGGATCTGCTGGCGGGGGAAAAATTCGCCTACGGACTGTCGGCGCGTTTCCTATTCGCGCTCACGAAGGCGATCGTCCGTGACGCCTGGTCCCGCCAGCATCCGCCGGAGCCGCCGGAGCCGACCGATCCGAACGATCCGACCCCAAAGCCGCCCACGACGCCGACGCCCCCCGAGGTCCTCGATTGGCTCGAGCGCTTCGCCATTGAGTTCGTGGCGTGGCGCTCACGCAACGCTGCCTGACCCGTGAGTTCGATGGAGCGCGATCCCCGAAAACCGAACCGGATGGGTGCCGGCTTGATTCAACACGCCACCGACGGAGAACTCATCCAGTGGGTCACCGACGAAATGCATTACCTCCAGCGCGAACTCCTGGCTGGTCACCTGAACTCCTGTCCGGAGTGCAAGGCGCGACTCGTGGACATGGAGGAGACCTTCCGGCCCGAGTTCGAGATGAGCGGCGACGCTGCCCGCGAGGAGGGAGACCTCGTCTGCCTCGCCGACGGAGGGATCAATTGGCACTTCGAGAGCTGGCTGCCGGATGATTCCAGGCCCGTAACCTTCGGGGCTCTGGAAGCGGAGTTCACAGGCCTGACCGACCCAATCGGGCGCGGAGCCTTTCTGGTGGGCTTGATGGAGCCGTTGCAAAGGCTGTGGTTCCGCGCCTGCCACGCCTTTGTCCACGACGCGGACCCGCTGCCGTGCCGCGAGTCGCTGCTTGGCGCGATCAATCAACTGCCCTCCGGTCTGTGCGACCTCGCACTGCTCCATTACGAGATCGCGCGCACCCTGGTTCTGCGGGGGCGTTGCTTCGATCCGGCAGACTCCGTCTTCGCTCGATTTGTTTCCGACGCCGTGCCGGAGGCGCTCGTCGCGGACATAGCGCACGAACTGCTGACCGATACGAGTCGCGTCGCGGAACTGATCGCGGGCACGCAGCGGATGAGCGTGTGGCATGGCGATCTGCTCCCCGCCGCGCAGAGCGAGAAGGCTGCGGGCATCGTCATCGAGAGACACGCCGACCCGGAGCAGGATTGCGCCATCGTCGTGTCGGTGACCGTCGAACTGGTGCGCTGCGATCGCGGCGGGCCGGGTGAAGTCGTGCTGTATCCGGCGCCGGCGTTCGCGCTGTGGAATCGTGACGAGAGCTTTCACATCGCCGAACAAGCCGCCGCCAGCGCGGCCTCCCGCGCACTCGGTGTGCCCGGCCGGTTCGAGATGCGCTGGCGCATCGACGAGCACCCCGGGAAGTTGCCGGCCAGCGTGGGCGGAGGATCACTCGCGTTGCTCTTCGAGTTTCTGCTGCGCCGGATCGCGGGTGGTGAAACCGGACGGCTGGCCCGCGTGAGCCTGAGCGGTGTCGCGCTCGTCGGCTGCCCGCGCGAAGACGAGGACCGGATCGGGCGTGTCGGCAATGCCATCTTCAAGACTTTCGCCGACGGTTTCCCGACCGAGCGCCTCCACACGATCGTGATGCCCGCGCACCCGATCCTTCACCCGCTGATCGTGCCGTCGCACGACAACCCGGACATACTCATCGCGCGCAAAGGCGCCGTGCATCTGCTGCTGGCCCGCACCATCGAGCACGCGGCGGAGTTGCTCGTGGTGGATCACGAGACGCGGTGGCAGGGCATCGATTTCAAACTACCCAGGATGCCGGGGCCCTTTGTCGGGCGCAATGTGCTCACCGCGCGGGTGAACGAATTCATCCATCGCACTGATTCCGGTTATGGCGTGCTCGTCGGCGGCATGGGCGTGGGAAAGACCAGCTTTCTCGCCAATCTCGTCCATCTGCTCACCGCGAGCGGAGTCCGCCCGGTCTTCCATTTCATCCCGTCCCCTGGTGCCAAGAGCAACGCCGACTACATCGCCAAGTCGCTCTATCTGCGGCTGCGCCGCAAATACGCCACCGCCGAGCCGCCCGAGTGGAGTGGCTGGCAGTCTCCACGCAAACTCGAGGAGCTGCTCAAGTTCCTGAGCGAGAAATACCACGGCAGCGGTTGGAAGGAAGTGCTCATCGTCGATGCCGCCGACCAGGCCGAGCTTCCGGAAGGCAAGACTCTCGTGCCGCACATCCTGCCCGAGGAATTGCCGCCGGGCATTGTCTGCATCCTGAGTTCTCGCAACAACTTCGCCCACTGGCTCGGCAGGTCTTCCGGCGTGCGTTCGTTCTTCGCCATGCACTCGAAGATCAACGGCCAGGATTCGCTGACCAAGGACAATGCGGACGTCGGCGAATACCTCACCGGCCTGTCGGACGAGGACCTGCCGCGCAAGCTCCCGCGCTCGCTCATCGACTCGATCGTCGAGAGCAGCGTGCCTCCGGTCTTCTTCACCGTCGTAAAGCGAATCGGCGAACTCAAAGACCACGATACCACCCCGGAGCGCGTCGAAAAGCTCTGCGCCGACCCCTCGCTCTGGGTCCAGGCACCTGGGGATCTCATCGCCGAGCGTTACGCCGCGATCCTCGAGGCCGTCGCCCATCGGCCCGATGGCGAAGCCCAGGTCAAGCGCACGCTCGGCGCGCTCGCCCTCGCGCGGGAGCCGCTCAGCGAAGCGCACCTCCAGGAACTTCACCTGTGGGACGACGCTCTCTCTGCCGTCATCCTGCGCGAGGCCGCCAGCTTCTTCCTGCCGCGCGAACGCCCGCCGGGTGCCATGACCCTGCGCCGTGCGCCTTTTCGCTTCGACCACCCGGGATTTGCGCGCGCGATCTGCGATGAACTCGGAGACGACGGCATCAAGAGCTGCCACCGCGACTTTGCCGCGGCGTGCGCGAAGTGGCGGGACCTGGAAGGCGACGGTCGCGATTACGCGGTCCAGCACTTCACCGCGCACCTCATCCGCGCGCGCATGTGGCCTCAGCTCTACGAGGCGCTCACCGATTTCAAATACCTTCAGGAAAAGCTAACGCCCCGGATGGAGCCCGGCCGGGCGCCGATCCTGCCGGAGGACGAAGAACTCTCTCCCGCCGCGCCCGGACTCTCCGGCACCTCCGAGCGCGCCATGCCTCCGCCGCTGGAACTCGCCGGTCAGCGCGTCTCGCGGCTCAACCGCCACTTCGAACTCGCCCTCAATCGCGAACCCGCATTCCCGGCGGACGACCCGCGGAGTAGGGAACTGCACGCGCTCGCACTCGAGATCCATAACGCGAGCGACGTGCTGCAGCGGCTGCCGCAGTTGCTCGTGCAGATCCTGCACAACGCGCTCGCGTGGAACCGGCCCGACATTCCCGGCCTCGTCGCCAAGCTCCACGCCGCCGTTCCATCCCCTGCCTGCACCTTCCTGCTTTGCACCAGGCCTCCCGCGCCCGAGCCCGATCAGCATCGTCGGCGCGTTTGCATCGCTCATCGCAAAGCCGTCAACTGTGTGGCGCTCGGCAGGGGCGTCATCGCCAGCGGTTCGGACGATCAGACCGTCATCCTCTGGTCGGTCGGCAGCGGGAGCATGCTCCATCTCCTGCGCGGTCACACCGGCCCCGTTCGTGCCGTGGCCTGGTCGAGCCTCGACCTTCGGCTGGTCAGTGCCGCCAATGAGATTCGCCTGTGGGACACGAAGACCGGCCAGTGCCTGCGCGAGTTTCCGCTTCCTCCCGACATCACCGTCGCCGCATTTTCCCCCGGGGCAGACCGGCTTGCCGTCGCGACCGAGAGTGGCGGCGTGTCCATCTACGACGTGGCGAGCGGAAGGGTCGAGTGCGTTCTCCGCGGCGGTGGCCCGCGCGTGTGCAGCCTGGCGTTCTCCTCGTCGCGTTCACTGCTCGCGGTCGGCGGTTCCGATGGCACTGCATTTCGCGGCGCTGTCGAGATCTACGACGTCGCTGCGCGACGGCTCCTGCGCTCCCTCCCCACCGGCGAATCCTGGGCCAACACCGTCGCGTTTACCGACGATGACCGAGAACTGGCTGCCGGTGGCGGTGTCCGGCGGGGCGAAGTCCAGTTCTTCGATGTCGAGAGCGGCCGGCAATTGCGAAAGTTCGACATCCATCGCTCGGGCATCAGGACGCTCGCCCTTTCAACCGACGAACTCGTCACCGGCACCCACGACTGCTCGATCGGATTTAGAAACATCCGGACCGGCGAAGTGATTCGCACCGGCATGACGCACGCCGACACCGTCCGCGCCGTCGCCGTATCGCGGCGCGGCGATCTCATCGTCAGCGCCTCGGCCGATCACTCCGTCATCATCTGGCGCGTGGGCGATCCCGCTCGCGCTGGCGGCGCACCCGTGGTCTCACGCCAGCCGCGCGAAGCGCACGAGGACACGATTCTATCGAGCAATTTGGCGCCGAGTGGCGAACCCGCCGCGACCGGCGGTCGCGATGGTTGCGTCGGGTTCTTCGGATGCGATTCATCGCTTTCCGGATCGCGGATTCGGATCGGCGAAGATCCTGTGAATCTCGTCGCCTACTCGCCCGACGGAACCCGGATCGCCGTCGCCACCCGCATGCTGGTCAGAGTCCTCGACGCGCGCACGGGCGAGGAGCGTCTCGTCTTGCGCGGCCACGCAAACTGGATCCTTCGCGCCGCATGGTTCGACGATGGCAACGGCCTCCTGACGGTCGATGAAGGCGGCTTCGCGTTCGTCTGGGACGCACGCACGGGCCAGAGGCGGCGCACTTTCGAGGCGCACACCGCGCCCCTTCGCGCCGTCGCCATGTCGCCCGACGGCATCCACGTCGCGACCGCCGGCGACGACACGAAGATCCTCATCTGGAACGTCAACACCGGCGAGATCGTCAACACGCTCCGCGGACACACCCGCTGGATTTATGCGCTCGCTTTCTGCCCGAAAACCGGCCGCCTCGCCAGCGCCGGCAGCGATGAATCCATCCGCATCTGGAATCCGCTCGGCAAGGAAATCCGCAAGCTGGACACCTCGGCGCGCCAGACGTGGGCGCTCAAGTTTTCCACCACCGGCCTGCTCGCCGCCGGCGGCACAGACCGGCTCGTCCGCGTCTTCGCGCCCGATCGCGATGAGCCGTTCGCGTGGTATCACTGCCGCGACGCGGCCCAGGATCTCTGGTTCAATGAACCTGCCACCGAACTTCGCATCGTCGATCGCGGCGGAGCGGAATTGATCCCGAACATCTACGTCACCGAGTTCGTTCCGCCGGTGCGGCTCTGAGCGGAAATTCACGTTTGGTGGGCGGGGGGTAAGGAGTTCGTGACGGCGCATCGGGCCGGGGCAAAAGTCCCGTCCTGGTGAGCCGGAACCGAACTCACCATGCCTCACCTCTGGATCACACAAAACGATCGCTGGTTCCCGCTGGCCTTGTCCGCCCCGGCGCTGGCACTTTCACCCGAGGGCACGCGTCCGCTCGAGCGCTTCGATCCCGCGCCCGCCTGGCTGCGTGAGGTCTGCGGCGATTGGGTGCTGCTCGCCTCGCGCGGTTCCGTCGCCGTCAATGGCTCGCCGTTGCGCGGGCTTCGCGTGCTGCGCGATCGCGATGAACTGCGCTTCGATGGCGGCGCGCGCGTTTATTTCTCCACCGAGCAACTCGCCGCTGTCCGCCCGCACGAGAGTGACGCGACGCTCTGCTGCCCGCGCTGCAAGCTGGCCTCGATCACGCGCGGCGTGCCGACCGTCACGTGTCCGACGTGCAAGGCGGTCTGCCATCAGGCGGAAGACCTCGCGTGCTGGACCTACGGGCCCACGTGCCCGCTTTGCGATCAGCCGACCGCGCTCGATGCGGGTTACCATTGGTCGCCGGAGGATCTCGACTGATGAACGTCACGCTCATCGGCCTCGGCAATATCGGCTCGCAGCTCGCGCCGTTGCTCGCGCGGATGCCCGGTGCCGCGGCGTTCACGCTCATCGATCACGACCGCTACGCGCCGGAGAATCTCGCGACGCAAAACATCGCGCCTGGCGACGCCGGATCCGCGAAAGCGATCGCCGCCGGCCAGCGCCTGCGCGAGCAGCATCCGCATCTGCGCGTGACCTCCATCGTGCAGCGGGTCGAGGACGTGCCGCTCGGTGCGCTGCGCGCCGATGCGATCGTGAGTTGCGTCGATTCTCTCGCTGCGCGTCTCACCATCGCTGAAGCCGCGTGGCGGCTCGGCGTGCCGTGCTTCGATACCGGCGTCCTCGCCGACGGATCGCTCGCGCGTGTGAGCATCCAGGTGGCCGGCGAAGATCAGCCGTGCCTGCAATGCGCGTGGAGCGACCGCGATTACGCGCGCATGGAGCAGCGCTACGTCTGCCAGCCCGCGCAGTCCTTTTCCACCAACGCGCCGGCGTGGCTCGGGGCGCTCGCGGCGTCGCTCGCCGCGGGCGAAATCGCGCGGCTTCTCGCCGGCGACCGGAGTGCAGCGGGGAAAATCCTGATGCTCGACGCGCAGCATCACACGCTCACCTCGACGCGCGTCCTGCGGTTCGAGCACTGCCGTTTCGACCACGCCGTCTGGCCGGTTGCGCTGCTCGGTGCGCGGGCGCACGAAGCGACTCTTGGGGCGTTGCTTTCGCGCGAGGACGCTTCACTGCGCGTGTGGAATCAGCCGTGGGTTTCGCAGCGTGCGTGCACCGGCTGTGGCCGCGCTGAAAGCGCGTGGCACCTCCGGGGGCGTCTCGCTGCGGACTGTGAATGCGGCGCGTCGCTGCTGCCCATGGGCTTCCACACCATCGACGCCTTCACCGCCGCGGAGACGCCCGCGGATCTGCTCCCGCGAACGTTCTCCAGCCTCGGCGTGCGCGATGGCGACGTGGCCGCTGTCACGAATTCCGGGGCCGTCCGCTACATCGAATTTGGAACGCCATGACTGACAAAATCTTTTCCAATTTCCTGAGCCGCCAACTCGTCGAGGGCCTCGCGCTCGCCCGCCGCTCCGACGTGTTCGACCTCATGCCGATGCCCGGCGATCCGCCGTCGCGATACGTCGCGGTCTTCCGCGGCTCGTGGCTCGTGCAGGATGCGCGTGGGCAGATCGGCGAAGTGCCGCTCGCTGCGATCGGTATCCAGTTTCCGAAGGACTATCTGCGCATCGTCGAGCCGACGATGGTCGTGACGGTGCTCGAACCTGCGAACCTGTGGCACGCGAATATCAAAGGGCCGTGGATCTGCATCGGCGCGATGGCGCCGGGAGTCGGCCTGGTAGATCTTATCTATCAGTGCTTTGAGGTGCTTTCCTATTACCGGGTTTCGCCGCATTCGCCGCTCAATGAAGCTGCCGCGCAATGGGCGCGCAATCAGCCGCCAGGGCGCTTCCCGATCGATCGCCGTCCGCTTGTGAAAACGGAGACCGCAGCATGAACCTCGCTCTTGCTGATGGCCGTCAGCTCGCCGCGCGCATCGAGGCGCAGTGGCTCCTTTGCGATGGTGAAGCCGATGCCGCCGCGCCGCGCGACCTGCTCGCGCGCAACGCCACGCTCACGCCACCACTCAAGCTCGTCGTCGATCGCGCCGGCCAGCCGCGCCTGCGCGCCGAGTGGCCGATCGATCTGCCTGCCGACGAGGCGCTGCCGCAGCTTGCGGCTTCGCTCGAGTCCTCCGCGCCGGACGTGAATGCCGCCGAACTGCTGCTGCTCGCGCAGGCCGCCGGCTGGTCCGCGACGCAGCGCAACGAAACGCTCTGCGCCGTGCAGCTCGATTGCGACGTGCATGCCATCGCGCTGCTCTCGGCGCGCGACGGCGCGGTGCGCGCGGTCATCGAAGTCGCCAGCCTCGCCGATGCGTCGCCAGTGTGCGCCGAAGCCGTCGCCGTTCTGCTGCTCAGCGTCGCCGGCGACGTGCGCTTCGTCCGACCGGTGTTCGCCGAGGGCAGCGCATGGCTCGAGGCCGCGTTCCCGGTGGTGCCGGATTTCGCCGCGCTAGGCGAAGGGCTCGCGGCGCTCAGCGTCGCATTCCGCATCGCGGGCCGCGAAGCCGCGTTGCTCGCGGGCGACGAGGCGCTCGCGTCCGACTTTCTCTCTCTGCGGGCAGAACCCGCGCACAACAGGAACCAAACCGCATGAACACAGCCACACTCCACTCCCTGCGCGCGACCGATGTGTCGCGCCAGAAGTCGATGCAGCTCAGCGACGTCGCCCTCGATCTCTCCATTGGCGAGATCGTCGATACGCTCGTCGCCTCGATGCAGCTCCCGCGCTTCGACCGCGCCGGTCGTCCTCTGGACTACCAGGCCCGCTCGGAAAATCAGGGGCGCGCACTGCACCGGAGCGAGCGTGTCAGCGCGCTGAAGGAGGATGATCAGATCAGCCTCCTGCCCAGCGTTGACGCCGGCGGCGGCCTGTAAATCAGCCCACTTTCGGGCGGCGCCGGGGAAAGCGCCGTTCCGGATGCGGGAGGAAAACCGTGCGGCGGTCGTCGAGGGGGCGACCGCCGCACCACCTCCATCATCACCATGAAAACCAATCATCGCTTTGTCATCGCGCTTCAATCGACCGAGGGCCAATCGCTCGGTCAGTTCACCATCGCGCCCGACTGGCAGCCGGCGGAGGAAGCCGTGTCGCTCGCCGTCCTGCGTGGCGGCGCCGGGCAGCTCGTGCCCGACGGCGTGCGCATGAGCATCGAGCCCGTCTGGGGCGGGAGTGGTGAGCCGCATGTGGAAGGTGTCCGCGTCGCGCACGACGGTCATGCCGTCACGGTGCCGCGCGCCTACTTCCGCACGCTCGCGAAGGATCTCGGCGCAAAGCTCGTCGAGGAAAAGAAAGTCGCCGACGGGACGAAGTTCACGTGGGAGCTGCTCGCCTACCGCGAGGCCGCGCCCGCGCCGGTTGCGCCGCTGCCTTTCGGCATCACCGTGGTTCCGGTGACGCTTCCATTTCGCGAAGTTGATCTCTCCGAGTGGCTGGGCCGCTCGACGCCCGATGGCGAGACGGGCGACGGAAATTTCCCCGTCTTCATCGAGCCGCAGGTGCTCGAGGAAGCGCGCGCCTGCACGCTCGCGGCGACGGGCGTCGAGACGGGCGGCGTGCTCATCGGCCATCTGCTGCGCGACCACGCCACGCGCGAGATCGGGTTGTGGATCACCGCGCAGATCCCCGCGCAGCACGCGCCGGCCACGTCGGCGAAGCTCAGCTTCACGCCCGACACCTGGGTGGGCGTGCGTGCCGCCATCGCGCTGCGCCGCCGCGACGAACTGATGATCGGCACCTGGCACAGTCACCCCGCGATCGCGTGGTGCGCGAAGTGTCCGCCCGAGCGTCAGCGCGAGTGCGGGTTTCGCACTCCGTTCTTCTCCGACGACGACGTGCTCCTGCACCGCACCGCTTTTTTCCGCGCGTATTGCGTGGGGCTCGTCATCGCGCACGCCGCCGACGGGCTCCGCCACGGACTCTTCGGCTGGCAGGCCGGACTCATCGAGCCGCGCAGCTTTCACATCACCGAACCAAACCACGACCATGCCCCGTCCCTCACGCCCACCACTTGATCGCGAGATCAGCACCCTCTTTTCCACCGACGACTCTCCCGAGTTGTTCGAGCAGCGCGTTGCTCTGTTCGAGACGCTCGTGACCCAGCATGGGCGCGAAGCGCTGCGCCACGTGCTCGCCGAGTCGAGCCGGATCATGCGCACCGCCGGCGAAGCGCTCGACAAGCAGCACGCGATCATCAACAAGCTCACCGCGCGACCGCATCCGGTCGTGACCTTCCTCGGCTGGAGCGCGGGCGGGCAGGCGGCGCGCGTGCTGCACCAGTCCGGCGAACGCGTCGTCGGGCTCGGCGAAGGCTTCATCGGCGACGGTCTCATGCCCGGCGATGCGGTCGTGCTCGCCGAGGCGGGAAATGTGATCCTCGAGCGCTGCGAAGGCGCGGCGCGCGCGATCGAGCTCGCCGCATTCGAGCGCTCGCTGCCCGACGGCACGCTGCTCGTGCGGCATCGCGACGAGCACATCGGGCTGCGTCCGCTTGGCGATTTCGCGCCGAAGTCCGGCGATGAAGTGCGCTTTGACCGGCAGAGCGGCTACGCCTTTTCGATCGTGCCCGGCGAGGGGCGTCCGAAGTGGCTGCGCGAGGAGCCGCCGCTGGTCCTGCGTGACGCGATCGGCGGGCTCGACGAGTCGCTCGACCTGATCATGGACACGCTGAGCGCGACGCTCACCGAACCGGATCGCGCCGAGCGCTACGGGCTCGGCGGGCACCGCTGCATCCTGCTCCACGGCCCGCCAGGAGTGGGCAAGACGCTCTCGGTGCGCTGGGCCGTCTCGGAGCTTTCGAGCATCAGCGGCAAGCGGCTGCGCTACATGTCCATCAAGCCGGCGGAGTTTCTCTCGAAGTGGGTCGGCGAAACCGAGGCGAACATCCGGCACGCGTTTGGCGAGCTGCGCGCCGCGGCGCGCGAGGACGGATTTGTCGTCGCGTATTTCGATGAGATCGAGTCGATCGCGCGCATTCGTGGCGGCTCGCTCGCGCTGCATAGCGACTCGGCGCTCGCCGCGCTGCTCGCGGAAATGGATGGCTTTGTGAAGCTCGGCAATGTCGCGCTGGTCTTCAGCACGAACCGCAAGGACCTGCTCGATCCCGCGGCGCTCGAGAGGATGAGTTCGATCGACATCCGCGTGCCGCGGCCAAACCAGCGCGCGGCCCGCCAGATCCTCGGCGTGCATCTCGGCGCGGACTATCCGTTCAGCCCGAACGGGTCCGATGCGCCCGCGACGCGCGAGCGGATCATCGACGCCGCTGTCTCGCGGCTCTACAGCCCGAACGCCGACAACGCGGTCTGCCGCCTGCGCTTCCGCGACGGCAAGGATCGCGTCATCGTCGCGCGCGAACTCATCAGCGGCCGGCTGATCCAGCAGCTCAGCCAGGATGCGCGCCAGCGCGCGTTTCGGCGCGAACGCAAGGCCGGCGAATCGGGCGTGCGGCTCGACGACATCGAGGCCGCCGCAGAGGCCACGCTCGAGCGGATGCGCACGACGCTCTCGATCCAGAATGCGCACATGTATCTCGACGACCTGCCGCAGGATCTGCCGGTCGTCGCCGTCGAGGCGCTCGGCCGCCGCGTGCGTCAACCCCATCGCTACCTGAACCCGTGAAAGCTGCCATGCACACCCACAAGATCATCGGCGAGGACGAGGAACTCGGCGGCTCCATCATCGGCGGCGGCAACGGCTTCAGCGGCGACGAAGCCACGCGCCTCACGCTGCGCGCGGTCGGCGGCCTTCCGCTCATGGACGACGAGCCGAAACTCTACGTGCGCGGGGACGGTTCGGTGCGCGCTGCGACGACGAGCCTCTACGACTGCCATCGCAACTACCTGCCCAATGGCGGCTGCCTATACCAGGATTGTATGCACGTCGAGTTGGCGACCGCCGAGCTCCGCAGCGCGCGCGATTACGTGGCGGCGCATCACGCGATGTTCCTCGTCGCGCGCGACGCGGCGCAGCGCGCGAGCGAGGGGCTGATCGATGGCCAGCGCATCGAACTGGTCGCGCGCAACAGCGACGGCTTCGGCAATTCCTACGCCTCGCACTTCAACCTGATGATCACGCGCCGCGCGTGGCTCGATGTCACCACTCGGCTCGACGCGCTGAGCTGGTTTGCGTCCGCGCAAGTGTCCATGCCGATCTTCACGGGGCAGGGGAAGGTCGGCGCGGAGAACGGCGCGCCCGCGTGCCGGTATCAGCTCTCGCAGCGCGCGGATTTTTTCGAGAGCATCCTCGGCTTCCAGACCACCGAGCGCCGCCCACTGGTGAACACGCGCGACGAGTCGCACTGCGACGATCACGCGCGGATGCACATCATCTTCTTCGACGCGAACCTCTGCCACTTCGCGCTGTGGTTGAAGGCCGGCGTGATCTCGATCCTCGGCGCGATGCTCGAGGCGAAGCTCTGGCGCACCGGGCACATCCTCGCCGATCCCGTCGCCGCGGCGGTCGCGTGGAGCCACGATCCGACGCTCAAGACGCGCATCGCCACGCTGCGCGGACGCACGCTTACGGCGCTCGAGCATCAGCGGCTCATCTGCGAAGCCGCGGCGAAGTTCGTCGAGTCGGGCGAGTGCGACGGGATCGTGCCGGAGGCGAAGGCGATCGTCGCCGCGTGGGAGGAGACGCTCACGCGCCTCGGCGCTGGAGACACGACGTGGCTCGCGCGCCGGCTCGACTGGGTTTTGAAACAGCAAATCCTCGAGGGCGCGCTCGCGGAAGATCCGGCGCTCTCATGGGATTCGCCGGAGCTGCGCGTGCTCGATCATCGCTACGGCCTGCTCGACGACGGAATCTACTTCGCGTGCGAGAGCGCGAACCTCGTCGAACGGATCGCCACGCCGGCGGACATCGAGCGCTTCGCCAGCCAGCCGCCGGCGGACACGCGTGCGTGGACTCGCGGCCGTCTGCTCGCGCTCGCGGCGGACACGCCGCAGGTCGTCGAGTCGGTGAACTGGGACCACATCGTCTTCCACTTCCGCTCGATCCACGACGGCCCGCGCCGCTGGCGGGCGACGTTCGACGACCCGCTCGCCTGCACCGCCGCCGACAGCCCGATCCGCGATGCGACCACGCTCATCGAGGCGCTCCGCGAGCTTCAAGGCGCGGGCCTGCTCAAGGCGGAGAAGCCGCGCTCACATTCCTATCCGCAGTCCTACGAAACCAACGAAACACCATGAACCAAAAACAAGCCATCCGTCCCCAAACCCACGCCACGCCTTCTTGCGGAGGCGATGACGACGCCAACGCAAAGCTCGAAGCCGCCCGCGCAGAAGGTGCCAGCGTCTATTCCATCTCCAAGGCGCACCTGGAGAAGGCGAAGAAGATCGACAGCTCCGCGTATCTCGAGCAAGGCCGCCAGCGCTCCGGGCAATGAGCGCCCCGTCACGCACCGTCATGGGCCACGAGATGGAGTATGCGGTGGTCGTGCTCGACGCGCACGGCGACCGCATGGAGGACCGCGGCCTCGATCTGCTCGAAGTGCTCGCACCCTCGATCGCGCAGAGCCTGCCGTGGGAGGAACGCGGTTTCGCCATGCTCAATGGCTCGCGCTTTTACCGCGATGCGGGCGGAAACTTCGCCCACCTCGAAATCGCGACCGCCGAGACGAGCAATCCCGCGGACCTGATCGCGCAGGTCGAGGCGGGGCACCGGTTCATTCTCCGCGTTGCCGGGGCGCTGAAGAAGAACCCGCTCGTCGGCTCGGTGACGGTCTCGTGCAACACGGTCGATTACTCGTCGCAGCCCGCGACGTGCGGGTCGCACGAGAGCTATTTCGTGCCGGTCAGCGGCGCCGCGCGCACCGAGGTCGAAGACGAAGACGACATCCCATTCTAACCGCCACCCGCCATGCAACCGATGGAACTCGCCCCCGCGGTCGTCCCGCACCTCGTCTCGCGCATCGTGCTGTGCGGAGGCGGCGGTCTCGATTCGCGCAGCTCCGGCATCGTCTTCATGATCTCACCGCGCGTGTCCTGGATCGAGCATCCGGTCGGCGGCGGCAACACGAGCGACCGGCCGATCTTCCACTCGCGCCACGAGCCGCACACGAACGGCGCGGGCATGCGCGTTCACCTCAACTGCGGCGACCGCAACATGAGCCACGCGTCGCTCGCGCTGCGCTTCGGCACCACGGCGCTCGTCGCGCTGCTCGCCGGGCGCGGACGCAAACCGCCGCGCGGCGCACGGCCCTTCATGGGGCTGCGGGCGATGCGCGCCTTTGCGCGCGATCCCGCGCTGGGCGTGGCGGCGCGCTGCTGCGATGGGCGGCGCCGCACCGCGGTGCAGATCAGCCGGCTCAACTGCCAGTGGGTCGAGCGTCATCTCGCCGAGCTGCCGGAGTGGGCGCCCGCCGTCGTGCAGCAATGGCGCGCCGTGCTCGACCTGCTCGCCAGCGGCGGCGCGCCGGCCGCGGGGCGGCTGCTCGACTGGGCGATCCTGCACGGCATCTTCACCGACCTGCTCGCCGAGCGCGGCGTGAGCCTGGCTGAAGTGCGGCGCATGAACCGAAAGCTCGCGCTCGTCGAACGGCGCATGCCGGTGAGCGAGGACGGGCAGTTCGCCGAGAAGATCCTCGGCGTGCAGGATCTCCGCCGCACCGCCGTGCGCGCGGCGTTCCAGCAGGCCGGGATCGATCTCACGGAAGTCGGGCAGTTCTTCCGCCTGCGCGCCGAACTCGCCGAGATCTTCACGCGCTACGGCGAGATCGGGGAGGACGGATTGTTTCACCAACTCGATGGCGTCTTGCGGCACCGGCTTCCGGAGGTCGATGACGCGGCGGTCGCCCACGCCGACTTGCATCCGCCCGCCGACACGCGCGCGAAATACCGCGGCCACCTCGTGCGCGAACTCGGCGGCTCCGAGGCGGGAAAGCGCATGATGGTGAACTGGAGCCGCGTCACCGACTGCACGCGCAACCGCCGGCTCGACCTGCCCGACCCCTTCATCGCCGATGCGAAGTGGATCGACCTGCCCGACCCCGAGCGCCCGCGCCGGCGCATCGTGGCCGACTTGTTCAATCCGCCCGACGCCCTCACCCGCATCGTCGCCGAGCAGTTGAACGAAGTGCGCGAACTCTACGATCGCGGGCGGATGGATGAAGCCGCGATGGTGCTCGATACCATCCGCTCGATGATCGGGCGACTGCCCGGCGTCGGCGCGATCGGCGACTTCCACCTCTGGGATGCGCGCGTTCACGCGCGGCTCGCGAGCGGCGACGCCCTCGAGCGCCTGGAGCGGCATTACGGCGACGCGCAGGTGGACTTCTCGCAAGTCGTCGATCGCGTCTGCATCCTCCGGTTCACCGGCCTCACGCCGCCGGCCCGCATCGAGTCGCAGATCATGGTCGGGAAAGCGCTGGCCGCGTTGCAACCCGAACTGGGCGCCGGGGACCAGTCGTTCCTCGATCACGCCGGCTACACGCAACTGCGCCGCGGCCAGTTCGCCGAGGCGCTCGCGACGCTCGAGCGCGCGGTGGCCCTCGCCCCGCGGGAGGCGCGGATCGAAGCCCGCACCCACGCGGACCTCGCCGACGCCTTGCGCGCCATCGGGCGGCACGACGAGGCTGCATCGCACCTCCAGGCCGCCGAGCAACTCCAGCTCAATCACCGCCTGCTCGGCGAGCACGCGGAGATGACGTGCATCGTGCGCGGGCGGCTCGCGGCGTGCGCCGGCGCGAGGCGCGAGGCGATCGTCTGGCTCAAGCGCGCGTCGGGGATGCTCACGCCCGAGCGCGCTCCCGCGCCGTTCGTGCGCGTGCATCTGCTCCGCGCGCGGCTCCCCGGCGGCGCCGCGCTCGGCGCCACGCGGCGCGCGGTCGAGGAAGTCCGCGCCGCCCGCCCCGCGCTCGCCGCGTGCCCGCTGCTCGCGCAGGTGCTCGAGCACTGGGTCGCGTGGACCACCGGCGAGCCATCGCCGGGCGGGCATCCGGACAAGATGTTCTGGGGCGTATGAGAGCGCGCAGCAATCCCACGCTCATCGCCCGCCTGCTGTGTCTGTGCCGGCGGCTCGCCGACGCGCGGACGACGGAAGCGGCGCCGCGCGAGTTCGCGGACAGTGCCGCCCGGTGGGTCGTCGCGTGCTCGGGGCGCGATCCGGCGACGGGGGCGCGCTTCGATGTGCGCGTGGTGCTGTGCGCGAATGGCGACGCGACGATCGTGACGCGCGGTGCAGGGCGGGTGGCGCTGCCGGAGTCGGCGGCGCAAGCCCTGTGGGCGCTGCTGCTCCACTTCCCGCACGGCTTCGCGGACATGACTGCGCGCGGCGCGCGGCGCCGGCTGCGCTGCCGCCTCGAGGTGCATCGCCGCCTTCCGCACCATGAAGTCGTCCGCGCCCGGTGCGACCTCGCGGAGTTCGACCCGTCCGCGCGTTCGCCGCTGGCCACGGCGCGCCTCGCGTCGCTGCTGCTGCGGCTTGCAGCGCCGGTGAACTGAGCATTGCCACGACGGCGGCCCGCCCGCTACACGACGGCGGTGCAACTCCGCCTCTCCGACCTCTGGCGCTGGGATGGCGCGATCGATCGCGGGCCGTATCTGCTGCTGGGCTGCGTGCTCTTCGCGGTGAAATACAACGTCGATCGTGCGATCACGCTCGCCATCACCGGGCGCGCGTGGGGGTTCGTCGATCTCGCGGGATTCGCCGACTACGTGCTGCGCCGCGCGGACTACGCCGCGAACCCAAAGCTCGCGACGGCACTTCTGCTCAGCTCGCTGCCCTTTCTGTGGACGGGGCTCGTGCTGAGCATCCGCCGGCTTCGCTCGGCCGGGCTGCCGCGCTGGCTTGCGGCGCTCTACTTTGTGCCGTTTGTGAAGCTCGTGCTCTTCGCGATGCTCGCGCTCATCCCGCGCGCGGCGGTGCGGACTGTGGAGAAGGCGCGCGTGCATTCGCCGTTCGAGCGCTTCGTCAATGTTTGGCTGCCTCACAGCGCGCTCGGGAGCGCGTTCGTCGCCGCGCTGAATGTCGCGGTGACCGGCGGAGTGCTCGCGTATTTCGGGACGACGTGGCTGCGCAGCTACCAGTGGGCGGTGTTCGTGGGTGTGCCGTTCGGGATGGGGTTCCTCGCGGCCGGGCTTCACTGCTACCGCGAGAAGCGCACGATCCGCGCCTGCCTCGGTGTCGCCGCGCTCAGCGTCACGCTGCTCGGTGCCGGGTTCCTCGTCTTCGCGGTGGAAGGCATCATCTGCCTCGTGATGGCGGCGCCGCTGGCGCTCGTGCTCGCTTCGCTGGGAGCCATGCTCGCCTACGGCCTTCAGCGCGCGCTCTGGCAGGATGCGTCGAGCGACCGCGTGTTTTGCGTCGCGCTATTATGTGCGCCGGTGCTCGCGCTGATCGAACACCACGACCCGCCGTCGGTGCCGCTGCTGCGAGTCACGACACCGATCGAGATCGCCGCGCCGCCGGAGATCGTCTGGCGGCACGTCGTCTCCTTCGCCGATCTGCCGCCGCCGACCGAGTTCATGTTTCGACACGGCATCGCCTACCCGGTGCGTGCGCGGATCGAGGGGCGTGGCGTCGGCGCGATCCGGTATTGCGAGTTCAGCACCGGCGCGTTCGTCGAACCGATCGAGGTGTGGGATGAGCCGCGGCTGTTGAAGTTCTCGGTGTCCGAGAATCCCGCGCCGATGGAGGAATGGACGCCGTTTCGCAGCGTCGAACCGCCGCACCTGCACGGTTACTTCTGTTCGCAACGCGGGCAGTTTCGACTGGTCGTGCGCGCCGACGGCGGCACGACGCTCGAGGGCACGACCTGGTATCATCACCACATGTGGCCGTCGGCTTACTGGCAGGCGATGAGCGACGTGGTGCTGCACCGGATCCATGCGCGGGTGCTGCGGCATGTCCGCGCGCTCGCGGAAGCCGACGCGGCTACCAATCGCTGAACACCGTGCGCGTCCCTACGGCCCCGGCGGTGGGGGCGGCTCGGGCGCGGCGGGGCGGTCGTCGAGCAGGCTCGGCCGAAAGTCATCCCGCCGCGCGGGTCAATCAAAGAATGTAATGGAAACCTTTACATTTATCTTGATCGCGGCGCGCGCGTGCGCTGGAGTGTGCGCACACGTGACTTGGCGTATGGCACTACGGGAGGCTAGGCGAGACGGGGATTCCTGCGGCTCTCAACCATTCCACACCACCTGCCATGTTTGCCATCATTCGTTCCTTCCTGCTCGCCGCCCTGCTCGCCTGCGCCCTACCGCTGCACGGGCAGGCGCCGAATACCTTCGTGGCCACCGGGACGATGACGTCCGGGCGCCATCTGGGGACGCAGACCTTGCTGCCCAATGGCAAGGTGCTCGCCACGGGGGGTTATAGTAGCGGCACGCTCGCGAGCGCGGAGCTGTATGATCCGGCGACCGGGGTCTGGACGGCGACGGGGAATATGATCACGGCGCGCTACCGACACTCGGCGACGCTGCTGCCGAGCGGCAAGGTGCTGATCGTGGGTGGAACCAATGGGAGCAGCTATTACTCGGCGGCGGAGCTTTACGACCCGGCGACGGGGACTTTCACGGCGACCGGCACGATGGCGACGGGACGCGCCGACCAGACGGCGACGCTGCTGCTCAACGGGAAGGTGCTGATCTCGGCGGGGAGCACGAGCGTGTATCTGTCGAGCGCGGAGCTTTACAACCCGGCGACGGGGACGTGGGCGCCGACCGGCAGCCTGATTACGCCGCGGAACGCCCACACGGCGACTCTGCTGGCCAGCGGCAAGGTGCTGGTGGCTGCCGGGGGGAACGCCGGCGCGCCCATCGGGAACGCGGAGATTTACGATCCGGCGGCGGGGACGTGGACGGCGACCGCGGCTCTGGCCGGGGTGCGCTACAACCACAGGGCGACGTTGCTGCCGAACGGCAAGGTGCTGGTCACCGGCGGCACGACGGGGGGCAGCTTCCTGGCGACGGCGGAACTCTTCGATCCGGCGGGCGCGGGGACGTGGTCTTCGACGACGAGCTTCACGACGGCCGGGGCACGGCAGGGGCACAGCGCCTCGCTGCTGCCGAATGGCAAGGTGCTCATCGTCGCAGGCTACGGCGGCACCTTCCTCACGAACGCGGCAATCTATGATCCCGCGGGCGCGACGTGGACGACGACGGGGAGTCTCGCGACGGCCCGCTATGAGCACAACGCCACGCTGCTGCCAGGCGGGAAAGTGCTCGTCGCCGGTGGCGGGGGCAACGGCGGAGCCTACCTCGCGAGCGCGGAGCTGTATGAGCCGGGGACGGGGACATTCTCAGCTACCGGCAGCTTCACCACGCAGCGCGAGCAACACACGGAGACGCTGCTGCCCAATGGCAAGGTGCTCATCGCCGGGGGATACAACGGCAGCTTTCTGACGAGCGCGGAGATCTACGACCCGGCTACCGGCTTGTGGACGGCGACTGGCAGCCTCGCCGCGGCGCGCAAGCATCACACCGCGACCCTGCTGCCCAGTGGCAAGGTGCTCGTGGCCGGGGGATCCGGCAGCAGCTATCTCGCAGGCGCCGAGATCTACGACCCGGCCACCGGTTTGTGGACGGCCACCGGCAGCCTCGCCACGGCGCGCCATACTCACACGGCGACGCTGCTGCCCAATGGCAAGGTGCTCGTCGCCGGGGGAAACAACGGCAGCGGCGTTCTCGCGAGCACAGAGCTCTACGACCCGGCCACCGGCGTGTGGACCGCGACCGGCAATCTCGTGGGAGGGCGCTACGCTCACACGGCGACGCTGCTGTCCAATGGCAAGGTGCTTGCCGCCGGAGGAGCGAACAACAGCACGGTGGTTACGACCGCAGAGCTTTTCGATCCGTCCACCGGCACCTGGACGGCGACCGGCAGCCTCGCCACGCAGCGGGCGAACCACACCCTGACGCTGCTGCCCAATGGTAAGGTGCTCGCCACCGGGGGCAACAGGACCAGCGGCTATCTCGCGAGCGCGGAGCTTTACAATCCCTCCACCAACGTGTGGACGACGACTGGCAACCTCGCGACGGCGCGGAACAATCACATGGCGACGCTGCTGCCCAACGGCAAGGTGCTCGTCACCGGGGGAAGTAACGACGGCGGCGCTCTCGCGAGCGCGCAGCTTTACGACCCAGCCGCCGGCTTGTGGGCGACGACCGGCAGCCTCGCCGCAGCGCGCTACAATCACACGGCGACGCTGCTGCCCAATGGCAGCGTGCTCGTCGCCGGGGGATTCGACGGCAGCCATCTCGCGAGCGCGGAGCTCTTCAACGCCGGGCTCGGCTTCCTCTCCAGCGCGCAGCCGGTGATCACAGCGGCCTCTTTCAATGCCACGGGCCAGCTCGTGGTGACGGGCACGGGCTTCAACGGCGTCTCCGGCGCCTCGGGCGGCAGCACGCAGGACTCGCCGACGAATTATCCCGTGGCGCAACTGCGCTGGCTGGACGGCGGGCAATCCACTTTCCTTTCCCGCGACGCGGCGGCGAGCGCTTCGGCGACGGCCTTCACCTCCTCCACGGGCGCGAATACGCAGGCGGGGCATGCGCTGGTGACGGTCTTTGCGAACGGCATCCCGAGCACGGCCAGCGTGGTGCTCGGCATGCTCCCCGACACGACTGCGCCGGAGACGACGATCACCAGCGGCACGCCGGCGGCGAACTCCACCTCGGCGACGTTCACTTTCACCGGGACGGACAACGTGGCGGTGACGAGCTTTGAGAGGAATCTGGACGGCGACGGCACGGCCTACGCGACGGTGACGAGCCCGGTGGGCCTGAGCGGGCTCTCGCAGGGCGCGCACACCTTCAGCGTGCGGGCGAAGGACGCGGCGGGGAATGTGGACGCGACGCCGGCGACGGTGACGTGGACGGTGGACACGATCGCGCCGCTGACGACGATCACCAGCGGGCCGAGCGGCACGGTGAACAGCGACAGCGCCACCTTCGCCTACAACGCGAATGAGGCGGCGACCTTCAGCTACAGCCTCGACGGCGGCACGACCGCCACGGGTGCAGGCCCGGTGACCTTCACCGGTCTCACGCAGGGCGCGCATACGTTCAGCGTCGTCGCGACCGACACAGCGGGGAATGTGGACCTCACACCGGCGACGGTGTCGTGGACGGTGGACACGCTGGCGCCGACCTTCGCGCTGCCGGCGAGTATTACCGCCGAGGCGACGAGCGCGGCGGGCCGGGTGGTGACTTACAGCGCGGGCGCGAGCGACTCCGGGAGCGGCGTGGCCACCCAGAGCTACACGCCGGCGAGCGGGAGCACTTTCCCCATCGCCACGACGACGGTGAATGCGAGCGCGACGGATAACGCGGGGAACACGGCGACGGGGAGCTTCACGGTGAGGGTGCGGGATACGACGCCGCCGGTGGTGACGGTGCCGGCGAATGTCTCGGTGACGGCGACGAGCGCGGCCGGGGCGGCGGTGAGCTTTAGCGTGAGTGCGACGGATATCGTGGACGGAAGCGTCACGGCGACGCCGGATTACGCCAGCGGGAGCACTTTCCAGATCGGGACGACGACGGTGAACGTGTCGGCGACGGATGCACACGGGAACGAGGCAAGCGCGAGCTTCACGGTGACGGTGAACAACACGGCGCCAGTGGTGGCGGCGGATTCGGTGGGTGCGGCCGCGTTCACGACGACTGGGAGCCTGATCACGGCGCGCAATATCCACGCGGCGGAGCGGCTCGCCGACGGACGGGTGCTCGTGGCTGGGGGATACAACGACGCCAGCGGCAACCGGCTGGCGAGCGCGGAGCTTTACCACCCGGCGACGGGGAGCTGGAGCGCCACGGGCAGCATGGCCTCGGCGCGCTTTCTCCTCACGCTGACGCCGCTGGCCGACGGCAGGGTGCTCGCGGCGGCAGGGTTCAGCAACAGCGGCCCGACGACGAGCGCGGAGCTTTACGATCCGGCGACGGGGACCTGGACCGCCACGGCCGGCAGCCTGACCGATGGGCGCTACTTTCACACGGCGACGCGGCTCGCGAATGGCAAGGTGCTCGCGGTCGGCGGAACCGGCAATACCGGCCAATTGGCGAGCGCGGAGCTTTATGACCCGGCGACGGGGAGCTGGAGCGCGGTGGGCAGCCTGGCCACGGCGCGCTATTACCACACGGCGACGCTGCTCGCCGACGGCAAGGTGCTGGTGACCGGGGGCTACGACAGTAACTACCAGCAAACGGCGAGTGCGGAGCTTTACAATCCGGTGACGGGAACCTGGAGCGCGGCGGGCAGTCTGCTCACGGCGCGCCGGTGGCACACAGCGACGCGGCTGGCCGACGGCAAGGTGCTGGTGACCGGGGGCTACAATGACAACATCGGCGTGGAGGCGAGCGCGGAGCTTTACGATCCGGCGACCGGGAACTGGAGCGCGACGGGCAGTCTGGCTACGGCTTGCTATCTCCATACGGCGACGCTGCTGGCCGACGGCAAGGTGCTGGTGGCCGGCGGGGCCGGCAACAGCGGCGATGTGGCGACCGCGGAGATCTACAATCCGGCGACCGGGCTCTGGAGCACGGCGGCCAATCTGATCGCGGTGCGCGATCGCCACACGGCGACGCTGCTCGCCGACGGCAAGGTGCTCCTGGCCGGGGGATACGGTGCCGGTGGAATCAATCAGGCGAGCGCGGAGCTTTACGGCGCGGCGGCGGCGGTCGCGACCGCGGCAGAGGGCGCGGCTGGCGTGCAGACGGGCACCTTCTCCGATGCGGATGGGAACGCGACGGTGACGCTGACGGCTTCCTCCGGGACGATCACGCAGAACAACACGGCGGGGACGTGGAGCTGGACGAGGACGAGCAACGATGACCTGGCTACGGAGACGATCACGATCACGGCGACGGATACGACGACGGCGACGGCGACGGCGACGTTCGCCTTCACGGTGACGAATGTGGTGCCGACGGTGGCGATCAGCGCGCTGGCGACGGCGGAGGTGAACACGGCGGTGAGCTTCACCTTCACGGCGACGGATGTGGGCAGCGCGGACCAGAGCGCGGGCTTCACCTGGACGATCGACTACGGCGACGACAGCGGCGAGACGACCTCCGCGGGGAGGCCTTCGCCGCTCACGCGCACGCACACTTACGCGAGCACGGACACTTACACGGTGACGGCGACGGCGACGGACAAGGACGGCGGGGTGAGCACGGTGGCGACGAGGAGTATCACGATCAACGACGTGACGGCGCCGGACACGACGATCACCAGCGCGCCGAGTGGCGACACCAACAGCACGAGCGCGACGATCGCCTTCACCGGGACGGATAACGTGGGCGTGGCCAGCTTCGAGGGTCGGCTCTTCGGTGGGACCTGGAGCACGGTGACCAGCCCGGTGACGCTGAGCGGCCTGAGCGACCGCTCTTACACCTACGAGGTGCGGGCGCGGGATGCGGCGGGCAATGTGGACGCTACGCCGGCGACGGTAACGTGGGGGGTGGATACGGTGCCGCCGAGCCTTTCGCTGCCGGCGAATATTACCGCCGAGGCGACCGGGCCGGACGGGGCGGTGGTCATTTACACAGCCAGCGCCAGCGACGCGGAAAGTGGACTCCGCTTCGCGAGCTATACGCCGGCGAGCGGGAGCACCTTCCCCATCGGGACGACGCTGGTGAATGCCCTCGCAACGGACAACGCGGGGAACACGAATACGGGCATCTTCACCGTGACGGTGAACAAGTTGGCGCAGACCATCACCTTCACTCCGCCCGCGACGGCGACGACGACCGACACGATCGTGCTCAGCGCAACGGGCGGCGGGAGCGGGAACGCGGTGACCTTCAGCGTGCAGAGCGGATCGGGGACGATCAGCGCCGGGACGAGCCTGACCTTCACCGGCACGGGCAATGTGGTGGTGCGCGCGAGCCAGGCGGGCAATGCGAACTACAGCGCCGCGGCGAACGTGGATCGCACGATCGCGGTTAGCGCCGGCGGCGTGACGCTGGCCAACGACTCGGCCTACGCCGGTAGCAGGGCGATCACTATCAACGTGCTGGCCAATGACGTCGCCCTCTCCGGCTCGCGCTCGATCGCGAGCGTCGCGCAGCCCGTAAGCGGCGGCGTGGCGGCGATCGTCGCGGGCAAGGTGCGCTTCACGCCGAGCGGGGTAGTGAGTGCGCCGATCACCTTCACCTATACCGCGACCAATGGCTCGGCCAGCGGCACGGCGACGGTGACGATCGAGCCCGTGAGCGGCCTGGCCGGTAACTACATCGGCCTGCTGACCGACGGCACTGGCACCGTGCGCGGACGCGTCCGGGTCGCGGCCACCGCGACAGGCGCGGTGACCGGGAGCCTCCGGCGCGATGGGGGGACGCTGGGATTCAAGGGCAGCTTGCTGGGTTCCGGGCAGATCGACGTGTTCACCGGCAGCACCCCGCGCATCCCGCTCACGCTCGCTCCCGGCACGGACGACGCCTTCGGCCACCCGACGCTGAACGCCTCGGTGACGGCGCCGACGGTGGGCACGCTTACCGGGACGCTCGAGCGCTCGGTCGTGATTCCGGCGCTGCTGGGTCGTTACACGATCGTGGCGAATCTGCCCGGCGGCGGCACGGGTCCGGCGACGGGCGCGGTGCTCACCTGCAACATCACGACGGCGGGCGCGACCTTCGCAGGGCGGCGCGGCCATGGTGGCACTATCGCCTCGAGCGGCCCACTGCTGGCTGGCGCGCGGCACCCGTTCTATCACGGCAACGGCGCCGGGGCCGCGACACAGCGGCTCGCGGGCGAGATGGTCTTCAACCGCACCGCGTCACCCGCGGTGACCGGCACGCTGCACTGGCGCGTGCCCGCCGGGGCGAGCACGCGGATCCCCGCCGGTGTGGATCAGGATTACACGCTGCTCGGCATGCCTTACACACCGGCCGCGAGTGCGGCGTCGATGTATTCCCCGGCCGCGCTCGCAGCCACGCTGACGCTGAACTTCCCGACCGTGCCCGGCTCTCCGCTGACGTTGAGGACGAACCTTACCGGCACGCCCATCGGCGGCAGGCTGCGGGTGATCTCCAAATACGTCCCGACCTACATCGATCTCTACCCCGCGAGCGGGTTCTTCGTCGGGGAGTATAAACCGGCGCGGCAGGCGAGCCGACCCTTCTTCGGCGTGATCATCCAGGGCGCCGGCTACAACTACGGCCAGGGAAATACGCTCGACGGCGCGACCATCAACGCTGCGAGCCTCACGCCGTAGGCGCTCACTCGCTGAAGCGCAGGTCGGAGACGAGCACGCGGTGATCTGACCGGAAGGTGATCTCGTGATGGCAGCGCACGGGCGTGAGGCCCTTTCCGCACCACATCTGGTCGAGCGAGAGCACGGGCAGCGGCATGGGCCAGGTCTCGCCGGAGCCGATGCCGGCGGTCTCGAACGTGTTCACGAAGTTCTTTCGCAGCTCGGCGAAGTGCGCGGAATCGCGCGGTGTGTTGAAATCGCCGAGGACGATGAGCGGGCGGTCGCGCAGCGAGTCGGCGAGTTGCGTGAGGCGGGCGAGCGGCGCGCGGCGCGACTGCATCGGCACGCCGCTGATATCGACCTGGAGCACGCGCAGGTCGCGGCCTTTGATCCGCACATCGTAGCGGGCGAAGTATGAGCCGGGGCCGAGCGAGCCCGATTCGCGCGCGGTCACCTCGCCGCGGACGAGGCAGAGGAGATTGCCTCCGGCGAATTCCGCGGCGTAGCCGGCGAAGGTCTCGCTCCAGCGCTCGCGCCCGCGGCCGTTGCGCGGCAGCACTTCCGCGATCGCGATGAGGTCGGCGTCGTAGCCGCGCAGCCGGCTCGCGATCGACGGGAATCGATGCACGGGCCGAGCGACGTTCCATTGCACGACGCGCAGGTCCGCCGCCTCGTGCGAGGGCTGCCCGGTGCGCCAGTGCTCCATGATCCACATGGCGAGAAAGACGTGCGTGATCGCGATGCTCGCGAAGACCATCTGCGGCTGACGGCGGAAGCGCCACACGATCGGCAAGGTGAGGAACGCGAGCACCGGCCACGGCGTGATGTAGTAGAGCGGCGCGAGCAGATCGACCGAGTCGCGCAGCGTGACGCGCAGCACGATGCCGTTGAGCCAGACGATGAGGAGCAGCGGGAAGAACTGGCGCCCGATCCAGCGGAGCGCGTTCACCTGAGCAGCGGCGCGAAGAATCTCTCCAGCGCCTCGGCGCCCTTGGCGAAGCTGATCGTCGCGCGCGCGTTTTCCACGGCCTGCACGACCATGTCCGCGCAGTCGTGCGGATGCTCGAAGAGCCGCGCGGCCATGTCGAAGAGCTGCTCATGCGTGCGGCCGAAGCCGCACAGCTCGGGGAAGACAAGCCGCTCAATCGTGCCGTGGCCGCCGAGGCACGGCACGCGCGCGAGCAGCGCGTCGCCAGCGACCTGGCCGGGCACTGTGCTCGCGTCGAGCTGGAAGACGAAGCGGTGCTTGGCGACAGCGCGCAGGTATTTCGGATACGGCAGGCGCTCCTCGACGATGCGCAGCGCGCCTTCGCCGTAGTCGAGCTGGCGCAGCATCCGGCGCCCGCGCCAGCCTTCGAAGTTGAACACGGTCACGGTTTCGCCCAGCCCCTCGGCGAGCCGGCGGATGAGCTGGAGCGCGGCGAAGTGGTTGCGCGTGGGCGTGGCGAACTCGCGCGTGCCGATGAGCACGCCGCTCTTTTCCTCCTCCGGCCGCGTGAAGTCCCAGCGCGCGTCCTCGACGGGATACGGCGTGGGGATCAGTTCGACGCGCTGCGCGCCGGTCCACAGGAACAGCGGCACGAGGTCCGCGGTGGTCGCGATCGCGCCGTCGCTCATCTCGCAGCACTGGCGGAAAAGATCGATGTTGCGCCCGCGCGCGAGTTGCTCGGCGATCTGATGCCCGCCCGCTTCCTTCCATGCGATCACGATGGTCTTCTTTTCGCGCCGCAGCCGCGTGATGGCTTTCGCTGCGCGCGAGAGATCGCGCGTGAGCAGCAGGATCACTGCGCGCACGTCCTTCGGGATTGCATCGTAGTCGCTCGCGAAGACGCCGCCCGTGCATGCGGCGAAGGCGTGATAGTTGACCGGCGCGTGCGCCTTTTCGTCGGGCGCACCGGCGAAGTCGGGGAAGCGTTGATCGGGATCACGCCCGCCGGGATTGAGGACAGCGACTTTGAGCATCGGGCGCGGACAAGACGCCATTACCGGGTGAGGTCAAAGGCCGAACTGCTCGTCGATCGCGCGCCGGTCCTGCTTGGTCGGTCGGCCCGCGCCCTTCGCGCGAAAGCCGGGCGGGAGAAGGTTCGCATCGCGGCGGCGCGCGTATTCTTCGGGCGGCGTGAGGTCTTCGGCGAATTGCGCGACGAGCTTCGCGGCTACGCGGGAAGGCGGGGCGGCGAGCACCCGGATGGTGCGGGTCAACTGGCCCACGCGCGCGGCGATGACCTCGCCGGGGCGGACCTCGTGGGCCGGCTTGGTCGGCCCGGCGGCGATCTTCACGTGCCCGCCTTTGATCGCGTCGGCGGCGAGGGTGCGAGTCTTGTAGATGCGGATGGCCCAGAGCCATTGATCGAGTCGCATGGGCGGATGCTTGGCACGCGGGAGCAGTCGAAGCGAGGGCGAAGTTTTATGATTACTTGCGATCATAACGTGTTACTCTGGGTCCGTGAAAGTGCCCATGCACGTCATCCTAGCCCGCCGGGAGAAGCTGGCGGCACTGATCGAGCAGCACCGCTTCCTGCCGGTGAAGGAGTTGTGTCGTCGATTCGGAGTGTCCGAGGCGACGATGCGGCGGGATCTGGCGGCCTTGCATGGGGAGAAGCGGATCACGCGGACCTTCGGCGGAGCGCTCAAGGAGTTTAATGAGCGGTTTCCGTCGTTTCGAGAGCGGCAACACCGGGCCTCGCGCTCGAAGACGCGGGTCGCCCGGCTCGCGCTCGGTCTGTTGGAGGCGGGGAAGACCTACTTCTTCGACTCGGGGACGACGGTCTTTTCCATCGCCGAAGCTTTCCGCGACGCACCCGTGACGCCGATCACGATCGTGACCTCGAACCTGCCGGTCGGTGAGATGCTGGCCGCGATCCCCGGAGTCGAGGTCTTCCAGCTCGCCGGGCAACTCCTGCACCTCCAATCGACGCTTCTCGGCGAGACGGCTCAGCGCAGCCTTGAGTTCTGGCACTTCGATTGGGCCTTTCTCTCGACGGAAGGGATGACGCCGAGCGGACTGTGGAACTCGCAGATCGCGATCGTCGAGCAGCAGAAGGTCGTGCTCCGGCGGAGCGCCCGCCACGTCTTCTGCGTTGATAGCTCGAAACTGAACCGGCAGGCTCCGCACTTTCTCATCGGCTGGAACGAGATCGATACCCTGCTCACGGACGTGCCGATTCAGAAGCTGCATGCGGCGGGCATTATGATCGACCCCGCTCACTACCTCGGGCCGGATTCGCTCAAGACAGCAGCCGGCGAGGTCGGTGGGGAAGCCGGGGAGTCAGCGCCGGAAAAGGCAGTTTCAGAAGGAAAACCTCCCGTCGAGGGCGACCTACCCGTCCATTTTTTATGATCGGAAATAATCATAAAAAGGCTTTGACGTGCCGTCCGAAAGTTATATGACTGCGATCAATCATTTAATTCTCCCCGTCTAGAATGAGCGCCACTCTCAACAGCAACCGAGCCACCGTCGAGACTCTCGTCCGCTCAGCTTTGTTCAAGCAACTCGGCAAGGCGGCTCCAGCGGGGCCGGCGCCGACGCTCTTGGTGAACAGTTCCGCGCGGCACATGCACATCTCGCCGGAGAATCTCGAGACGCTTTTCGGCCCCGGTGCGAAGCTCACCGTCCACAAGTGGCTTTATCAGGAAGGGCAGTTTGCCTCCGAGCAGACCGTCACCTTGATCGGGCCGCGCCGCCGCGTCATCCCGAGTCTGCGCATTCTCGGCCCCTGCCGGAATCTCACGCAGATCGAACTCGCGCTCACCGACGCGGTGCAGCTCGGCATGGACATCCCGGTGAAGATGTCCGGCGATATCAAGGGCACCCCGGGCGGCTACGTGATGGGGCCAAAGGGAATGCTGGAGATGAAGGACGGCCTCATCCGCGCGGCACGGCACGTCCACATGGCGCCGGGCGACGCGAAGTTTTACGGCGTGAAGCACCTCGACCGCATCACGCTGAAGGTCACGTCGCCGGCGTGCAATACGCGCTTCGACGACCTCATCGTGCGCGTCGATCCGAGCTTCAAACTCGAGGTCCACATGGACACCGACGAAGCGAACGCCTGCGACCTCGAGCGCGCGACCAAAGTCGAGCTGATCAAATCTTAACCCTAACCCAAACAAACAAACACATGAGCGAAGCAATCGGACTAATCGAAACTCGCGGCTACGTGGGCCTGGTGGAAGCCAGTGACGCCATGGTCAAGGCCGCGAACGTGCAACTGGTCAAATCCATCCCCATCGGCGGCGCGCTGATCACGACCATCGTCAAAGGCGATGTCGGCAGCGTCAAAGCAGCCGTCGAAGCGGGCAAGGAAGCGGCGAAACGCGTGGGCAATCTCGTTGCCTCGCACGTCATCGCGCGTCCCGGACCCGACCTTCTCAAGTTCTTCACCGCCTAACCTTTTACCAACCTACTACCATGCCTGGACAAGCACTCGGAATGATCGAAACCAAAGGCCTCGTCGCACAGTTCGAAGCAACTGACGCGATGATCAAAGCCGCAAACGTGGAACTCATCGGCTGGGAAAAAGTCGGCTCGGGCTTCGTCAGCACATTCGTGCGCGGCGATGTCGCTGCGGTGAAAGCCGCGGTCGAAGCCGGCGCCACGGCCGCTGCCGCGGTCGGCGAAGT
Organism: Chthoniobacteraceae bacterium; assembly: GCA_040081625.1. Lineage (GTDB taxonomy): Bacteria > Verrucomicrobiota > Verrucomicrobiia > Chthoniobacterales > Chthoniobacteraceae > VFJQ01. The sequence continues at coordinate 51,807 of JBEBGD010000005.1, forward strand.
CGTCGCCGTCCACGTGATCCCGCGTCCGCACGACGACATCTACGGGCTCGGAAAATTCCTCGGCGGCAAGCCGGCGAACGGTCCCGCGAAGTAAGTCGCGCAGTCTCCGCGATGACCGCCAATAAGATCCTCGTCGCCAACATCGGCAGCACCTCGTTCAAGTTCCGCTTGATTGAGATGCCGGGCGAGCGCGTGCTCGCGAAGGGCGGCGTGGAGCGGATCGGCGGCGCGGAATCGACTTACAAATACCAGGTCGGCGACGACGCTGAGCAGAAAGGCGTCGCGGCGTTGCCCGACCACGGCGCGGCGATCGCGCTCGTCGAGAAGGCACTCGGCGGTTTCGACGGACTCGCGGCGGTCGGTTTCAAGCCGGTGATGGCGCGCGGCATCTCGGGCACGCAAGTGCTCGCCGAGCCCGTGCTGCGCGCGATGGAGGAAATCAACACGCTCCTCCCCGCGCACAACCCGCCCTACGTCGCCGCCGTCCGCAGCTTCCACAAATCGCACCCGCACCTGCCGTGCATCGGCACGTTCGAGACCGCGTTCTACGACGACGTGCCGGTCGAAAATGTGCGCTACCCGGTGCCACGCGAGTGGGAGACAAAATACGGCATCCGCCGCTACGGCTTCCACGGCGCGAGTCATCGCTTCGTCACGCAGCGATGCGCGGAACTGCGCGGAACGGACCAACTCCGCATCATCTCCTGCCACCTCGGTGGCAGCAGTTCGATCGCCGCGGTGCGCAACGGCAAGGCCATTGACTCGAGTTGGGGCATGACCCCGCAGAGCGGCCTGCCGCAAAACAATCGCGTGGGCGACTTCGATGTCTTCGCTCTCATCTACCTCGCCCGCGATCTCGGCCTCGGCATCGATGCAGTCGAAAAAGCGCTCACCTCGCAGTCTGGCCTCAAGGGCCTCTCCGGCCTCGCGACCGGCGACGTGCGCGACCTCGTCGAAGCATCCGCGAGCGGCAATGCCGACGCGAAGATCGCGCTCGATGTCTTCGTCGCCGCGATCCGCAAATACATCGGCCAATTCCTCGTCGAGTTGAACGGCGCCGACGTGCTCATCTTCACCGCCGGCATCGCAGAAAATCATCCGGGGTTGCGTGAGAGAATCTGCGCGAACCTCGACTTCTGCGGCCTCGAACTCGACCTCGACGCGAACGCCCGCACGCGCGGCGACGAAGCCATCATTTCCACCCCGCGCTCGAAGATCGAAGTGCGCGTCATCCCCACGAACGAAGAACTCATCATCGCCCGCAACGCGTGGGCCAAGCTTTCCAACCTCAACTAACCCAACAACCAAAACCTATGGCACAACAAGCAATCGGAATGATCGAAACACGCGGCCTCATCGCACTCGTCGAGGCGACTGACGCGATGCTCAAATCGGCCAACGTCGAACTCGTCGGCCCCATCACCCAGGTCGGCAACGCGATGGTGACCGTCTGCGTCACCGGCGACGTCGCCGCCGTCAAAGCCGCGACCGAAGCCGGCAAGACCGCCGCGCAATCGCTCGGCGAGATCGTCAGCGTCAGCGTCATCGCACGCCCGCACGGCGACCTCGGCGCCGTCCTGCCGAAGGCCAAGTAATGCGGAAAGCGGAAAGCGGAGACCGGAAAGAGACATGGCGAACGCTGACTTTGCTGCACGATCCTTTGGGTTTGCAGCGCGCATCATCCGCTTGTTTCAGGCGCTGCCGAAAGACGAAGTCTCTCGCACCCTCGGGCGTCAGCTTCTCCGCTCGGGCACGTCTGTCGGAGCTAATGCTCGCGCCGCGAAGCGTGCCCGTTCCCGAGCCGAGTTCGTCGCCAAAATGGGAATCGTCGAGGAAGAAGCCGACGAGTCGATTTATTGGATCGACCTGCTTGTCGAAGTCGGCCTCCTCAAACCCAAGCGCATCGAAGCTCTCCGGATCGAGTGCGAGGAAATCCTCTCCATCACCGTCGCGTCCATCAAAACCGCCCGAACAAATGCCCGAACAAAAACATAACCGCGCAATGCGAACTCTCTCCGCATTCCGCATTCCGCTCTCCGCTCTCCTATGATCCTCGCCCGGGTCGAAGGCAGCGTCGTCGCGACGAAGAAGAACACGAAGATGACGGGGAATAAATTCCTCCTCGTCCGTCCGCTCGTGATCGATTCCACGGACGCGAAAACGTGGAAGCCAGGCACGACTACGCTCGTCGCCGTGGACAGCCTCGGCGCGGGTGAAGGTGAGATCGTCCTCGTCGTCCAGGGCAGCTCCGCGCGCCTCGCTGCCGACGACAAGGATTCGCCCGTCGATGCCGTCGTGATCGGCCTCGTGGACACGGTCGATATCGGAAAACACATCCTCTACAAGGCGCAGTAACCACACACTTAAATGGCAACACTGGACGAAAGAATTGTATCGAGAGTCGTGAGCGAAGTGCTCGCGCGTTTGCAGTCGCAGACCAAAGTCGCGTCGTCGGGGCAGAGTAGCTTCGGCGTTTACGACAAGATGGACGACGCGTGCGAAGCCGCGCATCGCTCATTTGAAAAGCTGCGCGAGCTCGGCGTGAACGCACGCAAGCAGGCGATCAACGTGATCCGGCGCATGTGTGTCGCGAAAGCGAAGGAGTGGGGCGAGATCGAATTTGCCGAGACGAAGATCGGCCGGCTCGATCACAAGATCGAGAAACTCAAAATCTGCGGCGACCTCGTGCCGGGCGTCGAATTCATGGAGCGCCACGCATTCAGCGGCGACTTCGGATTGACCGTGATCGACTTCGCGCCGTGGGGCGTGATCGGCGCGGTGACGCCTTCGACGCACAGCGTCCCGACGCTCACCGGCAACGCGATCAACATGATCGCCTCGGGCAACGCCGCCGTCTTCAACACACACCCTGCCGCCGCGGGCTGCGCCGCGCTCGCGATCCGCAGCTACAACGAAGGCATCTTCCAGGAGACCGGCATCAGCGACCTGCTCACCACCGTGGTGAAGCCGACGCTCGAAACCTTCGACACGATGTGCAAGCACGCGAAGGTGAAGCTGCTCTGCGTCACCGGCGGTCCCGCCGTCGTCGCCGCGGCGATGAAAACCGGAAAGCGCGCCGTGTGCGCCGGGCCCGGCAATCCGCCCGTCGTCGTCGATGAAACTGCCGACCTCGCGAACGCGGCGCGGTGCATCATCCAAGGCGCGAGCTACGACAACAACCTGCTCTGCATCGGCGAGAAGGAAGTCTTCGTCGTCGAGAGCGTGGCCGACAAACTTTTCGCTGAGCTGAAGAAAGCCGGCGCCGTGCAACTCGACGCGAAGCAGATCGAGGCGCTCGCGGAGAAAGCGTTCGTCTTCCCGCAGGGCAAAGGAGCGGGGTGCCCGCACCCGGTCGTGAATCGCGATCTCGTCGGTCGCGACGCCGCGGTGCTCGCGAAAGCGATCGGCCTCAGCGTGCCGCCCGCGACGCAGCTCCTTTTCGGCGAGACGAAGGAAGATCACATCTTCGTCGATGAAGAGCAGATGATGCCGTTCATCCCGATCGTGCGCGTGCCGAACGTGGACGCCGGCATCGCCGCCGCGATCCGCGCGGAGCACAACTACAAGCACACGGCGATCATGCACTCCACGAACATCAAGGCGCTCACGAAAATGGCGCAGGCCGTGGACACAACGCTCTTCATCAAGAACGGCCCGTGCATGACCGGCCTCGGGCTCGGCGGCGAAGGCTTCCTCAGCTTCTCCGTCGCCACGCCCACCGGCGAAGGCGTGACCACGCCGATGACATTCACCCGCTCACGCCGCTGCGTGATGGTGGAGGAACTCAACCTTTTCTAAATGCGCCTCGCGACGATCCACGGCTACGCCACATCGACGATCAAGCACCGCAGCCTCGAAGGCTGGCGCTTGCTGATCGCGATACCGGAGAGCCCGGACCTTGCGCCGCAGATCGTGCTCGATTCGCTCGGCGCGGGCATCGGCCAGCGCGTGTTGATCTCCAGCGACGGAAGCGAAGCGCGAAAGATGGTGAACGATCAACGCAGCCCCGCGCGCTGGACCGTGATGGGGATCATCGATCCGGAGAGGGATCTCGCGATATGAGGATGGGCACCGTCATCGGTCGCGTGACACTTTCCGTGCGCCACAAACGCTACTCCGGCGAGCGCCTGCTCCTAACGCTGCCGTGGAAGACGGACACGTTCAACGGAGCGGCGAAACACGATCCGGCGATCGTCGTTTACGACCAACTCGGCGCGGGTGTCGGCCAGCACATCGCCATCAGCGAAGGCCGCGAAGCCGCCTGCCCTTTCCCGACCCCGACGCCCGTGGACGCCTACTGCGCCGCGCTCGTCGATGAACATTTTTACAAGAAATAATCTATGACCCTGATCGCACAAAAAGAAGCCGCTGAGATCGTGAAAACCGGCGCGAAAGAGTTCCGCCAAGACAGCGAAACGCGCCTCACGCCGGGCGCGAAGGACATCCTCAACGACGCGGGCGTGAAGATCGTCTTCGCCGGCAACGCGACGCATTCGTCGAACGGCGCATCGTCGCAAGGCTACGCACCCGTGGCCGCACCCGCTCCCTACAGCACGGATGACGTGCGCCTCTTCGCCTCGAAGGAAGCGAACGAAATCAAGGAGCAGATCTGCGACATCGGCCGCCGCATCTGGGCTCGCGAATATTGCGATGGCAACGGCGGCAACATCTCCGCACGCCTCGCGCCGGATCGCTTCATCTGCACGCCGACCGGCGTCAGCAAAGGCTTCATGAAGCCCGACATGATGTGCATGGTGGACGGCAAGGGCACGCAGCTCGGCGGCACGTGGAAGCGATCGAGCGAGATCACGACGCACATGGCCATCTTCCACTCGACGCCGGAGGCGATGAGCGTCTGTCACGCGCATCCGTGCCACGCGGGCGCGTTCGCGATCAAAGGCATGCAGCCGCCGCCGCGACTCATTCCGGAGTTGGAAGTGTTCGTCGGCACCGTCGCCTACACGCCTTACAAGACGCCGGGTTCGCCGGAGATCGCGGCGGAGATTTTCCCGCTCGCGCCGAAGCACCAGTCCATCCTCATGGGCAACCACGGCGTCATCTGCTGGGGCAAATCGGTCGAGGACGCGTATTTCAAAATGGAGATCACCGACGCGTATTGCCGCACCGTGATCCTCGCGCAGGCGATCCCCGGCAGCGCGTCGATCCCATGCGACAAGCTGCCCGAATTGCTCAACATCAAAAAGACGCTCGGCCTCCCCGATGATCGCTACGACCTCAAGCCCGCGGGACTCTGCGAAGTCGATCCGTGGCAGCAGATGTGCGGTTCGCACGGCTGCTCGTCGCCCGTCACGCCTTTCAATCCGATGACCAACGACAACACGAGCGACGCCGACATCGAAGCGCTCGTGCAAAAGCTCACCGACGAGATCGTCGCGAAGCTCGGGAAGTAAGCGTGCAGAAATCGCTCGACCAAAAGATCGCCGACATTCGAGCGAACCCTTCGGGGAGCAAGGCGTTCATCATCGCCGACGCGAAGGACGCCGACATGGCCTTCGGGATCACCGCGCCGGGGCAGAAGCGGCCGATGAATCCCGAGCGCGTGCTCAAGTCGGAGATCCACTGGAAGACGCTCGAGGAATATCGCGAGCAGATCCGCGCGGTCGTGCGGCAGGGGATCGTGGACATCATGCTCTGCTCGGCGTCGAACATCGAGCAACTGGCGATGCGCGAGCGGCTGTTCGAGGGCTCGCACATCACGCCCGCCGCGCGCGCGAACGACACGACGGACATCTGGGTCATTCGCGGCGCCGGTTACATCCAGCAGCCATCGATGCCGTTTCGCAGCGCGACGATCGACCACATCAAGTGCGGTAAAATCGACTGCGAACCCGACAAGCCGCACGCCGGCGCGGACCTTGGCCTCTACTCGGTCACCTTCACGAACAACCTCGCGCTCGACTACGAAACGCTGCGCGCGTTCAAGGAATTCCGCGAGGAAGCGGAGCGAAAGTCGTTTCGCTATTTCCTCGAAGTCTTCGACCCGAACGTTGATCCCGGCATCTCCGCTGAGAAGGTCGATGGCTTCATCAACGACCACATCATCCGCAGTCTCGCCGGCGTGACCGCGCGCGGACGGCCCGTCTTTTTGAAGATCGTCTATCGCGGCCCGAAGGCGATGGAAGAGCTCGCCGCTTACGATCCGAACCTCATCGTCGGCATCCTCGGCGGCGGCGCGGGCACGACCTACGACGCATTCAAGCTCATCGCCGAGGCGCAGAAATACGGCGCGCGCGTCGCGCTGTTCGGACGCAAGATCAACCAGGCCGAGCACCCGCTCGCGTTCATCGAAATGCTGCGCCGGATCGTCGAGCACGAGATTGAACCCGAAGAAGCCGTGCGCGCCTACCACGGCGTGTTGCAAGGCGTCGGCATCGCGCCGCTGCGCAAGCTCGAGGACGATTCACAGCTCACGAGCGGCGTCACGAGCTACGGCGGCTCGAACGGCCGCACGATCACCACCGGCCGCGCGCCCGAGAAGAGCGCGCCCGCTTCCAACAACAACAACGGCCACGTCGCCGCGCAGCTCGCGCGAATCCGGCAACGGCTCGGAGAATAATTATGTCACTTATCGATCAAGTCAGACTAGCGGGTGTCGTCGGCGCGGGCGGCGGCGGATTCCCGGCGCACGTGAAGCTCGGCTCGAAAGCCGAGATCATCATCGCCAACGGCGCCGAGTGCGAACCGCTGCTGCATAAGGACGCCGCGGTGATGGAACACTACGCCGCCGACGTCGTGCGCGGTGTCGAGCTGTGCATGGCCGCGACCGGCGCGAGCGATGGCGTCGTCGGCATCAAGGCGAAGAAAAAGAAAGCCGTCGAAGCGATCGAGCAGGCGTGCAAGGGAACGCGCGTCCGCGTGCAGTTGCTCGGCGACTTCTACCCCGCGGGCGACGAATACGACCTCACCTATGAGGTCACCGGCAAACTCATCCCGCCCGGCGGACTGCCCATCCACATCGGCGCGATCGTCAGCAACGTCGAGACGCTCGCGAACATCGCGCAGGCCGTCGATGGCAAACCGGTCACGCACAAAACCATCACCATCGCCGGCGCCGTCGCCGAGCCCGTGTCGCTCACCGTCCCGATCGGCATCAGCTACCGCGAGTGCATCGCCGCAGCGGGCGGCGCGACGTGCGACGATCCCGTGCTCGCCATCGGCGGACTCATGATGGGCGAGACGAGCGACGATCTCGACCGGTCCGTCGTCAAGACGAGCACCGGTGCGATCATCCTCTCGCGCACGCATCACGTGATGGAGAAGAAGTTCAAGCCCGCGAAAGTGCAGGCTTCGATCGGAAAATCCGCGTGCGACCAGTGCCGCTACTGCACCGAGTTTTGCCCGCGCTTTCTGCTCGGCTACCAGGTCGAGCCGCATCAGGTCATGCGCACGCTCGCCTTCAGCGGCACCGGCGCCGAGCGCTTCAACGAATGGGCCGCGCTCTGCTGCTCGTGCGGCCTCTGCACACTCTACGCCTGCCCCGAGGAACTCTATCCGAAGGAAGCGTGCGACGACTCGAAAGCCGTCCTGCGCTTGCAGAACTTCAAGTGGACCGGCAAGACCGACATCAAAGTTCATCCGATGCGCGAAGGCCGGCACGTGCCGATCAAAACGCTCATGCAAAAGATGCACGTCGAGGAATACGACAACCCCGCGCCGCTGCGCGCCGGCATCGTCGAGACGCAGCGACTTGTTCTCCCGCTCAAGCAAAGCGCCGGCGGCCCCACGACGCCGCTCGTGAAAGCTGGCGACACCGTAAAAGCCGGCCAGCCCATTTCCGAACCCGCACCCAACGCCGTCGGCGCGATCATCCACGCGCCCTTCGCCGGCACCGTCGCCGCCGTCAGCGCGACCAGCATCACCATCACGAAGAAATGACTCCAAAATCCATCGGCCTCATCGAACTCTCCAGCGTCGCCTCCGGCTTCAGCGTCGCCGACGCCGCGCTCAAGGCCGGCAACGTGAAGCTCCTGCTCTCGCGCTCCATTTGCTCCGGCAAATACATGGTCCTCGTCGCGGGCGAAACCGCTGGCGTCGAAGCCGCGATCGAGACCGCAACCGAAGTCGCCAACGGCTGCCTCATCGACCGCATCGTCATCGCGAACCTGCATCCCGACGTCTTCATGGCGATCGGCCGCACCACGCCCGTCGAGCCGACCGGTGCGCTCGGCATCGTCGAGTCCTTCAACGTCGCCACGCTCGTCAAAGCCGCCGACGCCGCGGCGAAAGCCGGCGAAGTGACGCTGCTCGAAGTCCGTCTCGCGATGGCCCTCGGCGGAAAAGCATTCTTCACCTGCACCGGCGAAGTGAGCTCCGTGCAAGCCGCCGTCGCCGCCGCCCGCGCCGTCATCGCCGAAGCCGGCGTCCTCGTGAACGCCGTAGTGATCCCGCGCCCGCACCCGGACGTGTATCGCGAGGTGATCTAATCTCTCCGGGCGCGCGCCTGATCTTGCCCGCCGCGCGGGAAGCGAATACCCTGCCCGCATGAACGCCGTCACCGATGCCACGCCAGCACCGACGCCGCTTTCCGCGGAAGTCGCGGAAGCCGCGCGCGCACTCGTGCGGGAGTTCCCGGAGTGCTTTTGGTTTCGCCATCCCGACGCGCCTCTCAAGACTGTGGAGGAAGCTCGCCTCGTAGTGTTGCACCTGCGCGAATACGGCGGGCACCGCGCGTGGCGCGAAGCGCAACGGCTGCACTCATGCCTGTAACGCCCTTCCAGCGCGAAGTCCTCGGCGTCATCGCCGCGAACCGGAACGAGGAGAGTCATTTCGCCGGTGGCCTCGTGCTCAACGCGGCCACGGACTCCGCGCGTTTCAGCCACGACTTCGACATCTTCCACGAAGCCGCCGCGGATGTCGCCCGCGCCAGCGACGCCGATGTCGTCGCGTTGCGCGGAGCTGGCTACGAGGTCGCGCCCATCCGCGGAAACTGGTCCAAGCCCGACACCTTCCGCAAAGCCCGCGTCGTCCGCGGCGAGGAGCACGTCGAGATTGATTGGGCCGCCGATTCCGCCTTCCGTTTTTTCCCCGTGGAGAAGGATCCGCTGCTCGGCTGCCGGCTGCACCTTTTCGACATGGCGACAAACAAAGCCCTCACACTCAGCGCCCGCACCGAGACGCGCGACTACGTGGACATCGTCGAATTGCACCGCTTCTTCCCACTCTCCGCCATCGTCTGGGCCGCGTGCGGCAAAGACCCCGGCTTCAGCCCGCTCCACCTGCTGAAAATGATGCGTCGCTTCGCCAAAATCGACCCCGTGAAGCTCGGTGAAATCCAAGCCCGCAACCTCGACCCGCAAGCCCTCAAACGCGCGTGGATTGAAATGTCCGACGAAGCCGACGCGAAAATCACCCACCTCGCCGACACGCAGCCGGACACGCCCATCGGTGTCGCGTTCGTGGACGCGGCGGGCCAACCCGGCTGGCTCGGCGACAATCCCGCGCTCACGATTCATCACCCGGGCATCCGCGGTTGCGTGCCGCGCGTGGATGGGCTGGAGCCGGAGATCCCGAAGCGTCCGTAATCCGCCGCCGCCGCCCGCGCCGTGATCGCCGAATCCGGCGTCTTCGTGATTCCGCGCCCGCACCCGGACGTGTATCGCGAGGTGATTTGACGGAATACCGGAGCGGCTGCTTGATGAGAGCTACCGCTTTCTTGCGAAGATCAAGGCGCGGCGAACGAAGCCGGTGAGTGCGGCAGCGTTGATGATCTGCGTCTGCCGCGCGTGATTCGGCTCGTGGTGAAATAGGTTGGCGTATTCGATCAGATCGCGCAGTTCCTGAGTATCCTGAGCATTGAGGATTTCCTGCGGCGTATTCACCCGTTGCTCACAAAGTCCTCGAAATGAGCCGAGCAGCGTGCCGGGCGGAAAGTGCTCTGGATAAGCGACGCGCAAGAACGCTTCAAGCAACGGTCTGATCGAGCTGGCGACCTCGCGCTCGTTCTGACCGGCATTCGCCAAGTAGGCGCGCAAAATTTCATGCCGACGGTCGTGCCACGTCACGCAGTCCTCATCAACATTCCATGCTGCGATCGTCGAGCCATCGCCGTCGCGTGTTACCTGGAGCGCTGCGCGCATCGTCGAATCCGTGCCTTCCCAAATCCGGCAAAGGAATGGCTTGGTGTGCGACAGCACGATTACTTGAGCAACGCGCGCTGCGAGACGCCGAAGTTCCTGCACGGTGGTTAAAGAGCGATGCTCATCGAGGCTCGAAACCGGATCGTCAATCGCGACAATCTTATCTGCCAAATTTTGATCGAGCTCGAGCGAAGCGAAAAAGAATGCCAGCGCCAAGGTGTTCCGATCACCGGCGCTGAGTGTGTTTCGGAACGAGTGCGTGCCGGGCTGGGGCTCACCCCCGGCAACTGCAACCGCCACATTGTTGATAACGACATTGTAGGTGCATGCCGGTCCACTGCGAGTGTTGGTCGCGGCGACGCGATCGAGACGAAAGCCTGCATTGAACCGATCCAAATAGCGGTTGATCGCGGCTTCGTAATTCGGAAACACAGTCGCTCGGTATCGTTCGAGCGCAGTGCGAGCCTGATTCCTGAGTTGCTCGGTTGCAGCTTTCGCGCGTTTCTCCTCAAGGTAAGCGTCACACAACTGCGCCGTTGCCGGCGTATGTCTGGCCTTGGTCGCTTGCAGCCGAGAAAGACTCGCGGCAATCGCTGCCGGATTCGCGGTAGCGACTCGTTGCTTGACCGCAGCAATGGTCTGATTGGCCTGAACAAGCTGCTGGTTGATCAATTCCACCAGCGCTCGATGCGCTGCGTAAGCCGCAACTGCGGATCGTGCGTCATCGGCGACGGGTAAAGGTTCGAGCGGAGATGCCTGCTTTGCGGACAAAAGCGCAGCGAGATGCTGACGCGCCGCTTGCCAATCGCGAGCGATGGCCGCCGTGTCGATTTCCAACGTCGGCACTTCACAGAACCGCGACCAAAACTGCCGACGTTCGCCGAGAACTCGAACCGCCCGTTCGAACGCCGCTGCCGCATCGCCATTATGCACCCGCCCAAGTGCCGCCAACGCATCCGCGATACTGCGTTTCAAGCTGCGATACGCCTCGCTGAAGAACGCCCGATAATGGGCGATCACCGGCGAGCCGGAGAGATTCTGTGCGCAAAACACGCAGCTTGTAGAGTCAGGTGCCGGTCTTTCTGATTGGCGGCGCATTCCCTCGGAAATCCATTCTTCCGCCCCTACTCCGGCGGTCGCCAGATGAGCGTGAACGCGTGCGGCTGCGACTGCATCGAGTTCCGGCACGCTCGCTTGAAGGACGCGTTCGATCGTTTGCAAATCGAGAACCGGCAAACTCAGCATTTCGAAAGCTGGTGTGTTCCGCACGGGATCCTGCTCACGGCTGGCCGCGAGGTTTCGTTCCGCTGCTTGAATGTCTTGGTCCACGTTTTCGTTCACGGGGAGCACGCAAAAGTCATCCACTGACAGGTCGCCGCGTGCGGCCGCGGGAATCGCCGCTGCTCGCTGGCGTAGAGTGCTGTTGTGAACTTCGATCCTGTCGATGTGTTGCTGGAGTTGCCGATTCAGCCCGACTCCTTGCGCACCGAGGATCAATTCGTGAAGGTTATGCCGATGATCGGTGCCGACCATCAGTCCCGAATAGACATTCTGGTCAACGAACAGATCGTCGAAGACGACCATGTTGGGCAAGGTGCGGTTCCACACACCGTTCTGGAACATCGCGTTGGGTGGACCGCCCACGCAGCCAATTACCACGTGCGGCGGATGTTGTGCCGCCAAACGCCTGCGCTCGACAATCGGAATGTGATCGCCAGTTGCCAGCGAACGAAGAATGGCGGCGAGCGTCGTCTTGCCTTGCCCATTTTCGGCATAGATCAAAGTCAGCCGTCCGAGCGGTATATTTGCGGCAGTCGTGACGGATTCAAAACGTCCGATGTTCCGCAGGAGGTGGAGATTCGTGATCATGGCGTTTGTGCAGTGAGGATCCCCTTCAATACCGGGTGCCAATGGCACAAAGCAATCCGTCGAAGGTCGCGATTGCGCCAGATTACGACCTGAGGTTGACCCGCAGTTATCCTCCGTCCACTCTCGCAGTCGTGCGCGTTCGCAACACTCAGACCTTTCTCTCGCTCTACTACGAGCCAAACGCCGTCGAGTTTGCGACGGGCGGGGCTGACCCTTACGCGACGGCGGCGGAGTGGGAGCGGGAGACGCGCTCGCTCGGGCAAGTGGCGACGCCGCGCGCGGTGGCGGCGCTGATGGCGCGGTGGGTGATGTCGCGGAATCCGGCCACGGTGCTCGACCCGGCGGCGGGGCTGGGGCATTTGCTGCACGAGTGCGCGCGGCTGCATCCCGGCGCGGAGTTTGTCGGCGTCGAGTGCGATGTGGAGACTCTGCGGCGCGCGATGCAGTCGGCGCCGGGCCACACGAAGCTCATTCGCGCGGATTACCTGCGGGCGGACGCGGGAATTTTCGACGGCATCATCGCGAATCCGCCCTACGTGAAAGCGCACCGGCTCGACTACTCGGAGGCGAACTGGCGCGATTTCGAAGAACTGCTCGGCACGCCGCTCGACCGGCTCACGAATCTCTACGCGCTGTTCTTGCTGAAAATCTGGAACGACCTCGCGCCGCGCGGGCGGGCGGCGGTCATCCTGCCGGCGGAGTTTTTGAACGCGAACTTTGGCGAGGAAATCAAGGAGCGGATGCTGCGGGTGATGCGCCCCGCCGGGCTGCTCATCTTTGCGCCGGAACTGAATGTTTTTGCGGATGCGCTGACGACAAGCGCCATCGTGTTCCTCGAAAAGACGCGCCCCAAGGACGCTCCGATGCCGGCGATGCGCGCGGCGTCCGTCAGCGTGGCGGAGGCGTTTGTCGGCGAACTGCTCGCTGGCACGAAGCCGCGTTCGCGGAGCGGCTGCGCCGACCTCGCTGACTTTCCTCCGGCGGAAAAGTGGCTTAACCGCCTGCTCGGGAAAGCGAAGTCGGGGGCTGACGCGCGCTTCCCTCGGCGTGTCAGCGATTACTTCGACTGCCGGCGCGGCATCGCGACCGGAGCGAACGAGTTCTTCTGCCTCACGCGCGATGAGGTCGCGACGCACGGATTGAACGCGAAGCACTTCGAGCCGTGCGTGACGAAGGCTCCCGATGTGAACGGGCTGGTCTTCACCAAGGCAAAGCTCCGGGCCTTGGAGCGCAACGGACGCCGATGTTTGCTGCTAAACCCGCCGCAACTCGACGCGGCGCTGGAGCGGTATCTTTCGCACGGCGAGGCGCAGGGGATTCGAGCCCGATTTCTGCCGAGCCATCGCCCGGTGTGGTATCGCCCGGAGAAGCGCGCCGCCGCCGAGATTTGGGTCGCCGTCTTCTCGCGCGAGTCGGCGAAGTTCATCCTCAATTCGTCGGATGCGAAAAACCTCACCTGCTTCCACGGCCTCTACGCCAAGCCCGGCTGCGAGCATCTCGCGCCGCTGATGACGCTCTTTCTCAACAGCACGATGGGCAGGCAGGCGTTTGCGCGAGTGAACCGCTTTTACGGCGACGGCCTGAACAAGCTGGAGCCGAAGGACGTTGAAGCGATGCCGTGCCCGGAGTTACCGGCGTTCGATGCGGCATCCGCCGCTGCGCTCGTGAAGCAGCTTGTGGAAATCGAGCCGATGGAAGCCGATGCCCGCCGCTCCGCGCTCGACGAATTGCTCGCGCTCCACCTCGGCGCGCCGCAGTCGGCGGCAGCGTAGGCCGCTACTCTGCGAGCAGCACCGCGCGCATCGCTGCCGCGTCGAGTTCGAGTGCGCCGCCCTCCGGCACCACGTAGGCGTCATGCCGGCCAAGATTCGTCACGCGATGCTCGGCGCGAAATGTCGGCATCGCCGTCGCGCGCCCGATCTGCACGCCGCGCGTGATGGGAATCATGATGGTCGCCTTCTCCTGACTCTTCTCCGGCTTTTCGATGTCGTAGTCGTCGCCGCTTGCGATGACGCGGAAGATGTCGAGAAAGTTGATGGCGAAAACCGAGTCGAAGAAGACCTGGCAGTAGCTCTGCGGCACGCGATGCCGGTCCAGCCAGCGATACACGATGACGAGGTCTTCGACTTTCACGGTGAAGCTCGGCGTCTCCCTCGCGGACTTCGCGCCCGCCTCGCGCTGCTTCCGCCGCACCGCCATGTAGCGCAGCGCCTCGAACTTGCTCGAACGCACCTCAATCGCGGCCGCTGCCTGCTTCGTGTGCGACTCAGTTTCGTCATGAGTGCGTTCCGACAATTCCGCCGCCACGCCGAGCGACGCCGGGAACAGCAACAAGTCAGGCCGCTTGCCGTAGAGCCGCGTTTCCTCAATGCCCGCGAGGTAGCGCGCCTTGAATTCCGGGTGTCCCGCGGCGATGCGGTCGGTGTTGCCGTATTGCGCCACCGTCCACTCGGGGAACGTCGCGCTGAGCGCCGCTGCCAGCGTCCGCTCCGCCCAATCACCCATCGCCCGATTCGCCAGAAATTCCGAACGCGCATCCGTCGGCACGGTCGGCTTGCGCGCGGCTGGCTGGCCTGCGCCACCAAAGGCAAGATGCCGCGCCTCAATCCCATCACGCGTGAGCGTATCGACAACTCCCGTGAGCGTTCCGCGCAGTTCCGCGAGGTATTCATCACCGTTCACCGTTTCCGTTCCTTCCCGAAATCGAACAAGTCGCGGACTTCCACGCCAAGCGCCTTTGCAAAATCCGCCAGCCCTGCAACCGACGGCGCATTCACGCCACGCTCGACGAGGCTGATGAACTCGACCGAGCATCCGATCACCTCGGCAAGCTGCTCCTGAGTCATTCCTTTCGAGCGGCGGAGCTGTGCGATACGTTGGCCGAGCTTCTTTTGCAGCACGAAGCTAAACTACTACCTTGGCGCCTGGCGAATCCACGGAGCTAAACTACGTGTTTGAGTGTGTGCCGATACGCCCGCACATGCGCTGCCAGCCTTGCCTGTGCTCGCGCGTCCGGCTACGAACGGCGCATGGACTTGCCGCACGCTCTCCAGACCCACTTCGGCCACGAGGCATTTCGCGACGGGCAGGAGGCGGTGATCCGCGCGCTGCTCGACGCGGAATCGGCGCTCGCGCTTTTTCCGACGGGGGCGGGGAAGTCGCTTTGTTATCAGCTTCCGGCGGTGTTGCTGGAAGGGACGGCGCTCGTCGTTTCGCCGCTCATCGCGCTGATGAAAGACCAGGTGGATGCACTGCGGGCGCGCGGGATTGCGGCGGCGCGGCTCGATTCTTCGCTCACGGCGGAGGAGACGCAGCGGGTGTATGCGGACTTGCGCGAGGGGAGGTTGAAGCTGCTCTACGTCGCGCCGGAGCGGTTGTCGGGGGAGGCGTTTCTTGATCGGTTGCGGCGGGTGAAGATTTCGCTGCTCGCGATTGATGAGGCGCACTGCATCTCGGAGTGGGGGCACAATTTCCGGCCTGAGTATCTGCGGCTGGCGCGCGTGGCGGAGGAGCTGGCGCTGCGGCCCGTGCTCGCGCTCACGGCGACGGCGACGCCGGATGTGGCGCGCGATATTTGCAAGGCGTTCGGCATCGCGCCGCAGCGGCATGTGCAGACTTCGTTTCGCCGTAAGAATCTGCACCTGCGCGTGACGCCTTGCGCAGCGCGTGAGCGGCTGGCGGTGCTCGCGAAGCGGCTCGCGAGCGCGAAGGTGCGGCCTGCGGTGGTTTATGTGACTTTCCAAAAATCCGCCGAGGACGTGGCGGCGCATCTCGCGGCGGCGGGGCTGGCGGCGCGGGCGTATCACGCGGGGATGAGCGCGGAAGATCGCGATGCGACGCAGGAGGCGTTCATGCGCGGCGAGTGCGAGGTGATCGTCGCGACGATCGCGTTCGGCATGGGGATCGACAAGGCGGATATCCGCGGCGTTATTCATTTCAACCTGCCGAAGACGCTGGAGAATTATCAGCAGGAGATCGGGCGCGCGGGGCGCGATGGGGAGCCGTCGCTTTGCGAATTGCTCGCGTGCGCGGACGATGCGGTGCCGCTGGAAAACTTCACGCTCGGCGACACTCCGGAGCCGGCGGCGGTCGAGGCGCTCGTGCGGCGGATGCTCGGTTCGGGTGATGAGTTCGACGTGAGCCGCTACGATCTCAGCCAGGAGACGGACATCCGCCCGCTTGTGGTCGAGACGGTGATCACGTATCTCGAGCTCGACGGATTGCTGCGACCGACTCGGGCGTTTTACGAGAGCACTCAGGTGCAGTTCTTGAAAAGTGACGACGCCATACTCGACGGCATGAATGACGAGCGGCGGCGGTTCCTCTCCGCGCTGTTCGGCTCCGGACGGCGGGGGCCGAAATATCTCACGCTCGAAATCGAAGCGACCGCGCAGCAACTCGGCGAGCCACGCGAGCGCATCGTGAAGGCGCTGACGTGGCTGGAGGAATCCGGTGCCATCACGCAAAAGCCCGCCGGCCTGCGGCACGGCTTCCGTCTCTGCGGGGACGCCGCGCAGCGCGAGCCGGCGACGGTCGCCGCGCACCAGGCGGAACTTTTCGCGCAGCGGGAGCAACGCGATTCGCAGCGCCTCGCGCAGATCCTCGACTTCGCCAGCGCGTCCGGCTGCATCACGCGCCGCTTGCTCGGCTACTTCGGTGAACCGCTCGCTGACGAAAACTGCGACCACTGCCATTTCTGCCGCACCGGCGAGCCCGCCACCGCGGTCACGCTTCCTTCCGCGCCCATCGCACCTTTCGCCGACGGCGACGTCGAGGAAGTCCGCGCGCTCATCTTCGAGGAACACCCGTCGCTCTCCACGCCGCGCCAGCTCACGCGCTTCCTTTGCGGGCTCACCAGCCCCGCGACCTCGCGCGCAAAGCTCACCAAGCGCCCCGAGTTCGGCCGATACGCCGCCACGCCGTTTCGCGTCGTGCTTGCACAAGTCGAAGTGTGCTGGGATGACGCGGCGTGAGCAGCGAAACATTCGACGTAATCATCATCGGCGGCGGCGCGGCGGGGCTGATGTGTGCGATCGAGGCGGGGGCGCGCGGACGGCGGGTCGCTCTGCTGGAGCACAACGCGCGGGTCGGACAGAAGATCGCGATCTCCGGCGGGGGGCGCTGCAATTTCACGAACCTCGGCACGACGCCGGAGAATTTTCTCTCCGCGAATCCCGACTTCTGCAAATCCGCGCTCGCGCGCTACACGCCGTGGGATTTCGTCGCGCTCGTCGAGAAGCGCCGCGTGCCGTATCACGAGAAGAAGCTCGGGCAGCAGTTCTGCGACGGCAGCTCGCGGGCGATTATCGACCTACTGCTCGCGGAGTGCGCGGAGGCGCGCGTGAGTGTGCTCACGGGCTGCCGTGTCGAGTCGGTCGGGAAGCCGGAGCGGTTTCGAGTGGCGACGAATCTCGGCGAGTTTGAGAGCGAGTCGCTGGTCATCGCGACGGGCGGGCTTTCGTTCGCGAAACTCGGCGCGAGCGATTTCGGGTATCGGATCGCGCGGCAGTTCGGTCTGCGCATCACCTCACTGCGGCCGGGGCTCGTTCCGCTGACGTTCATGCCGGAGGATCGCGAACTTGCGGAGCTGAGCGGGCTCTCGCTGCCGGTCGTCGCGCGGCATCGCGGGCAGGCCTTCGCGGAAAATCTGCTCTTCACGCATCGCGGCGTGAGCGGACCGGCGGTGTTGCAGATCTCGTCGTATTGGCGCGAGGGCGAGGCGTTGCACTTTGACCTGCCCGGGCGGCACGATTGGCCGCGGCGCTTTGCCCAGGCGTGGGACGCTCGATCGTCTGACCCTGAACCGAGTGCGTGGCCGATGCGCTTCGCCGGCACCGAAGGTTATCCGAAAGCCGAGGTCACGCTCGGCGGGGTGGACACGACGCAGCTTTCCTCGAAGACGATGGAGGCGCGCGACGTGCGCGGGCTCTTTTTCATCGGCGAAGTCGTGGACGTGACCGGCTGGCTCGGCGGCTACAATTTCCAGTGGGCGTGGGCATCGGGCCACGCGGCGGGACAGGTCGCCTGAATCGGTAGCGAAAATGTGCTCGGCGCGCGCGCGCGGCGGCGCATCCTCCGGCGCATGACGCTTCGCATCCTCCTCGCCGCGCTCCTCCCGCTCACCGCTTTCGCCGCCGACGCCGACGGAAAGTTGCGCATCGTCGTCTTCGGCGCGCATCCCGACGACGCGCAGTTCAAGGCCGGCGGCACCGCCGCGAAATGGGCGAAGCTCGGGCACAAAGTGAAGCTCGTGTCGGTCACGAATGGCGACATCGGCCACTGGCAATCGGCCGGCGGTCCGCTCGCGCAGCGGCGCAAGGCCGAGGTGCTCGCGACCGATCGCGCGCTCGGCGCGGCGACGGAGGTGCTCGACATTCACGACGGCGAGTTGCTCCCGACGCTGGAGAATCGGAAGCTCATCACGAAGGTGATCCGCGAGTGGAACGCGGACATCGTCATCGCGCATCGGCCTTGGGATTATCATCCCGATCATCGCTACGTCGGCGTGCTCGTGCAGGATGCGGCGTTCATGGTCACGGTGCCGTTCTTTTGCCCCGACGTGCCGGCGCTCAAGAAGAACCCCGCGTTCTTTTACTCGAGCGATGGCTTTCAGAAGCCGTATCCGTTTCGCCCGGACGTGGTCGTCTCGATCGACGACGTGTTTGAGCAGAAGGTCAACGCCGTGCATTTGATGCCGTCGCAGGTCTATGAAGGCGGCGCGAATGGGAGCGCCGAGTCGGTGGCGCAGGTGCCGCCCGAGAGCGATGAGGCTGGCCGCAAGGCGTGGCTGCGCAAGCGGTGGTCAGGGCGGCAGAGCAGCGAGGCGGATCGCTTCCGCGACGTGCTGGTCCAGTGGTATGGCGCCGAGCAGGGCAAGGCGGTGAAATACGCGGAGGCCTTCGAGCTTTGCGAATACGGGCGCCGGCCTGGTCCGGACGAGTTGCGTGTGTTGTTCCCGTTTTTCCCGGCGAAGTAAGAGTGCCGGGGAGGGGACTCGAACCCCTAAGGATTGCTCCACCAGATCCTAAGTCTGGCGCGTCTTCCAATTTCGCCACCCCGGCTCGTTGATGATCAGAAACGTGCGAGCCACTGCAGTGCGACTGCCGCACAGTTTTACACCGTGCCGGACTGGAACGCTCTGGAATGAATCGAAACGCGTCAACTCAACAGCGGGACACCTACGCGAAGGTGTTCGACATTTCACCAAGTGTTGCGAAGAACGTTGAGCGCGGGTCGAGGAGAGTCGCCGGCATCAGTTGGTTTGAAGGATTGCACCGCGTGCCCGGGTCTGAAATGCTCGCCCGCGTATGATCGCGAGAGCGTTTCAAAATGGCCGTCTTTTGGCTGCTCTCATGGCAGTGATGGTGGCGTGCGCCTCCGCGGCTGGCACGCGTCCCGCCCCAGGCCAGACGCGGGCGGAGGCTGCGCGGGCACTCGCGGAGCGCGGACAGTTTGAGAGCGCGGTCGAGGAATGGCGGCGCGCGAAGCGGGAGTTTGCGCGGGCGAAGGATGCGGATGGCGAGACGGGTGCCTTACTCGGGGAGGCGTCGGCGCTGGCTGCACTCGGACATCATAAATTCGCACTCTCCGCTCTGGCCGCAGCCGGTGAACTGGCGGACCGCGCGCACAGCCGCAAGCGGCAGGCGGAGGTGAAGGCGGCCCGTGGCCGGACCAATATTTTTTCCCGGCAGGCGGACCAGTCGGAAGATCTTTTGCGCGATGCGTTGAAGATGGCGCGCGCGGACAAAAACGACGCTCTCGCCGCCAGCGCACTCGACGGTCTCGCCATCGTCCTTGCGGCGCAGGACAAATATTTGGACGCGATCACGGCGTGGGACCAGGCGATCGACCTGTCAGACCGCGCGACCGCGGTGCGCGTGCGATTGAACAAGGCAACTGCGGCGCTCAAGGCGGCGGCATTTCCCGATGCGCTCCGGTGGGCCGGGGAGGTGGCGAAGGGCGCGGAGGCGCTGCCGGACGGACACGGGAAGGCGTTCGCCTTCATGGGAGCCGCGGAGATATTCCGCCGGCTCTTCATCGAGGCGCCGGAGCACGACAACGCGCTGAGGCTGCGCGCATTTAACCTGCACAAGGCGGCGGAGAAGGTGGCCGTGCAGATCGACGATCGGCGCGCGCTCAGCTACGCGCTCGGCTACCAGGGCGCGCTTTACGAGTTCGAGGGGAACCACGCCGCGGCGCTCCCGCTCACCCGCCGCGCGCTGGCCATCGCGCAGCAGATCCAGTCCGCCGATGCGCTCCATCGCTGGCAATGGCAGGTCGCGCGACTGCTCGGCAAAACCGGGGAGCGCGATGCAGCCATCGAGGCGTATCGGCGGGCGGTCCGGACGCTCGAGGGCATCCGCAACGACGTAGCCATTCGCAGCGGCAATCGCAATGCGCGCTCGTCGTTTCGCGAGGCCGTGGGCGCGCTCTACACGGAGCTGGCCGACCTGCTTCTCCAGCGCGCCACTGCTGTAACTGACGGCGCGGAAATCCAGGCGCTGCTGCGCGAGGCGCGCGGGACTGCCGAACTGCTCAAGGCGGCGGAGCTCGAGGATTATTTCCAGGACGACTGCGTGATGCTGCTCAAGTCGAAGACCAGGACCGTCGAGACGATCTCGGTGAAGGCGGCGCTGATCTACATCGTGCCGCTGCCGGATCGCACGGAGCTGCTGGTGTCGCTCCCGCCTCCGCCGGTGAAGCAAGGCGCGGAGCCGGTTCCGGGGCGCATCGAGCGATTCACGACGCGCGTCGGCGAGGCGGAGTTGACGACGGTGCTGCGCAGCTTCCGCCTCAATCTCGAGAACCGGACGACCAATGAGTTCCTCGAGCAGGCGCAGCAGCTTTACGCGTGGCTGATCAAACCACTCGAGCCGTTGATGGCCGCGCATCGTTTCGACACGATGGTGTTCGTTCCCGATGGCGCGCTGCGCACCATTCCGATGGCGGCGCTGCACGACGGCGAGCGTTTTCTCATCGAGAAGTATGCCGTCGCAGTCACGCCGGGCCTCGAGCTGATGGAATCCAAACAGGCCGCGAACGTGGCAGGCCGCCTGATGATCGCCGGCATCTCCGAGAGCGTGCAGGACTTTCCGCCGCTGCCGAATGTGCCGGGCGAACTCTCGGCGATCGGGAAGCTTTACAACGAGCGCGAGTCGCTGCTGGACAGCGAGGGCATCAAGGCCAGCATCGAGGGGAAGTTCGGTGAAGTGCCGTTCACGATCGTCCACATCGCGTCGCACGGCCACATCGACAGCGATATCCGCAAGAGCTTCGTGCTCACCTACGACGGCCGCCTGACGCTCGACGATCTCGAGCGGCTCATCCGCCCCGGCCAACTGGCCGACAAGCCGCTCGAACTGCTCACGCTGAGCGCCTGCCAGACTGCAGCGGGCGACGATCGGGCGGCGCTCGGGCTCGCGGGTGTGGCGGTGAAGGCGGGCGCGCGCGCCGCGTTCGCGACGCTGTGGTTCGTGAACGACCAGGCCTCCGCGCAGGTGGTGGTCGATTTCTACACCGAGCTAAAGAGCAAGCCTGACCGCACCAAGGCGCAGGCGTTGCAGGCAGCGCAGACGAGGCTGCTCCGCGACGAACGGTTTCAGCACCCGTGTTACTGGGCACCGTATCTCATCATCGGGAATTGGCTGTGAAAGGCATCGTCAAGGCCCTGCATCGTCCGAGCGTAGCGTGCCTCGTCATCAGCCTCGTCGTGCTCGGCGCGGTGCTCGGCGTTCGCGCGCAGGGCTGGCTCCAGCTCGCGGAGTTGACGATCTATGACCACTTCGTGCAGTCGAACTCCGAGCCGGACTCGACCGACGAGCGGATCGCGATCGTCGGGATGACGGAGGACGATTTGGAAAAATACGGCTTCCCGATCGACGACGAACGGATGGCGCAAGTGCTCACGGGCCTCGACGCGCAGGAGCCGGCAGCGATCGGGCTCGATATGTATCGTGACCTGCCCGAGCCGCGCGACCGCTCGAAGTATCCCGCGCTCGAGGCCGCGTTCAAAAAGCTGCCGCGCGTGATCGCGATCCAGCGTGTCGGTTACGTGAAGCCGCCGCCGGCGCTCGCGGATCAGCCCGACCGGATCTGCGCGAACAATCTCGAAAAGGATTTCTCCGTCGATGGCTACTACCGGCGCGGGCCGCTGGCGATCGAGCGCGACGTGCCGGAGCCGCTCTACAGCCTGAGCCTCGCGCTCACCTTGAAATACCTCGAGCTCCATGAAGTGGACGTCGAACTGGTCGAGGTGGTGGGCCGGCCGGAGGCGCCGCTTTTTCGCCTCGGCAAGACGGTTTTTCCGCGGCTCACGTCGAATGCCGGCGGCTACGTGGGGCTCGACGTTCACGATTATGAATACCTCGTCGATTTCCGCGCGCCGCGGCGGTTCCGTGTGCAGGATGCGCGCGGCCAGCTCGCGCGCGACACGCCTTACGATTTCAGCTTCGGCGACGTGATCGAGGGCCGGCTGCCGCCCGGCGCCTTGAAGGGAAAAATTGTTTTCGTCGGCACGGTCATGCAGAGCATCAAGGACAGCAATCCGACGCCGATCGACGACAACCTGCGCGGGATGCACCAGCACGTGATGATGACGCATCAGCTTCTCGAAGCTGCAATCAAGGGCGTGAAGCCGAGGACTTGGTGGCCCGAGTGGGCGGAAGTGGCGTGGATCGCCGTGGCCACGCTGCTCGGTGGCGCGCTCGGGCTCATGTTCCGCTCGCCGTGGAAGCTCGCGCCCGCGCTCGCGCTACTCCTCGCCGGAATCGGTTTCGGCGGCGCGCTCATGTTTCAGCACGGCACGTGGATGCTGGTCGCCGCGCCGGGGCTCGGCGGATTCATCTCCGCGACGCTGGTGACTTCCTTCATCGCCTACCTCGAGAAATCCGAGCGCGGCGAGATGCACTCGCTCTTTTCCAAACACGTCTCGCCGAAGGTCGTCGAGGCGCTCTGGGCCGGGCGCGAACAGTTCCTCGACGGCGGCAGGCTGAAGCCGCAACGCCTCACCGCGACGGTGCTCTTCACCGACCTCAAGGGCTTCTCGACGACCTCCGAGAAGATGGACCCGACGACGCTCATGGAGTGGATGAACGAATACATGAACGGCGTCGCGCGGCACGTGGACCTCAATCACGGGATCATCAACAAGTTCATCGGCGACGCCATCATGGCCGTCTTCGGCGTGCCCATCGCCCGCACGCGCGAAGAGGAGATGGACGCGGACGCTGTGAATGCGGTGACGTGCGCGCTGGCCATGCGCACGGCGATCGCGGCGCTGAATGAAACATGGCGCGCGCGCGACCTGCCCACCACCGCCATGCGCATCGGCATCTACACCGGGGCGCTCGTGGCGGGCAGTTTCGGCAGCGAAGACCGGCTCGAGTTCACCGTGCTCGGCGACACCGTGAATACTGCCGCGCGGCTCGAAGCCGCCGGCAAGGACGCCGCAGCCGATCCTCGCACCGCCGAGTGCACCATCCTCATCGGCGACTCGACCGCGCAACGCCTGCGCGGGCGCTTCGAGACGCAACTACTGGGGCCGATCAGCTTGAAGGGAAAAGCGGACAAGATTGTTGTTCACAGCGTGATCGGCACCGCGCAGGATGCCGCCGTTCCTGCCGCGTAAGGCTTTCCTTTATACCAAACCTCCCAGTCCCATGAAACTCCTCGCAGTTCTTCTCGGCGCCTCAGTCGCGCTCGCTTCAATCCAAGCCCAGGACGGAGCCCCAGCGGCGCCGAAGCGCAGCCTGCTGAAATACACGCCGCCAAAATCCACGGCGGGTGGTGCGCGCATCGATGGCGACGGAGGATCGCGCGGCCCCGACGTGCAGCTCCCGGCGATCACCGTGCTTGCGCCGAAGGAGGCTGCCGTGACGATCAGCGAGCAGCCGTCGTTGTTCTGGTTTCAAGCGGGGCCGATGCCGGAGAAGGTCATCAAGACCGCGCGCATCGAAGTCGCGTTGATCGACCCGAAGAATCCAAAGCCGCTCTTCAAAGTCACGTCGCCGCTGGCCGCCGACAAGCAGGCTGGCGCGGGGCTGCGCCGGCTCTCGGTGGGAAAACAGAACGTCACGCTCAAGCCGGGCGTGACTTATAAATGGAGCGTCGCGCTCGTTCCCGATCCGGCAAATCGTTCGCAGGATGTGGTCACCAGTGCATCGATCCAGCGCATCGAGCCGAGCAAGGAACTCGCGGAGGCGCTCAAGTCCGCAGCGGACGGCGACAAGGCGGCGGTCTTCGCGCAGAACGGCGTGTGGTATGACGCCGTCGATGCGATCACGACAGAGATCGGCAAGGATCCGAACAACGCCGAGCTGCGAAAGATGCGCGGCGAGTTGCTGCGACAAGGCGGGCTGAAGGACGCCGCGGCCGCCGACTTGAAGTAACGCCAGAATGAAATCACCCCGCGCCGCGCAGCAAATCGCCGTGGCGATTTGCACGGTGCTCGCGTCCGCCGCGGTGCGTGCAGCCGTGGCGACGGATGGCTCGCTCGGCTCGGGCGGCGCGATCGTTCCTGCTGGCGGCAATTACGCGATCCCCGCGTCGCTCGGGCGGACGGTCGGCGCGAATCTTTTCCAGAGCTTCAGCGAGTTCAATTTGCTGATGGGCGAGTCTGCCACGTTCAGCGGGCCGAATGGCATCGCAAGAATCCTCGCGCGGGTCACCGGCGGGCCTTCGACCATCGACGGCACCATCCGCTCGACGATCGACGGAGCGCATCTTTTTCTCATCAACCCGCAGGGCATCGTCTTCCAGTCGAACGCGGCGATCGATGTGAAGGGATCGTTCACCGCGACGACGGCGGACTACGTGAAGCTGGGATCGAACGGACGCTTCGACGCGCGCGACGCGGCGAACGACGTGCTGACGAGCGAGCCGGTTTCGGCGTGGGGTTTTCTGCCCGCGAGCATCGCTCCGATGCCGATCTCGGTGGCGGGCTCGACGCTTTCGGGAGGGGACGGCGCGACGCTCTCATTCATCGGCGGCGACATCTCGTTCGATCGCGCGCGCGTCTCGGCGCCGGGCGGACGCTTCGAACTCGCGTCGTTCAATGCGCCTGGTGAATACGCCGGCGACCTGAGCGGCGTCAGCGGCTCAGGATTCATCGGACTGCTCGAGAGCGACATCGATCTCGATGGTGCGCAAGGCGGTTCGCTGCTCATCCGCGGCGGCAGCCTGACTGTGCAGCGCACACGGATCACTTCGACCACCACGGGCGCGGGCATCGGCGGCGACTTCGATGTGCGCGTCGCGAAGGACATGAAGGTGATCGGCACCCGGACGAATTCGGCGAAGTTGCTCACGAGCACGAGCGCAGGTGGGCGCGCGGGGAACGTCGTGATCCGCGCGGGCAAACTGGTCATCGAGGGGGAGGGCTCGCGGGTCGGGAGTCTTGCGGACATCGCGACGACGGCCACGGCGCAGGCCGGTCGCGTCGATGTGCAGGCGGGGCAGATGGAGATCAATAGCCGCGCGCGGCTCGAGTCGTCCACGAACGGCGCGGGCCAGGGCAATGTGGTCGCGGTGAAAGCGACCGCGCTTTCTATTCGCGGAGACGCTTCGGAGGTGGCGACGGGGATTTTTTCCGACAGCACGTTGCTCTCGGCGGATGGAATCGGTGGCGCTGCGGGCGGCGTGCAGGTGCGTGCGGACACGCTGCGGCTTGAAAACGGCGGCTTGATCGAATCGACCACCAGCGGGCTCGGGCGCGGCGGAAATGTGAACGTCGCGGCGCGCGACATCACCATCACCGCGCCGGCCGTGAAGCTGGCGGTGGCAGGCGGGCCGAACCCCGCGGCGACCGGCATCTTCGCCGACACCGGGTCGTTCCTGGCGCCGCAGCAGGCGAGCGGACAGGGTGGAAACGTCTTCGTTTCCGCGGACCATATCCGCATCGAGGAGGGAGGATTGATTTCGACCAAGACCGTCGGCCTCGGCGCCGCAGGAAACACGGAGGTCCAGGCGCGATCGCTGGAGATCGCCCGCGGGGCGTCGAGCTTCGTCACCGGCATCGCCGTCGGTGCGCCGCTCGATATCAGCGGGCCGGGCGGGAATGTGACGGTGAAGGTCGATACCTTGCGCATCACCAACGGACAGATCACCGCCTCGACCGAGGCCACCGGCAAGGGCGGCAACGTCTCGGTCACCGCGCGCAGCATCCTGCTCGACGGCAGCGGGCCCTCGGACCTCAACACGGGAATTCTTTCGGAGACCACTTCGTCCGGTGCGGGCGGAAATGTCACCGTTGTCGCGGATACGATCCGGATCATCAAGGCGGGCCGAATCTCGACGCTCGCCGCCGGCACGGGCCAGGGCGGCGACATCGTCGTGCGAGCCGGCAGCCTGCTGATTTCCGGCGCGGGAACACCGCTGTTCACGGGGATCATTGCCTCGACCCTTTCCGAGGAGAAAAATGCCGGAGCCGGCGGGCGCCTGAGCATCTCGGCTGGCAGCGTGCGGCTCGTCGATGCCGGCGGGATTTCGGCCACCTCGCTCGGGCGCGGGGACGGTGGCAGCGTGCAACTCAGCGCGAACCAACTAACCCTCGACCGCCTCGGCGCGATCGAAGCTTCCGCCGTCGGGAAAGGCGTCGCGGGCAGCGTGACGATCGATGTGATCGCACCGCTGGTCATGCGCGGCGCGAGCAGCATCCGCACGACTTCGGCGATCAGCAGCGCGGGCCAGATCACGATCCGCTCGGCGAGCGACATCGACCTCGGCGGCGCGAGCAGCATCACCGTCACCGCGTCGCTCGGCAATGCCGGGCAGATCACGCTTTCCGCGCCGGGGATGATCTATCTGCACGACGGCTCGGCCGTGCTCGCGGAAGCCGGGCTCAACGGCGGCAACGTGAGCATCTTCACGCGCTTCGCGATCTTGAGCGCGAGCCGCATCAGCGCGAACGCCATCCTCGGCGCGGGCGGAAACATCCTGATCGTCGCGGACAGCTTCCTCGCGTCGGAGAGTCCCGTGACCGCGTCGTCGGAGGCGAGCGTGCAAGGCTCGGTGGTGATCCAGTCGCCCGACGCGCAGCTCGCGAACGCGCTCACGCCGCTACCCGCGGGCCTCATCGGCACGAATGTGCGGCTATCCGAGCGCTGCGCGATCCGGCTCGGCGCGGACTTCAGCAGCTTCCTGGTGATCGGTCGCGGCGGCATGTCCATCGCACCCGGCGAACCGGCACCTTGACGCAGCCCTCCATCAAATCATGAAAACGAAACCGCTCACTCGTCGGCGCCGCGGCGTCTCCGCTCCTGCCGTCGAGGTGCTCGAAGCCCGCATCTCCCCGGCGAGCCTCGCCAGCCTCGATGTGGCCGGCAATATCAGCGTGCTCGGCGATCAGGGTGCCACCAGCGAGATCGAAACGTTGATCTTCACGGTCAACGCTGGCGAGCTGCACATCGTAGATCCGACGCATCCGATCACGGCCGGGCCGGGCTTCATCCAAAGCGGTGCGAACGAGGTCACCATCGCGCTTACACTTTTCACGGGGAATCTCACCGTGGACACCGGGACGGGTGCGGACACGCTGGCGTTCAGCAGCGACCTGAACCTGCCGGGCGACGGCACGCTCGCGAGCGGCGCGATCACTTTCAACAACAGCATCACGCTCGCGACCGACAAGACGCTGACGGTCAGCGCGACCGACACGATCAGTCTGCCGAACACCGGAAGCGACCTCGCAACGAGCGGCGCGGGCGCGATGTCGCTGACGACGCTGAAGAACATCTCGCTGGCGAGCGGGGCGAGCATCACGACGGTGAATGGCGACCTTACGCTCTCGGCGAACGCGGCGGGGACGACGACGGGGAACTTCAGCGGCGTGGATGTGAACGCTGGCCTCGTGCAGGCGACGGGCACGGGTGTCGTCTCCGTCACGGGCAGGGGTGGTGATACGGGGATGCGGAACGTCGGTGTGCACGTGCAAGCTGGCGGCGACATCATCGGCGGCACCACGGGCACGACGATCGTCAATGGCACGGGTGGCCCCGGGAATGTCATCGCCAACGAAGGCATCCGGCTCACGGATTCGGGTTCGAGCATCACGAGCGGTGGGGCGAATGTCTCGGTGACCGGCCAGGCCGGCGGGTCGGGAACGGCGGGCTCCAATTATGGGGTGAATGTTTACTTGGGTGCGCTCTTGTCTGCGGGAGGCAGCGGTAATGTCACGGTGATGGGGACTGGCGCGGCGAACTTGGGTTCGGATAACTACGGCGTGAACCTGCAATCGTCAGGTTCGCAGATCACCTCCAGCGGTGGCAACGTCAGTGTCACCGGCGTGAGCGGAGGGACGGGGTCGGGCGGCGCGGCTGCCGGAATTTCGATCGACTCCGGCACTGTGAGCGCCGGGGGGTCGGGCACGGTCACGGTTATCGGCACGGGGGATCTGACGTCGTCAGGGGTCAACGTGAACCTCGGCATCGATGTCCGGTTCACCTCCACGATCACTTCGTCCGGCGGGAACGTGCAAGTCACGGGCGCCGCGGGCGCGGCCAACAGTTCGACGTTGGGCGAGGGTGCTGGTATCCGAGTTTTTGGCGATAGCCTCATCACCGCCGGGGGCAGCGGCACGGTGACGGTGAGCGGCACAGGTGGAGCGGGGCCTACGGCCTCAGCTCACGGGGTATTCGTCTCTGGCAGTAATTTGAACTCGAACCTCGCCCGCATCGGCGCGGCCAATGGCGCGACCACGATCACCGCGACCTCGGGCAATACTTCGAGCATCGCGCTCTCGGTCGGCACGAACAACGCCGGACGCATCACGACGGGCACGAACAACCCGATCACGATCACTGCCGACAGCATCGACTTCGGCGGCTCGGCGACAATCTCCAGCGGCACGGGGGCGACGACGATCCAGACGCGCACGTCCGGCACCTTCATCAATCTCGGCGGCGCGGATGTGCTCACCGGCAGCCCGCTCACGCTCGGTCTCACGGACGCGGAACTGGATAAAGTCACCGCCAGCACGCTGACGATCGGCGACAGCAGCAGCGGCGCGATCACGGTGAGCGCGGCGCTCACGCATCCGAACAACCTTTCGCTGACCACCGGCGGCGGGGTGACCTTCAACCAGGCGGTGACGATGGCGGTGAATAAGAACCTGACGGTCAGCGCGCTGAGCACGACCACCGGGGCGATCAGCCTCGCGACCACGAACTCCGACCTCGTCGCGAGCGGCACTGGCGCGATCTCGCTCACCACGGTGGCCAATATCGCGCTGGCTAGCGGGTCGAGCATCGCGGTGGTGGATGGCGACCTCACGCTGAGCGCGAACGCGGCGAGCACGGGCAGCTTTTCGGCCGCGGGGATCGACTTGAACGGCGGCACCATTACGACCAGCGGGACGGGCAATGTGAGCCTGACCGCAAAGGCTCCCACTAACGCTGGTGGCATCCAGGTGCGCGGCGGTGCCAAGATTCTCTCAACTGGGGCTGTGCTGGCCACCCAAGGCAAACTGACCCTGAATGGTCGAGTCACTAATGGCGGGACGGACGTCACCGTCACGGGAACGGGCTCGGAGATCAAATCGCTGAGCGGCGACATCAGCGTGACTGGCGGTATCGACGGTGGGGTCGCCCACACCGGGATTTTGGTTTCATCGAGTGGCTCGATCGAGTCCACCGGCACGGCCAAGATCACCCTCAACGGATACAGTCGGAGCGCGACCGCCGTGATTATCGACACGCTGGGACAGGTGAAATCCGCCGATGGTGCCATCGCCATCGCGGGCACCCTCAACGACACGCCATCCAAGGGGATTACGGTGCAGGGCGGGGGCAAGGTGCAGTCCACCGGATTGGCCACCATCACCATGGACACGTATGCCTCAGCTGGTGGCGGCAGCGCTGGCAGCCATGGAATTACCATCACCGGCACGGGTTCGGAAGTCACTTCGGTCACCGCGGCCATCGTCCTGACCGGACAGCCCAAAGCGTTTTCAAACAATAGCTACTCGGTCTATATTCTCAGCGGTGGAAAGGTCGCTTCCACGAGCGGTGACATCACGCTCGCCGGCAGGGATTCCAGCAGGACGGGGAATTTGGCGATCAATTATAGCAGCACCGTGCCCATCTCCACTAGCGGCACGATCACCTTGATCGGCGGAGGAGGCTCCACCGGTTCCGGCATGTCGCTCACCGGCGGATTGATCTCTGGCACCGCCGGCGTGACGATCCGGCCCGGTCCCGGCAATGCAATCGATCTCGGCACCGCTGCGGATAACACCAACTCACTCGGCCTGTCCGACGCCGAACTCGACATCATCACCACCGCCGGCACGCTGACGATCGGCGACAGCGCCAGTGGGGCGATCACGGTCACCGCGGCGATCTCGCGCCCGGCGTCCACGAACGTCGCGCTGACCGGCGGCAGCAGCATCATCTTCAACCCCGGCACGCTGAACACGAGCGGCGGCACGCTCGCGCTCACACCCGGCGCGTCGGGCAGCGTGCAGCCGATCACGAGTGGGACGGAAGTGACCGCCTCGAGCGTGAGCTTCGAGTCCGGCGCGGACCTCGCCATTGCGATCAATGGCACGACGTTGGACACGCAGTATCGCCAGCTCAATGTGGTCGGCGGCGTGAATCTCACCGGGGTCGATCTCGTGCTCAGCGGCTCGCATGTGCCGGTCGGCGGGCAGACCTTCACCATCGTGGAAAACGACGGCACCGACGCGATCACCGGCACGTTCAACGGCCTAGCGCAGGGCGCGACGATCACCGGCTTCCTCGGCTCCGCGCTAAGCGCGACGATCAGCTACACCGGCGGCAGCGGCAACGACGTGGTGCTCACGGCCGTGGCACCGCCCGAGACCGACGTGTCATTGAGCGGCGGCAACCTCGTCGTCACCGACAGCAATGGCGGCACCAGCACCGACACGATCACGATCACGCTCAACGGCGCGAACGTGCGCATCACCGATCCGTCCAATACCGTCGGCGCGGGCGCGGGCGCGACGCAGATCGATGCGAACACCGTCGAGGTGGCGCTGGCCTCGATCACGGGAAACATCCAGGTCAGCACACTCGGCGGCGACGACACGCTCACCCTCGCGCTCGCGGGCGGGGATTTCATCGTCGCGGGCGGACTGACCTATGCGGGTGGCGCGGCGGGCACGGACAAGCTGATGGTCACCGGCGGTGCGCAAGGCACGGTGACCTACAACTTCACGAACGCGAACGACGGCAGCGTGGTGCTGAGCAACTTCGGCACGGTGAACTTCACCGGCCTGGAAGCGACCACGAACTCCGGCTCGGCGACGGACATCGTCTTCAATCTCCCGACCACCGCGAGCACCGCGACGCTCGCCGACGACGGCACGACTTCCAACGGCCTCTCGCGGCTCAGCGCCGCGACGTTCGTGACGAACGATTTCTCGAACCCGAGCGGCTCGCTCACGCTCAATCGCGGCAACTCCGCCGACACGCTCACGATCAACGCGCTGCCGGATTTCGACGCGAGCCTCACGCTCAGCTCCGGTGCGAATCCGTTCAGCACGCTGACCTTCGCCGGCGCGGTCACACTCGCGGCGAGCAAGACTCTCAGCGCAAATGCGAGCGGGACGATCAGCCTCGGGGCAGCTGGCGCGCTCACCACCAGCGGCACGGGGGCGATCAGCCTCACGGGCGCGGACGTGACGGGTTCGGGCAATCTCAGCGCCGACGGCGGTTTGACGCTGACGAATACCGGCACCTCCAGCACGCTCAGCGGCATCATCAGCGGCGTGGGCGCGCTGACCAAGCTCGGCACCGGCACGCAGATCCTCACCGGCACGAACACCTACACCGGCACCACGACGATAAGCGGCGGCTCGCTGCAAATCGGCTCGGGCGGCACCACCGGCACGCTGGGCACCGGCTCGGTGATCAACAATGCGAACCTCACCTTCGACCGTTCCAATTTCATCGGGGTCAACAATGCCATCGGCGGCACCGGGAGCGTGTTTGCGAACGGAATCGGGCAAACTTTGTATTTCGGCAATGCCAACACCTACACGGGCCAGACTCAGGTCAACGCGGGCCGCCTGGTTCTCGGAAACTCGGCCTCGCTCGGCTCGACAGCCGGAGGGACGGTGGTGGCAGTCGGTGCGACGCTGGACTTGAATGGGAATGGCATCGCGGTGGGCGCAGAGGCCCTGACCATCCAGGGAGCGGGTGCACCGGGTGCGCTCGCCGCGCTGCAAAGCAACAATGTGGGCAACTCGAGTTGGGCCGGCGTGGTCACTCTGGCCGGAGCGACGACCATCGGCGGTAATCAGCCCGGCACGACCCTTACCTTGGGCGGTATTGTCACCGGCGCCTTCGCATTGACGAAGAACGGTCCCAATACCCTGATCCTCTCCGGCGCGAACACCTACACCGGCACCACCACGATCAGCGGCGGCACGCTGCAAGTCGGCAACGGCGGCACCACCGGCACGCTGGGCACTGGCGCGGTAACGAACAATTCCGCGCTGGTCTTTAACCGCAGCGACAGCATAACCATCGCGAACAACATCTCCGGCACGGGCTCGCTGAACGTGACGGCCGGCGGCATCACCGCGAGCGGCGTGTGGAACCTCGGCGACGATGCGATACTCAACAGCACGGCGGGCATTACTTTCAACAACGCGGTGACGATGGCGGTGAACAAGGGCTTCACCGCCAGCGCAAGCGGGACGATTAGCCTGCCGAATGCGACGAGCGACATCGCGACGAGCGGAACGGGCATCATCAACATGAACGGGAGCACTGGAGTGGTGCTGGCTGCGGGTTCCAGCCTGGCGACCGTGGACGGCGGCATCGTCGTCACGTCCACGTCCGGGGGACTGAATCTCAATGGAACGACACTCACCACGAGTGGCATTGGCAATGTCAGCCTCACAGGGACCGGCAGCCTCGGCACTCAACTGTCCAACGGAGCCCAGGTTCTCTCGACGGCCACCGGGTTGCTCGCCAATCAAGGATTGTTGACGTTGGCGGGCACTGGCTCCGGCAGTTCAACGGGACTTGTTATCAGCAGCGGTTCGTCCGTGATTTCGGTCGACGGGGCGATCTCCATCACGGGAACGGGCACGGCCGCGGGCGCGCTGACCTCGATTGGAATTCGTGTGGACGCAAGCACGGTGGAATCGACGGGGCCGGCGACGATCACCATGGTCGGCAGAGGATCATCGGGTCTGAACGGAGGTGGCCATCACGGCATCTTCGTGACGGGTGGAACCGCCCAGATCACCTCGGTCACCGGGAATATCTCGCTGGACGGCCAATCGGGGTTCGGCCGGGGTGGGGATAGTCACGGCGTGTTCGTCGTGAGCGGTGCCGATGTGACGGGAACCGGATCGGCCAATGTGAGCATCCTCGGCGTGAGCCCGCTGACCAGCGGCGCCGGCTCAAACAGCAACGGAATCGTCATCTCGGGGGCCGGATCACGGATTACCTCAGCGAACGGAACCCTGGCGCTGGACGGAAGCGGGGCGGACGAAGCCAGTAGCGAGGGCGTGGTCATCACCGCCGCGGGAGAAGTTGCATCGACCAATGGAAATATCGCCGTCACGGGAACGGTGAGAGTGGGAGGAAGCAATCCAACTGGCGCCGGAATCATCTACGACAGCGTCACTCCCCTCACCACGAGCGGCACGATCACCCTCATCTCCGGCACGAACATTGGCGCCCGTATGATTCTGGACAATGGCGCCATCTCCGGAGCCGCCGGGGTAACCTTGAGGGCTGGAAATGGTATCGCAATCGACCTCGGCTCAACGCTGGATACAGCCGCCAACGGACTGGAACTCTCCGACGCCGAACTCGACCTCATCACCACCGCCGGCACGCTGCAAATCGGCGACAGCACCAGCGGGACGATCACCGTGAGCGCGGCGATCACGCACGCGAACCATCTCTCGCTCACGACCGGCGCGGGCGTGACTTTCAACCAGGCGGTGACGATGGCGGCGAACAAGAACCTGACCGCGACGGCGAACGGGACCAGCAACGGCACGATCAGCCTTTCCAGCACCAACTCCGATCTCACCACGGGCGGCACGGGTGCAATCTCGCTCACGACCGCGCGCGACATCACCCTCGCCAGCGGAGCGAGCGTGGCGACGGTGAATGGCAACCTGACGCTCAGCGCCAACCAGCAGGTCACGCCGACCAGCGGCAGCTTCACCGGCGTTTTCTTCAACGATGCGGTCGTGCAGGCCACCGGCTCCGGCGCAGTCACGGTGCTCGGCAAGAGCGGCGACGGCTCTTTTCAGCAGCGCGGGATTTACCTCTTCACCGGCGGCAACATCATCGGCGGCACGAGCGGCACGGTGACGGTGCAGGGCACCACGGGCGCGGCCACCGGCACGCAGGCCGACGGCATTTTCCTGTTCGGCGCCGGCACCACCATCACCTCCACCGGGGCGAATGTGGCCGTGAGCGGCACCGGCGCCAGCACCGCGAGCAGTGACAACCAGGGCGTCTATGTCTCCACCGGCGCGACGATCACCGCGGGCGGCTCCGGCACCGTAACGGTCACCGGCATCAGCGGCGCCGGGTCCGTCTCCGCGGGCGTCCGCAGCATCGGTGGCATCATCACCTCCGCCGGCGGCGCCGTGACGGTCGAAGGCGCGAGCAGTGTCCTAAATGCGATCTCGCTCTCTGGCTCGGGCGCGGAAATTTCCAGCGGCGGCACCGCGCCGCTCACGCTCATCGGCGACAGCTTCAGCCGGGGCGCTCCCAGCATCGTCCGCGCGGGCACCGCCGGCGATGCGACTGTCACTTTCAAGCCGCGCACGGCCGGCACCTTCATCAATCTAGGCGGCGCCGATGTGCTCACCGGCAGCCCGAAGACGCTCGGCCTCACCGACGCCGAGCTCGATGCCGTCTCCGCCGCGACGCTGCAAATCGGCGACGCAAACAGCGGGGCGCTCACGGTCAGCGCGGCGATCACGCACGCGAACGATCTTTCGCTCACGACCGGCGCGGGCGTGACTTTCAACCAGGCGGTGACGATGGCGGCGAACAAGAACTTCACCGCGAGTGCGAGCGGCACGATCGGCTTCGCGAACACGAACGCCGACCTCGCCACGAGCGGCACGGGTGCGATCTTCCTGGCGACCGCGCGGGACATTTCGCTCGTGAGCGGTTCGAGCGTCGCGACAGTGGACGGCAACCTCACGCTCAGGGCGAACCTGGATGGGATGACCTCGGGGAACTTCATCGGGATCAGCAGTTCCGGCGGCACGGTCCAAACCACGGGCGCGGGTGTGATCTTGATCAGTGGTATCGGCGGCAACAGCGGCGCCGGGACGGATGGGGTGCGACTCAGCAACTCGGCGTCGGTGAGCGGCGCGTCAGTCACGATCACCGGCTTCGGCGGCACGAGCACCGCACGCGCGTATGGCGTCGTGGTCTTGTCGGGTGCGACGGTGACTTCATCGAGCGGAACCGTGAGCGTGACCGGCACTGGCGGCGCGGGGACGGATCACAACTACGGCGTCTATGTGCAGGACGGCGGAATCACCTCCGGCGGCGGCGGCGTGAACGTGACCGGCACCGGTTCGAGCGCGGCGGGATCGTTCGACAACTACGGCGTCTATGTCGAATTCTCGGGGCAGATCACGGCTGGCGGTGCGGGGAGCGTGATGGTGACCGGCACCGGCGGCGGTCCGACCGGCGGCGGCTTCGGAGTGCGCGTGGGATACGGTGGCACGATCACTTCGTCCGGCGGAAACGTGACTGTGATGGGCAACGGCGGCACCGATGGTGGCGGAGGCAATTACGGGGTGGGGTTGGACAGTTCCTCCGGCAGCACGCGTATCACTGCGGGCGGGACGGGGTTGGTCAGCGTTACCGGCATTGCGGGCGCTGGCAGCAGCGTCGGCGTTTTCGTCGAGGGGAATGACTCGGCAATCACCTCGAGCGGAGGACCGGTGACGGTCGCGGGAACGGGCGGGATGAACGTGGGCACCGACCTCAATCACGGCATCCACCTCACCAGCACCGGCTCAATGGTCACCTCCGGCGGCGGCAACGTGACGCTGACCGGCACGAAAGGCACGGGCGCGAATTCCTTCGGCATCCGACTCGATGGCGCGAGCGTGACGACCGCTGTGAACGGCGGAAACATCACCTTCGACGCGACCACGGTCGCGCTCGGCGCGCCGACGACGATCACCACGGATCGCCCGGCGGGCACCGACGGCGCGATCATCTTCACCGGAAACATCGAGCTCGGCGCGAACCTGCTCAGCCTGAACAGCGGTTCGACCAACAGCACGATCCCCGGCGTCATCAGCGGAACCGGCGGACAGCTCGCGAAGCTCGGCGCCGGCACGCTGACGCTGACCGCCGCAAACACCTACACGGGCACGACGACGGTGAGCGCGGGAGCCTTGAACATCCGAAACGGAAGCGCGCTGGGAAGCGTCGCCGGCGGGACGACCGTCGCGGCGGGCGCGGCGCTGGAAATCGAAGCCGGCATCACCACCCTGGCCGAACCGCTGACCTTGAACGGCACGGGCGTCGGCGGGACTGGCGCGCTGCGGAATATCAGCGGCAACAATATCTACGCGGGCTTGATCACGCTCGGCAGCATCACGCGGATCAACTCGGACGTGGGCAGCAACCTCACGCTCAGCAATCCCGGCACGATCACCGGTGCGACGTTCGGGCTGGCGGTGGGTGGCGCGGGAAACACCACGATCGATAGCATCATCGGCACGACCACGGGCACGCTGAACAAGGACGGCGCCGGCATCCTCACGCTCACCGCGGTGAGCACCTACAGCGGCGACACGACGGTGAGCGGCGGGACGCTGGCGCTGGGCGTGAACAACGCACTGCCCGTCACGGGCGTTCACGTCCCCACCGGCGCCACTCTTCAGCTCAACGCCTTCAACCAGACCGTCTCCAGCCTCGACCTGAACGGCGGCTTCGTCGGCGGCACAGGCACGTTGACGAGCCTCAGCAATCTCCTGCTCAACGGCGGCCAGATCGCCGCGATCCTCGCCGGCAACATCAACATCACCGCGAACACCGGCACCACGACGCTGAGCAATCCGGCGAACACCTTCACCGGCCTCGTCACGGTCACCTCCAGCATGAGCGTGCCGTCCGACGGCGCCCTCGGCAATCTCGGCAACGGGCTGGTCATCGGAGCCAACGGAACGCTCATCGTCACCGGCACATTCAGCAGCGCGCGGCACATCACCGCAAACGGCGCCGCGCCGTCGATCAGTGTCGATGCCACCAAGACGCTCACGCTCACAGGCCTCATCGACGGCACCGGTGTGATGCAGAAAACGGGCGCGGGCAAACTGCTCCTCGGGACCACGGTCATGGGCAACGTCTCGCTGACCGCCGGCACTCCGGCGACCACATTCGGGCACGAGACCGTCAGCCTCACCGGCACCGGTTCCGTCGTCCTCACGCTGGTCAGCGACGGGGCAGGCGGCACGCGCATCGGCACCATGGCGCTATCGGGCACGAATGCCGCGACCGTCCTGACGATCAATGGCTCGGGCGTGCCGCGGACCGTCATCGACCACATCATCAGTCTCAATCCGAACGACGAGATCGGGACGATCAAACTCGGCCCCACCGTCGTGCTCGGCGACGGACTGGATGACGGGATCGCCGACATCGACATCCGTGGCAAGGTCGGCAAGCTCCTGCTCAACGACATCAGCAGCTACGCACTCATCGAGCTTGGCAAGGGGCTGCCTTACGACGCGCCGGGCAACATCACGCCCGACTCTTACAACAACCGTCCCGACATCACGCTGCGGAATGTCGGTGGCCCTGGAGTCATCATCGACGTGACCGGCAATGGCATCGCCGGCGAACAACCCGGCAGCCTCGGCGGCGGCGGATTGGGGAAGGTCGTCGTGAGTTACTGGCCCGACGCCGGCTTGATCAAGACCACGCAGAGCATCGGCTCATTCCTGCTCAGCCGCGGTGACTGCAAGATCGTCTTCGAAGTGGACAAGTTTCACAAAGGCGTGCTGACCACGGCTGGCATCGGCTCGATGTCCGTGCCGAAGGGCGCCTGGGCCAGCACGGGAAGCATCGTCGAAGGAGAGACCGTCACGATGACCACGGCGCAGTTCCTCGCCGGGGCGAACTTCACTTCCGGGAAGCTCACGACCTTCACCGTGAATGGAGACTTCCTCGGTTCCGTGACGTCGGAGGGCGCGATGCGAAATGTCACGATCAAGGGTGCGTTCAAGGGATCGCTCCAGGCGGCCTCGGTCGGCAAGATCACGGCGGAGTATTTCGATGGCACCGACCTCACCAATAGCGATCCCTTTGGCGATTCCTCGCGGCGCAACATCAACATTACGGGCGGCGCGCTCGGCTTGCTCACCGCGAAGCCGCACGACCTCGATACCTTCGGCATCAAGAACTACGAGATCGCCGTCGCCACCAGCTTCGGCGGCATCACCGTCACGGACAAAACCGCGCCGGGCAGCTTCGTCGCCATCGATCACGTGACGGTCCAGGCCGGTTCGATCGGCAACACCACCGTATCCATCACCGCTCCATCCACCGCCAAGGCCATCCAGAACTCCGTCTTCGAGAGCAA
The DNA here is from genome assembly GCA_040081625.1 of Chthoniobacteraceae bacterium. GTDB lineage: Bacteria > Verrucomicrobiota > Verrucomicrobiia > Chthoniobacterales > Chthoniobacteraceae > VFJQ01. Next base: position 90,329 of record JBEBGD010000005.1, read on the forward strand.
TGGAGCGATGGGCACGATCACGACCACCCACAGCATCACGACCTCGATGTTCGCCGCCGCCACGAACATCGCGCAGGTGACGGTCAAGGGCGGCCTTTCGTCCTCGAAGATCCTCGCGGGCACCTTCCTCGGCGACGATGCGGCGCTCGGCGGCGTGGGCAGCGCGGCGGATGTCTTCAACAAGAGCTACAAGATCGCCGGGGTGAAAGTGCTCGGCGCATTCGTCGCCAGCACGATTGCCGTCGGGGTCGATTCCGTGGACGGCATCTACGGCAACGGCAACGATGTGCTTGCGTCACTCGGCACGGCGCCGGGCGGTGCGACCAGGGCGATCGGCGCGCTGATTTTCGGACCCGGCAGCGGCACCGTGGGCGCGTCGCCTTCCGGCGCTCATACGAGCGCGATCGAAGCGGCCTCCATCAAGAGCCTGGTCGTGAATGGCGTCGCCGTTTCCCCGCTTCCGGCCGCCCTGCCAAAGTATCTGGACCTCGGCTTGGCCGGCGAAGACTCGGCGGACGTGATCGTGCGCATCCTGAGCTGAGGCTTCAGAACGCGTTGAAGGAAACGACGATGTGCCAGCCGTCGTCCTGCAGGCTCGTGCGGGGATTGTGCAAGTCGATGAAGGGGTGACCCCAATAGACTGAGACTTGCGAATGCTTGGTGGCGTTGATGAGAAGGCCGACGCCGGCGCTGTAGATGTCCTGATATTGGTTCTCGAACTTGTTCACGTTCCAGCCCGCGCCGTAGTCGAAGAACGGGGCAACGCTGACGATAGGTGACTTGTCGGCTGCCAGCCAGACCGGCACGCGCAACTCGGCGGAGGCGAACCAGCCGTTGTCGCGCAGCAGTTGATTCTCGCGGTAACCGCGAACGCTATGGGCCCCGCCGAGGCTGAATTGTTCGAGCGCGAGCAGCGGCTCGTCGCTCAACTGGACGTTGGCCCGGAGGACCAGGAGCGATTCGCGCAACAGGCGCATCGCGCCTTTGTCCGGCTCGGTCCGCGGGATTGCCGTGTCGAAAATGCGGCGCACGTATTGTCCCTGTCCGAGCCACGTGAAGAACTTGCTGTCGGGCACCTCCGGGTCGGCGCCCATGACGCCCGCGCCCGAGGTGGTGCCTGTGAAGCTGCGCGGATCGTAACGCGTCGCGCCGAAGTTGTAGGAGCCCACGCTGATCGTCGAGCGCAGCGCCAGCACGTAAAGCTGACTGCGGTTCACCCACTCCAGGACGGCGCGCGTGGCGAAGACATCCGACTCGCCCTGGATCGCGCCGGCAGAAAGCGTGAACGGGATGCCGAGCAGAAACGACTCGCTGTGCTTGCGATCGGCGACCAGCGAAAGCGTGACGGTGTTTTGCAGCGTTTCGTGAAGCGGCTGTCGCAACGCCAGTTCGAGTTGCTGCGATTTGCTGGTGATGCCGAGCGCGGCAAAGGTTTCGTCGATGATGCTTGAGTCGCTCTTCGCCGCGCGCACGCCGAACTTCGTGCCCCACGGCGAGATCGGGAACTCGTAACTTCCTTCGACATTGTCGAAGCCCGCGTAATCGATCGCGCCATCCTTCGTCCATTCCACGAGGCCCCAGCGCAACTCGATGGGATCGTCGTGTCCGGTCAGGTTCAAGTTCTGGAGGTAAAATGCGCCGAGCCCCTCGGCGACGCTGGGCGGGCGCTGGTTGCTGATCTCGAATCCCAGCCGGAAGGGCTGCTTCTCCTCCACCGCGACGTGGAGGATGCTCTCGCCGGGGCGCACCCCGGGACTCAGCTCCGCGTTGACCTGTCGGATGCCGGGATTCTGCCGCATCAGTTGCAAGCCGGTCTTCAGCCCGAACACGTTCAGCGGCCAGCCCGCCGCCCTGCGGATCTGGTGTCGAAGCCACCAGCGGCGGAACCAAAAGTTTCCATTCACATCGATCTCGGCGAGCCGGCCCTCGACGAGATGAAACTTCACGACGCCGTCTTTCAAATCCTGATCCGGCAGCACCGCGCCGGAGCTGATGAATCCGGCGTCCACGTAGTGCTTGGTGAGCGCGACCCGCGCGGCTTCGAGTTCGTCGCTATCAATCTCGCGGCCCGAGTAGCGTGCCACCACGGCGCCGAGTTGGCGGGAGGAGAACTGATGGTTGCCGGTGAACTCGAAGCGCTTCACGAGCACGCGGACGCTGCTCGCGAACGGCTGCTGCGCGACGCCCGGGTCCAGCGGCGGCAGCACGGGCTGCATGGCGTCGAGCGCGAGCTTGAGCGTGAAGTGCGGCAGCGGTTCCGGCTTCTCAACGGTCTGCGGCAGCATGGGCAGTTCGTCAGGGAGGAGGATCAACTCCGTGGCGCCGCCGGGCTTGAGCGGATCGGCGGGCAGCGGGTCCGCGGGCAGTGGTGCGGGCTGCTGAGCCAGTGCACCCCACACACCCCAGAATGCGACGAGCAATCGTGCGAAACGACGTGGAATTTGCGAGTGAAGCCGGGGCATTCGGTTCACTGATTACCTCGTCAGACCGATGCATTACGAGTGCGGATTTATTTGTATTGTCGCGAGGTGGCGCGCCCACTACTCCTGATCCGCTCAGCGTGTGAGAATGCGACCCGAATGGGGCCGGGCATGTTGGGCGTCAATTCCGCCTCACTCTCCATGCATTTGTTTCTTCCCTCCGCTATGCACTCTGGTCGCTCGCGCGTCCTGCCTGCGCTCGTGCTGCTCGTGGCCGCTTTGGCTTTCGAAGGTTTTCTCGCGCACCCCGCCGCCGCACAAGTTCCATCCGCGCTCAAGTATTCCATCGCCGCGCCGGCGGCCGGCTTCGGTTCCTCGGTGGCGGTGTCCGGCTCGCTCATGGTCGTCGGAGCGCCCGATTCGGAGAGCGCGTTTGTGTATGACTTGAGCAGCGCGACGCCCGCCGTGCCCGTCTTCACGCTGAACAATCCGAGCGTGGGCACCGATGACTTCTTCGGCACCTCGGTCGCGATCTCGGGCTCGCGCGTGGTCGTGGGAGCGCCGGCGGACGACACGGGCGCGGACGATGCAGGTCGGGTGTATGTGTATAACCTCGGCAGCGGCACGCCCACGCTGCCCGCGAATACACTCAACAACCCGAGCCCCGAGGACGGCGACGCCTTCGGCAGCGCCGTGGCCATCGCGGGCACGCGCGTGGTGGTTGGCGCACCGGCGGACGATACGGGGACCGACGACGCAGGCAGCGCGTATGTGTATAACCTGAGCAGCGGCACGCCAACGGTGCCCGTCACCACGCTCATCAATCCCAGCCCGGCGGTGAATGATCAGTTCGGCACCTCGGTGGCCATCTCCGGTGCGCTCGTGGTGGTCGGAGCGCTCGCGGACGACGCTGGAGCGGAGGACTCTGGCAGCGCCTACGTGTATAATGTCGGCGGTGTGACGCCGGCGGTGCCCGTGGCCACGCTCAACAATCCCGGCCCGGCGGCCGGAGATCGATTTGGTTTCGCAGTGGCTATCTCCGGCACGCGCGTGGTGGTGGGGGCTGTGGAAGACGACACGGGCGCGCTTGATGCGGGAAGTGCGTATGTCTATGACGTGGCCGGGGGCACGCCGACGGTGCCCGTGTCCACGCTGAACAATCCCGGCCCGGCGGCGGTGGACCACTTCGGCTCGGCGGTGGCAATCTCCGGCACGTTGGTGGTCGTGGGAGTGCCTAATGACGCGGCCAATATTGGCAGCACGCATCTCTTCGACCTCACGGGCGCGATGCCGACGGTGCCCGTGGCCACGCTGCACAAGCTCAGCCCGGCAGCGGATGATTACTTCGGCACCGCAGTGGCCGCCGACGGAAACACGGTCGTCATCGGAACGCCGTTCGCGGTGACTCCGGCGCTCGATTCCGGCGGGGTGTATGTCTTTGGCGCGCCGTTTGCGCCGGAGCCGGACACGCTCTTCCACTCGATCCCCGCGGGCGGCGCCGGCTTCGGCACCTCGGTGGCGCTCTCCGGCACGCTGATGGTGGTCGGGGCGCCCGACGACGATACGGGTGCGACCGACGCGGGCAGTGCATCCGTCTATGACCTCAGCAGCGGCACGCCGACAGTGCCAGTCTTCACGCTGCTCAATCCGAGCCCGGCGATGAATGACCGATTCGGCAGATCGGTGGCAATCTCCGGCACGCGCGTGGCGGTGGGGGCGTATCAGGACGACACGGGCGCGATCGACGCGGGGAGCGCGTATGTCTATGACCTTACCAGTGGCACGCCGACCGTGCCGGTGGTGACGCTGAACAACCCCGGCCCGGCGGCGGGCGACCGCTTCGGCTTTGCGGTGGCGATTTCCGGCACGCGTGTGGTGGTGGGGGCTTATCAGGAGGACACCGGGGAGACCGATTCGGGAAGCGCGTATGTCTATGATCTCACCAGCGGCACGCCGGCGGTGCCAGTCTTCACGCTGAACCACCCCAGCCCGGAAACGGCTGCGAACTTCGGCTTCTCGCTGGCGATCGACGGCCTTCGGGTGGTGGTGGGCGCTTATCTCAACGACACGGGCGCGGATGACGCGGGGAGCGCGTATGTCTATGACCTTGGCAGCGGGACGCCGACGGTGCCCGCCTTCGTGCTGCACAACCCCGGCCCGGAGGTGGACGACCGCTTCGGCAATTCGGTGGGGATCTCCGGCACGCGTGTGGTGGTGGGTGCGGCCGGGGATGCGACGGGCGCGGAGGACGCCGGGAGCGTGTATGTCTATGACCTGAGTGGCGGGACGCCGACGGCACCCGCCTTTACGTTGAACAATCCGGCCCCGGAGGTGTTCGGACTCTTCGGGACCGCGGTGGCCGTCTCCGGCAGGCGGGTGGTGGGGGGCGCTCCCGCGAATGCGGGCTATGGCGCGAGCACCTTTGTCTATGATCTCAACAGCCCGACGCCCACGGTGCCCGTGGTCACGCTGCAGAAGCCGGGCGTGGCGGAGGAGGATAACTTCGGCTCCGCCGTGACGATCGACGGCACCACGGCGGCCGTGGGTGCGCCTTTTTCCCCCACCAACGTGGTCTATCCGGGCGCCGTGTATGTGTTCGGCACCACCGCCATCCCGGGGATCGCCGTGGAAGTGCCAGTCGGTGTGACCCTGCTGGACGGCACAAGCAGCGTGAGCTTCGGCTCCGTCGTCGTGGGTGCCAGCAGCGCGCCGAAAGTATTTACGATCAGGAACACCGGGGTCGCCGATTTGACCGGCCTGTCGGTGACCAAGGACGGGCCGAACTCGGGCGACTTCACCGTGAGCGCGCTGGGGGCGACGACCCTGACGACCGGGCAGATCACGACCTTCACCGTCACCTTCAACCCCGTCGCCAACGGCCCTCACAGCGCGGCCATTCACATCGCGAGCAATGTGGGCGGAAGTAAAAATCCATTTGATCTCGCCTTCGCCGGCACTGGCGGGGTCGATAGCTTTTTCTTCGCGGGGAGCGTGAGCCCGGGCGCGCTGCTCGATGTGATCTTCGGCCGCACCGGCCACGCGCTGACTGGCGTGAGTGGCGTGACTGGTGGGACGGCGATGATCGTGGGTGGGAAGGTGCGCTTCGTCGTGACCGACCTGATCAACGGGGGCAACTTCACTTTCACCGCCACGAATAATCTCGCGCAGCCATACACGGAAACCGTGCGGGTCTGGCTGCTGGCGTCGGCGGCGGGGACCTATGTGGGCCTGCTGCGCGACGGCTCGAACGTGGTGCGTGGGCGGGTGAAGGTGTCGCTCACCTCCACCGGATTGCTGACGGGCAATGTTCAGCGGGATGGCGGCACACTTCACTACGGAGGCACCCAGATTGGCGCGAGGCGGATCGATGTCTTCACCAGCGTGAAGACCGTGCGCATCCCGCTCACGATCACGCCCGGCGACGCAGATGCCGCGGGCCAGCCGACGCTGCTGGCCTCGATCGATGCGCCGCTTGGGGGAACGCTCACGGGGACACTGGAGCGCTGTCCCTACAAATCGACAAACCCCACGCCGCAGGCGGGCCGTTACACGATGGTCGCAAACCTGCCCCCAGCCGGCACCGGCCCCGCGACTGGTGCGATGCTCACGTGCAATATCACGGCTGCGGGCAATGTGACCTTTGCAGGCCGCCGTGGAAATGCCGGCACCTTCAGCGCCGGCGGGCAACTACTGACGGGTGGGCGGCATCCTCTCTATCAAGGCTTTGGCACGTCGCCGGTGGTCGAGCGACTTGCGGGCGAACTGGTCTTCGACAAGCCGGCGTCGCCAGCGGTGACCGGCACGCTGCGCTGGCGGGTGCCCGCCGGGGTAAATGTGCGGTTGCCCGCCGGTGTGGATCAGGACTACACCGTGCTCGGCATGCCTTACACGGCTGGCGCAAACGCGGCGGCGATGTATTCCCCGCCCGCCGCGACGGCGACGATGACCCTGCAACTGCCGAGCGTGTCGGTCCCGCCGCTGACGCAGACCGTGGACCTCACCGGCACGCCTTACCGCGGCATGCAGCGCGTGATCTACCGCTACGTCCCCGTCCATATCGACTTATTCCCTAGCAGCGGTTTTTTCTTCGGTGAACACAACCCGGCGCGTGAAGTAAGGCGATACTTCTTCGGCGTGGTGCTGCAAGGAGCCGGCTACAACTATGGGCAGGGCAACACGCTCGATTACACGAGCATCAACGCCGCGAGCCTCACGCCGCCGTGACGGGTCCGCCCGCGACTAACACTCCCGCCGCAGGAGCGCGCCATTTCGATCACCGGGCGCGCCCTGCGACTTTCCCGTCTTCGCCGGGCACGTAGTATTCCACGTAGCCGAGCATCATCTCGTCGGTCGTCTGCGGGCCCCAGCGCACGGTTTTCGTCGGGTCGGGGTTGGCGGGGTTGGCGGCGCTGTTGTCGAACCAGCCGGTCGCGCGGATGCGGCTGCCGGCGCGGACGGTGATCGGTTCGGCGTAGCGGTATGCGAGCTGCCAGTTGAAGTCGTAGCGCGGGACTTCGAGCAGCGTTTGCTCCGTGCTGTCGGGTGCGATGAGATCGTAGCGGAAGCTTTTTCCCCGGACGTGCATGTGCGGAAGGAAGGCGAGCACAACGACGTCGCGCGGGATCGGGATGACGGCGGTCTCGGGGTGGTTGGTGGCGCCGGGCGGGATGCTGAGGCGGTGATCGGAGATGCCGGCGACGTGAACGATATGCTGCGGCGCGGCTTTCGCGTAGCGGACGCCGAGCTGGACCTGGTCGCGCGTGGAGGTGCCGTTCGGGGTGTAGTGGATTTGGAAGACGAGGGTCGCGCCCGCGGGCAGCGACTTGGCGAATCCGGCGGGGAGGATGACGTGGTCGTTGCCGGGCACGTAGGCGGCGAAGAATCCGTCGCCTTCGCCGCCCGCTCCGCGGCGGCGCTCGCCGGCTCCGCGCGCGAAGACGAGGACGTGATGCACGACTTCTCGCGCGGTCGGCTTCACCTCGAGCGCCTCGACCCAACGATCGTCGGCGAGGCCGGTGGCGACGGTGACGGTCTGATACGGCATCGTGCCGGTGGCATTTACCTCGATGGGTTTCGGGATCTGGAAGATGGCGTCGGGCGTGCCGATCTGCCAGTCTGCCGGCCACGTGCGGGCGAGTGGCGCGTCGGCGGGATTGCCGGGTGGCTTGCCGCCGGTGAGCCATGCGAGGAGGTCGGTGCGGTCGCGCTCGGAAAGGGAGCGGTCGTTGATCCACGGCGTGTGCGCGCCTTTGGCCGGCGGCGCGGCGAACCACGGCGGCATGAGCTGGCGCTCGACCATTTTGCGGATCATGCCGGCTTTCGCCTGCACGTGATCGAGAGTTTCGAGCGGGAATGGCGCGACGCCGCCCGCGCGGTGGCACTCGACGCAACTCGACTGAAGGATGCGCGAGATGCGGTTGTGATAAGTCACATCGGTCGCATGGGAGGCATGGGGCTGATCGAGCACGCAGCCGGGCGCCTCGGTCGCCTGAACGGCGGGGATTCGGCCGGCGAGCGTGGCTTCGACTGCGTCGGCGGCGTAGCGGTGGCGCGGGGCGTCGAGCGAGTAGCCGAGGCCGTATTGGTCGTCGAGGGCGCCGCGGTAGATGAGCGTGCGCCGTGAATCGAGCACGAAGACTTCGGTGCTCACGCTCGCGCCGAGGGCGGCGGGTGCATCGGCGGGCGCGACGCGCAGCAGCGCGACGCCGCGGCTTTTCCACTGCGACTCGAGCGCGGTGAGCGACGGGACGTAGCGTTTGCCCACCGGGCAGTCGGCGTCCACGAGCGCGATCACGGTCGCCTTGCCGGAGAAATCCGAGAGCCGGACCCGACGACCGTCGGTGGTCTTGAAGGTTGCATCGGGGATCATGCGGCCGATGTCGGCTTCGCCGGGATTGATCCGGCGCGGCTCTTCGCGGGGGCTGGTTTGCTCGGGTTTGTAAGGTGCGGGCGCGTTGGCGGTCGGCTGTGGCGTGGTCTTGCCGAGACTGGTGAAAAACGTCTGCGCTTCTTCGATCGTCACGGCGCCATCGGCGTTGCGGTCGAGGAGCGAGAGCCAGCGGGTCTGGGCGAGTTCTTCGCCGGCGAGTTTGCCGTCCGCATTTTTGTCGAGGTCCTTGAAGCGTTGCTCGAGTTCGGATGGGTCGATCGAGCCGAGCGCTTTCTTCGCGGCGGCCTGGAGCTTCGTGCTGCCGCGCTTTAGGAGATGTGCGCGCAGTTCGTCGGGCGTGACGAAGCCGTCGCCGTCCGCATCCGCGCCGCTCACGTAGGCGGCGACTGGTTTCGCTTCGTCGGCGGAGAGGCGGCCGTCGGCGTTGGTGTCGTATTGCTTGAATTGGCCGTCGAGCCACGCGTTCGCGAGTTGCGCGAGCGGCGCGCGGTCTTGCGCGCAGAGCGTGGTGGCGAGGGCGAGGAAGATGACGATTCGCATGGTGTGAGCGTAGACGGATCGAGGTCCGTCGAGGTTACTGTTTGCGCTCCTGCGCGTCGTAGGCGGCCCAAAACTCATACACGGGCTCGGTGAGTTTTTTGTAGCTGAGGCGGCGCAGAGTCGGGTGCGTGCGGAGGATCTCGATGTCCTTGCAGTGGCGCGGGATGATGACGGCCTCTAGCGAAGTCATCTCGGTGAGCGGCGTCAGGTCGGTGAGGTCGGTGCAGCCCTCGAGGTTGAGCTCGCGCAGCGGGCATTTCGTGAGCGGGGTCAGGTCGGCGATGCTGGTGCGGCTGAGGTCGAGCTGCTGGAGCGGCATCGCGGCGAGCGGGGTCAGGTATCGGATCTCGCGGCAGCCGGCGAGGACGAGGTTTTCGATCGGAGCGCCTGCGAGGGGGGTGAGGTCGGCGACGCGAACGTTGTTGCGCAGGCGCAGCGTGTCGAGCGGCATGCCGGAGAGCGGCGAGAGGTCCAGGATCGGGCAGCCATCGGCGCTGAGCGAGCGCAGCTTCATGCCGGCGAGCGGGAGCAGGTCGGTGATGGGATTGTTGTTGAGCGAGAGCTTCTCGAGTTTCCAGCCCTTGAGCACGGTGAGGTCCAAGATGCGCGTGCCGTCGACGTTGATGCTGGCGATGGGCCGGTTGCGAAGCTCCCTCAAACCGGTCATGCCGGCGCGGCGCGGTCCTTTCTCGGCCTGCGGTCCGAAGCCCTTGGTGAGGTCCATCCCACTCAGGTCGAGGTTGATCGTCGAGTCGTCGTTGGTCTCGGTCCGGTCGCGCAGGCCGAGTTTTCCGAAAGCCTCGGCGATCGTCTTGCGGAAGAGTTCCCGGTCGGCGGTGAGCTGGCGCAACATGCCGAAAGCTTCGTCCACGCGGTTTTGCGCGAGCATGGATTGCTGGAGTTCCCGGAGCGTGGCCACGGACGGTTTGCCGTCGGGTCCGATCTCGCTGATGAGCTTCGCCGTGAGGTCGAGGTTGAGTTTGGCGCCGGCGACTTTCGGGTTGAGCGCGATCGCCATTTCGTAGGACTTCTTCGCGTCGGCAAAGCGGAGCATGGACTGGAGCACGTGGCCCTTGAGCACCAGATAGTCGGCGCTCTGCGGCTGCTGGCCGATCGCGTAATCGATCTTGTCGAGCGCTTCGCCGAACTTGAGATCCTCGAGTAGGGCCTGCGCGTCGGAGGCGAAGGTGGGCGCGGTCTGGCGCAGGTCTTCGATCGCGACAGCGGCTTTCTTTTCGCTCGCCTCGGCACGGCGCTGACTCTCGACGGCGAGCTTGTAGTTGGCGACGGCGGCGTCGCGTTCGTGCTTCACCAGGTCGCGCTCGTGCTTGAGGGAAAAGAAGAACCAGCCGACGAGGATGTGGAAGACGATGGCGAAGATGATGATGAGCGTGACTTCCTTTTTGTGGCGGCCCGCCCAGAGCAGCGATTGCTTGATGACGCCCGCGCGCTCGGCCTTCGTGGCGAAGCCGCCCTGGAATGCGGTGAGGTCGGCCTGCATCTCCTCGACGCTCTGGTAGCGCCTGTCGGGATCGAGGGCGAGTGCCTTCATCACCACCGCGCTGAGGCTCTCGGGCACGCGCCCGGCGGGCAGGTGGGGCAGGGGGATTGCATCGTGCGGCATCTCGACGCCGCGCGGTGTTTTCGGCGCCGACGTGAAGGTGGTCGGCGGCGTGATGTTGCTCGCGAGGATGTTCTCGATGACCTCGGCCACGGTGCTCCCGGCGACCGGGGCGCGCAACGTGAGCGTGGCGTAGAGGATTCCGCCGAGGACGTAGATGTCCGAGCGCGCGTCGATCTTCTCGAGTTCGCCGCGCGCCTGCTCGGGCGAGATGTAGGGCGGCGTGCCGACGACGAGCCCGTGGAGCGTTTGGAATCCGCGTGCGTCTGGCAGCGGCTGGTCGGCGACGGTTTCCACGCCCGGGGTTCTGCCTTCCTTGCGCTGCGCGCCGGTCATGTTTTTCGCGAGGCCCCAGTCCATCACCATCACTTCGCCGTAGCTGCCGATCATGACGTTCTCGGGCTTGAGATCGCGATGCACGACGCCCTTCGAGTGCGCGAAGGCGACGCCGTCGCAGATTTTCTGGAAGATGGTCACGAGCATCGCGAGCGGGTATTTCGCCACCATCGCCTCGTTGTTGTGGCGCAGTCCGCGCAGCACTTCGTCGAGTGTGATCCCGCGCACGAACTTCATCGTGTAGAAAGTCTCGCCGTGCTCATCGAGGCCGAGTTCATAGACGGGCACGATGTTCGGGTGCTCGAGCTGGCCGGTGAGCTGCGCCTCGTCGATGAACCGCAGCACGCTCTCGCGCGAGAATTGCGACGCGGTCTTCATCACTTTCATCGCCACGGTCCGTCGCACGTGCAGGTCGCGCGCCTGCATGACCACGCCCATGCCACCGCGCGCGATCGTGGTGACGACCTTGTATTTCGCTCCGGCGAGCATCTGCCGCACGGACTCGAGGCCGAGATCCTTGTCCCAGAGCGCGGCGCGGAACTGCTGCTGCGTGTCGTCGTGAAGCCGCACGAAAAGGCGCGCGCTGCCGATCTGCACTTCCTGGTCGGCTCGCACGCGCGTGGGGATCTGCACCTGCACGCCGTCGATGAAGACGCCGTTGGACGAGCCGAGATCCTCGATCAGCAGTTCGAAGGAATTAAACGTCAGACGCGCATGATGCCGAGAGACCTGCTCGGCATCGACTACGACATGGCAGGTCGCATCGCGGCCGACGATGTATTCGCCGGACTCGATCGCGTATTTGTGCGCGAGCACGCCATCCACATACACGTGGACTTCCGCGAGCAGCGGCACGGGTGGCGAGTCGGGCGAGTGGTCGTCGGGCACAGCGGGCAGCGTCGCGGCTCGTGAGTGCGCGTCAAGATCGGGGCTCAGAGTCGGCAGAGCGTCTTCCATCGGCAATGGAACACGGCCCGCGGTCAAACGTTAGGCGCGCTGCCTGAATTTACAGTCCGGGGATGGCTGGCGCTGGCGCGGGCGCGCCCGGTGCAGCATCCGGCGCAGGCATGGGAGGCGCGGCGGGATCGAGCCCTGGCGGCATGAGTGCCGGTGCGGGAGCCGAATCGGGGGGCAACTCCATCGGCAGCAGGTCGGACGGCTTCGGAGTGTCCTTCTCGGGTTTGAAGTAATTGCGTCGCGACGAATACATGTCGGAGTAAATCGTCTTGCAGCCGGTGAGGCTCACGGCTGCGAGCAGTGAGAGCGCGATCAAAGCGGTGAAGGAGGGTCGAGGCATGGCGCGCAGCTTTAGGAGAGCGCCCGCCCCGGAGTCAACCCCTACTTCACGCCCGGCGCGCGCGGAAAACACCGCTTGCGACTACAAAGCCACCGTGCATTCTTCGGCCCTTCGCGACGGCTGGGTAGCTCAGTTGGTAGAGCAGAGGACTGAAAATCCTCGTGTCGCCGGTTCGATTCCGGCCCCAGCCACCACTTCGCCTTGAAACTGAAGTCTCGGTTTGTTTCGAGAGTCGCGGGTCCCTGCGATTGTCGGTGCGGTGTTCGAGGGGCGGGCTGATTTTGGGCATCCCTTCGCGATGGCTGGAGCGCGATGCTTCAGCTTAAAAACCACGCACCAATCCATTCTTCATGCTCACCGACTCCACCCGCCTCCGCGACTTCCCTGCGCTCTCCGGAGTCACGTATCTCAACACCGCTGCCGAGAGCATCCCGCCGCGCTGTGTGGGCGAGGCGATCGACGATTACTGGCAGGACAAACAGCGTGGCATGAAGGGACGCGACGGGCACTTCGCGCAAGTCGAGGCGTGCCGCGAGGTCAGCGCGCGAATGCTCGGCCTGCAAACTTCCGAGGTGTCGTTCTGCTCGTGCAGCTCGGAAGCTTACAATCTCCTCGCATCCGCGCTGCACCTCGGCACGGGCGATGAGGTTGTCGTGACCGATCTCGACTTCCCCGCCGGCGCGACGCCGTGGCTGCGCGCGGTAGAGTCGCCGATCGTGCACCTCTGGCGCTCACGCGATGGCGCGCTGTGCGTGGATGACCTCGCGCCCATGCTCAGCAGACGCACGCGGCTCGTGCAGGTGTCGCTCGTCAGCTTCTACAACGGACACCGTATCGCGTGGCCGGCTTTTCACGACAGCGTGCGCCGGCTCGCGCCGAATGCGCTCATCTCCGTGGACATCACCCAGGCGCTCGGTCGTGTCGTGCTCGATTGCGCGGGCGCGGACATTCTCATCTCGAGCACTCACAAGTGGACGCTCGGCATCCACGGCGGCTGCATCGTCGGCATCCCGGCCGCCAGCGCGGAGAAGCTCACCACGCACGCCGGCGGCTGGTTTCATTTGCAGAATGCTTTTGATCCCGACCGCTTCGAGCGCGCCGTCACGAAGACCGGCGCCGCCAGCTTTTCCGTGGGAATGCCGAACTTCGTAGCGCTCTACGCGCTCAACGCCTCGCTGCGCTACCTCGAAGGCATCGGCATCGCCGCCATCGCTGCGCACGCCGATCCTCTCGTCGCGCAAGTCGAGGCCGGCCTGCGTGAGCGCGGCCTTCAGCCGCTGTGCGCGTGGCAGCCTCGGAATCCCACCGGCATCGTCGCCTTCCAGCATCCGCGCAGCGCCGGCCTCCACGCTGCGCTGGAGCGCGAACACATCCATGTCATGCACAACGCCGGCCGCATCCGCATCGCCGTCCATGGCTACAATACGCATGGCGACATCGCGAACGCGCTGCGTGTGCTCGCCGCGGCGCTTTAAGCGAAGAACACCTTCTCCGCCGTCTTGCGCAGCATCCAAGCCTTGTCGTCGGCGCTGAGGAAATCGAGGTGGTCGCGAACCAGCGCGATCGAGTCGGAGTAGTTGTGGCCCTTCGCCACCTGGAACGGACAATCGCTCGCCCACATGAGCCGCTGCGCGCCGAAGGTGTCGCGGAGCTGGCGGATCATCGGCGCTAGATCGGTGTAGGGCGCCTTCTTTGCGCCGAGCGCGTAGAAGGCCGAGGTCTTCACGAACGTGTGCTCGAAGTCGGCGAGACGGCGAAGTTGATCGACGGCGGCCTGCTCGACGGTGCCGCTCGCGCCGATGCGCGCGAAGTGGTCGATGACGACGCGCGTCTTTGGGAACTGTTTGCACATCGCGTGGACGGCGGCCAGCGCGTCGGGATTCGTGAGCAGACACATCGCGAGGCCCGCGTCGGCGGCGGCGCTCCACATCGCTTTCATGGCGGGTGAATCGATCCACGCCCCGGCCTTCGCCTTGTCCGTGTAGAGCCGGAATCCGCGCACGCCTTGCGCAGCGAGGCGCTCCATCGTGTCGCGCACGTCGGGCTGCGTTTCATCGACGATGGCCACGCCGCTGAAGATGCCGCGATGCTGCGCGATGGCGTCGGTCATGTAGCGGTTGTCGAACTTGTAGTAGCTCATCTGGATGAGCACGACGCGGTTCACACCGTGCGGGCGGCAGTGCGCGAAGAGTTCCTCCGGCGTGAAACTCGGCGGCGTCATCTTCTCCTTGGTGAATCCTGCCGCCAGTGGGTAGCGCTGCGTATCGGGCGTCCAGACATGAACGTGAGCGTCGATGCAGGCGGCGTTGTCGTTTGCAGCGAGCGCAGTGGAGCCGAGTGCGGCAAGGAAGGCGCGACGTGTGTGCATGGCTTACGTGAAACGGAGGATGAAGTGGCGGTAGAACTCCAGCGCTTTCCCGACTTGATCGAGCTCGACGTATTCGTCCGCCGTGTGCGCGCGGTCGATGCTGCCGGGGCCGAAGACGATGCTGGGAATCCCCTGGCGCGAGAGCTTGCTCGCGTCGCAGGCGAACGGAACGCCGCACAGTTTTCCATCAAGCCCCATTTCATCGAGCACGGCGCTCGCGAGCTGCGCGGGCGCGGAGTCGGTGGCGGTTTCGAGGGCTTCGTCGGTGAGCGTCGGCGGCTCCATCGCGGCATCGAGCGTGGGATGCTGCGCGCGCAGCGAATCGAGCAAGCGCTGGTAGTGCGCGAGCACGGCTTCGGTTCGCTCGCCGGGCAGCAAACGCCGGTCGATCTCGATGGCACACATGTCTGGCACGAAGTTCACCTGCACGCCGCCGCGGACGACGCCGACGCTGCACGTCGCAGGCCCGAGCAGCGGATGTGCGGGGAGCGGATCGCTCTCGATCGCGAGGATGACGCGCGCCATGTGCGTGATCGCGTTCACGCCGAGGTGCGGCTTCGAGCTGTGCGCGGCCTTGCCACGCACGACGATGCGCCAGCGCAGCACGCCCTTGTGCGCGGCGACCGCGCGCAGTCCGGTCGGCTCGGCCACGAGCGCAGCGTGGGCGGTCAGCCCTTCGCAGAGCTTCACCACGCCGCGAAAGGAAAACTCTTCATCGACCACCGCTGCGAGCCAGACTTCGCACGGCGGCGTGATGCCTTCCTCGTGCAGCGAAGCGACAGCGTGCATCATCGCGGCGAGTCCGGCCTTCGTGTCGCAACTGCCGCGACCGAACATTTTCCCATTCTCGATGCGCGGCTCGAAGGGCGGAATCGTCATCCCCTGCACGGACACGGTGTCGGTGTGCGCCTCGAGGATCACGCGTCGCGTCGCGTCGCGACCGGGCAGGCGCGCGATCACATTCGGGCGCCCCGGAAATACTTCCTGCTCCCACGTTTCGATCCCGCGCTGCTCGAAGAACCGCCGCACCCACGCCGCGATTTCGCGTTCACCTGGCCCGCCTTCGTAGGACGAGTTCACGCTGTTGATGCGCACCAGTTCGGCGAGCGTGGGGATGACGGCGGAGGAGTGCATCGCGCCGGATGATGCTTGAGTCAGCCGCGCGCGCCAGCACAACTCCCTCATGCCGATCCGCGACCAATTCAATCTCCGCGGACGCCGCGCCTTGATCACCGGCGGCACTCGCGGCCTCGGCTTGGAAATGGCGCGCGCACTTGGCGAAGCCGGACGAAGCTGAACGATTCTGCGCGCGGGTGATGCGCGAGTTCCCCGTCATCGATATCCTCGTGAACAACGTCGGTGGGCGGCGCGCGGCGTCACGGCGAACTGCATCGCGCCGGGCCCATTCCTCACCGACGCAAATCGCCGCTGGATTCGCGAGCGGCCTGAGTTTGACGCGGAAGTCGTCGCATTCATCCCGATGGGGCGATGGGGCGACCCGGGGGAAATCGGCGGGCGCTTCGGAGCTGATGCAGGCTTCCGCCGCGCCGTGCTCGGTGCAGCGCCGGCGCAGCCACGCGGTTTGCTTTCCGCTCTCGCTACGTCGCAGCAGTTCGGCCGGCGCCGGCACATGGCACTGCGGGCAGCGGCTGGTCGTGCGTTTGAGGAGGGTTTCGGCCGCGGTCACTCCCGCCGCGTGGCACAAAGCCGAAGTGCGGCCTAGCCGTATCGCAGCGCCTCGATCGGCTCGATGCGCGCGGCCTTCACCGCCGGGTAGATGCCGCTGACGACGCCGATGATCACTGCGAAGCTGAAGCTGATGATGACGTTGTCCCACTCGAGCACGGGCGCGTTTTCGCCGGGCGAGATGGCGACGAGGATGCGCATGACGCCGAGGCTGGCGACGAGGCCTAGGAGACCGCCGATGACGCCGACGACCGCGCTCTCGACGACGATCTGCACGAAGATGTCGCGCCCTTTCGCGCCGACGGCGCGCCGCACGCCGATCTCGCGGATGCGCTCGGTGATCGAGGCGAGCATGATGTTTGTGATGCCGATGCCGCCGACGAGCAGGCTGATGCCGGCGATGAGGCCGCCGCTGGTGCGCACGTTGCGGATGTATTCTTCGTTGCGCTCGAACCACTCCTCGCGCGTATCGAAGCTGAAGTCGTCGATGCCGCGATGGGTGATGCGAAGCATGTCGCCGACGCGATCGAGCGTCTCGCTGAAGCGATTGATGTCGGCGACCTGGAAGACGAGCGAGTCGAGCCGGTAGTCGGGGCCCTGGTCTTCCTTGGCGACGATGTTGGCGCTCTTGAACTCGTAGAATGCGGTGCTGATGGGCATGACGATCGTGCCGTTCTTTCGCGAAAAGGAGCTGTAGCGGCTGCGGGCGCTGCTGCTGCTCGAGCGCACTTTGCCGCTGCTGGACGTGCTCGCGCCCGTGGTGATTCCCATCTCGCGGCGGCGCTTGTCTTCCTCGCGCTCGTAGAGCTCGAAGATGCCGACGATGCGGAAGGGGCGCTGGTTGATGAGCACGGTTTCGCCGACGGCGTTGTAGTCGGGCCACTCGGGCCAGAGCTTGTCCACGACCATGCGGCCGACGACGCAGACGTGCGCGCTTTGGTCCACATCGAGCCACGTGAGATCGCGGCCGAAGGCGACGGCGTGCTTGTTGATGGGCATGTAGTCCGGCCACACGGCCTGCGCTTCGTTCCGGAAGTTGTTCCCGCCGGCAACCACGTTCACGGAGATGTTCACGACCGGGCTGACGCGGCTGACGAGGTGCGGGATTTTTGCGATTACGATCGCATCCTCGACGGTGCGTCCGGGAGAAATCTCCGACTTGTAGTCCTGCTCGGGCGGCACCTCCTGCTTGATGACGCCGACGAGTTCGATGCCGCCGAGTTGCGTGATGTAATCGCGCACGCCCCGCGCCATGCCGGCGGTGAGCGAAAACATGCTCAGCAGCGATGCGACGCCGAGGATGACGCCGAGCATGGTGAGGAAGCTGCGAAACTTGTGTGCCCAGATTTCCTTGATGCCGACGAGAATGGCGAGCCAGAGGTTCATTCGGGTTTCGAGTTTTGCACGTCGTTGACGATCTTGCCGTCGTGGATCTCGATGCGGCGCGCGGCCTGGGCGGCGATGTGGTTGTCGTGGGTGACGAGCACGATGGTGCTGCCGGCGCGGCTCAGTTCGCGGAACATCTCGAGGATGGTGGCGCCGGTGTTCGAGTCGAGGTTGCCGGTGGGCTCGTCGGCGAAGATGATCTTCGGGCTGTTGACGAGCGCGCGGGCGATGGCGACGCGCTGCATCTGGCCGCCGGAGAGTTGGAGCGGCGTGTTGTTCACGCGCTGGCCGAGGCCGACGCGCTCGATGGCGACGAGCGCTTTCTCGTGCCGTGCGCGCGCGGAGATGCCGGCGTAGATGAGCGGCAGCTCGACGTTTTGGAGGACGTTGAGTTTGGCGAGCAGATTGAAGCTCTGGAAGACGAAGCCGATCCGGCTGCTGCGCATCTCGGCAAGTGTGTTGCCGCTCGCGCGCGAGACATCGACGCCGTCGAGCGTCATGGTGCCGGTCGTGGGCGTATCGAGGCAGCCGAGCAGGTGCATGAGCGTGCTTTTGCCGCTGCCGCTCGGTCCGATGATCGCCGCGAACTCGCCCTGCTCGATGTTCAGGTCGATGCCCGCGAGCGCGTCGATGTCCTGCTCGCCGACGCGATAGCGCTTGGTGACGTTGCGCAGCTCGATGAGCGCCATTCTCTTCCCCAGCCTTACGACGAGCGCTTCTTGCTGGCCTTCGCCGGCTTGCCGTTTGAGGGATGCACCGGGACGGAGGGCGCGGTGTCTGGATGATTGGGCTCGATGAGGAGGATCGTTTCGCCCTCGGCGACGCCGGCCTTGATCTCCGCGAAATCGAAGTTGGTGATCCCGACTTTCACCTCGCGCCGCTCGGTCGAGCCGCCGTTGCGCACATAGACGACCCGCTCGTTGCCATCGCCCTTGAAGACCGCGGAGATCGGCACGGCGACGGCGGAATCGGCGCGGGCGATCGGGATGTTGAGTGTGACCGTCATGCCGGGGCGCAGGCGCGCGCTCGGGTTCTCGATGGTTGCCTCGATGGCGAAGCCCTTCACGCTGTTCTTCACCGTGGCGACGGGCGCGATGAAGTTGATCCGGCCGGTCATGTTCGCGTCCTTGAGCGAATCGGCCTTGAGCTTCACGGGTTGATCGACCTTGAGCCGCGCGACATCGACCTGGTTGACGTGGGTCTGCACGAGCAGCTTGTCGAGGTTTGCGACGGTCATCAGCGCGGTGCCGCTGTTGACGCTCGCCGCGGCGATCACGACCTGGCCTTCGATGATGGGCAGCACGAGCACCGTGCCGTCGATGGGCGAGGTGACCTTGGTCTTGCGCAGCTTTTCCTCGGTGGTGGCGAGTTTGCGCTGCGCCCGCACGAGGTTGTTTTGCGCGATGTCATACTCGCTGGTGAGGTTGTCGAACTGCTCACGGCTCACGAGCTTCGCCTCGAAGAGTTCCTTCGAGCGTTCGTAGTTTCGCTTGTCCTTTTCCATCTCGAGCTTTGCGCCGTCGATCTCGGTGAGCACGGATTGCTTCTCGGTGAGCAGGTCGCTGTCATCGACTTCCACGAGCAGGTCGCCGGACTTCACCGTGGATCCAGGCTCGACGTGGATGGCTTTGACTTTTCCGCTGACCTCGGACTTCACGTCGAGTTGGAAGGACGGGGTGACATCGCCGGAGACCTCGACGCTGAAGTCGATGTCGCGCTTCTCGACCTTGCTCATGAGCCGCGCGGGGATCTCGTCCGTCGTGTCGCCGCCGATTCGGCCGGTTTTCACGAGCCACCAGGCGCCACCAGCGAGGGTGGCTGCGATCGCGATGGCGAGGACGAGTTTTTTCATCAGGGAAATGGTGGACGGAAGTTGGAAAAGGGGTCGCCACTGTCGTGTGGCCCGCAAGCCGGGCAACCCGCCGCGATGGGTCGTCAGGTCAACCTTGCGACCGCGCTGCTTCTTAGCCGGGGCGATTCCAGCCGCGGCTCTACGAACCCGGCGCTGTCGGCGACCACGCGAAGCGAATCGGACGGCAGGCGGTGCTGTCGCACGGCTTGGCGTTCGATGGAGCGGTCCACACGACGCGCGGTGCATTCGCACGACGTTCCGGGCGCTCGACCTTTCGTGGGCGGGCGCCCTTGGTCTCCCCGGCCGATACGGTCGTGGCGAAAACGGGGGCCAGAAGTGCGGCGGCGAGGCTGAATCGAAGCAGTGTCTTCATGATGTGACCCTCATTGATAGCGGATTAAGTGCCCGGCGCGCTGCCGAAAACCTTCGTCGGGCGTATTGGGGTGGTGACGGGTGGCTGGACTTTCGGCGCGGGTGGGCGCTGGGACGCGGCGGGGGGCCTCGGGGGATCCTCGCGCGGTTTCGTCACGGCCTTCTTTGGCGCGGTGTAGGTTTTGCGAGACGGCTGCGTGGCGACGGGCTTGGGTTTGTCGGCGGCTTTCTTCTGCTCTGCCATCCGGGCGGCAGCATCGGCGTCGGCTTTCTCTTTCATCTCGGCCTGCAATTTCGCCTCGGCGACTCGCTCCTGCTCGGCGGTGGCCATGCGCTGCTGCTCGGCGATCTTGGCCTCGGCGTCGTTGACGGCTTGCAAGCGCGTCTTCGCCGCCACATTTGTCGGATCCCATACGTTCAGGATGGCGGTGAGCGGGCTGCGCGCGGCGTTCCAGTCGTTTTTCGCGAAAGCCCCATCGGAGTCGCGGAGCAACTGCGCGATGGTCTCCACACGTTTCATTTCGTCGCGTTGCATCGTCTCGCGTTTGGTGAGGTCCGTCTGCAAAGTCGTCAGCGCGGCGCGCAAGTCCGCGATCGCAGGGAGATCAGCCGGCAGCTTGCCGATCGAGTCCGCCGCTTCCGTCGCGCGCTCCGCGGCGATCGCTTCGCGGATGGTGGCGATCTCCTTTTCATAAGTCGGCGTCGGAATCACCGGGGCGATCTGGACCACCGCAGGCGCGATTGGCGCGGCGATCTTCGGGGTTTCCGACTGGTTCAAATACATCCACGCGCCGACGACCGCGATGAGCGCGATCGAGCCCAGCGCGGCGAGCGCGAGGCTGGGCGACTTGCGCGCGGGCGCGCTGTCC
>JBEBGD010000158.1:0-9296 GCA_040081625.1 Chthoniobacteraceae bacterium
CACGAGCACGAAGCGTGGATGGATCGTGCAGCCTCCTGAGTAGAGAGCGAGGCGAGTGACGCAGGGTGGCGGATGGCTGACGGGTTCTTGTGTCACTGTCAACATGCGCACGCGCAGTAGGTTGGGGATGGCGTGACGCTTGACGCTTAGGTGCTGCTTATTCGCGTGGACGAATCGGAAGGCTGATTGGATTCAGAATGCAGAGAGAGTAGATCAACTGTCAGAGCGTCACACTGAATACAATAAGCGGAGCGTTAAAGGGTTAAGGATGACAGCGCACGCTGTCACGCAGCGTCATTTATGGCAGCAGCGCGACAGCAACAGGAGGGGGCGGTAAGGAATCTTTTCGTTTAAGGCCCGGCCACGAAGGTTGAAGAGTGGCTACAGAGGCTTTTGCGCCAGCATCCCGAAAAATCTCTGACAGTTTGACAGCCGACCGGCGGTAAATGTTGCCGCCGCCCGACAAGATCGCCGCCCTACGGATCGAACGGAAACCGCTCGCCGAGCTGAAGCCGCATCCGCGTAACCCACGCACGCACGCCGAGCCCGGCACGCCGAAGTGGCTCGCGCTCGAAAAGAGCCTCGGACTCGATTACTTCGACCCGCTCGTTTGGAACCAACGCAACGGCCTCCTCGTCAGCGGCCACTTTCGGCTGAAGGTTCTCACCCATCTCGGCTTCAGCGCCGCGGACGTTTCCGTCGTCGACTACGACGAGCCCACCCACATCGCGCGACTCATCGCCGCCAACCAATTCCTCGGCGAGTGGGAAGAAGAACTCCTCTCCCGTCTCGCCGCCGAGCTGACGAGCGGCGGGGTCGATGCCGCTCTCGCCGGCCTCACGGAAAAGGACCTCGCAAAATTCGCCAAGAGCCCGGCAGTCACCGACGACACCCCGGCCGCTGCCGAGATGCTCACCGCCGCGGAAAAGCTCCAGGCGCAATGGCAGGTGAAACCGGGCGACCTGTTCACGATCGGCGCGCACCGGCTGCTCTGCGGCGACTGCCGCGAGCCGGCGAACTGGCTTCGACTTCTCGGCACCGAAAAGCCCGCGCTCATCTGGACCGATCCGCCCTACAACGTCGCCTACGAAGGCGCCGCCGGCTCGATGCGCAATGACGACCTCAGCGCCGCCGCCTACGATCGCTTCCTCCGCGCCGCGTTCGGTGCGCTTCTCGCCATCGCAAAGCCCGGCGCCGCGATCTACGTCGCGCACGCCGACAGCGAAGGCCTCGCCGTCCGTCGCGCATTCGAGGGCACCGGCTGGTTTTTCTCGCAGTGTCTCATTTGGGTAAAAAACGCGTTCACCCTGAGTCGGCAGGATCACCAGTGGCAGCACGAGCCGATTCTCTACGGCTGGAAACCCGGCGCCGGCCACTACTGGCAGGGCGGCTTTTCCCACGCCACCGTCATCGACGACGAGCGCGACCTCGGCACCCTCGACAAAGCCGAGCTGCTCGCGCTCGCCCGCGAACTCCGCGCCGCGATCCAGACCACCGTCGTGCGCGAAGCCCGAAACACCGTCAACGAACTCCACCCGACGGTGAAGCCGCTCCCGCTCGTCGCCGCCCAGATCTGGCGATCGAGCCACACCGGCGATCTCGTCGTCGATGGATTCGGCGGCAGCGGCACCACGCTCATCGCCGCCGAGCAGACCCACCGCCGCGGTGCGATCATGGAGGACGATCCGAAATACTGCGCCGTCATCCTTGAGCGCGCGACCGCGCAGGGGCTCGCCATCAACAGGCTCTGAAATGCACGACCTCGCGGACATCGCGCTCGACACCGACCTTGAGGCCGCCGCGGCGATGCTCGATCGCCCCCGCGCCGAGCCGCAATTCGCGTTCGAGAAAAATCGCGTCCACACCCACCGCGCCAAAGCCGACGAGCGGCGCCGCCGAGCCGGCATCAAGAAACTGATCAACCCGGCGAACGCTCTGCCGATCGTCGAGCACCTGCCGATCGGCCCGGGCGACCGCACGCACTGCCTGCTCCGCGGCGACTTCGTGCTCTGCGATCTCATCCCGGCCGTCATCGCCGCCCGCGGCAAGTGCGATCATCTCCGCATCGCCACGCTCGGCTGCAGCATCGCCAACGCCGACGTGCTCGCGTCGATGATCGAGCGTTACGAAGTCGCGTCGCTCGATCTCCTCGTGTCGCACTACTTCGCCCAAGTGGACAAGGCGACGGTCTTTCGCGCCGTCAACGATCGGCTCGCGCAGATCAGATTCCGCGCGACAAATGCCGCCCGCCTGGCCGTCACTCGCTGCCACGCGAAAGTGATCTGCCTGCCGACCGCGGCGGGCGATTGGTTCGTGATCGAAGGCAGCGCCAACCTTCGCTCGTCGGACAACGTCGAGCAGATCGTGATCACGAACGACCGCGACACCCACGACTTCCACGCCGCGTGGATCGACGAGCTGATGGATGCGCAGCTCGGGCCGCGCTGGAGCGAAGGCCGCAAGTGCATCGTCTGCGGCGCGTGGTGTTACGCCGAGCACCTCCGCTGCCTGAACTGCCCCTGACATGCCCGACATCCCGCACGATCTCGCCGCCAAGGTCGTCGATGCCGACACGCGCAACGTCGTCGTCGGCGTCGGCGAAAAGGTCAAGCTCACCGCGGCCATGCGCCGCGAGATGAAGCTCGCCGCGATGACGCCCGCCCTCGCCGATCAACAGCGCGCCGCCGCGCTCCTCGCGAAATACTGCGACGGCGAGGAACTCACCGCCGCGCAGTGGGAGGAAATCCGCCGCGTCCATCCCGGCTTCGCGAGCGCGCCACCCCCACCGGGCCTCGTCGCAACTGGCAGCGCCGCGAATGACGCTGAAGGCCTCACGCTCGCGAACGAACCCCGCCCCGGCGGTCTCTCGATGGCGGACGCGAAGCGATTCGGCCAGCTCTACAAGGGCAGCGAAAGAGCCTGGCGCACCATCTACCGATGGCTCGCCCTCGGCGAAGCGCAGAGCGACCCCTGCCCGCTCGCCGACGCGACGAAGATGCCCGCATGGTGGAATCGCCGCATGTCCCATCGTTGCCCACCCGAGATCGAGCAGGCGGCCGTCGATGCCGCTCGAGCCACGCCCGCGGCGGCGATGCCGGATCCCGCCAGCGCTCCGCAGATCCTCACGCCGCCCGCGTCGTTGCCCGCGAGCGAGCCCGCCGGCGCCACGCGTCGCGCGATCAAGCTCGAAGAGTTCGATCCGATCGAAGGCGCCCGCCTCCGCAGTCTCCAGCAGCTCGAGGCCGCGAAGTTCGACGAACTCACCCGCGCCCTCGCCGCCGGCGATTCCGACGCCGCCGTCCTCGAAACCCGCTGGGTCAAGCTCTGCGACACCGTCGATAAGATCGAGTCTCGCATCACCGAGCGCATGCAGCGTCGCGGCCTCCTCGTGCTGCGCGAAGAGGTCGATCGCGATCTCGCCGCCACCGCCGAGCTCTTCCGCCAGTCGCGCGAATCGATGAAGCGCCGCGTCCTCGAACGCTGCTCGTCGCTCAATTCCGGGCAGCGCACCGAAGTCGGCGCCGCCATCGATCGCGCGTGCGACGCCGACGCGAAAACGTTCGCGCAGATCAACACGCTCAAGACCCATGACCTGCTCGCCGACCTCGCTGCCTGACGCCTGGCGCGATCACGACTGGCAGACCTCCCCCGCCGCCCGCGCCATCGCCCGCGCGTTCACGCCGCCGCCCGATCTGCACATCTGGCAATGGGCCGATGAAAACGTCCGCATCCAAAATGAGGACTCGCCCGAGCCCGGCGAATATCGCAGCGCCAAGACGCCGTGGACGCGCCGCCTCCAGGAGCTCATGCGCGTGCCTGAGATGTGGATGTGGGACTACACCGCGCAGGCGTTCGTCAAGGTGCCCGTCCACGAGATCAGCGTGCAGAAATCCTCGCAGTCCGGCTTCAGCGAGGCCTGCATGAACGGCATCCGCTGGCGCGCCACCTACCGTCCGTGCAACACGATCTACGCGATCGATTCCGCCACCGAGGCCGCGAAGATCGCCCGCCGCCTGCTCCGCTCGTTCAAGTTTCTCGACGAGTCGATTTTCACCGGCGACCCGAACGACATCAAGACGCTCGAGTTCAAGCTCCGCGGCATGGAGCTGCTCTTCTACGGCTCGGGCAGCGAGGGAAAATTCGCGAACAAACAAGCCCCGCTCCGCATCGCGGACGAAGCCGAGGAGCACCTCGGCGACAACACCCTCGACAACCTCGACAGCCGCGGCAAGGGCGCCGCGCACGGCGGGCTGCAAATCAATCTCTCCAAACCGAAACACAAGGGCGGCCCGATCAACAAAGCCTTCGCCGCCGGCACACAGGAAGAATTCTTCGTCCCCTGCCCTCATTGCCAGGCGATGCAGCCGCTCACGTTTTTTCCAAAGGAAATCGACGTCACGTTCAGCGACGATATGGTGGACATCCACGACGACCTCACGGGCAAGGTCGTCGCGCGAATGCCGAAGCCGCTTCCCCTCGGCGAGAAGCGCAAATTCAAGACCGGCCGCATCGTCTTCGAGCACTGCAAAAACCTGCTCGAACAATGGGACCAGCTCCGCATCCTCACCGACACCTACTACGAGTGCGGAGCGTGCAAAGGCCGCATCGACGAGGATCGCAAGCGCTGGATGATCGATCGCGGCGAGTGGCGCTGCATGGTCTTCGACGGCACGCCCGGCGTCGTCTCGCAGCACTTCAGCGACCTCTACAGCGAAGACGACAGCGTCACCTGGGGCCGGCTCGTGCTCCGCTGGCTCAAGCTCAAGCGCAAAGGCATCGAGGGCATGCGCACCTTCTACAATCACTACCTCGGCGAGGCATGGAGCGAGGAAGCCAACGCCACCGAGACCGCCGACATCCTCGCGAACATCGCCGGCAAGGCGCTCTGGTTCGTCGATGGCACCAACAGCGAGAGCCGCCCGGTGCGGCACGTCTTCACCGATCGCCCCAGCGCCGATCGGCTCTGCGAATCGAACGCCGCCCGCGGCCTCGTCACGCCCGTCATCGAGAGCGTCTGCCCGCCCTACCGCCGCGGCACCGTCCCCTGGCCGCCCATCACCGACCCGAAACGCGGTCGCGGCCTCATCATCGGCAGCGACGTCGGAGGCTCCTACGCCTGCTGGATCGCGATCGCGCCCCACGACGACGGCAACGATGTCGCCGTCATCGATTGGGGATGGGAACTCGACCCCGACGCCGTCGCCCGCGTCGCCGACAAAACCCGCTGGCCGTGCGGCGCTCAGCAGTTCCCCGTCATCCGCGGATTCATGGACGCCAGGCATCGCGCCGAGGACGTCTATAAAGCCTGCCTCTTCACCCGCGGCCAGATGATCCCCGTCCACGGCGTCGGCGGCGAATCGGCCAAGCACGTCAAGGTCTGGACCTACGCGCAGGTCGCCACCTACCGCAAAGGCTTCATGAAACTCGACTTCAACGATCAGCGGGCGAAGACGAAGCTCTACATCGAGAGGATCAAGCGGAAGTGGAAGCGCGTCTGGTTCCCCGCCGACATCGAGGACGATCCCGAATTCATCGATCAGCTCTGCCAGGAGAAGCAGGAAGAAAATACCAAGGGCAAACTCTACTGGCCCGACAACGCCACCGGCAACCACTACGGCGACTGCCTCAAAATGGCCTGCGTCGGACTCGACTTCATGCTCCGCGGCGCGCAACCCGCGAGCGCCGCCGACGAGGACGAAGCGGAGGCGTGAACCTTTGAATGACTTTCTCAAAAACCGCGTAACCTAAGCACCAATATGGCCAGCAAATTCTCCATCAAGTCCACCATTCCTGCGGTCGATTGGTTCGCTGTTTTCGACGACTACGACGACTCCCTTCCGAAAGAAAAGGCCGTCGCTGTGCCGCTGGTTTGCTTCGCCGTGATCGAGAACCGTCATGGCGACGGATACGACGAGGTGGTGCCGATGCACTACGATCTCGAGATGGGAGTTGAGATTGCCGACGGCGAAAACTTCATCGGTTGCCTCCACAAGACGGACGTCAACGGCCTCCAGGCTTACGCCGATCTGAAGCGCGGGCGGAAAAAGTAGTTCCGCCCAGCTTTGACAGCGGCGCGCGTGCGCCGCCAATGCCCAACTCCGACTACCTCGACGCTCTCGTCGATTACCGCGTCATGTTCCCCACGCTCGAATCGCTCGGCGCGGGCACGCCGCCGATTGCGTGGGAAGCCGAGCGGCTCAAGGCCCGCGCCGCGCTCGATGCCATCCTCGCCACCAGTGTGCAGCTCGAAGGCGGCGGCATCTCCGGCTTCCGCCAATTCGCGCAGCAGCACAAGCTGCGCGCCATCTACGCCGTCCGCGCCGAACTGGACGAGGACTACGTGAACCCCTACACGATCGAAGCCAACGATCCCCTGCCCGGCCGCCGCATCGGCTCCGTCGTCGAGACATGATCCTCGATCAATTCGGCCAGCCCGCGCATTCATCGTCGCCGCTCATCCCGGCGAACTTCGCCCATGCCTTCGACGCCGCGAAGCAGCTCGGCTACCGCGGCATGTTCTGGTTCCCCGACCTCGACCCGGGCGCGCAGGTCTGCGAATGGACCCGCGAGGAAATCCAGCGAAAGATCAACTGGCTCTACAACAACCTCGGCGCCGTCCGCCTCGTCGTCGATGGCCTCGCGCTCGACGAAGTGGACACCGGCCTCTGGCCCAAGCCCGCCACCACCAGCGCCGCGTTCAACAACCGCGCGAAGTTCCTCTGGCAGCAGCAGTGCGGCTTCCACAAAAGTTTTTCCGCCGACGGCCGCAACAACTTCTACTCCGCGCAATATCTCATCCGGCGTGAGATCAACCTGCGCGGCGAGTGCTTCGGCCTCAAGCTGCGTCGCGGCGAAGCCGCCAGCGTCCCGCAGCTCCACCTGCTCCCGAGCTGGCAGTGCACCAATGCCGACACAAAGCTCGATCAATCGAATTGGAACGAAGGCATCTGGTTGAACAAATTCGGCCGCCCGATCCAGTTCCGCTTCATCACCAGCCCCGATCGCCGCACCTGGCAGGACGTCGCCTCCTCGGACGCCATCCATTTTCACGACCCGTTTTTGATCGGCCAGAAACGCGGCCTCCCGCTCCTCACGCCCGTCGCGCGAAAGCTCTTCCGCATCGACGACATCGAGCGGGCGAAGTCCAGCGGCGTGCTGCTTCGCACCCGCGTCGCCTACGCCATCGAGCGCGCCGAGGGCGACACCGACGGCCCGGTCGTGCTCCCCGGCGCGACCGAAGTGCGCCGCGTGAAGCAGGAAGACGGATCGATCCTCATCATCCAAAAGATCGTCTCGAACGACGGCACCGACGTCGAGGTCGCCGATCTTCCCGCGGGAAAAAAGTTCAAGGTCATCGAGACCCAGCAGCGCGACGAAGGCGGCGAGTGGATCAAGGAACTGCTCACCGACGTGGCCTACTGCACGAAGTATCCGCCCGAATACATCTTCGCCCTCGCCGGCCTCACCCAGGGCACGCTCGTGCGGATGGCGCAGCAGAAAGTTCAGCGCGTCGTCAACACCGTCCGCGACTTCCAGCTCGTCATGCAGCTCCTCGAAGAGTGGTGGCCGTTCTGGCTCTGGCAGAACATCGCCGCCGGCAACTTCGCCGACGTGCGCGGCGGCATCCCCGACCAGTGGTGGCCCTACCTCGTCGTGCGTCCGCGCGACATGACCGTGGACATGGGCCGCGAAGGCCGCCTCTACGACGATCGCATCGGCAGCGGCAAAATCCCCGCCGGCCTCTACGTCGGCATGATCTACGGCGAAGACGAGGAAGACTTCGAGGACCAGATCATCCACGACGCCTACCGCCGCCGCCGCCGCAACCGCGAGATCGCCCTCGAGCTGAAGGAGGACGAAATCCCCCTGCTCGAAATCTTCCGCCCGCCCGCGGGCAACACGGCACCGACGCCGAAGCCTGACGACGATCCTGACGATCAACCGCCCAAACCGCCGGAGAAAAAATGAACATACCCACGTGGGTATGTCCCGAATCATGAAAACGCAGTTCATCAACAAACTCGTCAGCCAGTCGTGGAACATCCCGCGCGCCCGCGGTCGCGCACTGCTCGCCTCGATGGTGCTCAAGCTGCGCGACGAGCGGCCCGCCGAGAGCAAATACGGCGACCCGCTGCCCAAGCTCTCCATCATGGGCGATGTCGCCCACATCCCCATCACCGGCGCGCTCGCGCTCAATCTCCCCGACTGGATCAAGGAATACGGCCTAAGCCTCACCGACATCAACGACATCGAACAGGAACTCTCGCAGGCGCTCAACGATCCGCGCGTCGCCACGATCGTCCTCGACTTCGACTCGCCCGGCGGATGGTCCATCGCCGGCAACAAACTGTTCGATCTCGTCGAAGCCGCCGCGCAGCGGAAGCCCGTCTTCGCGTGGTGTGCGGACGGCGCGGACCTCTGCTCCGCGGCCTACCAGGGCGCCGCTCCCGCCCGCATGATCCTCGCCGGTCGCTACGCGCTCGCGGTCGGTTGCATCGGCACCTACCTCACCGTCCTCGACGACACGGAGTTTTGGAAACAGCTCGGCGTCACGTGGGAAGTCTTCCGCAGCGGCGAACTCAAAGGCATGGGCGACGACGGCTGGAGCGAGGCTCAAAAAAAGTTCCTGCAAGACACCGTCGATACTTTCGGCGCCCGCTTCCGCGGCAACGTCAGCCGCTTCCGCACGTCGCTCCCGACCGCGGAGATGGAAGGCCAATACTACGGCGGCGAGGAAGCCGCGCAGCGTCTCTTCATCGACGGCACCTCCGCCGATCTCGCTGGCGCCATCGCGAAATTCCGCGGGCTGTAAATCTGCCGACATACGCCGCGGCGTATGTCCCGCCCGCGCCAGACGATTTGACAGAGCCGCGCGGACGCCATGCTCAACATCCTTCGCACTCGCTTCGCTCACGCCCTCATCTTTCGCGCCCCCGACAACGGCGGCGGCAGTGGTGGCGGGACGCAGAATCCGCCCGCCAACCTCACCCTCGAACAGCAGCTCAGCAAAGCCCGCGACGATCTCGCCGCGAGCAACAAGGAAGCCGAGCGGCTCAAGCCCTTCGAGTCGCAAGTCGCCACGCTCACCGGCGAGCGCGACAATCTTCAAAATCAGTTCAACGAACTGACGAAGACCGCCAGCGAAACGAAGGCGAAGCTCGCGACCGCCGAGAGCGCGCTCGCCACCGCGAACACTACGATCGGCGAACTCGAATCCGCAGCGACGAAGTCCACCGACAACACGAAGCGCCTCGAGGCGCTCTGCCAGGTCAAGGGCATCGACACGAACGCCGCGC
>JBEBGD010000159.1:0-9219 GCA_040081625.1 Chthoniobacteraceae bacterium
ATCATCCTCACTGTCGAGGATGTGCTGCCGCGCATTCCCCCGGACTTGCTCTCCGAAGGGCCGCACGACCTCGGTCGCGAACTTCACTTCAAGGTCGAGGATCTCTCCGCGGACATCGCGCGTGGTCGCGGCGCCGTCCCGCTCGGACGGATCGCGGTCCAGGTGCCGGAGCTTTTCTGCGAGCCCATCGCGGACGACGACCAGCGCCAGGTCCGTCTGCCGCTGCAAAAACTCGTCGAGCAGATCGGGCTGCTGCCGATCAACAAAGTATCGTCGTCCATGCAGCCCGAGCCTGCGGTGGTGCTTCAGGCGCCGCCCGAGCCCGGCCCGTTTGCGCCGCGGGAGCAGGCGCCTGTGATCCCGTCGAGCGCCCGCATCTCCCTGAGCCTCGCCGCCGTCCTGCGCACCTGTCCGCGCGAGCTGATCGTCGGTGAGCTGCCGCCGATCCCGGATGAAGACCGCATCAGCTTCCCGTGGGCGCCGATCGAAAAGCAGATCCCGGGCGGCCACGTCGAAGTCTCCTCGGTGCGCTTCATCTTCGCGCTGCCCGCTTATCTTCAGGGTCACCTCGAGGCGCGGGAAGGCGTGCGCGTGCCGCTGCCGCTCGATGAAATCCAGCGCAACCTCCCGGCGCCCGAGCCCGAGTCCGAGCAAGCCGGGCCCGTTGTGCTGGTCGAACCCGCTGCCGCGATCGTTCCGCCGACGGAGATCGTTGAGGCCGCGCCGGAAATTGTCGAACCGGTCCTGGAGATCGTGGAACCCTCCGCGCCAGTCGAGCCCGTCGCGGCTCCGGAGATTGTCTCGAGCGACAGTCCTGAACCCGTCGCCGGGACGGAGCCCGAGCCGCTGCATCTCCCGCCGCCTTTTGTGACTCATGCGCCGCCGCCGCCGATCGCGGCGACATTCCCGGTCATCGAGCCAGCGCCGCCGGCGGTTGAGTTTGGTGAAGCGCCGGCGGGTTCGCTCGTCAGTCTGCCGCCGATCTTTGTGCCGCCGCAGTTGCGGCAGAACGGAGGCTCGCTCGCACCCGACGCGCCCGAGCCGGAGTCGCCACCCGCGGTTCCTGAACCGGAGCCGCCGCCGCTTTCGCCGCCCAATGTGTGGATGCAACCGCCGCCGGAGATCGCGACCCGACCTGTCGTGCAATGGCCGCCCGATGTAGCGCCGCCGCCTTCGCCGATCCTGCCTGTGCGCATGATGACGCCGCCGGTTGTTCGCCCTTTCGTCGCGCCGCCGCCGCTTTTTGGGAGCGGAATCGAAGAGCCGCCCATTGAGATTCCGACCGAGCCCGTCGCGCCGCCGCGTCCGCTGAATCTCGATGTCGCTTGCGTTGCGCTCGGCCTGGATGCCGAGGCGACGCTCACCGACGTCGGCGCCGTTCTCACGCGGCTTCCCGGCGTGAGCGCGTGCTGGATCGCGGTCCGGCACGAGAGCGGCCACGGCGGCGACCTGCCGCCCGGTTTCGATGCGGATGCCGCGCGCGGCATCGCGGTCCAGCTCGCCGCTGTGGCAGACGCTGCGGATAATCTCGGCGTGGGCCGCGTCCAGAATCCGACCATCTTTGCCGACGACGGGTGCGTGAGCTTTTTCACCCGCGGCGAGGCGACCGTCTGCGCCATTCTCCGCACGCGTGCCTTCCTGCCGGGGGTGCGCGAGAAGCTCGCCGCCGCCGCGGACGCGCTCTCGCTGGCTTAGCGATTTCCTGCGTCGATGCCGCAAATGACGAGTGGCGCGAGCGGGCGGCTTCGCGCATCCTAAGAGCCCTCGATGCAACGCTCCCGTGCCGCATTCACTTTCATGGAGCTGCTGCTGGCCATCGCGCTGGCAGTGGTCGTGATGACGCTGTCCATCCCGATCCTCGGCAGCATTTTCGGCGGGCGTGAACTCGAGGAGACGTTCACGAAATTCGAGGATTTCGCGCGCCAGGCGCAGGCGAAGGCGATGAAGGAACACCGCACGTTTCTGGTCGTCTGGAACGAAGAGGGCGGGCTGACGATCGAGCCGGAGATTTTCTCGGCTGATGATTCGGAAGCGGAGTTGCCGAACCTTCCGTATGGCGGCGCGGAGCTGAAGCTCGAGCGGCCCTTT
This sequence comes from Chthoniobacteraceae bacterium, assembly GCA_040081625.1. GTDB lineage: Bacteria > Verrucomicrobiota > Verrucomicrobiia > Chthoniobacterales > Chthoniobacteraceae > VFJQ01. Next base: position 2,089 of record JBEBGD010000159.1, read on the forward strand.
TCGCTCGAGGACAAGCCGGTCGCCGAATGGCCGTTCTGGCGCAGCGGCGCATGTGAACCGGTGCGCGTGAGCTACAAGGGCAGGGAAGGGCGATGGATCGCGGAGTTCGATGCGCTGTCGGCGCGCGGCACGATCATCGAAATGGAGAACTGAATGCGCGCACGCCTTCGCCAGCTCCGCCGCGGATTTCTGCTCATCGAGGTGATGGTCGCCGTCGCGATCTTCGCGATCGCAGTGCTCGCGCTCGGCGAAGTCGTGGAGACGGTGATGAGCGCACAAATCCTCAAGGACGAGGACGAGGTGGTGCGCCGTTTTCTCGATGGCAAGGTGGCCGAGATCGAAGCCGGTGCGGTGCCGGTGAACGACACGGCGACGACCGAGGACATCAAGGACTGGCTGCCGGGGGCGAAGATCAAGACCAAGCGCACGCAGCTCAAACGGAAGAACGAAAAGGACCAGGAGCTTTTCGGGCTCTACGTCGTGGACGTCGAAGTCTCGTGGATGGCCAATGGCTCGCGGCAGGCGCGCAGCCTGTCGTTTTACACCTATCCGGAGCAGCGATGAATCGCCGCCGCGCCTTCACGCTCATCGAGGTCATCGTGGCTGTGGTGTTGATCGGGCTGATCGCTGTCACGCTCCAGCGCTTCGTTACGACGATGCTCATCGGCATCGGCGTATCGAGCGAGCGCGAGGCGGAGAGCGAACGGGCGGCCGGGCTTTTCCGCTACATCGACGCGCAGCTCGACGACCTGACGCCGCGCGCGCAGTCCTCGCTGCTCGGCACGCCGCATAAGTTCGGCAACAACCTGCCCTCCGACGAACTCCAGTGGCGCTGCCTGCCCGGCGCGGGCACGCTCAGCAGCACGGGGACCGGGGAGTGGTTCGTGACGCTGACGGTGATGCCGCAGTCGAAAACCTCGGCGAAGCTCGATCTCGGGCTCAAGCGCCGCTATGTCGATGCGGACGAGACTTCCTACGATTGGGTGCCGCTGATGAAGGACGTGGCCGGAGTGAAGTTCGAGTTTTACAGCCAGCAGTTCAACGCGTGGCTCGAGCGCTGGAATGAAACCGCGAGCCGGCCTCGCCTGGTGCGGATGAGGCTGTGGCGCACGAAGGATTCGCTGCCCGAGACCGCCGTCTTCACCGTCAACTCCGCACGCATCGAGCGATGAACAAGACGCGCGGTTCGGCCTTGCTGCTGGTCATGTGGGCGATCCTGATGCTGACCGCCGCGACGATGACGTGGATCGCGTGGATCCAAAGCGACATGGAGCTGGCGGCGAATCGCACGCACGAAGTCGAGGCGCGCGCGATGGCGCTCTCGGGCATCGCGATCGGCAAGCACCCGCTCGTCTCCGAGCGCACGCCGGGCCTCGCCGAGGAACTCGACAGCCAGCGCGGCTTCCGCGTGCGGATCGTGGGCGAGGGGGGCAAGCTGAATATCAACTGGCTGCTCGCGGGCGAGGACCAGCGGCGCCTGGCGATCCTCAAGCTCTGGCTGAGCGGACACGGACTCGACCTGAAACAGACCGAGACCTTGATCGACTGCATGCTCGACTATGTGGATGCGGACAATCTCAAGCGGCTAAACGGGGTGGAGGAGGAACTGGGCTACGTCGTGGCGAACCGGCCGTTTCAGTCGCTCGATGAAATCGAGCGTGTGATCAACATCGAGCCATTGCTCAAGTCGCCCGGATGGAAGGAGGAGCTCACGATTTACAGCCAGGGGCAGATCGATCTCACCGCTGCGACGGAGCCGATCCTGCGCATGTTGCCCGGCATGAGCGAGGCGCGCATCGCGCGGTTCCTGATCATCCGCCGGGGGCGCGACGGCGTGGATGGGACCGATGACGATTACCAGTTCAAGAACCTGCAGGAGATTCAGAGTTACCTCGGATTCACCGCGGGGCAGTTCAAGGAACTGAGCGGGCTGATCATCGCCAAGGACCAGACGCAGCGTATCATTTCCGAGGGGCGCGCCGGAAATGTCGTTCGACAACTCGAAGTCGTCGTTCGAAAGGGCGGCTCGAATCCCACCATCCTATACTGGCAGGAATGAAAAAGAACGGACGTCACAGCGCAGCGCTCGTCTTCCCCGGTGCGACCGGGTGGCGCCTTCGTCTGCCCACGGGCCAGACGCAATCGGTCGCGGGACTCGCGGATGCGGCTGCGGCGCTGCCGAGCGGTGCACTGGTCCACCTCGCGCTGCCCTGCACCAGTGCGCTGCTCGAGCGAATGACGCTGCCTTCGATCGATCGCGACGAGCTGAGTGGCATGGTGCTGCTCCAGCTCGAGAAGACGCTGCCGTATCCGGTCGAGGACGTGTCCTCGGATTTCGTGGTGATCACGCAGGCCGAGAGCGAATCGACGCTGCTCTCGGTCTCGGCGAATCACGCGCAACTCGACCGGCTTTGCGAGCCGCTGAAAAACAAGTCGATCGTGCCGGAAAAGGTGACCGTCTATGCGCAGCACGTCGCGGCGACGTGCCCGGCCGATGAGACGGTGCTGTGCCTCTGGCCGGAGGACGAGCAGCTCGTCGTCGCGGTGTGCGAGCGCGGCAAGCTCGGCTACGCGCAGACGATCCCGCAGACCGATCCCGCCGCGGTGACCTCGGCGCTGCCGGCCCTGCTGCTGCGCGCGGAGATGGAAGGCGTGCCGACGGAGTTTGCGCGCGTGCGCATCGAGCAGGGTTGCGGCGGGCTGCGCGATCAGCTCGCGGCCTTGATGCACGTGCCGGTCGATGTGTTCTCCTTCGACGAGTCACTGCCCGAGCCGCGGACGAATCTCGTGCCGGCGCCGTGGCTCGAGGAGATGCGGCGTCTGAACTCGACCGACCGCTCGCGTGGCCGGCTGCAACTTTTCGCGATGCTCTACCTGCTCGTCGTCGCGGCGGTGTGCCTCTACCTCGTGTGGCTCAAGCGGCAGGTGCAGCAGCTCGATGTGCAGCTCGCGCAGACGCAGCCGCTGGTCGAGTTCCAGCAGAGCCGGCAGGCGAAGTGGCAGGACCTCGCGCCGGCGATCGATCCGTCGCGTTCGGCGGTCGAAGTGCTCAACCTGTTGACCGCGAATCTGCCGTCCAAGGAAGTGAAATTCACGCTCTTCGAATTCGGGCCGAAATCCTTCAAGATCGAGGGCGAGGCGCCGAACGCGAATCTGTGGACGGAGTTCACCGAGAAGCTGCGCAAGGAGCCCGGGATGACGGTTTACAAACTCGACATGCCGCAGCCGCAATTCATCAACACGGGCGTGAAGTTCACGGTCTTCGGGCGATGAGCATGCAGATGACTTCCCGCGAACGCACGCTCGCCACGCTTGTCGGCACACTCGTCGCATTGCTCGTGACGTTCGTGCTCGGAAAGACCTTCCTCAACTTCCAGCGCCAGCTCACGCGGCAGATCGAGGACAAGACGACCACGCTCGCCGCGATGCGCACGCTCATCTCCGAGCGCACGCTTTGGGAGCAGCGCGACCAGTGGCTCACGCAGATTCAACCCAAGCTCGACAATGCAAACAGCGCCGGCGTGGCCTTGCTCGACAAGGTCAAGGAACTCGGCCAGGCGCGGAACCTCACGCCGACCGAACCGGTGCTGAGCGTGCCCGAGGGCGGCAAGACGGCGGGCAAGGCGGCGTATCAAGCCGTGAGCGTGAGCTTCAACGTGAAGGGCAAGTGGGAGGATCTCGTGAACTTCCTCTACGATGTGCAGACGCCGGTGAACTTCCTCGTCTTCGAGAAAGCCACGCTCCAGCTCGACAAGGAGGACAAGTCGCAGGTCAGCGGCAGCTTCAAGCTCGCGAAGTGGTTCGCGGCGCAATGACGCGCCTGTCACGTCGCGCGATTGACTCGCGGCGTGCGTGGGCGAAAGGTGCGGGCATGATCCCGCGCATCCTCCTCCTGCTCGGCGCATCGCACGCTGCGCTGGCCGTCACTTCGCCCGTGCCTGAGCGCTTCCCCGAGTCGCGCTATACGAAGCTGCGCGCGGAGTCGCCGTTTGCCGTCGCGACGGCGACCGAGAAGCCGGCGGAGGAAAAGGTGTCGTGGGCGCAGAACCTTTACCTCGGGAGCGTGGCGACGATGACGCAGGACGGGATGGAGAAGGAGTGGATCATCATCAAGGACCGCACTCAGCCCGGCGTGCTGATCCAACTTTTCGGGAACGATCCCAACGTGGAAGGCTATCAGCTCGTGAAGCTCGAGTGGTCTGACGAGGCGAAGAAGACGAAGGCGTCCATTAAGAAGGGCGGCGAGTTTGCGACGATCGAAGTGGACCAGGCGGCGTTCGCGAACGTGGCGCCGCCCATGCCGAGTGCGCGACCGGGGGGGCAGCCGGGCGTGGTGCCGGTGCCGCCCGGAGGGCCGGGCCGCATCGCGACGCCGATCGCCCGCCCGCCGGTGAACATCCCACGACCGACCAATCTGCCTCCGGCGATCAAACTGCCGCAACCGCAGCAGCAACCGCAAGGCGCCCCCAACACAAATACGCGACAGCGCATCCGGGTGATTCCGAATAACCCGTAGGCGCATGACGCCGCTTCCCCCGATCAACCCATGAGTCTTCATTCCCCAATGCGTCGCTCGCTGCGCTTCCTCCTTGTCGGGATTCTCTGCGCGAAGGCGGCCGCCGATTTCCCGAATCTCGCGCTCAAGCCTGTCAGCCTCGGTCAGATGCATTCGCCGACGACGATCGCGCACGTGAAGGATGGCTCGGGGCGGCTCTTCGTCTGTGATCAGCCGGGCATCATCTATATCATCGAAAACGGCTATCAGTTGCCGACGCCGTTCCTGGACATTCGCAGCGCCGCGAATGTTGCGCCCGACAATGGTCCTGGTCCGGTGGTGACGGTGAACGCCGGATACACCGAGCGCGGACTGCTGGGGATGGCGTTTCATCCGGGCTTCTCGGACTCCGGGTCGCCGGGATTCGGGAAGTTTTACCTCAACTACAGCAAACCCTACCAAGTCGGCGTCGATCCCGGTCCGCCGGTGCCGGATCACACTCCGAACCATGTGACGGTGATCGCGGAGTTCCAGGTCTCCGCTGGCGACCCGAACGTCGCCGACCCGACTGAGCGGCGGCTGCTCGTGTTCACGCAGCCGCAGAGTAATCACAATGGTGGCCAGCTCGAGTTCGGGCCGGATGGGAAGCTCTACATCGGCACCGGCGATGGCGGCAGCAGCAATGACAACAACGTGGGCCACACCGGTGGCGCCGCCGCGCGTCCCACCAATGGCCTCGGCAACGGCCAGGACCGCACGAATTACCTCGGCAAGATTCTGCGGATCGATCCTCTCGATCCCGATGCTGCCGGGCCGCTGACCTACAGCATTCCGACGGACAACCCATTTTTTAACGACCCGCTACCCGGCTTGAAGAAGGAGATCTTCGCCTATGGCTTGCGCAACCCGTGGCGGTTTTGCTTCGACGCCCGGCCCGGCGGCACGAACCGGATCTTCTGCGGCGATGTGGGGCAGGGACGGATCGAAGAGATCAATCTCATCGTGCCCGGCGGCAATTACGGCTGGCGTTACCTTGAGGGCGACGAGCTGCCTGTCTTTTCCTCGGGTGCGCCGACCAACCCGATGCCGAACCCGGGCGGGCCGTTCATCGCTCCAATCGCGGTGTATGCGCACCCCGGCGTGGTCATCGGCAATCCGCCGTTGCCGCAGCTCGGGCTGTCGGTCACGGGTGGCTATGTCTATCGCGGCGCGGCGATTCCCGCGCTGCGAGGCAAGTATGTCTTCGGTGACTATGGCTCGACGGCCGGCGCGTCGGACGGACGCATGATGGGTCTTGAAGAGACCGCGCCGGGAAGCGGTGTCTTTACGCTCAATCAAGCGATCCCACTGCTCGGCACGAACCCGATCGTGGGGCAGCGCATTCTCACGCTGGGCGAAGACGAAAGCGGCGAAATCTACATAGGCCTCAAGAGCACGCCCGGCGTGCTCCAGCTCGACATCAATGGCCAGCCCGCGGGCGGCATCTATCAAGTCGTCGCGCAGCATCGCGTCAGCACCACGCTCCAGCCTTCGCAGGATAATACCATCTTCTCCGACGACGTGGCCCTCGCGCGCCATTACAGCGACGGGCGCGGCTACCTATACGTCGGTCGCACGGGTCCGAATTGGGGGCCTTACGTCCGCCGCGCGCTTGTGCAGTTCGACGTGCCGGGCCGCGTGGCGTTCGGCTCGAAGGTTCTTTCCGCTTCGCTCCAGCTCAACTTCGTGAAAGCAGGAAGCGCCGGCAGCGGCAAGAGCATCGGCCTGCATCGGCTCACGGAGCCGTGGGGAGAAGGCGCGTCGGAGAATATCGACGGCAAAGGGTTCGGCGCGCCGGCGAGGACGGGCGACGCGACGTGGTTTTTCACCTTTTTCAACACGCTCGGGTGGGGAAGCCCAGGCGGCAGCTTCAACTCCACCGCCTCGGCCACCGCGGTCGTCGGCAGCCCGGGACCGATGACGTGGGATTCGACCACGCAACTCGTGGCCGATGTGCAGGGCTGGGTCGATACGACCGTGAACAACGACGGCTGGCTGCTGCGTGGCGACGAGAACGTCAACATCACGGCTGCTCAGTTCGATAGCAAGCAAAGCGGCTCGGTGCCGCCGCAACTGACGGTCACCTACGACACGGCGAGCCCGCCCATCGTATTCGTCGTGCCGGCCGACATCTTCGCCGAGGCGACCGGCACGGGCGGCGCGGTCGTGAATTACACCGCCTCCGCCGCCGACATCTTCGGGCTTTCCTATTCCTTTACCGCCGACCAGCCGAGTGGCGCGACATTTCCCATCGGCACCACGACGGTGAATCTTGCGTCATCAGACGGCGCCGGCAGCATCGTCACGGCGAGCTTCACGGTGACCGTGGAGGACACGACCAAGCCCGCGCTCACGCTGCCGGGTCCGTTCAGCGTCGAGGCGACCGGTGCAAATGGCGCGGTGGTGAATTTCAACGTCAGCGCGAGCGACGTGGTCGGGGTGACGAGTCTGATCGTCACGCCGGCGAGCGGGAGCGAGTTCCCGATCGGGCCGACGATGGTGAACGTGTCCGCGATGGATGCGGCCGGGAATGAGCAGACGGGCAGCTTCACGGTGACCGTGCAGGACACGACGAAGCCCGCGCTCACGCTGCCGGG
>JBEBGD010000064.1:0-32396 GCA_040081625.1 Chthoniobacteraceae bacterium
GGCAGCGCCATGTTCGCCGTCCTCCTCCTGCCCAACTTCCGCCTCCAGGCGGCGCTCCGCTGGCGCGCTGAGTCGCCGCTCGTCGCGATCAGCGATGAAGGCGTCGTCGTCGAACTGACCGACGATGCCGCAGCGCGCGGCGTCCGAGCCGGACAGCCGGATGCGCAGGCCCTCGCCCGCTGCCCGGAGCTGACGCTGCTCCCCCGCGCCCTCGCCGCCGAGCGCGTCGTGCAAGGCGCGTTGCTCGAAGTGGCCGGCTCGCTTTCGCCGAGCATCGAAGCGACCGCCGACGGCTGCTGCACCGCCGACCTGCGCGGCGCGAAGATCGCCGCCTGGCCGCGCTGGTGCGAGACCGTGCTCGCCCGCTGCACCGCGCTCGAGCTGCGCGCACAAGTCGGCGTCGCGCCAAATCCCGACCTCGCCTTCCTCGCCGCGCGCCGCGCCGCGCCGTCGCTCGTCGTGCAGGCGCCCGGGGTTTTCCTCGCGCAGCTCGCCGTGTCGGAAATCAATCCGCCGGAGCAACTCCACGCGCTGCTCGGCGACTGGGGCATCCACACACTCGGCCAGCTCACGAGCCTGCCGCGCGGCGAACTCGCCGACCGCCTCGGTCCCGACGCCGATCGCCTGTGGCAGCGCGCCGCGGGACAGACCGGACGCCTGCTGCGGCTCGTGCGGCCGGTCGAGGAATTCGCCGAGGCGTTCGACTTCGAGCACGAGATCGAGACGACCGAGCCGCTGCTCTTCATCCTGCGCCGCTTCCTCGATCAACTCACGCTGCGCCTCACCACCGCGCATCGCGTCGCCGCCCGCCTCACGCTCACGCTACCGCTGGAAAACTCTCCTTCTCCTTCTTCATCTCCTTCTCCCTCCAATCGAAAAGAGAGAGATGAAGAAGGAGAAGGAGAAGGAGATGAATATGTGCGCGTCTTCACCATCCCCTCGCCCACTGCGGACGCCGACGCACTATTCCGCGTGCTGCACACGCATCTCGAAACGCTGCAGCTCGTCGCGCACCCGACCGGCGTGCGGCTACTCATCGAGCCCGCGCTGCCGGAGCGACAGCAGTTCCAGCTTTTCGAGACCGCGCTGCGCGATCCAAACCGCTTCGGCGAAACGCTCGCACGCCTCGCCGCGCTCGTCGGCGCGGAAAACGTCGGCGTCGCCGAAGTCGCCGACTCGCACCGGCCGGACGATGTGCGCGTCGTCGAGCCGCGCTTTCACGACCTGCGCGAACGCGAGGTTCTCCCGCTCGGCCTGCCGCTGCGCCGCTTTCGTCCGCCGCTGGCGGCTGAAGTGCGCGTGGTGCGGCAGGTGCCGGCGCAGGTCGATTCCACGCGCGTGCTCGATGCGCTCGGTCCGTATCGCGCGAGCGGCGGCTGGTGGGAGCGCGAGCAATGGAGCGTGGAGGAATGGGACGTGGACCTCGCCGGGCGCGGCTTGTTTCGCCTGCGGCGCGAGCCGACGCGCTGGCTCATCGAGGGCTGCTATGACGCCGGGATACGTTGAACTTCACGCCCGCAGCGCGTTCAGCTTCCTGCGCGCCGCATCGCCGCCGGAGCAGCTCGCGGAGCGCGCCGCGCAGCTCGGTTTCCCTGCGATGGCGCTGCTCGATCGCGACGGCGTGTATGGCGCGCCGCGCTTCTTCGCGCGCGGCCGCGAGCACGGGCTCCGCGCGATCACCGGCGCGGAGCTGACGCTCGACGACGGCAGCGTGCTGCCCGTGCTCGTCGCGAGCCGCACCGGCTACCGCAACCTCTGCCAGCTCATCACGCGCGCGAAGCTGCGCGGCACGAAGCACCACGCGCCGGTGCGCTGGGATGAACTCGCCGAGTTCGCCGAGGGACTCGTCGCACTCACCGGCGACGAGGAAGGCCCGGTCCGCCGCGCGCTCGACGATCGCCCTGCTGTGCAGCACGCAGCGGAGCGGCTCATCGCGGCATTCGGGAAAGACAACGTCTTGGTCGAAATCCAGCGCCACCTCCGTCGCGGCGAGGAGCGCGGGAACGATGCGCTGTGCGATCTCGCGGACGCGCTGCGGCTGCCATTGCTCGCGACCAATGGCGTGCTCCACGCCACGCCGGAGCAGCGGCGCGTGCTCGATGTCTTCACGTGCGCCCGGAATCACACGCATCTCGACGCCGCGGGCCGGCTGCTCGCGCTGAACGACGAGCGTCACCTCAAGCCTGCAACACGAATGGCGCGACTTTTCGCCGATCATCCCGAAGCGGTGAGCAACACGATACGGCTCGCGGAGCGGCTCGAGTTCACGCTCGAAAATCTCGGCTACGAGTTCCCGCGCTACCAGGGGATGCAGCGCGAGGAGATGGACGTCTTCCTCCGCAAGATGACGCTTGCCGGCGCGCGGTCGCGCTACTCGCACCTCAGCGCGCGCGTGCTCGCGCAGGTCAACCGCGAGCTGGAGCTGATCGCGAAGCTCGGCTTCAGCGGCTACTTCCTCATCGTCTGGGACATCGTGAACTTCTGCACCGCGCAGGGCATCCTCGTGCAGGGGCGCGGCTCGGCGGCGAACAGCGTCGTGTGCTATTCGCTCGGCATCACCGCGTGCGACCCGATCGCGTGCAATCTTCTGTTTGAGCGCTTCCTGAGCGAAGGACGCACGTCGTGGCCGGACATCGATCTCGACCTGCCGAGCGGCGACCGGCGCGAGCGCGTGATCCAGGAAGTGTATCAGCGCTACGGCCAGCACGGCGCGGCGATGACGGCGAACGTAATCACCTTCCGCGGTCGCAGCGCGATGCGCGAGATCGGAAAGGCGCTGAACTTTCCGCCCGACACGCTCAACCGTTTCTCGCACCTTTTCGGCAACGGCGACTTTCCGCACACGCTCGATCTCGACGCGCAGCTCCGCGAAGCGGGCATCGCGCCGGAGCATCCGCGCACGGCGGCGGCGGTGGATTTGTATCGGCGCATCCACGGGATGCCGCGCCACCTCGGCCAGCACAGCGGCGGGATGATCATCTGCCAGGGCCAGCTCAGCTCGGTGATGCCGCTGGAGAATGCGTCGATGCCCGGCCGCGTGGTCGCGCAGTGGGACAAGGACGACTGCGAGGACCTCGGCATCATCAAGGTCGATCTGCTCGGGCTCGGCATGATGGCGGCGATGCAGGACTCGCTGGAAATGTGCGCGGCGCGCGGGCGGCCCGTGGATCTCGCGGTGATCCCGAAGGACGACGCGGCGACTTACGATCTGCTGTGCGCGGCGGACACGGTCGGCACTTTCCAGGTCGAGAGCCGCGCGCAGATGGCGACGCTGCCGCGGATGTTGCCGCGCTGCTTTTACGATGTGGTCGTGGAGGTCGCGATCATCCGGCCGGGGCCGATCCAGGGCGACATGCTGCATCCGTTTCTCGCGCGGCGCGCGGGCCGCGAGCCGGTGACGTTTTACGACGAGCGACTGCGGTCGGTGCTGGAGCGGACGCTCGGCGTTCCGCTGTTTCAGGAGCAGCTCTTGAAGATCGCGATGGTGATGGCGGACTTCAGCGGGAGCGAAGCCGAGGAGTTGCGGCGCGCGCTGAGCTTTCATCGCTCGCAGGAAAAGATGGAGAAGGTGTGCGTGAAGCTGCGCGCGGGGATGGAGCGCGGCGGCGCATCGCCGGAGGTGATCGACGCGGTGACGAAGGCGGTTCAGTCGTTCGCGGTGTATGGCTTTCCTGAGTCGCACGCGATCAGCTTCGCGCTCATCGCCTACGCGAGTTGCTGGATGAAGGTGCATCGCGCGCCGGAGTTTTACGCGGGGCTGCTGAACAACCAGCCGATGGGCTTCTACTCGCCCGCGACGCTCGTCGCCGATGCGAAGCGCCACGGCGTGCGCATCCGCGCGGTGAACGTGGCGGAGAGCGAATGGCTGTGCAAGATCGGCGGCGATGGATCGCTGCGCCTCGGGCTGTGCTTCGTGCGCGGACTCACGCGGCCGGATGGCGAGCGGATCGTGAACGCACGGTCGTTCGCGAATCTCGCCGACTTCCAGCTTCGCTCCGCGCTGCCGAAGCTCGCGCAGCGCGCGCTGGCGAAGGTCGGCGCGCTCAACGGTCTGGCCGATCATCGGCGTGATGCGCAGTGGAAGGTGGAGGTCGCGCGCGAACCCGGCGATCTCTTCGCCCGCGCAGACGCGGCACGCGCGCTGCCGCTCGCGCCGATGAGCGCGACCGAGCGGACGCAGGCGGACTACGCGACCACGGGGCTGACGACGGGGCCGCACCCGATGGCGATGGTGCGCGAGCGGCTCGGCGATGTGTGGCGCGCGAGCGATCTCGACCAGGCGCGCACGGGCACGCGCGTGCGCATCGCGGGGTTGGTGATCTGCCGGCAGCGGCCGGGCACGGCGAAGGGCTTCTGCTTCGTGAGCGTCGAGGACGAGACGGGCACCGCGAATGCGATCGTGACGCCGCAACTCTTCGAGCGTTGCCGGTTGCTGATCAGCGAGGAGCCGTTTCTCGCGATCGAAGGCGTGGTGCAGAATGTGGAGCGCGTCATTCATGTGAAGGCGGAGCGGATCACGCCGCTGAGCTTCCCGGAGCTGAGCGTGCCGGCGTCGCATGACTTTCGTTGAGGCTCGCGGGTTTCGGATTTAGGCAACGCGCGTGAACAAGCTATCGCTCGGCAAGATCGCTGTCGTCGGCGCTGGAGCCGTCGGCGGCTACTATGGCGGGATGCTCGCGCACATCGGGCACGACGTGCATTTCCTCATGCGCTCGGATCTCGCGTCGGTGCGGGAGCGCGGGCTTACAATCCACACGGGCGAACGGACCGTGCGCGTGCCGGCGAAGGCTTGCGGCGCGCCGGAGGAAATCGGGCCGTGCGATCTCGTGCTCATCGCGCTCAAGGCGACATCGAACGCGGCGCTCGATGCGCTGCTTCCGCCGCTGCTCGGCGGGAAGACGGCGCTGGTGACGCTGCAAAACGGGCTCGGCAATGAGGAGCATCTCGCGCAGCGCTGGGGAGCGGAGCGCGTGATGGGCGCGCTGTGTTTCGTCTGCCTGAATCGCACGGCGCCGGGCGAGGTGATGCACATCGACCACGGCACGATCTCGATCGGGGAGTTCCGCCGGCCGGCGTCGGAGCGGGTGCGGGCGCTGGTCGGGGCGTTCGTCGCCGCCGGGATCGAGGCGAAGGCCGTGGACGATCTGGTGGAGGAGCGCTGGCGGAAGCTCGTGTGGAATGTGCCGTTCAACGGGCTGGCAATCGCGGCGGGTGGCGCGACGGTCGCGGACGTGCTCGCGGACGCGGCGCTGCGGGCGGAGGCGCGGGCTTTGATGAGCGATGTGCTCGACGGCGCGCGCGCGCTGGGGCATCACATCGCGGATGAATTCGCCGACTTCCAAATCGAACGCTCGCTGAGCATGGGCGCCTACAAGCCGTCATCAATGATCGACTGGCAGGCGGGCCGCCCGGTGGAGGTCGAGGCGATCTGGGGCGAGGCGCTGCGGCAGGGACGCGCGGCGGGGGCGGCGATGCCGCGACTCGCGCTGCTCCACGCGCTGCTGCGGAGACTCACCCGATGAGCGACTGGCGCGAGCTTCAGCCGGAATGGGGAATCGTGCTCGGCTCGGGGCTGGGCAGTTTTGTGGACGAGATCGCCGTGACCGCGAGTGTGCCGTATTCGGAGGTCGAAGGGCTGCCGCAATCGAAGGTGCCGGGGCACGCGGGGCGTTTCGTTTTCGCCGAAGTGAGCGGCACGCCGGTGCTCGTCGCCGCGGGGCGCGTGCATCTTTATGAAGGCTGGAGCGCGCAGGAGGTGACGGCTCATGTGCGATGGATGGCGGAGCGCGGCATCCGGCGGCTCGTGCTGACGAATGCGGCGGGGACGGCGAATCGCGACTTCGCGCCGGGGACGTGGATGATGCTGAACGATCACCTGAATCTGACCGGAACGTCGCCGCTGCTCGGCGGGCCGAACTTCATCGACATGAGCGAGGTTTATTCGCGGAAGCTTCGGGACCTGTTCTCGGCAGTCGCGCGAGAAGAAGGCATCACGCTGCACGAAGGCGTCTATGCGGCGCTGCGCGGCCCGCAATACGAGACCCCGGCGGAAGTGCGGATGATTCGCACGCTCGGCGCGGATGCCGTCGGCATGAGCACGGTGCTCGAGGCGATCCAGGCGCGCGCGCTCGGGATCGAAGTCGCCGGGTTTTCGTGCCTGACAAATTGGGCGGCCGGGCTGGGCGACGAATCGCTGAGCCACGCCGAGGTGATGCGCGAGGGGAAAAATGCCGCCGCGCAATTCCTGCGACTGCTCACCGAAACGATCGCGAAAGGGCGCTCGCAGAAATCCGATTCACGCTGAGATTACCCGCGCATGAAAACCGCCCTCGCCTTCCTCATCTTCTTCGGTGCGGCGATCTATTTCATCATCCGCGAGCGGGACGAGAACGCGCTCCTCAAGGACCAGGTCGCGGCGCTGACCGAGCAACTCGCCATCGCCGGGCTCTCGCCGGACGGGCAGCCATCCACGCAGGCCGGGCCGAAGCGGCTGACCTGTCCGACGTGCAACGGGAGCGGCAACTCCACGCAGCGAGGGACCAACCCGAACGGAAAACCTTACAGCCCGCAGCGTTGCCCGATTTGCCTCGGCAGCGGAAAGCGGGAATTCGATCTCCCACCCGGCGCGGAACTGTGCACGACGTGCAGGGGTATGGGCAAACGGATGACCGAACCGGGCAAGAGCGACGGATTGAGGCTTTCGACGCTCGATACCGCTGCGACCGCCACGACGTGTTCGCCCTGCCTCGGGAAGGGCTTCATTCGCCGCGGGGCGAAATGATCAGGCTTCCCTCGATCGCGGCTCGCGCACCTGCGTGTCGCCGGTCGTGGGGATGGTGACGAACGGTCCGCCGGCCAGCGGCGCGGCCGAGGTGAAGGCGACCTCGGGCACATCGCTCGCCTTGCCGGCGAGAGGGAAGTCCTTGCGCAGCGGATGGAAGGGATAGCCCTCCCACATGATGATGCGGCGCAGATCGGGATGGCCGTCGAACACGACGCCGAACATGTCGAACGCCTCGCGCTCGTGCCAGTCGGCGGTCGGCCAGATGTCGCTCACGGATGAAACGCTCAGCTCGTCTTCGCTCACGCGAATTTTCAGCCGCAGGTAATCGACGCGCTCGAACTGGCAGAGTTCATAGACGACCTCGAAGCGCGGCTCTTCGCCGAAATTATCCACGCCGCTGATATCGACGAGATACGTGTAGCCCAGTTCGTCTTTGCAAAAGCTGCACAACTCCTTGATCGACGCGCGCTCGACGAGCAGCGTCGTCTCGCCCCGGAAGTCGGTCTTCTTGAGGACCGCGAACTTCTTCTCAATCGCGGAAACGTCAGCGGAAAGCTTTGAGCTCATCGGTTAAACTCCCGCGGCGAGGGCGGCGAGGCCTTCCTTCTGCGCCATGAACGACTTCTCTCCCTCGATCTTCCGCTGGAGGCGCATGAGCCCTTCGAGGAGCGCCTCGGGGCGCGGCGGACAGCCGCTGATATAGACATCCACGGGCAGCAGCCGGTCGATGCCCTGGAGCACCGCGTAGCTGCGATACATGCCGCCGCTCGATGCACACGCGCCCATCGCGATGCACCATTTCGGCTCGGGCATCTGATCCCAGATGCGTTTCACGGCGAGCGCCATTTTGTAAGTGACGGTGCCGGCGACGATCATCACGTCGCTCTGGCGCGGCGAAAAGCGCATCACCTCCGCGCCGAAGCGGGCGATATCGAAGCGCGAGGCGCCGGTGGCCATGAGCTCGATCGCGCAGCAGGCGAGGCCCATCGGCATCGGCCAGAGCGAGTTCTTGCGCATCCAGTTGATCGTGGCGTCGAGCGTCGTGAAAATGACGTTGCCCTCGATCTTCGAGTCGTAGGCGGCGGGCGCGACAGTGGTGCTCATGCGGTGGCGATTCTCTTAAGGACAATCGCCGGGGCGGCAAGTCTTGATCGTGAAACTTTTCGCTCCCCGTGCTACGCCATGCGCCGAATGAACCTTTTCGCCGTGCAGCCCGACATCGCGTGGGAAGACAAAGCCGCGAACTTCCGCAACGTCCGCAAGCTGCTCGCCGCGAATCCGCCATCGCCCGGCTCACTCGTCGTGCTGCCGGAGATGTTCGCGTCCGGCTTCTCGATGAATCTCGCCGCGACCTGCCAGCGCGATGACCGGGAAGACGAAGGCTTTCTCCGCGAACTCGCGAAGGACACGGGGGCAACGGTGCTCGGCGGCGTGGTGAGCCCGGATGGCGCCGGACGCGGGCTGAACCAGGCGGTTGCCTTCGCGCCGGGTGGCGCGCTGCTGGCGCGTTACTCGAAGATTCATCCCTTCAGCCTCGGCGGCGAAGACGTGGGACACGCGCCGGGTGCGGAGATCGTCACGTTCAATTGGGGTGGCTTCATCGTCGCGCCGTTTGTGTGCTACGACCTGCGCTTCCCGGAGATCTTCCGCGCGGCGGCGCGGGGCGGGGCGGAGCTGTTCGTGGTCATGGCGCTGTGGCCGGCGAAGCGGCAGCAACACTGGCTCACGCTGCTCCAGGCGCGGGCGATCGAGAATCAGGCCTTCGTCGTCGGCGTGAACCGGGTGGGCACCGATCCGCAATTCACCTACCCGGGGCGAAGCGTCGTCGTCGATCCGCACGGCGTGATCGTCGCCGATGCGGGCGAGCAGGAGCGCGTGCTGGCGGCGGCGCTCGATCCGCAGATGGTCCGCGACTGGCGACGCGATTTTCCGGCGCTGCGCGACGCGCATTGGACGGGCTAGGGCCGGATGGCGGGGCGCGAGGATTTTCGAGAGAACATCGGCCAGCCAGAAAGCTTGCCCTTTTGCCCCACTCAAGGGCGGGCACGGGCCATCCACGGCAGCTTCAGGCCGTCGCTACGGAACCCATCCGGGCAATTCCGATGCCTGCCTGATCCACCTCGCCACGAGCTTCTCGTCGAACTGCTCGTCCTCGTGGATGTGGAGGTAGCGCACTTCCTTGTGCTTGGACTCGCCGGGGGGCACAGGACGAAGCGACGTGCCGCGGAAGAATGCCACCTTGACGTAGTTCGTGAGGCAATGGAAGCCGAGGAACCACCCCTGCCCATCGATGCCATAGAAGGGCGTGTTCCATTTCACGGCCTTGCACACGCCGGGGACAGTGCGCCCGATGAGCGCGTCGAGGCGGCGACCGATGTCTCGTTTCCAGCCCGGCATGGCCGCGATATAGGCCTGCACGGGGGCGTCGCCGTCGGCCTTCGCGATCTGAGGGTTGCCGCCTGCGAGGAGGGCCGGCTTCGCGGCCAACAAGGGATCCTTGATCTTCGTTGCGGTGGATCGCCCGGCTTTGCCGGTCGAGCCCGCGGGTTTGGCCGCGGCGGGTTTCTTGGGATTCATTCGATTCTTGGCATCCGATCTAATCTCGACTCCATGCTGGGCGGAAAGGCGGCGGCGGAATTGGATGCCGTGAGCTCTGCTGGCTTCTTGTGATCGGGTGAGCGGAGGCCAGCAGAACGGGCTGCCTCCGGCAAGAGACTATTTGAGCCTGGGTGGGCCAACGGGTTGCGGCAATGCGGCGACCCAACCCCGAATCGCGTAGTATCTCGACACGCTCCTAGCAAAGCGGGGGGATTCGAGTTGTTCCCGCGAATGTTCAAGCCGCTCCGCCCTCTTCTGCTGATCTTCGCGCTTTCGGCGCAAGCCGGCGACGTGGTCTATCGGCGCGATGTGATGGCGCTGCTCTCAAAGGCGGGATGCAACGCGGGCGGCTGCCACGGGAATGGGCAGGGCAAGGGCGGACTCAAGATCTCGCTGCGCGGACAGGACGCGGATCTCGACTGGCTGGCGATGGTGCGCGACCAGGGCGGGCGGCGCGTAAATCTGCTCGAGCCGGAGCGCAGCCTCCTCCTGCAGAAGGCGACCGCGCAGCTCGCGCACGAAGGCGGCCAGCGTTTCGCGGTGGATTCGCCGGAGTATGAAATCTTGCGCGCGTGGATCGCGGACGGCGCGCCGGATAGCGGCGCGGAGCTGCGGCTCACGAAGCTGGACGTGACGCCGCGGAGCGCGGTGCTCATCGAGCCGGAGGAGGCGGCGCAGTTCGCGGTGAGCGCGACTTTCTCCGATGGCACGACGCGCGATGTGACGGGGCTCGCGGTGTATGAGCCGAACAATCTCGGCGCGAAGGCGAGCGCCGGCGGGCGGGTGACGCGTGAGGCTTTCGGGGAGACGACGGTGCTCGTGCGCTATCTCGGCAAGCAGGTGCCGGTGACGATCAACTTCGTGCCGAGCCGCGCGTTCACGTGGGCGAATCCGCCGGCGGGCAATTTCGTGGACGAGGTCGTCTTCAAGAAGCTCGCGCGGCTGCGCGTCAATCCATCGGAGCTGTGCAGCGACGAGCTTTTCGTGCGGCGTGCGTCGCTCGATCTGCTCGGGCTTGTGCCGAGCGCGGAGGAGACGCGTGCGTTCCTCGACGATCCCGCGCCGGACAAGCGGGCGCGGCTGGTCGAGCGCCTGCTCACGCGGGGCGAGTTCGCGGATTTCTGGGCGATGAAGTGGGCAGACCTGCTGCGAATCGAGGAGCGGCAGCTCGATCGGAATGGCGTCGCCGTCTTTCACGGCTGGATCCGCAAGTGCATCGCGGAAAACATGCCGGTCGATGAGTTCGCCCGGGAGCTGGTCGGCGCGCGCGGCTCGACTTACAAGAACCCGCCGGCGAACTGGTATCGCGCGAACCGCGATCCCGTGCAGCGCGCGGAGAATACGGCGCGCGTCTTCCTCGGCACGCAGCTCAACTGCGCGCAGTGTCACAATCATCCCTTCGAGCGCTGGACGCAGGACGACTACTACAACTGGGCCGCGCTTTTCGCCCGCGTGGACTACGTGGTGAAGGACAACAAGCGCTCGGACAAGAGCGACAAGCACGAGTTCAACGGCGATCAGTTCGTGACGCTCAAGGCGCTCGGCAGTGTGCTCAATCCGCGCACCGGCCAGCCGGCGACGATGCGCTTCCTCGGCGGCGGGAAGCCGGTGATCACGCCGCGCAGCAGCGAGCTCGCGTCGCTCGCGGAGTGGCTCTCGCATTCGCCGATGTTCGCGCGGATGCAGGTGAACCGCGTGTGGTTCAATCTCTTCGGTCGCGGGCTCGTCGATCCGGTGGACGACTTCCGCGCGAGCAATCCGCCGTCGCATCCCGAGCTGCTCGATGCGCTGACGCGGGACTTCGTCGAGCACGGCTACGACCTGCGCCATTTGATCCGCACGATCATGGCGTCGCGCACCTACCAGCTCGACGCGACGCCGAACGCCACGAATCGCGACGACGAGACGCTCTTCTCACGCGCCATCGTGCGCCGGCTTGGCGCGGAGCAGTTGATCGACTCGATGGGCCGCGCGCTCGGGGCGCCGATCGAGATCGACGGTTTCCCCGCCGGCACGCGGCTCACGCAGACGCCTGCCGGGCGTAAACACTACAAGCCGCTCACCACCGACGCGGACCGCTTCTCGGCGACCTTCGGAAAGCCGCCGAGGCTGGTGACGAGCGAGTGCGAGCGGAGCAACGAAGTCGCGCTGCCGCAGGTCTTCCAACTCGCGAGCGGCCCTCTGGTGCAGCAGATCCTCACGAATAAGGACAACTTGATCGGGCAACTCCTCGGCGCTGGCAAAGCGGACGGGGAGGTC
Source organism: Chthoniobacteraceae bacterium (assembly GCA_040081625.1). Taxonomy (GTDB): domain Bacteria; phylum Verrucomicrobiota; class Verrucomicrobiia; order Chthoniobacterales; family Chthoniobacteraceae; genus VFJQ01. The sequence goes on from JBEBGD010000064.1 coordinate 11,642, forward strand.
GTGGACGCGCTCTCGTGGGCTGTCCTCACGCGGGCGCCCGGCGCGGCGGAGCGGGAGAAATTCTACGGACACCTCGGGGCGCCCGGAGACAAGCGGCGGGCGGCGGAGGACGTCGCGTGGGCCTTGCTCAACTCGAAGGAGTTTATCTTTCGGAGGTAAGTAGTTTCCCCGGGAGAGCGGTTGGGAGTTGGCATTGGCAGTGCTTGTGATAATAAAGACACCACACCGATGCTTTACCTAAACCATCAGCCCCACCCCCACAGCCCGAAGACCCAGCGCGCACTCCGCGCCGCCGACGGGTATCTCTACCTCGGAATGGCGGAGGAAGCCCTTGAGGAGATCACGGGCACGGCGGAGACCGAGTCCGACCAGCCGGAAGTGCTGCTCGCGCGCAATCGCGTCCTGCTTCACCTGGGCCGCTGGAAGGAAGTCGAGGCGCTCGCGGCACACGCGATCAAGTGCCACCCGGAACGCGATGAGTTCACCGTCCAGCGGGCCTTTGCCCTGCACAAGATGAAGAAGGGCGATCTCGCGCTGAGCGTGATCGACGCCGCGCCCGAATGGATCCGGCGCACCGGCATCCTTCACTACAATCTCGCCTGCTACGAGGCGCAGCTCGGCGACATCAAGACCGCGCGCCACTGCATCAGCGTGGCCATCCAGATGAACGAGGCGATGCGCAAGAACGCGAAGTCCGACCCGGACCTGCGCGGCCTCTACAACTGATCAACGAGAGAGCGTCGCACGCACGTGCTCCTCGACGGCTTCCTGCCACGGGCGTGGCGTGAGGCCGCTGCGCTCGGCAAACTTCGCCGTGGACAGCACCGTATAGACCGGCCGCTTCGCCACGAACGCCGCAAGGTCGCTCATCCTCAGCGGCGCGACCGTGCGACCCTTGAGCGGCGCGCCCAGCTTCGCCGCGCAGTCGATGGCGAACTGCCCGTATTCCTGCCACGTGCATTCGCCGGTGTTGGCGAGATGCAGCACGCCCGTCGCCCTCTTCTCGCGCAGCAGCGGCCGGAGCAGCTTCGCCACGTCGAGGGTATAAGTCGGCGTGGACCACTTGTCGGCGATGGCGCTCAAGTCCTCGGTCTCGTGCGCGCGCTGGAGGATCTGATCCACGAAGCTCGGCCGGTCCGGTCCGAAGACCCACGACATGCGCACCGCGAGATGCTCGGGCGAAGCCTCGAGGAGTGCCGCCTCGCCCGCGAGCTTCGACGCCGCATAGACACCGAGCGGCCGCGCCTTGTCCCTCTCGGTGTAGGGCGTGCGCTTCTCGCCATCGAAGACGTAGTCCGTGCTGATGTGGATGCATCGCTTGCGCTTGCGCTGGCACATCTCCGCGATCACGCGCACCGCGTCGCCGTTGATGCTCATCGCCTCTTCTTTGTGGCTCTCGCAGTAGTCAACATTCGTCAGCGCCGCGCAGTTCACGAGCACGTCGAAGCTCAGCGGCGTGATCGCATCGCGAATCGCATCCGCATCCGCGAGGTCGAGGCTCGCGTGGGCGAAAGAGTGGACCTGTTCCCCGGCGGCCTTCCACTCGCGCGCGAGCGCCGCGCCCAGTCGTCCGCCGCTGCCGATGATGACGATCCTCATGCGCTTGAAGTTTGGAGTTTGCAGTTTGGCGTTTGGTATTTGGCCCGCCGCAGGCGCCGCCCGACTGCGGATGCGTCCCGCGTTGCCACCGGCCGTGCGTGCGGCTCAACGCCAAACGCCAAACGCCAAACGCCAAACGCCGAAGGATGCGCGCTCATTTGCGCAGCGGCTCCCACCACTCGCGATTGCCGAGATACCACTCCACCGTTTCGCGAATCCCCTGCTCCGGCCGATGCCGCGGCTTCCAGCCCAGCTCGCGCTGCGCCTTGCCCGAGTCGATCGCATACCGCCAGTCATGCCCGAGCCGATCCGTCACGTAGGTGATCAAACTCTCCGGCTTGCCGAGGCTCGCGAGGATCAGCTTCACCACCTCGATATTCCGCAGCTCCCCATCGCCCCCGAAGTTATACACCTCGCCCGGCTTCCCCTGCAGCAGCGCCGCGAGCAGCCCCGAGCAGTGATCCTCGACATGGATCCAGTCGCGCACATTGCGCCCGTCGCCATACACCGGCAGCGGCACATCGTTCATCGCATTCGTGATCATCAGCGGGATCAGCTTCTCGGGGAACTGATACGGCCCGTAGTTGTTCGAGCACCGCGTCACCACCACCTCCTGGTTGAAGGTATGATGATGCGCCAGCGCCAGCAGATCCGCCGAAGCCTTGCTCGCCGAGTAAGGCGATGACGGCGCCAGCGGCGTGCTCTCGGTGAAGCGCGGATCGTCATCCCGCAGCGAGCCATACACCTCGTCCGTGCCGACCTGGAGAAAGCGCCGCACCCCGTGCTTGCGCGCCGCATTCAGCAGCACCGAGGTCCCCACCACATTCGTGTGGATGAAGTTCTCCGGCGAATCGATCGAGCGATCCACGTGCGACTCCGCCGCGAAGTTCACCACCGCAAAGAACTGATGCCGCGCAAACGCCGCCTCCATCGCCCCCGCATCCGCGATGTCCGCCTTCACGAACTCATATCGTTCCCCCATCTGCTCCGCCACGTCCGCGAGGTTCGCCGGATTACCCGCATAAGTAAGCGCATCCACATTCGTGACGAACGCCGGCCCGTAATGCTCGAGAACGTAACGAATGAAATTGCTGCCGATGAAGCCGCAGCCGCCAGTCACAAGAAGTCGCATGAAAGGCGCGCACGTAGCAGCCGTGCGGAGCAGCCGCTACAAATTTCGGCCTTCTCCCGCTCTACTAGGAGACTGTTGAAATAGTCCACAGATTCCACGGATGGACACAGATTCGTCGCGGCAATCCGTTCAGCCTCTCGGTGAAAATCGGTGCAATCTGTGGACAGCCACCGAGGCGCCGAGTTTTTCCACCGGCTACCAGGCACACCGGTTCTGCTGCTGTTCATGGCTGTCATTGTGTTCTTCACAGTCCAGCCCGCACAATCGAAGAAACTCTAGAGCCGCTCTTTTCGCTCAATCAATGGCACGACGTGGCCATCGAGCTGAAGAAAGGGACGATCCTCCTGACGATCGACGGGAAGAAGCACCGCTTCCAAAGCGCGAACATCGACATGGCGGGACAGGCGCAGATTGATTTCAAGGCCGTCGATTTCGGAAGCTGCCGGATCGACCACATCAGACTCTGGGAAGGCCGGTAGTTCATCGCGCTATGCGGCTTGAAAGGCTGGGCGACACCGGGCACTCCTCTCGGATGAACCGCCGCCACTTTCTCGCCACCACGCTCCTCGCGGGCGCCGCACCGTTCATCCGCGCCGCCGGGCCGCGCAAGCTGCGCACGGCGCTCATCGGCTCGGGTTGGTGGGGAAAGAACATCCTCAAGGAGGCGATCGCTTCGGGGCGCTGCGCAGTCGTCGCGCTCGCGGATGTGGATACGAACATCGCCGAGATCGCCGGCGAGCAGGTGAACGATCTGAGCGGCGAGACGCCGAAGCTTTACCGCGATTACCGCGAGCTGCTCGCGAAGGAGAAGCCGGACATCGTCATCATCGCGACGCCGGATCACTGGCACGCGCTCAATACCATCGACGCGCTCAAGGCCGGCGCGCACGTCTTCGTGGAGAAGCCGACCGGGCACACGGTGAATGAGAGCCGCGCGATGCTGCGCGCGGCGCGGGAGAGCGGGCGCGTGGTGCAAGTGGGGCTGCATCGGCGCATCGGGCCGCATCACGTGAGCGGCATGAAGTTCCTCAAGTCCGGCGCGCTCGGCGAAGTGGGCATGGTGCGGCTCTTCGCGCACAGCGCGAGCGGTGGCCCGGAGAAGCCGACGCCGAACGAACCCGCGCCCGAGAGCATGGACTGGAACTCGTGGTGCGGCCCCGCGCCGCTGCGTCCGTTCAGCAAGAAGCTGCACCCCGGTGGCTGGCGCAACACGCTCGACTTCGCGAATGGCACGCTCGGCGACTGGGGCGTGCATTGGCTCGACCAGCTCCTGTGGTGGAGCGGCGAGCATTACCCGAAACGCGTCTTTTGCACCGGTGGCCGGCCCGTGCTCGGCGCGCCCGTCTTGACCGACGAGGAGCAGACCAGCGACGCGCCCGATCATCAGGTCGCCACGTATGAGTTTGAGAGGTTCACGTGCGTGTGGGAGCACCGGCGATTCGGCGGCAACGACAACGAGAAGCACAAGATCGGCGCCTACTACTACGGCACCAAGGGCGTGCTGCACATCGGCTGGCGCGACGGCTGGACCTTCTACCCGAGCACGAAGGGCGGTAAGATGGAGCACGAAGACTCGCAGCTCGTGGAGCCCGATGGGCACAACATCGCGCTGCTGTGGGCCGACTTCCTCGCCGCGATCGGCGAGCGTCGCGCCCCCGTCGCGAGCATCGAACTCGCCCACCGTTCCTCGGTGCTCCCGCTGCTCGGCATGATCTCGTGGCGCACCGGTCGCAGCCTCGCGTGGGATGGCGCGACCGAGCAGATCATCGGCGACGCCGAAGCCAGCGCGCTGCTCTCGCGGCCGTATCGCGGGCCGTGGGTGTATCCGGCGGTGTAGTGTCTAGCAGCCTGTTGAAAAAGATGATGCCTCGGTGGTCGTCCACAGATTGCACCGATTTTCACAGAGAAGCTGAACGGACTATCGGGACGAATCTGTGCCCATCCGTGAAATCTGTGGACTATTTCAACAGTCTCCCAGCGGAACATGAGCACCGATTGCAGGCGGGTGATCGCGACAAGCGGCGACGGCACCGCCTTGGTCACGCGCGGCAGCAGGTAAATGATCGCGAGCGCCGCGCCGCCGTCGCCGCGGAGATCATCCCGGGCCGCCCGCCAAAGATGGAGCACATCACCGCGATGCAAAACGAAGCATAGAGCCCGACCTTCGGGTCCACTCCGGCGATGATGGAAAACGCGATGGCTTGCGGAATGAGCGCCAACGCCACGACGACCGTCCCGCATAGCGCGCTCGTTGCAAGAGCTCTTCTCCCCGCGAGAGAATCTCAGCCATCGAGAGGCGGATGCGGGGCTTGAACTGCCGATGCCGCCATCCTTACGCTCCATCGAAATGCACACCGTCACCCCCGCCCCCGCCCGCCTGCGCGATACGCTGCGCTACATCGGCCCCGGCCTCATCGTCACCGCCAGCATCGTCGGGTCGGGCGAGCTGATCGTCACCCCGCGGGTGGCGTCGGAGAATGGGTTCACGCTGCTGTGGCTCATCGTGCTCGGCTGCATGGTGAAGGTATTCGTGCAGATCGAGCTCGGGCGTTACGCCGTGGCGAAGGGCAGGACCACGCTGCAGGCTCTCAATCAAATACCGGGGCCGCGCGCGCGTGTGTCGTGGATCGTATGGATGTGGGCGGTGGTCTTCCTCGCCATCATCTCGCAGGTCGGTGGCATCATCGGCGGCACGGCGGAGGTGCTCAAGGCGGGCGGGGTGCCGATCGATCACCGCCTCATCGCCGTGGCCGTCGGCGGTTCGTGCGCGGCGCTGCTTGCGTTCGGGCGCTACAGGATGGTCGAGCTGTTCTCCACCGCGCTGGTGGTCGTCTTCACCGTGGCGACGGTCGTCGCGCTCGGCTCGCTGCAATGGACCGAGTATCGGATCTCCGCCGCCAACATCGCGGAGGGTTTCCGCTTTCATCTCCCGGAGAACTCCGCCACCGCGTTCGCCGCGCTCGGCATCATCGGTGTGGGGGCGTCGGAGCTGATCTACTATCCGTATTGGTGTCTGGAGAAAGGCTACGCGGCCCGTGTCGGCGGGCGCGACGTGGCGGGCTGGCTCGATCGCGCACGCGGCTGGATGCGCGTGATGCGCGTGGATGCGTGGCTTTCGATGGTCATCTACACGGGCGCCACGGTCGCCTTCTACCTGCTCGGCGCGGCGGTGCTGCACGCGAAGTCGCTCAAGGTCTCCGACAAGGACATGATCCCGACGCTGGCGAATATGTATTCGGAGAGCTTCGGTCCGTGGGGGCTCTGGGTGTTCCTGATCGGTGCCTTCGCGGTGCTCTTCTCGACAGCTTTCGCCGCGACCGCATCGAACGCGCGCCTGCTCGCCGATGGGCTGGAACTCTTCGGTGTGAAGCGCTACGCCGACCCCGAGGCCCGCGCGCGCATGGTGCGAATGTGCTGCATCGGCCTGCCGATCTACGCGACGGCGATCTACCTCATCACCGCCAAACCGGTGACGCTCGTGCTGATCAGCGGTGCCGGGCAGGCGCTGCTGCTGCCCTTTCTCGCGGGCGCGGCGATCTACTTCCGCTACCGGAAGCTCGACCCGGAGCTTCGTCCCGGCGCGCTGTGGTCGGCCTTCCTGTGGCTGTCGGCGATCTGCATGGCCGTGGCGGGCGCGTATCAGCTCTACGAGCAAGTGCTCAAGTAGCCTCTCGGCGCGGCGTGGAAATACGAACCGCCCCGCCGCGACGGCGCGATAGACTTCGGGCGCGAGATCGAGGTCCGTATTTGCCACGCGATATTCGGGACCGCGAAAGACACGCAGATCGTATCGACCCTCCGCGTTGTCCGTAAGCACACCCACGCGACCCTAGTGGCGTCGAGGGACGAATCGGGATTGCATGTGCGCCGCAGACTCAACAGCCTCGCGACATGCTTCCTCCCAAGCCACACACCGCCGTCGCCTTCCTCCTCTCCGCCGCGCTGCTCACAGGCTGCGTTTCAAACAAGCCGCTCACGTCGGTCGATCGCACCAAATACGGACGCGCGTCGATCGCCCCGGACATCAAGCTGCCCAAATCGTATTCGTATTCGGATGCGACGATGGCGGGCACCGCGGCGGTCGCGGGCAGTTTCGGCCTCGCGGGCTTGCTGGTCGGCCTGCCCGTGCTCGTGGCGGAGGCAAATGCGGGCAAGAAGCGCGTCGGCGGCGCAATAGATCGCAGCGGCGTGCAGCCCACGCCGATCTTCCGCGAGGCCTTTGAGCGCGAACTAAAAAAGCTCAATCATTTCCAACTCGTGTCGGCCAATCCCGACGCGACGTTCAAGCTCGAGATTCTGAACTGGGGCTTCGACTCGGGCGGCGCGGGGAAACTCGCGGCGAGCCTCTCGGTGCGCGTGCAATTGCTCGACCGCGCAAACAAGCAGATCTGGAACCGGTTCGTCAACGCGGTCAGCCCCACCAACGGCACGCACGAGCAGTTCAACGCGGACTCGAATCTCTACGCAAAGGCGTTCCGCGAAGTCGCCGAGGTCGTGGCGAGAAAAATCACCGGCGAGTGGGAGTAGGCCGCGGAATGGGTGTCGCGAGCTTTTTCACCAATCCTCGCCGGATCGCCTTGAGCCCCGGCGTGAGCGCGGCGGCTTCCTGTGGACTGAGCCGGCGGAATCTGCCTTCGCTCACCTGCTGCGTCGGCATCGGGAAATAGATCGAACCGCTGCCGGTGCTGGCAGCGCCGACACCGTAGCTGTTTGCGATCTTCAAGTCCATGAGCAGGCGGATCGTCTCGCCCTCCTGCCCGCGCACATCGGCGTAGAAGACCGGCCAGCCTCCGACCGCCGCTCCCGGCCCGCGACCCGCGCGCACACGTCCTCCGAGGCCTGCGGGGAGTTGAAACTCGAGCATCGCGCGGCCCGGCAGCGAACCGACGGCGCGCCCTTCAAAGCTTAGCGTGGAACCGGGGCCTTTGTGCGGCAGGAACACAACGACCGTGTATGTCGGCGGCGCGGCATGAACGGCGCCGGCGGCGAGCGCGGCGAGCGCGATGAGGACCAAGGTTTGCATCCGCATCGCATGACTGCTCTCGCACGCTTTTGCGAGCCGCAGTTTTGCCTCGCCGCACGCGACGGGCTCCGGCTACGTCTTGCAGCGTGCGACTGCTCTGCGCGCTGCTCGTCTTCATCGTCCGTTGCGTGGCGGAGTCCGCCGCGAACCCTTCCATGCCAACCTTCACGCAACTCAGCCTCGGCCCCGACACGCTCGTGATCGATTATTCAGCGCCGGAGTTCGGCGCGTGGCGTCATGCGCTCTTCGTCGCGCTCGACACCGGCGGCACCGGCTCGGCGTTCGCGCCGTTTGCGAATGGCGATACCGGCTCCGCGACGATACTGCCCTTCCGCGCGAGCCGCCTCTACGCGGCGCACATGGTGCCGGGCGGGCCGACGAAGTCGTGGCAGGAATGGAAGCAGACGCGATGGAGCGGGCCGATGGACGTGAAGCCGGAGTTCACCGCGGAGGTCTTTCCCGGCCGGATGCGAATCACCGTGCGGCTCGACGCGCTCGACGCCGCGCCGAAAACGTTGCGACTCGCCGCCTGGGCAAAGGACATGAACGCGAACGATCGCTGGGGCGCGCTCCTGCCCGATGAAGCGCTGCGCGTGCGCGGCGGCCTCGGCGACCGGCCGATCGATCGTTACTACGAGGTCGATCTCGCGGCGCAGACGGCGCGCATCGTATCGCGGCGTGATCGCCACGCCGGGCGCGTGCGAATCTACCAACTCCTGCCGCGGCTTTTCTCGAACTCGAACGAGACGCGCAAGCCGGGCGGCACGCTCGCGGAGAATGGCGTGGGCAGGTTCAACGAGATCGATGCGGCGGCGCTCGATGCGATCAAGGCGCTCGGATGCACGCACGTGTGGCTGACCGGCGTGCTGCGCCAGGCGACATCGACCAGCCATCCCGGCCTGCCCGCCGACGATCCCGCACTGCTGAAAGGCCGCGCGGGCTCGCCTTACGCGATCACCGACTGCTTCGATGTGTGCCCAGACTACGCGAGCGACCCGGCGAACCGCCTCGCGGAGTTCCGCGCCCTCATCGCGCGCGCCCACGGCGCGGGGCTGCGGGTCATCATCGACTTCGTGCCGAACCACGTCGCACGCAGCTACCGCTCGACAGTGAAGCCCGGCCAGGACTTCGGAGCGAACGACAACCGCGCGGAGTTCTTCTCCCCGGCGAACAACTTCTTCTGGCTCCAGTCCGCCGGCGCGCCGCTGCGGCTGCCCGATGCCGGCATCTTCGAGCCCGAGCGCGAACACGGACGCGTCACCGGCAACAACGCCGCGACGTGGGAACCCTCACGCAACGACTGGTATGAGACGGTGAAGCTCAACTACGGCTTCGACTTCACCACCGGCACGCGCGCGTATCCGCACGGCGATCAGCCCGACCTGCCGATCCCCGACACGTGGCTGAAAATGGACGCGGTGCTCGCGCACTGGCAGCAACTCGGCGTCGATGGCTTCCGCTGCGACATGGCGCACATGGTGCCGCCGGAGTTCTGGTCGTGGGCGCTCGACCGCGCGCGCGCACGGCAGCCGGCGGTCGTCTTCATCGGCGAAGCCTACGACAACGACCCGATGAAAGTCGGCACCGGCAACGTGATGCTCGACCTGCTCGGCGCCGGCTTCGACGCCGTCTATGACGACCCGAGCTACAAGGCGCTCAAGGGCATCTACGACGGCGGCAGTTGGGCCAACGATCTCGACACCGCGCTCGCCGCCGCGGATCGCGAGTTCACCTTCACCAACGCGCTGCGCTACGCCGAGAATCACGACGAGGTGCGCCTCGCCGGGCGCGACCAATGGGGCAATGTCGGCGCCGCGGTCGGCAGGCCCGTGAGCGCGATCCTCTACGGCGTCGGCCGCGGGCCGGTGCTGCTCTACAGCGGGCAGGAAGTCGGCGAGCCGGCTGACGGCGCGGAGGGTTTCGGTGGCGACGACGCACGCACGACGATCTTCGACTACTGGTCGATGCCCGAGCTGGCGAAGTGGGTGAACGGCCAGCGCTACGACGGCGGGCGGCTTTCCCCCGAGCAGCGCGAACTGCGAAGCTACTACGCGCGACTGCTCGCGCTCGTCGGCCAGCCGGCCTTCCGCGATGGCGAATTCTACGGCCTCAACTTCGCCAACCGCGAGAACCCCGCGTTCGGTCGCCTGCCCGGCGAGAACGCTAGCGGCCACTGGCTCTACGCCTTCCTCCGCAGCGACTCCGCGAGCGGCCAGCGCTTCCTCTGCGTCGTGAACCTGCATCCCCACGAGACGCTGCACGATGTTCATATCCAGTTCCCGCCCGATGCGCTCGCCTTCATCGGCGTGCCGCCCGCGAGCAATGCAAAGCTCGCCGAGCGGCTCGGTGCCGGCGCGATGCTCCTGCGCGCCGAGCCGCTCGGCGAAGGCGTGCGCGTGCCGGAGCTGCCGCCGCTCACGCCGCTCTTTCTCGAGATGCGCGTCGAGCGTTAGCGTTTCGGCTCTGCGCTGACGGCCGGTGGCCGGCTCTGGCGGTAGTGCTTCACCACCGCGCCCGCGACCAGCGCGAGCAGCAGGAAGACGACGACGCGAATCTCTTGCGGCGTGAGCCTCATCGCGCGCGCTCGTATTCAAACTTCCCCCGAATGCGCTCGATGAAATATCGACCCTTCGATCCCGCGCTCATCAATCCATTGAACAGCTCCCTCGGCACGTCGCGGTAGCGGTAGATGCCGCCATTGCGAAACTCGATCTCCATCGTCCGCGAGCGCACATCGTAGCCCGCGCTCGCGATGCTCGTCGAATCCACGGGCGTGCGCTCGCCTGCACGCGTCCGCTCCGCGAGACTCAACGCGACGCCAGCCGCGCCAAGGACGAGAAATGATCGTCGGGAAATGCCGCATCGCATGGCCTCCCGCTATCGGGAACTCCGCCCGCAGCCAAGCAAGCTTTCCACTCGCCCTCTCCCGTCCGCCTGCTCTCCTCCCGCCCATGCGCACCGCAAATCCCGCACTCCGCTCCGACACCTTCACCTCCACGCAGGTCGGAATCGGCGAGGAACCGATGACCATCGCCGGCACGGTCCAGAAATCCTTCACCCTGCTCGCAATCACGATGCTCACCGCCGGGCTCACGTGGACGCGCGCCGGCGCGCTCACGACGCCGCTGCTCATCGGCGGCGCGATCGGCGGCTTCATCGTCGCGCTGGTGCTGTGCTTTAAGAAGACATGGGCGCCCGCGCTCGCCCCCGCCTACGCGCTGCTCGAGGGTCTCTTCCTCGGCGGGCTCTCCAAGCAATACGAGGCGGCATTCGGCGGCATCGTCCTCCAGGCGGTCATGCTCACCTTCGGCACGTTCCTCGCCCTGCTTGCCACGTATCAAGCCGGGTTCATCCGCGCGACGGAGAACTTCAAGCTCGGCATCGTCGCTGCCACCGGCGGCATCTTCGTGGTCTATCTGCTCACGTTCGTGCTCGGCTTCTTCGGCATCCACATCCCCTACATTCACGGCAGCGGTCCGATCGGCATCGGCTTCAGCATCGTGGTCGTCATCATCGCCGCGCTGAACCTCGTGCTCGACTTCGACTTCATCGAGAAAGGCGCCGAAAACCGCGCGCCGCGTTATCTCGAATGGTATGCCGCCTTCGGCCTGCTCGTGACGCTCGTCTGGCTGTATATCGAGATCCTGCGCCTGCTCGCGAAGCTGCGGCAGCGCTAAGCCGCCCCACTCGGCAGTTGCAGCGCCGCGCGCGATGCGGCATCACGCGCCCACATGTCTCGCTCGCTCTTCCTCGTCCTCCTCCTCCCACTCATCGCATCCGCCGAGGACTGGCCGCAGTGGCGCGGCTCGCGGCTCGACGGCACCAGCACCGGGAGCGGCTTCCCCACACGCTGGAGCGCGACGGAGAATGTGCGCTGGAGAACCGAACTGCCCGGCACCGGCCACGCATCGCCGATCGTCTTTGGCGACCGCGTCTTCACCGTCTCCGCGACTGCCGGCGGCGAGCGGCTTCTCCTCAGCCTCGATCGCGCGAGCGGACGCATCCTGTGGCAGCAGATCGTTGTGCAATCGCCGCTGGAGCGGAAGCACCGCGAGAACAGCCACGCATCGAGCACTCCCTCCACGGATGGAGAACGCGTCTTCTGCACGTTCCTCGATCAAGGCCAGGTCGTCGTCGCCGCCTACGACTTCGCCGGGAAGCAGCTCTGGACCAAACGCGTCGGCGGCTTCTCGAGCGTCCACGGCTTTTGCAGCACGCCGATCCTGCACAAGGACACGATCATCGTGAACTGCGACCAGGACGGCGACGGCTACATCGTCGCGCTCGCGCGAAAGGACGGCGCGGAGCGCTGGCGCATCGAGCGGCCGAACAAGACGCGCAGCTATTGCGCGCCGCTCATCCGCGACGCGGGCGGACGGACGCAGATGGTCCTCTCCGGCTCAAAGTGCGTCGCAAGCTACGATCCCGACAGCGGCAAACTCATCTGGACCATCGACGGCCCGACCGACCAGTGGGTCGCCTCGCCCGTCTTCAATGCGAAGGCGAACCTCTTCTTCGTCAGCGGCGGCTTTCCCGATCATCACCTGCTCGCGATCAAACCCGACAGCACCGGCAACATCACCGACACGCCGCAGATCGTGTGGCACGGACGGCAGGGCGTCGCCTACGTCCCCTCGCCCATCGCCGAGGGCGACTGGTTCTTCATCACCGACGACCGCGGCTTCGCGCACTGCTTCGACGCGAAGACCGGCGAGCAGCGATGGGAACAGCGCTTCGGTCGCCAGCACGCGTCGCTCGTGAGCGCGGGTGGATTGGTCTATTTCCTCAACGACGACGGCGAATGCCGCGTGGTGAAGGCGGGTGCGAAGTTCGAGCTCGTCGCGACGAACGTCCTCGGCGAGCCCACCTACGCCTCGCCCGCGCTGAGCGACGGCCAGATTTTCCTGCGTGGCGACAAGCATCTCTACTGCATCGACGCAAAGCGATGAGCACGCTCGTCCGCCACGAGGGCCACACGCCGCGCGAGCGCAGCGCCTGCGGCTGGCGCGACCGGCTCATCAGCCGCGAAGACGTGGCGCTGTCTCCGGCGGCCTGGGCGCACGCGGTCGATATCGACGGCGCGAAGCCGCACTATCACAGGCGCTCGACGGAGCTCTACTACGTCATCGATGGCGGCGGCACGGTTTCGCTCGACGGCGTTGAGCACGAAGTTCGCGAAGGCTCGCTCGTCCACATCCCGCCAGGTGTCGTGCATGGCGCGAAGGGCCGGATGCGCGTGCTCGTGATCGGCATTCCCGACATCGCCGACGACGATTACCACGAAGCACCAACCCCATGAAACCGCTCCGAATCCTGCCCGTCCTTCTTTGCCTCGCGACCTGCAGCCCCGCCGCCGAGCCGTTCATCGAGAAGCTCGATCTCTTCACCGCCGGCGAAGGCGGCTACAAGGTCTATCACATCCCCGGCGTCGTCGTGACTGCGAAAGGCACCGTGCTCGCGTGGTGCGAGGCGCGGAAGAAGGGCGGCGACTGGGATCAGATCGAAGTGCTGCTACGGCGCTCGAACGACGACGGGAAGACGTGGAGCGCGCCGAAGATGATCACCAGCGTGCCGGGACCGAAGACGAAGAACCCCTTCTCGCTGCGCATGAAAAACGTCGATCCCAACGACGTGACCTACAACAACCCGGTGCTCATCGCCGATCGCGACGGCACGGTTCACATGACGTTTTGCCTCGAATACATGCGGTGCTTCTACCAGCGCAGCGACGACGACGGCGTGACGTGGAGCACGCCCGTCGAAATCACGAGCGCGTTCGAGAAGTTTCATGCGAGCTACGATTGGAAGGTGCTCGCGACCGGGCCCGACCACGGCATTCAACTCAAGACCGGCCGGCTCGTCGTGCCCGTGTGGCTCTCGACTGGCACCGGCGGAAACGCGCATCGCCCGTCGGTGACTGCGACGATCTACAGCGACGACGACGGCAAGACGTGGCACGCGGGCGACATCGCGGTGCCTTGCACCGACGCGTGGATCAACCCGAACGAAACCGTCGCGATCGAACTCGCCGACGGCCGCGTGATGCTCAACTCGCGCAGCGAGTCGAAGGCGCACCGCCGCCTCGTGACGATCAGCCCCGATGGCGCGACGAAGTGGAGCACGCCGAAGTTCGACGACGCGCTGCTCGAGCCGATCTGCATGGGCAGCATCGTGCGCTACTCGCTCGACAAGCCGCGCATCCTTTTCAGCAACCCGCACAACCTCGCGCGTGCCGACGGCAAGGAGGAGCCGGGCAAGAATCGCGATCGCAGGAATGTCTCGGTGAAGCTCAGCTACGACGAAGGCGCGACGTGGGCCGTGAACAAAACCATCGAGGCGGAGTGGAGCGCATACAGCGACATCGCCGTCACGAAAAACGGCACGATCCTCTGTTTCTACGGGCGGGCGGAGAAGCCGAACTTCGCCGGCGATCGCCTCACCGTCGCCCGCTTCAACCTCGAGTGGCTCACAGACGGACGCGACTCATCCGAATGAGTTCCGTCGCCACCGCGCCGATCCTCGCGGCTGCTCGTTGTTCAAGATGACGCAAGGTCCGCCAACCCGTCTGCTGCCAGTGGATTGCAAACCGCATCGGACCAGAGGCAAATGAACCGAACTCTCTTCCTCCATCTCGCCGCCGCGCTCGCGCTGCTCCCCGGCCTGCGCGCGCAGACTCCGCCCGCGAAACTCATCGAAGCAGACGTGTGCATCTATGGCGGCACGTCCGGTGGAGTCGCCGCCGCAGTGCAGGCGGCGCGGATGGGAAAACGAGCAGTGATCGCGGAGCCGGGCCGGCATCTCGGCGGAATGACCGCGGGTGGGTTGAGCGCAGTCGATATCGGAGATCCCCGCACCGTAGGCGGGATTGCGCGGGAGTATTTCACCCGCCTCGTCGCGAGCTACGGTCAGACGCTGGAGTGGAATAAACCGTTCGAGAGCAAAGGCGGCGGGCCGGCGACCGGCGGCGCTTACTCGATCGAGCCGCACGTCGCCGAGCGCGTGTTTGGCAAGATGACTCGCGAGGCACAGGTCGCCGTGCATTTGGGCGCGCGCCTGGTTTCGGTGAAGAAGGACGGACCGCGCATCGTGGAGTTTGGCACCGAAGACGGCTCGGTGTTCCGGGCGAAGATGTTCATCGACGCGACCTACGAAGGCGACCTCATGGCGAAAGCGGGAGTGAGCTACACGCTGACGCGGGAGGGCAATGCGAAGTATGGCGAGACCTACAACGGCATTCACTGCAGCGAGAAATATTTGCCGCGAACGAACCACTTGAAGCCCGGCCCGAACGGACGCGTGAAAGGCGGGCAGGGTGTGTGGGATCGCGACTTCCCGCTCGATCCGTTCGTCGTGCCCGGCGACCCGAAAAGCGGACTGCTGCCACTCGTGAACACCGGCGAACCGGGCACGCCCGGCGAAGCTGCGCCCGGCGTGCAGGCGTATTGTTTCCGCCTCTGCCTGACAACGAATCCCGACCGCATCCCAATCGCGCCGCCGGAGGACTACGACGCGAAGCATTACGAGCTCGTCGCGCGTTTCATCGCCGCGTGTGAAGCGATCGGCGACGACATGGACCTGCGCTGGTTCTCGAAGCACGACCCGCTGCCGAATGAGAAATGGGATTTCAACACCGCGACGTTCGGCGGAAACCTGCCCGGCGCGAGTTGGGAATGGCCGGAGGCGACCTATGCGCGCCGCGAGCAGATCGCGAAGGACCACGAGCGTTACCATCGCGGCCTGCTCCACTTTCTCGCCACCGATCCACGCGTGCCGGCAAAAGTTCGCGCAGACATGAAGCGCTTCGGTCTGCCGCGTGACGAGTTCACCGACAACGGCGGCTGGCCGCATCAACTCTACATCCGCGAGGCGCGGCGGATGGTGAGCGATCTCGTGATCACGGAGCACCACACCTTCGGCCGAAAAACCGCGCCGCACTCGATCGGCCTGGGCAGCTACGGCACTGACACGCACGAAATCCGCCGCATCGTGAAAGACGGAGTCGTCATCCGCGAAGGCAAGACCGCGGGCGGTCGCGACGGCGCGGCGCCGTATCCGATCGGCTACGGCGCGATCGTGCCGCGTGCGAGTGAATGCGAGAACCTGTTCGTCACGTTCGCGCTCTCCGCGAGCCACACCGCTTTCAGCAGCATCCGCATGGAGCCCGTGTTCATGGTCACGAGTCAGAGCGCCGCGACGGCGGCGTGCCTCGCGATCGACGGCGACATCCCGGTCCAGAAAGTCGATGCCGCAAGCCTCCGCGCGGGATTGCTCGCGGATGGACAAGTGCTCGAATGGAAACGCTCCCCATGAAACGTGGCGCGGGACTCCCCGTAGTCCCGGTGCATGACGCGGACTAAAGCCGCTTCGCGTCCTTCGCGATCGCGAGCAGCGAGGCCTGCTGGCGGATGCGCTCGGTCAGTTCCTTCGCTCTTGCCTCGGCCTCCGCGACCGGCAGCCCGGCTTTCATGCCGGGGCGTTTGTGGCCGGCCTCGGTGAGCCAAGCGTCGGCGAGCAGGCGGCCGCGCTGGCGGATGAGTTTCAGGAAATCGGGTGCGAACGCCGGATCGCGCAGGCGGTTCATCAGTTCCATCGCCGCGGGGCGATCGGCGCCGCTGAGTTCGCCGACGAGTTCCATCGAGAAGATCCAATGCGCCGCCTCGCTCGGATGCACGCCGTCCTTCGCGAAAGCGAAGCCCGGCTCCGCCGCGCGGCGCGCGTCGAGGATGCTGCGCATCACGCGATGAATATCGACCACGCGCCATCCGTCCTCGCGCTTCGAGAGCAGCCACTCGGCGTAATGGCTGAGCACCGAATCGTCGTAGCCCGCAAACATTACAGCCGGGTCCTTTCCGCTCGGATCGGTCTTCGCCTTGATCGGCTCGGGATCGAAGACGGGCGGCGTGAGGTGGACGATCTGCGCGCCCGCGGCTGCGACCTTCGCACGCAGTTTCTCGATGCCCGCGCGATACGCCGCGAACCTCTCCTCACTGAACGGCGCGTAGATGCCGTCATTCATCCCATAGCACGCGACGACGAGATCGGGCTTCGTCTTCGCGAGCACGCGGTCGAGGCGCTCGTGCAAGTCGGGGCGCGGAAACTTCCCACCCGCGTGCCCCGGCTCGGACAGGCCGGAAACAGTCTCGCTCGGCAGGCCGACATCGATCACCTCAAACTCGCGGTCCGGGAATCCGACGGAGAGATACGCGTCGAACTGATCCACGTATTGACCCGAGTAGGTGATGCTGTCGCCGAGGAAGACGATGCGCTTTACGCCGGGGAGGAACTCGGCGCGGGCGACCGAAGCGGCGAGGAACAGGAGAGCGAGTGGATGAGTCCATTTCATGAGTCCCGTCTAATGGCACGCGTCCCGTTTGTGGAGATGTTTACGTGTGCATCGCATTGCCGATTGCCTCCGCCGTCGCGCTCTGCTTTGAGCCGCCATGCGCAAAACGAAAATCATCTGCACGCTGGGACCGGCAACGGAGTCGGTGGAAGTCCTCCGCGCGATGATCCTGGCGGGAGCGAACGTCTTCCGGCTGAACATGAGCCACGCGACGCACCCATGGGTCCGCGAGATCGTGCCGCGCATCCGCGCCATCGCCACCGAACTCGGAGTCGTCGTCGGCATTCTCATGGACACGCAGGGCCCGGCCATCCGCACCGGCGACCTGCCCGCCAAGCTCGACCTCAAGGCCGGCGACATCTTCGAGTTCACCGTGCGCGGCGCGAAGAGCGAGGAGCAGTTCAGCGTCGATGTGAACTACGACGGCCTCATCGACGACATCTCCGTCGGCGACACCGTGCTTGTGGACAATGGCGTCATTCACATGCGCGTGCTGACGAAGGCCGGCAACCACATCCGCTGCGAGGTGCTCACGCCCGGCGTGCTTGGAAATCGTCGCCACATCAACCTGCCCGGAGTGAAGGTGAGCCTGCCCCCGCTCACCGCAAAGGATCTCGCCGACATCGCTGTCGGTGCGGAGTTGGGCGTGGATTTTGTCGCGCTGAGCTTTTGCCGTGAACCGGGCGACGTGGACGCAATGCGCGCAGCGCTGCAGGAGCATCACAGCTCCGCACGCATCGTCGCGAAGATCGAGGACCAGATGGCCGTCAAAAACATCACCGCGATCATCCGCCGCACCGACATCGTCATGGTCGCGCGCGGCGATCTCGGCATCGAGTGCGCGATGGAGGAGCTGCCGATCATCCAGCGCAAGATCGTCAAGCGCTGCATCACCTTCGGTGTGCCGGTCATCGTCGCGACGCACATGCTCGAGTCGATGATCACCAACCCCGTGCCGACGCGAGCGGAAGTCACCGACGTGGCGAACGCCGTCTATGAGGAAGCCGACGCGATCATGCTCAGCGGTGAGACGACCGTGGGAAAGTATCCGATCAAGTGCGTCGAGGCGCTGGCGCGAATCTCCGACCGCATCGAGCGCAGCGGCGGGCTCGGCTTCGCGGGCGAAGCGATCCTCGAGGACAAACGGCAGAAGACCGTGCGCAGCGCCGTGATGCTCGCAAACAGCCTCCGCGATTCGCGCATCGTGATCTTCACGCGACGCGGCACGATGGCCGACTTCGTGGCGAACCTGCGCCCGCACTATGCGCCGATCTTCGCCTTCGCGCCGTCGTGGGAACTGTGCCGCCGGCTCATGCTCAACCGCGGCGTGCTCCCGCTGCACATGCCTTTCGACATCAATCCCGTCCGCACGATCGCCGCGGCGGAGAAGTATCTCGTCGAGAACGGACTCGTCCACAGCGGGCAGAACCTCGTCATCGTGACCGACATCCTCGCGGGCGAGGATCGCTTCGATTCCATCCAGCTCCGCGTCGTGCCGTAGCCGCTACGGCGCGGTGGATGCGCGCTCGACTGCCTCGGTATCGCGCGCGAGGTAGCGCGTGCCGATGAGCCAGAATGCGCTCGCAAGCAGCATCATCGCCGATACGAGAAGGAACGCGGTATTCATGCTCGCCTGCCCGGCGATCCAGCCGATGAGCGGCGGCGAGATCGCGTCGCCGAGCGCGTGAATGAGGAGGATGTTCAGCGCAAACGCCGTGGAGCGCACGGCGGGCGGTGTGACGTTTGCGAGCGCGGCATTGGCCGGGCCGACGTTGAAGAAGAGGAAGAACTCCGCGAAGAAGATCATGAACCACGCGGCGGGGAACGGCGTCTTGAGCATCAAGACCGTGGCCGGAAACGCGAGCAGCATCGCGAGGCCCGAGACGATGAAATAGGCGCTCGCTCGCGTGCGGCGCAGGCGGTCGCCGCACCAACCTCCGAGCAGTGTCGCCGAAAGGCCGGCGACGACGGTGATCGCGCCGAAGATCAGATTGATCCGCGCGAGGCTCGGCGCGCCGCCGAACTCCGCGGCGCGGTCGGCAAAAAGATAGCGCGGCACCCAGAATGAGATGCCGCCGATTGCGAACGTCATCGCAGTCATCGCAGCGGTGTTGAGCACGTAGGACGGGATGCGGAAGAGCGCGAGCGCGTCGGCCATGCGCATCTTCGGTCGCGAAACTGCGGGGCGCGCAGCACGTGGATCGCGCATCAGCAGACACGCGGCGCTGAGCACGAGGCCCGGAAGCACCACGAGATAAAACGGCCAGCGCCAGCCGAAGTGTCCGCCGACTGAGCCGCCGAAGACATACCCGAGCGCGCTGCCGACCGGGATCGCGAGGTAGAAATACGCCAGCATTCGCCCCCTCTTCTCGAGCGGATACATGTCCGCGATGATCGTCGGAGCGGCCGGGCCGTAAGCCGCTTCGCCGATGCCGACGAAGATTCGTGAGATGAGCAACGCCGCAAACGTTCCAGCCAGCCCGGACCAACCGCTCGCGAGGCTCCACACAGCGACGCCGCCGGCGATGATCACCCAACGCGACACGCGATCGGCGAGCACACCAAACAACGGCGCAAGCACCATGTAGCTGACGAGGAACGCCGTCGCGAGCGAGCCGGTCTTCGCCATCGCGTTCGCATCCGTCGCGGAGAAGAACTCCGCGGCGATCAACGGCTCGACTGCCGCGAGGATGTAGCGGTCGATGTAGTTGAAAAGGTTGATCGCCAGCAGCAACGCGAGCGCTCGACCGGCATGTTGAACGTGCGGCGATGGATTGACCATGTGGTCCTGAACGCCGCGCACTTCATCGGATTGCGCTTGGCTTGCAAAGCGGTTTCTCGAACGTTCAGCCGCCTTGGACACGCCGAACAACACCTCATTCAGTGAACGCTTCCTCCGCGGACTCGGCACACTGCTCGCGCGCCTGATCTACCGCGTCAGCGCGCACTTCACCGATCGCCTCCCGGCTGGCGGTTTCCTTCTCCTCCCGAATCACCTCACGTGGGTGGATGCGATCGTGCTCCAACTCGCGTGTCCGCGGCCCATCCGCTTCATCGTCTTCGAGTCGATCTACAAGCTTCCGCTGCTCTACCCGATCTTCCGCTGCGTCGGCGCCATCCCCATCTCGCCGACGCGCGCGAAGGACGCGGTCCGCACTGCCGTCGAGTTGATCGAGCAGGGCGAAGTCGTGTGCATCTTCCCCGAGGGCGAACTCTCCCGCAGCGGCATGTTGCTGCGGCTCAAGCGCGGTTACGAATTGATCGCGCGCGGCGCGAAGTGTCCGGTTCTTCCGGTGTGGATGGATCAGCTTTGGGGCAGCATCTTTTCGTTCGAGGGCGGGAGGTATTTTTTCAAGTTCCCGCGGCGACTCCCCTACCCGGTCACGGTCGCATTCGGAGAACCGATCGCCCACGACGCCGCTGACATCGCGCATGTGCGCGAGCGCTTTCTGGTGCTCGGCGAATTTTGTTACCAGCAGCGCGAGACGCTGCGCGGGCACCTCGGCCGCGCCTGCATCCGCGGACTGCGCCGGCATCAGTTTGCCACAGCCGTCACCGACGGCCTCGACGGGAGCAGCTTGTCACGCGGTTTCCTGCTCGCGGCGGGCATCGCGCTGAGCCGATGGCTCAGCGCGAACACGACCGCGGCGCGCATCGG
>JBEBGD010000006.1:0-106925 GCA_040081625.1 Chthoniobacteraceae bacterium
TCGCTACGCGACGCGGCTGCGTTCTTCGCCCGAACCCGGCAGTGAACTGCCGGGCTATTCTCGCGTCGTCGCTCCGCGACTTCGAACCCCGCCTCCTCGCGCTGTCGGGTAGGCACATCCTGCTTGCCGTCACGCGGTGGGCGGAGACGATGCGCGCGCTTCGCATGAGCCGACTTCCTCGACACACCTCCGCGCTGACTTTTGTGCTTTGCACGTTCGTTGTCGCCGCGCCGGGCATGGGTCAGGATGTGCGCCGCGCCTCCCCTGTCCCGGTCCCCCGGCAAAAGATCCGGGTGATCGATTCAGGAACCGACCCCGCAAATCTGACCGAACCGGAGCGTGCCCGGCAGAAGTTGATCGCCGGAGCCTACGAGGAGGTGCTTGCGAACGATGCGTCCGACGATGCGGCGTCGGTGCTCGTGCGCGCGGAGGCGCTCGAGGCGCTCGGGCGCTGGCCGGAGGCGAAGGCACTGGTGGCGAAGGCGCTCGGGCAATACTCAAACGACATCGAGCTCAAGTTCGCGCTCTACCGTGCGACGCGGCAGACCGGTGCGGTCGATGAGGCGAAGCAACTGCTCGACGAACTCGACCGGCTCGCCGGTTCGCGTGAGTGGGCCTACCGCGCTCCGTCGCAGCGCGTCGCGCTCGGGCGCATCGCGCTGCTCGTCGGCGCGGATCCGAAGAAGGTGCTCGATCTTTTTTACGACCCGACCCGCAAGGAGCATCCCGACTTTCGCGGCGCGTGGCTCGCGGGCGGCGACCTCGCGCTGGCGAAGAACGACTTCGCCCTCGCCGCGCGGATGTTCGGCTCGGCGGTGAAGAAGTTCCCCGAGGACCCGGATGCGTGGTTCGGCCTCGCGCGGGCCTTCGCGCCGAGCGACACAAAGGAGTCGGTGACGGCGCTCGGGCAGGCGCTTGAATTCAACCCGCGCCACGTCGGCGCGCACCTGCTTCTCGCCGAGCATCACATCGATGCCGAACGCTACACCGAGGCTGACGCAGCCATCGCGGAGGCGCTGAAGACAAACCCGCACTCGCCCGAGGCGCACGCGCTCCGGGCCGTGCTCGCGCATCTGCGCGGCGACGAAAAGGGCGAGGGCGACGCGCGGAAGGCGGCGCTCAAGCCGTGGCCGACGAACCCGGCGGTGCCGCACCTCATCGGCCGCAAGCTCTCGCAGAAATATCGCTTCTCGGAGGGCGCGGCCTTGCAGCGCGAGGCGCTGAAGGCCGACGCGGACTTCCTCGCCGCGAAGGCGCAGCTCGCGAACGACCTGCTCCGGCTCGGCGAGGACGACGAAGGCTGGAAGCTCGCCGAGGAAGTGCAGGCCGCCGATCCCTACGACGTGGTCGCTTACAATCTCGTGACCTTGCGCGACGCGATCAAAGGCTTCCGCGCGCTGGAGAGCGAAAACTTCATCGTCCGCATGAGCCCGCACGAGGCCGACGTGTATGGCGACCGCGTGCTCGCCTTGCTCGAGCGCGCGCAGGACACGCTCTCGAAAAAATACGGCCTCACGCTCCGGCAGAAAACCATCGTCGAGATCTTCGACGACCAGAAGGACTTCGCGATCCGCACCTTCGGCCTGCCGGGCGGCTCGGGCTATCTCGGCGTGTGCTTCGGGCGGGTCGTCACCATGAACAGCCCGGCGGCGCGCCCCGGCTCGACGGCGAGCTGGGAGGCGATCCTGTGGCACGAGTTCACGCACGTCATCACGCTCACGCTCACGAAGAACAAAATGCCGCGGTGGCTGAGCGAAGGCATCAGCGTCTTCGAGGAGCGGCAGCAGCGCGGGAGCTGGGGCGAGCAGATGAAGCCGCGCTACCGCGCGATGATCCTCAACGACGAGGAGTTCACGCCCGTCTCGCGGCTCAGCGGCGCATTTATGCGCGCGAAGACGCCGGTGCATCTCGGCTTCGCCTACTACGAGTCGTCGCTCGTCGTGCAGTGGCTCATCGAGAAGTGGGGCATCGAGAAGATGAAGGCGCTGCTCGCCGAACTGGCGCGCGGCGTGGAGATCAATGCCGCGCTCGCAAAGCACTTCGCGCCGATCGACAAGCTTGACGACGAATTCGCCGACCACGCGCGCCGGCTCGCGAACGCCGTCGGCCCGAAGCTCGACTGGACCAAGCCGAAGCCGCGCGAGGTGAGCACGCCCGAGGCCGCCTCCAAGTTCCTCGCCGACAAACCCGCCAACTACGACGCGATCATCACCTACGCCGATCACCTGCTCGACGCGAAGAAGTGGGCCGAGGCGAAGGAAACGCTGCTGAAACTCCTCGAACTCTACCCCGAGCAGCGCGACGCCGACGGCGCCTACGCGATGCTCGCCAAAGCCCAGCGCGAACTCGGCGAGATCGACGCGGAAATCGCCACGCTCACCAAACTCGCCGACCTCACCCCCGAGGCCACCGACGCCTTCGCCCGGCTCACGCAGATCTTCGCGGAGCGAAAGGACTGGCCGCGCGTGCTCGACTACTCCGCCCGCTTCCAGGCCGTGAACCCGCTGCGTCCCGAGCCGCATCGCGCCGAGGCCGAGGCCCGCGAGGCGCTCGGGCAGGGCGCCGGCGCCATCGCCGCGTATCGCACCATGCTCCAGCTAGAGCCGCCCGATCCGCCGGAGATCCGATACCGCCTCGCGAAGCTGCTGCACGCCGCGCGCGATCCCTCCGCGAAACGCGAAGTGCTCCACGCCCTCGAGGAAGCCCCGCGCTTCCGCGCCGCGCACGAGCTGTTGCTGGAGATCACACGCCCATGAAGCTCCGCCTGCTCCTCATCGTCGCGCTTCTCGCCGCCGGGCTCGTCTTCGCCCAGCGCTCCTTCCGCTCCTCGGGCGGCGACCTCTCGAACCCGCGCAGCTTCCAGCACTCCGGCGACACGCCCGTGTGGACCAACCCGCCCGGCTTCGAAAAAGACGTCTTCACCTTCGTGCGCATCATCTACGGCAATGGTGGCCGCAGGTTCGGCCGCTTCGGCGGACGGCGCTGGACGACCGACTACCCCGACGCCGACCTGAACCTCGCCTGGCGCCTCCAGCAGATGACCTCGATGAAGGTCGATCCAAATGGCCGCTGCATGGAGATCACCGACCCGGAGCTCTTCCGCTATCCCTTTATATATATCGTCGAGCCCGGCGACCTCACCTTCTCCGACGAAGAGGTGCCCATCCTCCGACGTTACCTGCTCAATGGCGGCTTCGTCATGATCGACGACTTCTGGGGCGAGGATGAATGGGACAACTTCGCCGGCGAAATGGAACGCGTCTTCCCCGACCGCCAGTTCGAGGACCTGCCGCGCTCGCACCCGGTCTTCCACAGCGTCTTCGACCTGCCCGAAGACCTCAACCTCCAGTGCCCGAACGTCGGCCTCGGCACTTACAGTCAGGTCAATGGCGGCATCACCTGGGAACGCGAAGACGCGCAGGAGGTCCACATCCGCGGCATCAAGGACGACAAAGGCCGCCTCTGCGTCATCGCCTGCCACAACACCGACTACGGCGACGGCTGGGAGCGCGAGGGAGAGAACCATTACTACTTCAAGGAATTCTCCGAGAAAAAAGCCTATCCCCTCGGCATCAATATCATCTTCTACGCGATGACTCACTAGCGCGGCGCGCGGCAGGCGAGAATCGGCTTGCTCTTCCGCCCGCGACCTGACAATCCGCCCGGCCATGACTTCCATGCCGCGCATCGTCAGCAGCAGCGTTTGGAAAACGTGGCCGTCCACCGCAGCGGTGGCGGGCACCACCGGCATCGCGCCCTCCGCCTTATGATAGACGCCCCCTCCACCGTTCCGCCCGCCTCGCCACTCGTCGTGCAAGTCGGCTTCGCCGGCTCGCGCATGCTCTTCGATCCCGCCGCGCATCCCGGCGTCGATGAAGCCGCCTTCCATCAGGAAGTCGAAGCCCACCTCGTCTCGCTGCTCCGGGATCTCCCGAAGACGCTCTGCCTCACCGAGCACCATTTCCCCTGCGGCATCTCGTCCGGCGCCATCGGCGCCGACACCATCTTCACGCGCGCTTGCAAACAACGCGGCATCGACCAGCGCATCTTCCTCCCCGAGCGGCGCGAAGCCTTCTTCGCCGCGATCGGCTCGGAAAACCTGCCCGACTTCACGCCCGCACAGGCGGCTCAAACCGGCGAAGTCCTCGACAGTCCGCACATCATCGAGGAACGCGTCGTGAGCATCTCGCGGCAGCGCACGCAGCGGTTCGACGACGTGAACCTCGAGATCGTTCGTGTCAGCGATGTCTGCATCGCCATCCGGCGCGAGGGCGCGCAGGCGAAGCACGCCGGCACCGCCGACTTCATCGGGCGCGCCAGCGCCCGCAAAAAACTCGTCCACGAAATCATCGTCTCGGTGCGCGACGGCCACGCGCACTGCGAAGGCCGCTGGCTGGCGCCCGACGGCCAGACCGTGCAGCCCGGCCCGCCGCACTTCGCGCCGCCCGGCGTCCCGCCGATCCTTGGCGAGTTCAGCATCGACCCCGGAGCGCGCTACGCCGCGGAACTGATGCGCTTCACCAGCGACATCGCCGACAACCGGCAGAAATTCTTCAAGTCCGCCGCGCGCTGGATCATCGGCACGCACGTCACCGCCACCATCCTCGCCGTCGCCGGCGTCGCGTTCCTCGACGGCGTCGAGTTCGTGCTGGCCGCGTTCCTCCTCGTCGAAGCGATCGTCCTCATCTACGGCTACCGCACCCACCGACAGCTCCACCACGAGAACGCCCTCGAAAACTGGGCCACCGCGCGGCTCATCTGCGAGACCGCCCGCTCGGTGCTCAACGCCGGCCAGGTCCGCACCTACCTCCAGCACCTCTTCCTCCTGCCCTACCCCGAGCCCTTCCGCTCCGTCCTGCGCACACTCAATATCCACCACCTGCGCGAGACCCGCGACCTCGCCTCCGACACCTGGCCCCAGCGCCGCGCCGCCTACATCCGCGACCGCCTGCACCACGACCGCGAAGGCCAGATCCCCTACTACACGACCCAGCGTGATAAAGCCTGGCGCTGGCTCCGGCGCGCGCGCCGCTGCTTTGCCACCTTCAGCATCGGCGCCATCGTCGCCGTGGTTGCGAAGCTCGGGCTGGTCAGCATCTGTGCGCTTGCGACCTCATGGCACGTGCATGCGCCGGGCGCCGAGCACACCCTCGGCTTCCTCACCGTCGTCCTGCCGGTCCTCGCCGTCGCCGCGCTCTCCCTCGCCGCCTCCTTCGATCTCGAAGCCCGCTTCCTGACCTATTCGGAAATGGTCGTCGTGCTCGAGCAGCACCGCGACCACCTCTGCACCGCCGCCTCCGAGGGCGAATTCCACTCCCTCGCGCTGCGCACCGAAGCCCGGCTCGTCGGCGAGAACGTCAACTGGTTTTCCCGCCGCGTCTTCACCAAGGTCAGCTAGCGCCCGCCACCCCGCATGTCTCCCAAGCCGGTCATCTTCCTCTCCGCCGTGAGTCGCGAATTCAAAAACGCACGCCAGCACGTAGCCGACGTGCTTGAGAGCTTCGGCATCGGCGTCGAAGTGCAGGAAATCTTCAACGCGCCAGCCGGCGACCTGCGCTCGGCCCTCCGCGAGAAGGTCGCCCGATGCCACGGCGTCATTCACTTCCTCGGCCAGCAATACGGCTTCGAGCCGCCCACGCACGACGACCCGCTCGACCCGTGCAGCTACACGCAATACGAAGCCCGCTGCGCACTCAAGTGCGGCCTGCCCGTCTGGCTGCTCATCGTGGATGCGACCTACCCGCCCGACCACCCGAACACTCAGGGTCAGCGCGAGGCCGACCTCCAGCGCACCTGGCATCACCGCATCCGCAGTTGCGGGCACGTCTATGACAGCATCGCCGACCTGAGGGACTTCGAGAACCGCGCGCTTCGCATCGCACACGAGATCAATAAGAGGTTCGGCGTGGCGCCCAATAATGGGGACGCCCTCGCGCAGATGAGCGCCAAGCTCGACCAAGCCCTCGCCCAGCTTCCCCAAGCCAAGGCCGACGCTGCGCAAGCCGCGCCGCAGGAAGACCCCGCGGCGATCGAGGTGCGCGCCTTCGAGACCTTGGAAAAAAAGCTCGGACTCAAGGCGGGTCTGCTCGCCGTCGAGCTGCCCAAGCTCGCGGAGAAGCTGCTCCGAAGCCCCGACACCAGCCACATCGAGCGAGCCCGCGCGCTCTACGCGGAGAACAAGTATGCCGCGCCGAGGCCGCCGCGCTGCATGCCAAAGCGGCCGCGCTCGCCGGTCCCGGCTTCTCGGCCAGCGACGCCCGCGAGGCGCTCGAACTCGCCGGCGACTGCGCGAAAGCCCAATTCCATTACGCTCAAGCCATCGCCCACTTCCGCGCCGCCGCCGTTCTCACGGATCAAGAACGCGACCCGATGGAATGGGCGAAGACCCAGCACCGACTCGCAGATGTGCTCGACGATCACGGGCAGTATTCGGAAGCTGCGGATATTTTGCGGAGCGTCGTCACCGTCCGACAGAAAGCTCTTGGCCCGGAGCACCCGGCTACCTTGGGGAGCCGGAACAATCTGGCCATCGCCCTCTATGCCCAAGGCAAACACGCCGAGGCGGAGCAGGAGCATCGGGCGGTGCTGGCCCTCCGCGAGCGGGTGCTCGGCCCGGAGAACCCGGATCCCTTGTCGAGCCGGAACAATCTGGCCAACGCGCTGCGAGCCCAAGGCAAACACGCCGAGGCGGAGCAGGAGCATCGGGCGGTGTTGGCCCTCCGCGAGCGGGTGCTCGGCGCGGAGCACCCGGATACCTTGGGGAGCCGGAACAATCTGGCCAGCGCGCTGGCTGCCCAAGGCAAACACGCCGAGGCGGAGCAGGAGCTTCGGGCGGTGCAGGCCATCCGCGAGCGGGTGCTCGGCCCGGAGCACCCGGATGTCTTCCGAAGCGGCTTCAATCTCGCCCTCGTCCTCATAGAGCAGGCGAAACTCGAGGAGGCTCTGGCCTTCGCCCGGCGTGCCGAACGTGGGTGGCAGAAGGTTCTCGGCGCGGACCACCCGGATAGCAAAGACGCCAGGACACTTCGTGAGCAAATTGAGCCGGCGATCCAGAAACAAAAGCCGGGCCAACAGTGAAAACACGCGGACCACGCTCCCATCCTCCAGGTGGATTGACTCTTGGTCCTGCTGGAACGCGGTTTGGTGTCAGAGGAATTGCCTTTGGTGCGACTGGAATCACCTTTGGTCCGGCTGGAATTGGCTTTGGTCTTGCTGTTTCTCGCTTTGGTCCGCCTGTTTTTGGTCTTGATGTGGGTCGATTCCGGCCTTATCCGGGGCGCTGAAACTTCAACCTCTCGGTTTATGCCCATCTCCGGTCCTTCCACTTATCCAGCCACTGTCCGCGAGTTCATCGAGCATTGGGGCG
Source organism: Chthoniobacteraceae bacterium (assembly GCA_040081625.1). Classification (GTDB taxonomy): domain Bacteria; phylum Verrucomicrobiota; class Verrucomicrobiia; order Chthoniobacterales; family Chthoniobacteraceae; genus VFJQ01. The sequence goes on from JBEBGD010000006.1 coordinate 7,367, forward strand.
AGGTCGAGGAGGTCGTCGGCGCGGGCAATCTCATGCTGCCGGAGGGCACCACTTTGCCCCAGCTCGAAAACTGGCGCGATTTGCTCGATGATTTGCGCGATGAGGTGACTGATGCCGGGGTCGATCGCACCGTGGCTCGCGAGGATCTCAATTCGAGCATCCTTTCGCTGCGCGCGCGGTTGATCGAGTTCAATGCGAGGGTGCGCTCGGATTTCGCGGGGAAGGCGTTTGCGCGTTCGCTCAATGAGGCGTTTGCCATCGGCGATGGGGAGGCGGGGGTGCGCCAGTCGCTCCGGGCCATGGAGCGTCTGTGGACGAAGATCAATGCGATGGCGTCGCCGCCGGTGGGGGTGACTCTGCCGATGACGTTGCTCGGCGGTTATACGCTGGCGGGGTTTGAGATGGCGCGCGAGGCGTTGCGGTCCGACTATGGGGCGCTCTCGGCTGTGGAGGTCGATTTGCGTGTCGCGCGCGAGGAGCGCAATGATATGCAGGACATCATTTATCCCGTGCTCAAGGCGTATCGGATGAAGGTGCCGGCGTCGCTGCCTGCGGGTCATGCGTTGATCGATAGTTTGCCGGCGCTGACGCCTTCGACCGAGGGGCACACGCCCGATGCGGTGACGGCGTCCGGCGTGTGGAATGCGGGCACGGGCAAGGCGGACCTGACGTGGACCGAGAGCACGGACTCGATGCTCGCGGAGTATCAGGTGCGGGGCGTGCCGGGGGAGGTGTATGATAGCGACGATGAGGTGGTGATCGCGACGGTGCCGGCGGGCGGGGCGAGGGCGTTCGCGACGGATTTCGCGCTGGGGTCGCCGGGGGCGGTGGCGACTTTCAAGGTCTTCGTGGTGCTGACGATGGGCCGCGAGCGCGGGAGCGATGCGGTGGTGGTGTTGCGGCCGGGCTAACGCCGAATCGTTTGGCGTTTGAAGTTTGGCGTTTGGCGTTTGGTGTTAAGCCGCCCGCAGGGCCGGTGGCATCGCGGGGCGTCCTCGCGCGTTGGCGGCGTGTCGTCGCACCGCGACGGCGCCTGCGGCGGGCTAAACGCCAAACGCCAAACGCCAAACGCCAAACACCAAAGGATGGATGGGTGCGTGGTGTGAGGAGGGGCGGTCGTGAGTGCGGGGAACTCCACTTTGCGGCGGGAGTTTTTGCGCGTGCCGTGTGGCGCGCCGCCGCTAAGGTCGCGATTCCTTTCCAGAATGACTACGCCGCCACCCGTCCCGAACAGCGATCACGAAACCTTCGAGCAGCTCCAGGCCGCGAGGCCGCGGATCCTCGCGGAGCTGGGGAAGGCGATCATCGGGCAGCAGGAGGTGATCGAGCAAATCCTGATCACGCTGATGGCGGGCGGGCATTGTTTGATCACCGGCGCGCCGGGGCTGGCGAAGACGCTGCTGGTGAAGTCGATCGCGCAGATTTTTCACCTGGAGTTTCGGCGGATTCAGTTCACGCCGGACCTGATGCCGGCCGACATCACGGGGGTCGAGATTTTGCAGGAGACCGAGGAGGGGCGGGCGCTCAAGTTCGTGCCAGGGCCGATCTTCGGGAACATGATATTGGCGGATGAGATCAACCGGACGCCGCCCAAGACGCAGGCGGCGCTGCTGGAGGCGATGCAGGAGCATCAGGTGACGGCGAGCGGGCGGCGGTATGTGCTGCCGGAGCCGTTCTTCGTGCTCGCGACGCAGAACCCGATCGAGATGGAGGGGACGTATCCGCTGCCGGAGGCGCAGCTCGACCGGTTCATGTTCAATGTGGTGATCGATTATTTGCCGGAGGCGGATGAGGTGGCGGTGGTGCGTCACACGACGACGGGGGCGGCTGTGGAGATCGAGCCGTTGCTCACAGGCGAAGACGTCATGCGCTTTCACGCGCTGGTGCGGCAGGTGCCGATCGCGGAGGATCTGGTGCGATTTGCGGTGCGGATCGCCGCGGCGACGCGTCCGCGGCAGGCGGGGGCGGCGGCGTTCGTGAATGATTGGGTGAGCTGGGGCGCGGGGACGCGGGCGGCGCAATATCTAACGCTCGGCGCGAAGGCGCGGGTGCTCTTGCAAGGCCGCTCGCATGTGACGCGCGAGGATATCGTGGCGCTCGCGGGTCCGGTGCTGCGGCATCGCGTGCTGGTGAACTATCGCGCGGAGGCGGAGGGGGTGAGCGTGGGCAAGGTGATCGAGCGGGTGCTCGAGACGGTGAAGGCGTGAGGCGTGATGCCGGACTTGCGGGTCTTGTTGACGAAGGATTGAATCACTGACCAACTTTTCATCATGCGATTTCTCCTTTTCTTCCTCCTGCTCTCAGTCGTCTCACGCGCGGCGGACAAGCCGAACATTCTTTTCATCCTGTGCGACGACTTGCGGCCGCAGGCCGTGGGCTGCTACGGGTCGGAACACGTGAAGACGCCGCACATCGACCGGCTGGCGAAGGAGGGTGTGAGGTTTGCGAATGCGTTTTGCACCACGTCGCTGTGCTCGCCGAGCCGGGCGTCGCTGCTCACGGGGCTGTATGCGCATCAGCACGGCGTGGTGAATAATTTCACGGAGCTGCCGCCGGCGTTGCCGCACTGGCCGGCGCGGTTGCACGACGCGGGGTATGCGACGGCGTATTTGGGGAAGTGGCACATGGGCGAGGAGAATGACGCGCCGCGTCCGGGGTTCGATTATTTCGTCACGCACAAGGGGCAGGGGAAGTATTTCGACACCGAGTGGAACTTGAACGGCACGGGAGCGAAGGTGATCCCGGGTTACTACACGACGGTGGTGACGGATCTCGCGCTGGACTGGCTGGGCAAGCAGGACACGAAGAAGCCATGGGTGCTGTGCGTAGGGCACAAGGCGCCGCACAGCTTTTACACGCCGGACAAGCAGTATGAACACGCCTTCGACTCGGTGCGCGTGCCGTATCCCGACACGGCCTTCGCGCTGGAGGGGAAGCCGGAGTGGATCAAGCAGCGGCTCACGACGTGGCACGGGATCTACGGGCCGCTGTTCGAGTGGCGGAAGGTCTTCCCCGACACGAGCCCGGCTGCGGTGAAGGACTTCGAGAACATGGTGCATGGCTATTGGGGCACGGTGCTGTCGGTCGATGACAGCGTGGGGCGGTTGCGCGCATTTCTCGAGAAGTCCGGGCAACTGGAGAACACGATCGTGGTCTTCCTCGGCGACAACGGGCTGCTCGAGGGGGAGCACGGCATGGTGGACAAGCGGACGGCGCACGAGGCCTGCCTGCGCATCCCCGTGATCGCGAGCGGTCCGGGCTTGCCGAAGGGGAAGGTGGAGAACAAGCAGGTGCTCACGGTCGATTTGCCGCCGAGTCTGCTGGAACTCACGGGTGCCGCGCCGCTCGGGAAGATCGCGGGCAGGTCGTGGGTGAAGCTCGTGCGCGACGGCGATCCCGCGTGGCGCACCGGCTGGCTGTATCATTACAACTACGAGAAGCAGTTCCCCTACACGCCGAACATCCGCGCGCTGCGGACCGACCGTTGGAAATACGTGCGCTACCCGCACGGCCCGCGCTTCGACAGCACGCCCGACAAGCACCTGCGTGAGCTCTACGACCTGAACGCCGATCCCGAGGAGCGGAGGAACTTGATCGCCGATCCGGCGCAAGCCGCGACGATCGCGGACCTCGACAAACAACTGCTGGCCGAGATGGCCGCGCTCGGGCTGACGCCGTCCACCGACACGATGCCGGAGGACGCGGGGATCAAGAGCGAGCTGCCGGACGCGAAGATCCGGTAGGGCGCGGCACGGCGCAGCTACTTCGCGCCGAGATTGTCGCGCGCGATGGAGTCCTTCGCGGCGTCGATGACTATCCACTTCGCGCCGGCGTCGAGCTTGCGCGCGCAGTCGGTGAGCAGGTTCCCGTTGACGAGCACGCGCTCGGTCGCGGTGTCGGCTATCACCGCCTCGCGATCGAGGCCGGTGAAGGTATTCCCGGAGATGAGCACGTCCTTCGCACCCTCGAGCACCACACCGCCGGCGGCATCGATGCCCATCGGCGTCTTCGCCTCCGCGGGGCGCTTCTGTCCGTCGCCCATGAAGGAGTTGGTGAACGCATTTCCGCTGATCGGGCTCCTCCCCGCAGCCGGGCCGACGCGCACGGAGAACTTGTGGCAAAGCACGAAGGTGTTCGCGCTCACCGAGCAGCCCCACGCGTCGCGCAGGTCGATGCCGCCCTCGAGATGGTGGGCGATCACATTCGCGCTGAGGGCGATGCCGTAGCAATCGCGGTCGAGGATGATCGCGGTGCCGTTGCACTCCTCGATCATGTTGCCGCTGACGACCGAGCCGTAGGTGTTCTCGATCACGATGCCGTGGCGCAGGTGGTCGTCGATGTTGTTGCCGTTCGCGCAGAGGTTGAAGGCGTCGTGGCAGGTGATGGCGTCGAGGTTTTCCTCGAAGTGGTTCCCGCTCACCACGATGTCGTGCGCGCCGGAGATGTGCAGCCCCGACGCCGCGTTGTAGGTGAGGATCGAGTCGTTCACGCGCGGGTCTTCGTAGCAGTCGAGTAGGTGAATGCCGTGCCGGCCGTGGTGATCGATCGAGACGCCTTGCAGGAAGATCTCCTGGATGCCGTGCGCGAAGATGCCGTCGCCGCTCTTGGGGTTGCCGGAGATGCGCAAGTTGCCGACCTGCACGCGCCAGAGCCGCGCCTTCTTGTCCGTGTCGATCGTCGGCGGCGCGAGCACGAGCGCGGGCTCGCCGGCCTCGTTCTTGTTGCGGATGTGCGTCGAGGCGCCGGAGCCTTCGATGCGCGTCTCCGCGGTGCGGATGCGCAGCGGCTCGGTGATGTCGTAGTCGCCCGGCGGGATGACGACGATGCCGCCGCTCGCCGGCAGCGCGTCGAACGCCGCTTGCAGCGAGGGAAAGGTGGAAGCGTCAAGGCGCTTGGGCTTCTCCGGAGTCTGGGCGAATGCGGCGAAGGTGCAGAGCAGGGGAATGAGGCGGAGGAGTTTCACGACGGGTTCAATTCGCGGTGCAGGCGATCCGTTGGGGGAAACTTCCGGCGTGCGGCTAAGAACGCGCGTGCGGACGGGTCGCGTCGGGAGCAATTCTTCCCGCCTCATGACGTCCGCACGCGCCTTCATCCCGACCTTCGCCGCCATGATGGCGGGTGTGGCGCTCGGCGCGGGGGACCCGATCGAGCAGTTCGAGCGCGAGGTGCGGCCGATCCTCGAGACGCACTGCTTCGACTGCCACGGGCCGGACCGGCAGAAGGGCGGGCTGCGGCTCGACGACAAGCCGGCGATGCTCGGCGGCGGCGATTCCGGCGAAGCGGCGGTGGTGCCGGGCAACAGTGCCGAGAGCGCGCTCATCGGTCGCATCCTGACGCTCGATCCCGACGAGAAGATGCCGCCGAAAGGCGACCGGCTGAAGCCGGAGGAGATCGTGACGCTGCGGCGCTGGATCGACAACGGTGCGCATCTGCCGGCGAGCAGGAAGACCGAGCATCCGATCGAAGTGGTCGAGGAGGGGATGACGATCACCGACAAGGATCGCGAGTTTTGGGCGTTCCGAGTGCCGCGCCGGAGCGAGCCGCCGGCGGTGGATTTCGAGGGCTGGCCGCGGCAGCCGATCGATCGCTTCATCGCGGCGAGCCTGCGCGAACACGGGCTGCGGCCTTCGCCTGAGGCGCCTCGCCGGGTGCTCATCCGCCGGCTCACACTCGATCTCACCGGGCTCCCGCCGACGCCGGAGGAAGTGGACGCTTTTCTCGCCGATACCGCGCCGGATGTGGTCGAGCGCGCGGTCGATCGGCTGCTCGCGTCGCCGCGATTCGGCGAGCGGATGGCGAGCCTGTGGCTGCCGCTGGCGCGCTACGCGGAGGATCAGGCGCATCAGGTCGGCGCGGACACGAAGTATTTTTACCCGAACGCGTATCGCTACCGCGCGTGGGTCATCGACGCGTTCAACCGCGACGTTCGCTACGACGAGTTCCTGAAGCTCCAGCTTGCCGCCGACCATCTGCCGTCCACGGCGCCGGAGGATCTCGCGGCGCTCGGCTTCCTCGGGCTCGGGCCGAAGTATTACAATCGCGACCGCATGGAGGTGATGGCGGATGAATGGGAGGATCGCGTGGACACCGTCACGCGCACGATGCTCGGGCTCACGGTCGCGTGCGCGCGCTGCCACGATCACAAGTTCGACCCGATCACGACGCGCGATTACTACGCGCTGGCCGGCGTCTTCTCGAGCACGCGGATGGTGAACAAGAGCCCCGACGGCCAGGTGGACAAGGAAGGGACCAAGGGGGAGAAGATGCGACCCGCGGTGCTGCACATCGTCGAGGACGGGAAGGTCGCGGACTTGAACGTGTTTGTGCGCGGCAACGTCGAGCGCAAGGGACCGGTGGTGGAGCGACGCTTCATCGAAGTGATCGCGCGGAAGGACGCGAGCGCGTTCAGCGATGGCAGCGGGCGGCGCGAACTGGCGGAAGCCATCGCCAGCCGCGACAACCCGCTCACGGCGCGCGTGCTCGTGAATCGCGTGTGGGCGCTGTTCTTTGGGCAGGGACTCGTGCCGACGCCGAGCAACTTCGGACACTCCGGCTCGCAGCCGTCGCATCCGCGACTGCTCGACGATCTCGCGGTGCGGTTCATGGAGCAGGGCTGGTCGATTAAGTCGCTCGTGCGCGAGATCGTGCTCTCCGCGGCGTATCGTCAGGAGTCCGCGCTCGATGCTGCGAAGGCGGCGAGCGATCCCGAGAACGAGCAGCTCTGGCGGATGAACCGGCGCCGGCTTTCCATCGAGCAGTGGCGCGACTCGGTGCTCGCGGTGAGCGGCGAACTCGCCGAAGCGCCCGGCGCGAAGTCGCAGGAGATCGACGATCCGAAGAACGTGCTGCGCACCGTGTATGCGCGGGTGAGTCGGCTGAAGCTGGCCGATCTGCTCATGCAGTTCGACTACCCGGACGCGAACGTCCATGCGGAGAAACGCTCCGTGACCACGACTCCGCCGCAGAAACTTTTCATGCTCAACAGCACCTTCATGCAGCGCGCGGCGGCGGCGCTCGCGGCGCGGCTGCGCGGCGCGGCGGAGGACGACGATGCGCGCGTCGCGCTCGCCTACCGGCTGCTTTTCGGCCGCGAAGCCGATGCGAGCGAGCGCAGGCTGGCGCTCGACTTTTTGCACAAGCCGGACAGCGCCGACGTGAGCCGGTGGGAGCAATACGCGCAGGTGCTCCTGGCCTCGAACGAGATGCTCTATGTGGACTGATCCGCTTTCACACCTCACGCGCCGCGCGGCGCTCCAGCGCATGTGTTCCGGCTTCGGCGCGCTTGGCTTGTCGGCGCTACTCGGCCCGCGCGCGATGGCGGCGCATCAGCCGCACTTCGCGCCGCGGGCGAAGCGCGTGGTGTTCCTGTTCATGAATGGCGGGCCGTCGCACGTGGACACCTTCGACCCGAAGCCCGCGCTCGCGAAGTTCGAGGGGCAGCAGCCGGCGGGAGATCTCTACAAGAAGTCCAAGGGCAGCGGGTTCATGCCGTCGCCGTATTCGTTCGCGAAGCACGGGCAGAGCGGGATCGAGGTGAGCGAGTCGTTGCCGCAGCTCGCGCGGATCATCGACGATTGCTGCGTCATCCGCTCGATGCACACCGACGTGCCGAATCACGAACCGGCGCTCATCCAGATGCACACGGGCAATCTTCAACCGATCCGCCCGTCGCTCGGCTCGTGGGCGCTCTACGGGCTCGGCTCGGGGAATGAGAATCTGCCCGGCTACATCGTGCTGCGACCGAGCCCGAAGATCGTCGTCGGGCCGGCGCTGTGGAGCAGCAGCTTTTTGCCTGCGGATTGTCAGGCGACCAGCGTGATCACGTCGGACATGGCGGCGGAGAAGCTGATCGCGAACATCCGCAACGCGCGCCTCGGCGCCAGCGAACAGCGCGAGCAGCTCGATCTGCTCGCACAGCTCAATCGCCGCCACCTCGCGCAGCGCAACGGCGATGCCGGGCTGGAGGGCGAGATTTCCGCGATGGAGACGGCTTTCCGGATGCAGAGCGAGGCGATGAAGACCTTCGACATCAGCCGCGAACCCGAGGCGCTCCGCGCGGCGTATGGCGACACGGCGTTTGGCCGCTCGTGCCTGCTCGCGCGGCGGTTGCTCGAAGACGGCGTGCGTTTCGTGTCGGTCTATTACACCGACGCGAACAACCAGCCGTGGGACACGCACTCGAATCATCACGAGCGGCATCCGAAGCTTTGCGCCGACGGCGATCGCGCGGGCGCGGCGCTCATCGCGGACCTGAAGCAGCGCGGCTTGCTCGACGACACGCTGGTGATCTGGGGCGGCGAGTTCGGGCGCACGCCTTACTCGCAACTCGATGCGAAAAAGGACGTGAGCAAGGCCGGCCGCGATCATCATCACACCGGCTTTTCGATGCTGCTCGCCGGCGGCGGCGTGCGCGGCGGTCTAGCGTATGGCGCGACGGACGAACTCGGCATGAAGGCCGAGGAGAATCCGGTTCACGTCCACGATCTGCACGCGACGATCCTCCACTTGCTCGGGCTCGATCACGAGCGGCTCACGTATCGCTACGCAGGCCGCGACTTCCGCCTCACCGATGTCCACGGGCGGGTCGTGCGCGACATCATCGCGTAGCGCGGCTGAGCGCGCGAAGTGTCAGGCGCCTCTGCGGGTCGGGAGCACCTTAGGCTTCTCTTTTTTCGGCTTCTTGACTTCCTTTTTGTGACTGTTGTTGCCTTTGGCCATTTCAGTATTTCGGTTTGGGTTTTGTGACGTTCGCTTCGCACCTAGCAGGTCGGAGCATCGGGACGAAAGAAGAATTTTCGAATCTCCCGAACTGGCTGGCAGTCGTGGCGCGGCACGACCCGTTCGGACGGGCCGCCTCCCGCCGCAATGGGCGGTTACACAAGCGCCAATTCGGCGGGTATCGTGCGGTCGTATTCCACGACCGACCATGAAAGCGCTTCTACTTCTGCTCTTCCTCCCGCTCGCCGCGATGGCGAATGCCTTGCAATCCGCTGATGCGAAGCGTGCGCCTGCCGACCAGCGCACGGCCGCGCAGCGCTGGGCCGACCTTGCCAAGGCCGAGGCGCCGAGTTTTCGCCGGCATGTCGTCCCGCTTTTTTCGCGCGCGGGTTGCAGCGGGCGCGAGTGCCATGGCGCGTTCGCAGGGCAGGGCGGGTTCCAGCTTTCGCTCTTCGGCTACGACTTCGACAAGGATCACAAGGAGATGGTCGCCGATGCGGAGGACGGCTCGCGGATCGACCTGAAGAAGCCGACCGACAGCCTCATCCTCACGAAGCCGTCGCTCGATCGCGGCGAGACGCACAAGGGCAAGAAGCGCTTCGACAAGGGCTCGTGGGAATACAATCTCGTGCTCCGCTGGATCCAGGGTGGCGCGAAGCTCGACGTGGCGGAGACGGGCGAGTTCGACCGGCTCGAGATCGCGCCGCAGGAGATTGTCTTCAAGAAGGCGGGCGACACCGCGCAGCTCCGCGTGATGGCGCATTGGAAGGACGGGAAGATCGAGGACGTGACGCAGCTCACGCGCTTCCGCACGAATGATGACTCCGTCGCCGACGTGAGCGCGACCGGCATGGTGACGTGCAAGGAGAAGGGCGACACGCACATCGTCGCGTTCTACGACAATGGTGTGCATCCGGTGCCGGTGATGCTGCCGGCGTCGGCGTTCACGGCGGCGAAGTTTCCGAAAGTGCCGACGCGCACGAAGGTGGACGAACTCGTGGTGAACAAGCTGCGCAAGGCGGGCATCGTGCCGTCGGAGATCTGCACCGATTCGGAGTTCCTGCGCCGGGTGAGCCTCGACCTCGCGGCGACGCTGCCGGGGCCGGATGAAGTGCGCGCTTTCCTCGCCGACAAGTCGCCGGACAAGCGGGCGAAGAAGGTCGAGGAGTTGCTCAAGTCGCCCGGCTACTCGGCCTGGTGGACGACGCTGATGTGCGACTTCAGCGGGAACACGCCGCAACAACTCAACAACGGCGGCGACCTCCAGCTCAACGCCCAGTTCTCGCGGCAGTGGTATGACTGGATCCAAAAGCGCATCACCGACAACATGCCCTACGATCAGCTCGTCGCCGGCATGGTGCTCGCGACCAGCCGCAGCACGCCCGAGCAGGGCTACGAAGATTTCGCGAAAGAAATGGCGTCGTATTTCCGCGTCGAAAACCGCGCCGACTTCGCCAGCCGGCCCGACATGCCGTATTTCTGGCAGCGGCAGAATGTGCGCAAGCCGCAGGAGAAGGCGCTGGCATTCGCGCACACGTTCCTCGGCGTGCGGATCGAGTGCGCGGAGTGCCACAAGCATCCCTTCGACCAGTGGACGCAGACCGACTTCAAGCAGTTCCAGGCATTCTTCGAGCCGGTGAGCTACGGATCGCGGCGCACGGACGAGGCGATGAATTACGCCACGTTGACGAAGGAATTGCAGGAGAAGCTCGGCTACGACCGGAAGAAGCAGACGAACCGCAACGAATACCGCAAGAAGCTCGGCGAGATGCTGCGCGCGGGAGAAGTGCTTCCATGGCAGGAGGTGTTTGTGAATCCGCCGAAGGACAAGAAGGCGCTGAGCGAAAAGGATCTCGCGCGGCTCAAGCAGAAGAACCCGACCTTCGACGGCCGCGTCTTCACGCCGAAGATCCTCGGCGGCGATGAGGTGATGCTGACGAAGTATCCCGATCCGCGCGGGCCGCTGATGGAATGGCTGCGCGGCAAGGACAACCCCTACTTCGCGCAGGCCTTCGTGAACCGCGCGTGGGCCGTGTATTTCGGCCGAGGCATCGTCGAGCCGGCCGACGACATGAACCTCGCCAACCCGCCGTCGAACAAGGAGCTGATGGATTTCCTCGCGGCCGGCTTTGTGAAGAGCGGCTACGACATGAAGTGGCTGCATCGCACGATCGTGAACAGCGACACTTACCAGCGGAGCTGGAAGACCACGCCGAGCAACAAGCTGGACGGGAAAAATTTCAGCCACGCGCTCATCCGGCGTCTGCCAGCGGAGATGGTGTTCGACTCGATCGCGATGGCCACCGCATCCGCGAGCGGCCAGGCGCGCTTCGTCGCCGACGTGGACAACCGCGCGATCGGCCCGAACGCAACGATCAGCGGCAAGACCAAGGGCGGCGACAGCTACACGCTGAAGACCTTCGGCAAACCCGCGCGCATCATGAACTGCGACTGCGAGCGGTCGAGCGACCCGACGCTGCTCCAGACGATCTACACCCGCAACGATCCCTCGCTGCTCGCACTGCTCGATTCCTCCAAGCGCGACGGCGTCGGCTGGATCGAGGAGCTTCGCCGCTCCACCAGTCCCGAGTTTTCGCGGGAGAAGCTCGAGGCCGAGATGGCGAAGTCCGAGGCTGGCAAGCAGCGCGTCCAGCAGACGCTCGCGGAGTTGGCGGCGAAGCAGCAAGTCGTCGCCGAGAAGGACCGCCAGAAATACGAGGGGCAGATCAAGGAACTCGACCAGCGCATCGACCGCACCAAGGCGGAACTGGTGAGCGCGATCGCGCGCAAGCCCGTCGATTTCGACCGCGTCATCGAGGAGGTCTTCCTCCGCACGGTCAGCCGCCCGCCTACGAAGGATGAATTTGCCAGGGCCAAAGCCGATCTCGGCGCGGCCGCGACGCCCGTGGACGGAGTGCGCGAACTGCTCTGGGCCATGCTCAACACGCGCGAGTTCATGGTGAATCACTGACCAACCCGAAACGCAAAACTTCCAACCCAAAACCCAAATAACATGAGCACCTACCTCTGCTGCGACGGCATCGCCCGCCGCGACTTCATCCGCATCGGAGCCGTCAGCGGCTTCGGCCTCGGCTTCGGCCTCCCGCAATACCTCGCCCACGCCGGGACCACTGGCGGCAAGGGCAAGGCGAAGGCGGCAATCTTTGTCCGCCTCGGCGGCGGGCCGTCGCACATGGACACCTTCGACCTCAAGCCCGACGCGCCTGACACGCATCGTGGCGAGTTCAAGCCCATCGCGACGAACGTCGATGGCATCCAGATCAGCGAGCACCTGCCGAAGCTCGCGGGGTGCGCGGATAAGTTCGCCATCCTGCGTGGCGTATCGCACACGCTCGCGGCGCACGAACTTGGGTCGCTCTACATGGGCACCGGCAATCGCCCGCTCCCGTCGCTCAGCTTCCCGAGCCTCGGCGCTGTCGTGCAAAAGGAACTCGGCGCTCCGGCGGAACTCCCCGGCTTCGTCGCCGTGCCGAGCCAGGGTGGCAATCCGACCGGCTATCTCGGCGTGGAATACGGACCGTTCGAAACCGGCGAGACGCCGAAGCCCGGCCAGCCGATGAAGATCCGCGGCCTCGCGCTCGCGAATGGCGTGACCCTCAATGACGTCGATCGCCGCCAGAACCTCGTGAAGCGCTACGACACCGCGTTCGGCGACTTCGCGCAGGAAGACAAGATCCTCTCCGGCATGGATGAGTTCGGCCAGAAAGCATACTCGATGATGCGTTCGCCCGCAGCGCGCGAGGCGTTCGACATCTCGAAGGAAAGCGCCGGGATCACGAGCGTCTTTGGCGCGGATGCGTTCTCGCAGAGCTGCCTGCTCGCGACGCGACTCGTCGAGAGCGGCGTGAAGTTCGTGACCGTGAATCTTGGCGGGTGGGACACGCACGACGACAACTTCAACAAGCTGAAGACCAAGAACCTGCCGACGCTCGACGCCGGGCTCAGCGGCCTTTTCAACGCCCTCGCGATGAAAGGGCTGCTCGATTCGACCGTCGTTTATGTCACCGGCGAATTCGGCCGCACGCCGAAGATCAACGTGCGCGGCGGGCGCGATCACTACCCGCGCGCTATGTTCACACTGCTCGCCGGCGGCGGGATCAAGACCGGCCAGGTCGTCGGCGCGAGCGATGCGAAGGCGGAAGGCCCCGAGAGCCGTGCGCTCACGCCCGACGACATCGCGGCGACGTTCTTCCACGCGCTCGGCATCGATCACCGCAAGGAATACAATACGCCCAGCGGTCGTCCGGTGATGATCACCCGCTACGGCACGCCGATCCCCGAGTTGATCGGCTAAGCCGGCTGATTCGATCAAGATAACCAAGCGGGGCGCGCCAGCGATGGCGCGCCTCGTTGTTTTCGGAAGCGCGGAAAAAACTTTGCAACGCGCCGCCCCTCGCGACCATCGCCCCTCGCCGTGAAGAAGCTCATCATCCAAATGCCGTGTTACAACGAAGAGGGCACGCTCGCCATCGCGCTCGGCGCGCTGCCGCGGACCGTGCCCGGTTTCGACAAGGTCGAGTGGCTGATCATCAATGACGGCTCGGCGGACAGGACGATCGAGGTCGCGAAGGCCAATGGCGTCGATCACGTCGTCGATCTCGGCACGCACCAGGGGCTCGCGCGCGGCTTCATGGCCGGGCTCGATGCGTGCCTGCGCCACGGCGCGGACGTGATCGTGAACACTGACGCGGACAACCAATACTGCGCGGACGACATCCCGAAGCTCGTCGCACCGATCGTCGCGGGCGAGGCGGAGATCGTCGTGGGCGCGCGGCCGATCACGGAGATCGAGCACTTCTCCCCGCTGAAAAAGCTGCTGCAAAAACTCGGCTCGTGGGTGGTGCGCGCGGCGAGTGCGACCGATGTGGCGGACGCGCCGAGCGGCTTCCGGGCGATGAGCCGCAAGGCCGCGATCCAGCTCAACGTCTTCAGCCAATACACCTACACGCTCGAGACGATCATCCAGGCGGGGCAGAAGAACATGGCGATCGTGAGCGTGCCGATCCGCACGAACGGCTACCTTCGCCCGAGCCGGCTGATGAAGTCGATGCGCGCCTACATCCAGCGCTCGATCTTCACGATCCTGCGCATCTTCATCGTCTATAAGCCGATGCGGTTTTTCACCATCGTCGGGTCAGTGCCGTTCGCGCTCGGCACGCTCATCGGCTGCCGGTGGGTGTATTATTTCCTGATCGAGGACAGCACTCGAACGCGCCTGCCGAGCCTGATCCTCGCAGCGATCCTGATCCTCATCGGCGTGCAGCTTTGGATTTTCGGGATCGTCGGCGACGTGATTGCGGTGAACCGGAAGTTGCTCGAGGACATCCAGCAGCGGGTGAAGCGGATCGAGTATCGATGAGTCCACAGATTTCACAGATTGACGCAGATTTCTTTGCGCGCGCGATTTCTTCATCTGTGGGAATCTGCGCAATCTGTGGATAATTCCATGACGTCCCGCGACCTTTTCGCCCGCGAAGCCCTCGCGCTCATCCCGAAGATCCTCACGCTTCAGGATCGCAACGCGCATTCGCCGACTTACGGCTGCTTCGATCGGAACTTCTGGCACTACAAGATCATCGACTTCCCGAGCGGCATGGCCGCGGAGTTCGTGTGGCCGCTCGCGCTCGCGTATGCGCTGCCGATCGAGGGAAATCCGTATTTCGAGAAGCCGGCAATCAAGGAATGGGTCGCAGCGGGCATCCGCTACATGGCGCGCAGCGCGCATCCGGATGGTTCGTGCGACGACTACTTTCCGTTCGAGAAAGCCGCGGGCGCGGCGGCGTTTTCGCTGCTGGCAGGGATGGAGAGCTACACGCTGCTCGGGCTGCATGATGAAGAGATGCTCGAGTTTTTCGCCACGCGCGCGGACTGGCTCGCGGATCATCACGAGAGCGGGCGGCTGACGAATCACCAGGCGCTCATCGTCCTTTGCCTCGACAAGGTGGGGCGGATTTTCGAGAGCGACCGATGGGAGAAGCTGAAAGCCAAACGCATCAAGCGCGTCCTGGAGTGGCAGGACGACGAGGGCTGGTTCGCGGAATACGAGGGCGCGGACCCCGGCTACCACACGCTCACGTGCGGGCTGCTCGCTCAGTATCTCGCGCTGCATCCCGAGCATGACGAGCTGCGCGGGGCGCTCGGGAAGGCGATCAAGTTTGCCGCGCACTTTGTTCACCCGGACGGTTCGTTCGGCGGCGAATACACGAGCCGGAACACTTATAACTATTTCCCGCACGGCTTCGAGATCGCCGGGCAGTGGTTCCCGGACGCGCCGGGCTTGAACGACCAGTTCGCCCGCGGCCTCGATCGCGATCTCGGCGCGTGCTACGCGGACGATCACATCCTCGGGCATCACGCGTGGAGCTACCTGCTCGCGTGGCAGCACTGGCATGCGCAGCGGCCCATACCCGCGCTACCGGCGGAAGGCCGCACGCACTTCAAGCATGCCGGCCTCATCGTGGAGCGTCGTGGCTACGACACGCTCTACCTCGCGCTGAACAAGGGCGGCGTCTTCAAGCTCTTCCGCAGCGACCGGCTCGTTCACAGCGACACGGGTTTCAGCGTCGTGACTGGTGGGAAGAAAAGCCGCGTCGCCGTCGCGCACCTGGTCGCGAAATATCAGGTGAAGATCGAGGACGATACCGTCGAGATCAGTGGAAAGCTCGGCTGGGCGAAGACCAAGCAGATGACGACGTTCAACCTCGTCGTGCTCCGCGCGCTCATGTTCACGGTCGGCCGCTTCTTTCCGAATCTCATCCGCAAGCTGCTCCAGCGCGTGCTCATCACGGGGAAGAAGGCCGCGCCGTTCGAGTTCACGCGGCGGCTGCGATGGACCGGCGCGCAGCTCGAAGTCGCCGACGAACTCCACGCAAAGAGCTGGGAGCCGGTCGAGCAGATCGGCATCGGGCCGGCGCAGACGAGCATTTACGTCGTGATGAGCCGCACGTATCAGCCTGGCCAGCTCGAGCCCTGGCTCGATCTTTCCGACGAAATTCCGAAGCTTCCGGAAGGGGAATCGTTTAAACTCACCCGTGCATTTTAACCACCGATGAAACTACGACGCGTCATTCAATTCCTCATCCTCGCTGCGGTCGCCGCATGCATTCTCCTCATGCGCACGGATATGGTCGATCGGCCCATCGCGACCGAGCAGGAATTCGAAGTGCTCGACGGAACGCCGTGGCCCGCCGACGCAGCGGTGCCCGCACCCGTGCCGACGGAGGCTGCTCCCGCGCCGGGCGCGACGCCCGCGGTGACGGTCTTCACGCCAGCGATTCCCGGTGAACCCGGCGAGCCGCCGCTCGTGCCGGCGATGGCGCTGCAGACGGGCGTGCTGCCGTGGGAGAAACGGATGAACGACGTGCTCGACAGTCGCGCGACGAGCGACGCGGACAAAGCGCGCCTGCTGCTCGAGATGCTGCCGACGTTGCCGGTCGAGGGCCGGCAGACCGCCGCCGAATACGCCGTGCAGCGGCTCGACGACGACGCGGACTATCGCTTCGCGCAAAACGTCGTGACCAATCCCGCGACGTATCCGCCGGCGCTCGCCGTGCTGTGGGCCGACCTGACGGGGCGCTCGGATGCGGTCCGGTTGCCGGTGCTGCTGCTGGTCGCGCGCAATCCCTCGCACCCCTACGCGCCCTACGCGCGGGAAAATCTCGACCTGCTGCTCGGGCACGATTTCGGCACCGACTGGCCGAAATGGGAAGCGGCGATCCGCGAGAAGATCGGCGGCAAGTGATCGCCGCGCGATGATCCGCCTCCTGAGCACGGACTTCGATGGCACGCTAGTCGAGCACGGCGCGATCCCGCCCGTGTCCCCGGCGCTGTTTGCGGCGCTCGAAAAGCTGCGCGCTGCCGGAGCGCTGTGGGCGATCAATACCGGGCGCGTGCTCTGGCACATCGAGGCGGGGATTCGCGAGTTCGACTTCCCATTCCCGCCGGACTACGTGCTGACCTCCGAGCGCGAAGTCTTCCACCGCGACGCGACCGGGCGGTGGGTGGATTTCGGCGACTGGAACAAACGCTGCGCGCTGGATCACGACTGGCTTTTCTCGCAAGCCAGCCCGCTGCTCGCCGACATCCACGCACGCTTCGACAAGGTGCCGTGGGCGCACTTCGAGCATGACGGCGAGCGCATGGTCGGCATCGTGACCGAGACGAACGAGCAGATGGACGAGGTGTGCGAATTCATGGAGCGCGAGCAGGTGCGCGTGCCGGGATTCAACTTCATGCGCAACACGATCTACCTGCGCTTCTGCCACGAGGCCTACAGCAAGGGCACGGCGCTCGGCGAACTCGCGCGGCTCACGGGCATCGCGCGCGAGGAGGTCTTCGCGGCAGGCGACCACTACAACGACATCCCGATGCTCGACGGGCGCTTCGCGAAATGGATCACGTGTCCCGGCAACGCCGTCGATGCGGTCAAGCGGGCCGTGCGCGATGCGGGCGGCTACGTGGCGCAGGGTGCGTGCAGCGAGGGAGTCGTCGAAGCGCTGCGCGAGTTCGGCGTAAAGTTGTAAGTTGAAGATTGAGAAGCGCGGCCGCGTTTGATTCGATCGCTGCAATCCCGAATGAAGCAGCGCCTCATCGAAGCCGTCGCCCCGAACACCCGCCTGAAGATTCTCAACGAACTCAAGCGCACGCAGGGCTTGCACGCGGGCGAGCTCGCTGAGCGGCTCGGCATGTCCTACATGGGCGTGAAGGAAATGTGCGACGAGATGCACAAGTCCGGGCTGCTCGATACGTGGCGCAAGGCGCAGGCGCGCGGCCGGCCCTTCAAGCTCTACCGGCTCACGCAGCGCGCCCACGATCTCTTTCCCACGGCGAGCAATGCGCTCACGCGCGACGTGCTCGATGCGGCGCAGAAACTTTTCGGCCCGAGCGCGCCCGAGAAGCTGCTCCTCGTCGTCTTCCAAAAAGCGACCGCCGGCTACGCGGAACGGCTGCGCGACGGGACGCCTGCCCAGCGCGCGAAGTGGCTCGCCCGGCTGCGCGATCACGACGGCTGCATGAGCGAGTTTGAAACCGGCGGCGACGGCGCGCTGCGGATAGTCGAGCACCACTCGCCGATCCTCGACGTGCTGCGCGCCTTTCCGATCGTCGTGAAGCTCGAGGCGGAGATGTTCGGACGGCTGCTCGGCGTGCCGGTGCGGCGCGAAGAGGATGCGGTCAGCGGTCTTTTCCGGGCGATCTTTCACATCGGCTGACCGGGCTGGAAAAAGCCCTTGCCGGGTGGAGGTCGAGTGCTAGCCTCCGCGCCCCATGCCAAGAGCCATCGCACGCCGCAAGACCAAAAAAGCCGCCTCCAAGCGGTTCAAAATCACCGCGACGGGCAAGATTCTCCGCCGCAAACCAGGCCTGCGCCACTTGGCTTCGAGCAAGAGTTCGAAGCAAAAGCGCAAGCTCCGCCGGGTGGCTCAAGTCCACCCGACGATGGTAAAGCGAATCAAGGAATGCATGCCCTTCGCGTAAATCGCGAAGACTGATCCACGCGCCTGTCCGGCTTCAATGCCGGGCTCATCGGAGGGCGAGGCGCCGGATCCACATCAACCCGAAACAGCCCGCCGAACAAAACCAAACCACCGCATATGCCACGCGCAACAAACGCCGTCGCCTCCCGCCGTCGCCGCAAGAAAATCATCAAGGAAGCCAAGGGCTTCCGCGGCCGCCGCTCCAAACTTTTCCGCTACGCCAAGAACGCGGTGATGAAAGCCCGCGTCTATGCCTACGTGGGCCGCAAGCAGAAGAAGCGCAATTTCCGCGCTCTCTGGCAGCTCCGCATCAATGCGGCCGCCCGCGCCAACGGCCTCACCTACAGCCGCTTCATGGAAGGCCTCAAGGCCGCCGGCATCGCGCTCGACCGCAAGGTCCTCGCCGACATCGCCGTGACCGATGAGGCTGGTTTCAAGGTCATCTTCGACCAGGTGAAGACCGCGCTCGAAGCCAAGCGCGCCGACGCGGCGAAGACCTCCGCCGCCGCGTAACAGCGACGCAAGCCATTTCAAAAGCCCCGGATGCGCCCCGCGTGTCCGGGGCTTTTTTATTTGGTCATTTGGGCAAGGTGTTTTCCGACGCGAAGCGATCGAGCCATTTACCGACCTCCGGCGGGGTGAAGGCGAGGAGACGTGTGAGCAGGCGTGCGGGATCGTTTTCCACCAGCAGCATCGCGCGGTGCTCCGGGCGGATGAAGCGCTCGGCTTCCATCGTCTCGAGGAAGGCGAGCAGGTGGTCGTAGTAGCCGGCGATGTTCAGCAGGCCGACGGGCTTGGCGTGCAGGCCGAGCTGGAGCCAGGTGAGCGACTCGAAGAGTTCCTCGAGCGTGCCGATGCCGCCGGGTAGCGCGATGAAGGCGTCGCTCTCGGCGGCCATGCGCGCCTTGCGTTCGTGCATCGTTTCGACTGCGTGAAGCTGCGTGACGCCGCCGTGGCCGAGTTCCTTTGCGGCGAGCGCGTGCGGGATGACGCCGATGACTTCGCCGCCCGCGGCGAGCGCCGCGTCGGCGAGCGCGCCCATGAGGCCGACATTGCCGCCGCCATAGACGACGCCGATGCGGCGGGCGGCGAGCAGGGTGCCGAGTTCACGCGCGGCGGCGGCGAACTCCGGCCGCGCGCCGGGACTCGAGCCCGCATAGACGCAGACGCGTCTCACGGCTTGCGGTTCTTGTTTTGGAAATACTCGGGGTAGCGGCTCTGGAGGCGGTTGAGCAGCTTCTTCGCGGTCTCCTCGTCGCCCGCTTTCTGATAGGCCTCCACCGCCTTCTCGCCGGCGCGCGGGGAGATGCCTTCGTCGTCCATCACGATCGATGCGGCCTCGTAGGTCTTCGCCGCCTCGAGCCATTTCTGCTGCGCGGCGAAGATGTCGCCGGCGGTGATCTTGAGTTCGGCGTTGACCGGGCCGTCGGGCTGAATCTTCAGGCCCGACTCGACGTTCGACGCGGCGTCGGAAAATTTCTGCGCACCGAGCTGCGCCTGAGCGATGTCGTTGAAGGTCTCGGCGCGGGGCAGGGGCTCCTTGATCGCGGCAAGCAGCGCGCTGAAGGCTTTTTCCGCGGTCGCGTATTCCTTGAGTGCGAGCGCGCTGCGGCCCATCGGGCGCCAGTCCTCGGGGCGCGCGTTTTCGCGCTGCATGAGCTGGCCGAGGAACTTGATCGCGCCCTGGTTGTCCTCGACGGCGCGATCGAGCGCGCCGGATTTTTCCTCCGCGGCTGCGCGCTCGTGGAGCGTGACGCCGAGCCAGCGGAGGACCACGTCGGGCACCTGTCCCTTCGGCCCGCCGGCGAGATAGGCGTCGATTTCCACGGCGACGCCGGCGGTGTCCTCGAGGTAGTAAAAGCAGAGCATCAGCTTGAGGCTCGCGCGCTCGAAGTATTCGTCCTTGTTCAGCGTTCGCGCGGCGCGCAGCGGCTCGACGGCATTCTTGTAGCCCTTGCTCTCGAAGCTCACGGACCCGATCCAGAAATTCGCCTCGGCCTTGTCCGCATCGCCGGCCTTCGGGTAGTCGCGCAGGTAGATCTTGAAGGTGTCGGCCATCGCCGTGTTGTCGCCGCGCTGGCCGAACATCCGCGCGAGCTGGAGCATCGCGGCTTCGCGTTCGCCGGCCTTCGGATGCTGCTCGATGAGGCGGCGAAAATCCTTGATGGCGCCATCGGGATTGTTGAGCCGCAGCAGGCAGACCGCGCGCTGGAGCAGCAGCGCGGGCATGTCCTTGTAAGTCGGGAAACCTTCGATGACCTCGCCGAGCGTGATCACGGCGCGGGCGTAATCGCCGGCCTGCTGGTAACACCACGCGAGCTTCGCGAGCGACTCGGCTTTTTGCAGGCCGGTGAGCCGGCGGGATTTTGCGGCGTATTCGTAGATGGGCGCGGCGGCGGCGAAGTCGTTCTTTTTGAAAAGCACCTCGGCTTTCATGAGCAGAATCAGGTCTTTCTTCTGCTCCTCGACGCCGGTCGTGAGAAACGCGTCGATCTCCTCGATGAGATTCGGCGCGTCGCCCTTGTAGAGCGCGCGGAGCCGCTCGTAGCCGGCTTCCTTCGCGAAGACGCTGCTCGGAAATTCCTGCGCGATGCGGTTGTAGAGATCGAGAGACTCGGCGGATTTGCCGAGCGAGGCGTAGGCCTTTGCCGCGAGCGACATCGCCTGCGCGCGTGTCTCCGGGCCGAAGTCCGCTTCGCCCTTGGTCCACGTGTCGATGACTTGCGCGTATTTCTCCGCGTTGAAGGCGAGCTGCGCGAGGCCGAGCTGCGCGACATCGCGCCAGCGATCGACACCCTCGAGCGTGAGCGAGCGCTTGAGCGCCTCCGCGGCCTTCGCGTTCTGGCCGAGTTCGATGAGCCAGAGGCCGGCATAGACGGTGGCTTGCGCCTTGAGCTCGGGTTGGTCGGTGAGCTTCGCGAGCGCCTCGACCTGCTTGAGCGCCTCGGCGGTGCGTGTGGCGTCCTTGAGCAGCAGCGCGAAGGAGAGCCGGCTGTTGTCGATGAAGGGATTCTCGATCGGGTTGGAGACGAGTTCCTCGTAGGTCATCCGCGCATCCATCTTCTGCCCCGTGGCTTCGAGGCAACGCGCGGTGAAAAACTTCGCGGCGTTCGCGAGTTTCTTGTCCTTCAGCCGCACGCCGGCGCGGCGGTAGTAGGGCAGAGCGGCGGCGTAGTTCTTCTCGGTGTAGTAAAGCTCGGCGAGTCGATAGGAGGCGGGGCCGACGAAGTCGCCGGCACCGAATTGATCGAGCAGCGCGAGGTAGGTCGTGCGCGCGGCATTGTAGGAGCCGTTGCGGCGGTAGCTCTCGCCGAGGCGGAAGAGCACGATCTCGCGCTCGGGCGCGTTCGGGTAGAGGCCGAGGTATTTCTCATACTCGGGCGATGCCATCTCGAACATGCTCTTGGCGTAGTAGCCATCGGCGACCTGGAGCTGGATTTGATCGGGAGACATCCGCGTGCCGGACGGCGAGACGCGGATCTCGCCGCTCGGATCGGCCATCTCGGGCGGCACGACCGGCGTGGCCTTCGGCACGGGCCGCGGCGTGGCGACTGGAACCGGCGTGGCCTTGCGCACCGGCAGGGGAGTGGAGACCGGCAGCGGCGTCGCCACGGGCACGGGCGTGGCGCGGCGAACCGGCTCGGCACGGCGGATTTCCTGAGCGATGAGCGGCTGGAGCGCGACGGCAAACCCAGCCGCAAGCGCGAGCGCCCTCATTCGATCGTGTCGGTCGCGAAGGCGACGTTCCAGATGCCGGCGGCGCGGCAGACATCGAGCACATTGACGACCGCCTTGTAGGCCGCGCGCTCATCGCCGCGCAGGATGATCGCGTAGTCGGGATAAAGCCGCGCGAGCGACTGGAGGCGCGGGAGCAGTTCGTCGAGCGGCACGGGCTTGCGATTCCACACGATCGTGCCGTCCTGCTTCACGTTGAGCACGGTCTGGTTGACGGTCGAGACGGGATCCTTGCCGCTCTGCGCGGCGGGCACCTTCACGTCGAGTTCCATCTCCTTGCGCGCAAAGCTCCACGTCGCGATGAAAAAGCAGAGCAGAACGATGAGGACATCGACCATCGGCGCGATCTGAAAACCGATGACCTCGGGCGCTGAGCGGCGGCGGAACTTCATGCGCTAAAACTCTTCCTCGACCGCTGCGCGCGTGGCCTCGCGCTTCTTCGCGTAATTGAGCGCGATGAGCCCGACGACGTGCGCCGAGGCGACTTCGAGATCGGAGATGAGCCCCTGCACCTTGTTGCGGAAGTAGGAGTAGAAAAAGAACGCGATGATGCCGAGCACGAGGCCGCTGGCCGTGGCCACGAGCGCTTCCGAGATGCCCGCCGCGAGCAGGTCTTCGCGCGAGCCGCCGCCTCCCTGGCCGCTCGCGAGCACACCGAAGGACTTGATGATGCCCACCACCGTGCCGAGCAGCCCGACCATCGGCGAGAGCATCCCGAGGTCGGCGAGATAGGTGGGCCGATGCTGGAGCGAGGCGGCCTGCGCGGAGCCTTCGCTCTCGGCGATCTCCCGGATCACCTCGTAGGGTGCGTTCGGATTCTTCGTCGCGAAATCGAGCGTGCGCTGCACCACGCGCGCGACGGCTTCGCTGTGCCGCGAGGAGATGGCGAGCAGCCCGAGGTAGTCCTTCTTTTTCAAGAGCACGTCCGCCGTGTTCATGTAGTGCGGAGTGAGGATGGCGCTGCGCCGCAGCGTGAACAGAAACACCAGCACGAGCATGAACAGCACGACCGACATTCCGCCGAGCACGATCATCGTCACGCCGCCGGACTGGATGAGCTTCCACAGGCTCACCGCCGAGTTGTCGCCCGGCAGCACGATCCCGGGCAGTCGGCTCAGCGCGTCACCGCCGGCGGGCGTCGCGGCCACCCGGTTCGGGGGCACGCTCTCGACGACCGGCCTGGGCGAGTCGATTGCGGTGACAGGTTGTTCCTTCGGCGCGGCGGGTGACGGCGCTTGCGCGAACGATACGGAAACGCTCAAAGCGAGGGCCAGCAGAAGTGCGACGGGTTTCATTAGAAATTCGGGCGGCGATACTACCCGGCGGCGGAGCGGATGCAATAGCGGGGGCGAGGGCGAATTCTTACTCTTACTCATACGCTTACTTTTCCTCTGTCCGAGCCGACGCAGAGTAGGAGTAAGCGTAAGGGGGCTTACGCCTTGCCGCTTGACCCGCCCGCCGACCGGCGCACCGTCCGCGGCTCCATGTCCACGCCCCGCCGCCTCGTCCTCAAATTCGGCTCCGGCATTCTCGCGAATGCCCGCGGCAGCGGCCTGGACACGAAGCAATTCCGCCGGCTCTGCGCGGAGGTCGCCGCCGCGGTGAAGGCGGGGCACGAATGCGTGGTCGTTTCGAGCGGCGCGGTCGCCGCGGGGCTCGGCGTGCTTGGCTTGAAGGACCGGCCCGAGGCGCTCGCGGCGCGGCAGGCCTGCGCGGCGGTCGGCCAGTCGAAGCTCATGGAAAACTACGCGCGGCACTTTGCGCGGCACGGGCTCAACGTTGCGCAGCTCCTCCTCACGCACGGTGATCTCGACTCGCGCACCCGCCACGAAAACGCGCGCAACACCCTCGAGCATCTGCTGCGCAGCGGCGTCGTGCCGATCATCAACGAGAACGATTCCGTCGCCGTCGAGGAGCTGAAGTTCGGCGACAACGACCGCCTCTCCGCCGAGGTCGCGATGCTCGCGAAGGCCGACACGCTCATCCTGCTCACGAGCGTCGATGGCCTGCTCGATGAACGCGGAAGGACCGTGCGCGTCGTGCGCGACATCGACGCGGCGTCGAAGCTCGCGCGCAATGAGAAGGGCAAATTTTCCGTCGGCGGCATGGCCTCGAAACTCCAGGCCGTGAGGCTCGCGACCGAGGCGGGCATCGCCACGCACATCGCCAGCGGGCGCGAGCCGGGGCAGATCCGCGCGATCC
Organism: Chthoniobacteraceae bacterium; assembly: GCA_040081625.1. Taxonomy (GTDB): domain Bacteria; phylum Verrucomicrobiota; class Verrucomicrobiia; order Chthoniobacterales; family Chthoniobacteraceae; genus VFJQ01. Next base: position 31,516 of record JBEBGD010000006.1, read on the forward strand.
TCGCTGGCAAGCCCGCCGGCACGCGCTTCACTGTCGCATGAGCACGCTCACCGACCAGATCCACGACTTCGGCCGCCGCGCCCGCGCCGCTTCGCGCCCGCTGCGTCGCTGCTCGACCGGGCAGAAGAACCGCGGCCTTCTCGCCATGGCCGGGCGGCTCGTGGCGATGCAGGAGGAAATCCTCGCCGCCAATGCGCAGGACGTGGACAAGGCGAAGGCCGACGGCCTCAGCGCGGCGATGATCGACCGGCTCACGCTCGACCCGAAACGCATCGCGGCGATGGCCGATGGCGTGCGGCAGGTCGCGGAGTTGCCCGATCCGGTTGGCGAGATTATCCGCGATTGGACGCGGCCGAATGGGCTGCGCATCCAAAAGGTGCGCGTGCCGATCGGCGTCGTGGGCATCATTTACGAAAGCCGCCCGAACGTCACCGCCGACGCCGCCGTGCTCTGCCTGAAGACTGGTAACGCGACGATCCTGCGCGGCGGGCGCGAGAGCATCGCCTCGAACATCGCCATCGCGAACGCGCTCCGCCTCGGCTGCGCGGACGCGGGGCTGCCGGGCGACGCGATCCTGCTCATCCCCGTGACCGATCGCGAAGCGGTGAAGGTGATGTGCGAGATGGATCAGTTCATGGACTGCATCGTGCCGCGCGGCGGGAAGGGCCTGATCGAGACGGTGGTGCAGCACGCGCGGATGCCGGTGATCAAGCACTACGACGGCATTTGCATCCTCACCGTGGACAAGGACGCCGACCTCGCGATGGCGGAGAGCATCGTGGTGAATGCGAAGTGCCAGCGCCCCGGCGTGTGCAACGCGGTCGAGACCGTGCTCGTGCATCGCGACATCGCGGAGAAGTTCTTCGCGACGACGGGAAAGACGCTGATCGAGAAGGGCGTGCAACTTCGCGCGGACGAGCGCGCGCTTGAAACGCTCAACGTCCAACGTTCAACGTCCAACGCTCAACTTCTCGTCGCGGCGCAGCCGTCCGACTGGCGCACGGAATTCCTCGACCTGATCCTCGCGGTGAAGGTCGTCGATTCCATCGATGAAGCGATCGAGCACACCGAGTCGAACGGCTCGCACCACAGCGACGGCATCATCACCGACAACGCGGACACCGCCGAGCGCTACCTCGCCGAGGTGGACAGCGCGACGGTCTATTGGAACGCGAGCACGCGCTTCACCGACGGCGGCGAGTTCGGCTTCGGCGCGGAGATCGGCATCAGCACCGACAAGCTGCACGCGCGCGGCCCCATGGCGCTCGAGGAACTGACCACTTACAAATACGTGCTGCGCGGCACCGGGCAGATTCGCGGCTGACGCCCGGCTGACTTGGTGTCGCATCTGCTCCCCCGTCCGCCCAGAACGATGACCGAGGACACGCCCCATCACCCAGCCGAGCCGCATCTCGTCGATGAGTTCACGCTGCTGCGTGTCGTCGTGGATGCGGTTTCCGACCCGATCTTCTGCAAGGATCGGGCCGGTCGCTATCTGCTGAGCAATCGCGCCCACGCGGTGCGCATGCGGCTTCCGCAATCGGAGTGCCTCGGGAAGACCGTCTTCGAGATCCCGCAACTCGCGGAGTATGCGGCGCTATACGATGCCGCCGACCGCGCGCTTTTCGAGAGCGGCGAGCCGAGCCTCAATCGCGAGGAACCCTTCACGCGCGCCGACGGATCGAAAGGCTGCTGCCTTACCTCGAAGTTCCCGCTGCGCAACCAGCGCGGCGAAATCGTGGGCCTGGTCGGCGTCTCGCGCGACATCTCCGAGCGGCGGCAGGCCGAGCGCGTGCTCGACGAGGAGCGCCGCCTGCTGCGCACCGTCATCGACGCCGTCGCCGACCCGATCTTTTTCAAGGACCAGGCGGGTTGCTTCGTGCTGGTCAATGACGCCTACCAGCGACTCTTCGAGTTGGGGACCGACGCCGTCCTCGGTCGCTCCGATCTCGAGATCGAGCGGATGCACGGCTACGCCGAGCGCTATGCCGCGGACGATCGCCACGTGCTCGACAGCGGGCTCCCGCTGATCAATCGCGAGGAGCCCTATCCAATGGCGGACGGCAGATCCGGATGGTTCCTCACGTCGAAGTTCCCGCTGCGCGACGGGGAGGGCCGCGTGATCGGCCTCGTCGGCATCGCCCGCGACATCACGGAGATGCGGCGCGCCACCGATGAGTTGGCGCGGACCCGGGAGAAGCTATTCGATCACGTCGAAAATTCGCCGCTCGCCGTCGTCGAATGGTCGCCGGACTTCCGGATCGAGCGATGGGGAGGCCAGGCGGAGGCGATGTTCGGGTGGACCGCAGCCGAGGTTATCGGCAGGCATTTTGGCGACTGGGCGTTCGTCGTCCCGGACGATCTCCCGGCGGTGATGGAAATCGGGGGGCGACTCATGGACGGCAGCGACCGGCGCAACGTCTCCCGCAATCGCAACCTGACCACGGACGGACGGGTGCTGCATTGCGTCTGGCACAACTCGGGGCTTCACGACGCCGACGGGCGGCTCGTCTCGGTGCTCTCGCTGGTCGAGGATGTGACCGACCGCGTCCGCGCCGAGCAGGCCGCGCGCGAGAGTCAGCAGCTTTATCATACGCTCGTTGAGGCGACCGACACCGGCTACGTCGTCATCGATGGCGCGGGCTGCGTGATCGAGGGCAATGCCGAATACGTGCGCCAGACCGGCCACCGCTCCATCGAGGAGATTCGCGGACGCCGTGTCGATGAGTGGACGGCTCCGCACGATCTCGAGCGCAATGCCAGGGAGGTCGAGAAATGCGTGCGAACGGGGTCCACGCACAATCTCGAGATCGACTACCGCTGGCCCGATGGGCGAATACTTCCCATTGAGGTCAGTGCGCGAGTCATCGACGACAGTGCCGGCCGGCGCATCATCGCGCTGTGCCGCGACATCTCCGCGCGCCGCACCGCGGAGGACGAGCGCCAGCAGATCGAGCGCAAGCTCCAGGAGGCGCAGAAGCTCGAGAGCCTCGGCGTGCTCGCCGGCGGAATCGCGCACGACTTCAACAACCTGCTCACCGGCATCCTCGGCAATGCGTCGCTCGCCGCGATGGACCTGCCGCCGGATTCGCCCGTGCTGGGCTTCGTCGAGCAGATCGAGACCGCATCGACCCGCGCCGCAGAGCTCTGCCAGCAGATGCTCGCCTACTCGGGGCGGGGTCGGTTCGTCATCCGCGACCTCGATCTCAACAAGGTGATCGCCGAGACGACGGAGCTGCTGCGCGTGTCGATCAGCAAGCGCGCACACCTCACGCTCGACCTCGCCCGAGGGCTCGCGGCGGTGAAGGCCGACGGCACGCAGATCCGGCAGGTCGTCATGAACCTCGTCATCAACGCCTCCGAGGCGATCGGCGAATCGGGCGGCGACATCCGCGTGCGCACCGGTCTGCTGCACACGGATCGCGCGACCTTTGAAGGCGCGCATCTCGCGCCCGAGATTGCCGCGGGCAATTACGTGTTCCTTGAGGTCTGCGACGATGGCTGCGGCATGCCCGATGAAGTGCGGCAGCGGATCTTCGATCCCTTTTTCACCACGAAGTTCACGGGTCGCGGGCTCGGGTTGGCGGCGGTGCTCGGCATCGTGCGCGGCCACGGCGGCGCCCTGCAAGTCGAGACGGAGCCGGGTCGCGGCACGACCTTTCGCGTGCTGCTGCCCGCCTCGCAAGGCATGGCCGAAATCGAAGCGCGCTCGCCCGCGAGCCCGTCCGAGTGGCGCGGAAGCGGCACGGTGCTGGTGATCGACGACGAGCCGACGGTGAGCCGGGCTGCCGGCCAGATCCTGCGCTCGCTCGGCTTTGAGGTGCGACTCGCGAGCGATGGCGTCGAGGGGTTGGAGATTTTCCGCGCCGACCCGCAGGGCTTTGCGCTCGTGCTTCTCGACCTCACCATGCCGCGGATGGGCGGCGAGGAGGTGTGCAAGGCGCTGCACGAGTTGCGTCCGGAGCTGCCCGTGATCCTCGTGAGCGGATTCAACGAAGTGGAGGTCGCCACGCGTTTCGGCGAGGGCGGGCCGGCGGCGTTCATCCAGAAACCGTTCGGGATCGCGACACTGCGCGAAAGTTTGCGCGCGGTGCTCGGTTGAGGCTGGCGCGCCGCACCGCTTTGCGGCAGCGTGCGCGCCCATGAAGTTCATCGCCGCCCTCCTCGCCCTCTCCACCGTCGTGCTCGCGGAACCGATTTCCTTTTACATCGGGAGCACCGGCAAAGCGCCCGAAACCCAAGGCATCTACCGCTTCACGCTCAACATCGAGACCGGCGCTCTCTCCGCGCCGGTGATGGCCGCCGATGCGAAGCGCGCGAGTTTTCTCGCGGTGCATCCGGGCGGCGAATTCCTCTACACGACCGCCGAGGGTTCGCCCGGCGCGGTCGCCGCTTACGCGATCGGCGAAGACGGCTCGCTCAAGCTGCTCAACCAGCAATCCACCGGCGGCGCGGGACCGACGCACGTGTGGGTCGATGGCGGCGGGGCGAATCTGCTCGTGGCCAACTACGGCGGCGGCAGCGTCGCCTGCCTGCCGATCAAGGAGGACGGCTCACTCGGCGCATCGACGGCATTCGTGCAGCACACCGGCTCGAGCGTGAATCCGCAGCGGCAGAAGGAGCCGCACGCGCACGGCATCTACTCGGATGCGGAGGACAAGTTCGTCTATGTGCCCGACCTCGGGATCGACAAGGTGCTCATCTACAAGTTCGACCCGGCGAAAGGAACGCTCGTGCCGAACGATCCGCCCGCCGCGATCATCGCGCCCGGCGGCGGCCCGCGGCACTTCGCGCTGAACCCGACCGGCGGCTTCGCCTACGTGAACAACGAACTCAACAGCACGATCGACGTCTTCAAGCACGACGCGGAAACCGGCGCGCTCGAGCCGCTGCAAACCATCCCGACGTTGCCGCCGGATTTCTCCGGCCAGAACTCGACGGCGGAAATCTTCGTCCATCCGAATGGCCGCTTCGTCTATTGCTCGAACCGCGGCCACGACTCGATCGCCGTCTTCGCGGTATCGGAAGGCACGGGCCGACTGCGGCCGATCGACCACACGCCGACGGGCGGGAAGACGCCGCGCAATTTCAGCATCGACCCGACCGGCAAATGGCTCATCGCCGCCAACCAGGCGAGTGACGACATCTTCGTCTTCCGCCTCGATCCGGCGACCGGCAAACTGACCGCGACCGGCCAGTCCGCGAAGCTGCCCGGGCCGATGAGCGTGCTCTTCCTGCCGCGCAAGTAGCCGCGTTACCCGCGCATCCGCGCGAGCAGCTTCAGAAAGCGGAGCGTGTCGTGGACCGGGCGGATCTTGCTCACCTCGTCGCCATAGACCGTGCTCACCGGCGCGGCGCCGATCCGCACGCCGCGGCGTGCGGCGAGCACGAGCATCTCCGACTCGAAATCGAACCCGGTCGTGGGCACCTCGATGAACGCTTCGGCCAGTTCGCGCGAGAACATGCGGAAGCCGCACTGCGTGTCCGGGATTGTCTGCCCGGCGACGCGGCTGATGAGCCACGACATCGAGAGGTTCGTCAGCTTTCGCACGAGCGGCATCGTGCGCGTGTCGCCCATGCGATTGCCCACGATCAGTTCCGCGCCCGTCTCATTCGCCGCGGCGATGAAGTGCGGAATCTCCTCGGGTGGATGCTGCCCGTCGCCATCGAGGATCACGATCCACGGCACACCCGACGACGCGAGCTCGCGCAGCCCCGTCTTGATGGCCGCGCCCTTTCCCGCGTTGCGCTCGTGTTTCACCACAGTGACGCCCGCGGCGCGCGCTTCGTCGCTCGTGCGATCGGTCGAGCCATCATCGACGACGAGCACCGTATCGAGCTGCGCCCGCGCGCGCGTGGCCACGTCGCGGATGTGTTTCTCCTCGAAGTAGCAGGGGATGAGTGCGGCGACATTGGCGCGATCGGCGGCGGGCATGGCGCACCCGCATAGCGGAAAACTTTCCCCGCGACAAATGCGCCGCGTGGGGAATACTCGGCGCCTGACACCGGGGGGCTTAGCTCAGTTGGTAGAGCGGCAGCTTTGCAAGCTGTAGGTCAGGGGTTCGAATCCCCTAGCCTCCACTTTGCGCGGGTCGAAATTCGAGCTTCGGATTTCGAGCTTCCCGGATTTACTCCGGGCCATGCACCGCCGCTCCCTGCTCCTCGCGTTCGCCTCCCTCGCCGTCACGCTCGTCGCGGCGGAGCCGAAGAAAGTCATCGTCTGCACCGTCACCACCGGCTTCCGGCACAGCTCGATCTCCGAGGCCGAGAAGACGCTGCAAATGCTCGCCGACACGTCAAAGGCGTTCACCGTCGTCGAGTGGGTGCGGCAGCCGGCGATCGAGGTGCCGCGCGAGCCGCGCAAGCCGCGCGATCCCGCGCCGAATGCCGATGCGAAGGCGAAGGAGCGCCACGCGAAAGAGACGGAAAAATATACCGCCGAGAAGGCGAGATGGGATGCGGAGATCAAGCCGAAGGCGCAGGCGGCGCAGAAGGAATTCGACGCGGCGGTGCGCAAGGAACTCGAGAAGCTCTCGCCGGCGAATCTCGCGAAGGTCGATGGCGTGATCTTCGCGAACACGACGGGCGATTTGCCGCTGCCGGACAATGACGGCTTCGTCGCGTGGGTGAAGGCGGGCGGCGCGTTCATGGGGATGCACTCGGCGGGCGACACCTTCCACAAATTCCCCGGCTACCTCGGGATGATCCAGGCGGAGTTCAAGACGCACGGCCCGCAGGTGCCCGCGGATCTCGTGGTGGCCGATCGCGCGCACCCGGCCACCGCCGGTCTGCCGAACCCGTGGGATCTCGTGCAGGAGGAGATGTATGAGTTCAAGGACGGCAGCCACGACGTGGCGAAAGTGCGCTCGCTGCTTTACCTCAAGCATCATCCCGTGCAGCGCGAGGTCGCCGGCCATTTCCCGGTCGCGTGGAATCGTATGCACGGAAAGGGCCGCGTCTTTTACACGAGCCTCGGGCATCGCGAAGATCTGTGGAGCGCCGATCCGAATCTCAAGGACCGCAAGAACCCGGTCGAGACCGCGGTGAAGTATCAGCAGCACATCCTCGGCGGGATCAAGTGGGCGCTCGGCCTCGCGGAAGGCAGCGCCGAGCCGCAGAAGACGCTGCCGTAGCTCAGCGCAGAAATTCCTCGCGCACGAAAGCGAGCGCGGCGTCGCGGTCGGCGAGCGTGCCTTCGAGCTGGCGGCTCTGCACGGCTTCGAGGATTTCCTTGAACCGAGGGCCGGGCGCGAGCCCGAGCGCGATGAGATCCTCGCCGGTGATGAGCGGCGGCGGGATCAGCGGCTCGTTCGCGAACTCCTCGCGGCGGGTCTTGAGGAAGGTGTAGTTGTCGAGCATGCCGTGGCTGCTCTGGCAATCGACGCGGTGCAGTTCGAGTTCGTCCTCGAAGCCGGGCCGCGCCATGAAGCGCTTGAGCTTCGCCACGCGCATCTGCTGCACGTCCTTGAAGGCCATGTGCTCGGACACGGCCTCGACCGTGGCGTCGATCTCCGCGCGCGAAAATCGCAGCCGGGTCATGATTTCCTCCGCCATGCGCGCGCCGACTTTTTCGTGGCCGTTGAAGCGGATGCGTCCCGTGGGATCGACGAAGCGCGTGGGCGGCTTGGCGATGTCGTGCAGCAGCACGCCGAAGACGAGCGGCACGCTCAACTCGCATGGCGGCAGGAGTCCCAGCATCGCGCGGGTGTGGACGAAGACGTCGCCTTCGGGATGGAATTGTTCGGGCTGCGTGCAGCCTTTGAGCGACTCCATCTCGGGGAGGATTTCGCGCAGCAGGCCGCTCGCGTCGAGCAGATCGAAGCCGCGCACGCGGTCCGGGTGGACGAGCGTCTTCACCAACTCCTCGCGGATGCGCTCGGCGCTCACGTCGTGGATGTGCGCGGCGTTCGCGCACACGGCGCTCCAGGTGGCGGGCTCGATCTCGAAGCCGAGCACCGTCGCGAAGCGCACCGCGCGCAGCATCCGCAGCCGGTCTTCGCGGAAGCGTGCTTCGGGATCGCCGATCGCCCGCAGCACGCGCGCGGCGAGGTCGTTCTGGCCGCCGATGTAGTCGATCACTTCGTCCGCGATCGGATCGAAGAACATGCCGTTGACCGTGAAGTCGCGACGCTCGGCATCCTCGCGCGGCGTCGAGAAGACGACGCTTTCCGGGTGGCGTCCGTCGATGTAGGCGCGGTCGCTGCGGAAGGTGGCGACTTGGAAATCCTGATCGTCTTCGTGCACGACGATGACGCCGAACTGCGCGCCGACATCGAACGTGCGGCGGAAGAGTTCCTGCACCTGCGCGGGGCGCGCATCGGTGGCGATGTCGAAATCGTGCGGCTCCTGCCCGCGAAGCCGGTCGCGCACGCAGCCGCCCGCGTAGAGCGCGACGTGCCCGGCGTCGCGCAGGCGCTGGACGATACGGCGGGCGGATTGTTCGGGCATCACGGGGCTAAGTTGGAGAGCCATTCCCAAAAAGCAAAAGCCCGGCGCGAGGCCGGGCTTTGCGGGTTGAGTCGTTGGTTGCGGGACGAGCTATTTCTTCGGCTCTTCCGGCTTCGCGCCGGGTGCCGGAGCGGCGGCGGCAGCTGGATCGTTGCTCTGGATCTTCCACTTCTCGACGACGGTCTTCGCGTCCTTGTCGGTCTTGGCGAGTTCGAGCACTTCCTTGAAAAGGTTCGTCCAGTTTTCCTGAACCTTCGTGGCTTGTTCGAGGACCGGCTTCGCCTGGGCGATCAAGTCGTCGAGCTGCTTTTCCCCGGCCTTGAGTTCGTTCAACCCCTTGTCGAGGTTGCCGAGCTGCCAGGTGATCGTCTCGCTGGTGCGCGAGGCGGCGCCGACCTGCGAGAAGAGGAAGATCGCGATCGCGAGCGAGAGCAGCGTGACCGGGATGTGGACCGAGAGGGAGCGGGGTTGGGATTCCATGGCTTGAAGAATTAGGGTTGGAGTTTCGGCGCTTCGGGAGCCTTCGGCGCGGGCGCCGGAGCGGGAGTGGCGCCGGCCTTCGCGGCTTCCTCGTTGATGGTAACGCCGTATTTCTCAAGGACCTTCTTGAGCCTGTCGTTCTTGTTGTCGCGGGCGAGCACGCCGAGGTCGTTGAGCACCTGCGGGCCGACCTGCTGCGAGAGCTGCTGAGCGCTCTGCACCTGCTGCTGATACCCTTGGAAGAGTTGCTGCTTGGTCTGGAAGGAGCGCTGCACGGAGGCGAGGTTGTCCTGCCCCTTTTGCAGTTCACCGCTCTGGTTTTGGACGGTGCTGTTTTTGAAGTAGAAGACGAGGCTCAGCAGCAGGCAGAGCCCGCCGGAGACGATGGATAGGAGTGGGGCGGGGTTCATTGAAAAGGGCGCGAGCTTTGCCGCAGGATCAAACGAGCGTCAAGGGTCTTGTGTGGATTTGTCTCTAATTCTTCGGCACCGGGCCGCTCGATCCCCGCTCGACCAGTTTCACAGGCAGCGTGACCGTGCGCGCTTCCGGCAGCCCGTCGAAACGTGTGAGCCGATCGATTTCGACCACTCCGCGCGCGGCCATGTCCTCGTAGGGCAAATGGACCGTCGTTAGCGCGGGCAGCGACAATTCGCCGAGCGGATCGCCGCCGCAACCGACCACGCTGAGTTGCGCAGGGACGCGCAGTCCGCGTTGCTGCGCGCGGGCGATGATGCCGGCAGCGACAGCGTCGCTCAGGCAATAGATCGCAGTCGGCGTCGGCTGCCGGTCGAGCAGCGTGTCGGCGGCGGCCACGCCGGCGGAAAAGGTCAGCTCGCCATAGACGACGTGCTGCGTCTCCAGCGGCACCTGCAATTTATCGAGCGCGACGCGCACGCCGCGGTTGTATTCGTGGATCGCGGGCTCCGAAGTGCCGAATGGGCCGGACACCAGCGCGATCTTCCTGTGCCCGAGCGCGACGAGGTGCTCGAGCGCGACCTGCGAAGCCGCGGGAAAATCCGGCACGATGCAGACGACCCCTGGCAGATTCAGGCTCGTGCCGAGAAGGACATAGGGCAGGCCGCGCTTCGTGATCGTGTGGATGAGCGAGAGATTTGGATGGCCGAAGCTCAAGAATTTCGCCGCCACACCGACGCGCACCGGCGGCGGTAGCAGGGCCGGCTGCGCCGCGTAGTCGATGTGAGTATCGTAGCGGGCGACGGTGAGCGCGCGCACGTCGTTCGGCACTGCGGCGACGGCGGCGCTGGAGACGCGCGCGAGGGCGGGCTCGACCGCGGCATTGCCAAGGTCGCGAGCAAGCAGGAGGCAGAATTCGCCCAACTCGGGATACATCCGCACCACAGCGCGCAAATCGTTCGGCAGGTAGCCCATTTCGCGGCAGACCCGGAACACGCGCTCGCGCGTTTTTTCGCTCACTCGGATGCCGTAGTCGCGGTCGTTGAGCAGCGAGGAGATCGCACCCTGCGATACCCCGGCAGCCTTGGCGATTCCCGCCATCGTGATCGTGCTGGAAAAATCCGGCAGAGGCCGTGGCTGCCGTCCGCCCGCGGTCTCGCCCTGTCCGGGCGTTCCGGCCTCTTTTGGCGGATTTATGGGTGCAGGCTGCGAAGTCTTCGGCTTGGACACGAGATCAAGGGCGGACAGGAGAGTGGGTTTCGCGTGCAGGGTCGATCTGCACGCCTTCACTGGCTAACGCCGATAACCGTCAGCGCCAGTATTTTCCCCAATGATTTTGCAATCCGTGCCCCGTCCCGCTCACATCCGCGCATGAACTCGCCCGCCACCCGTCGCAGATTCCTCAAGTCCGCCGGACTCGCCGCCGGCGCCGGCATCCTCGCCCAGCCGGCGGGAGCGGCGGCGCCGTCGCTCGAAACCGATGTGCTCGTGTGCGGCGGCGGCTGCGCTGGCCTGGCCGCGGCGCTCTCCGCCGCGCGCAATGGCAAGCGCACGCTGCTCATCGAGCGAGCGGGCTTTGCCGGCGGGATCATCACCGCGGCGGGGCTGCCCTTCTTCGACGGCATCGCCGACATCAAGGACAACCGCGTCATCGTCCGAGGCATCGCGCTCGAGCTGCTCGCGAAATCCGGCATCTGCGCACCGGACGCGACGCACGTGGACAAGCACAACCCGACCATTCGCAACGTCGAGGCCTTCAAGCTCCTCGCCGACCGCCTGCTCGCTGCGGAGAAGAGCCTGCGCGTTCTGTATCACTCGATGGCATGCGGCGTGGAGATGGATGGCAAGCGCATCGCGGCGGTGCTCGTCGCGAACAAGGCCGGGCTCACGCGCATCCGCGCGAAAGTCGTCATCGACTGCACCGGCGACGCCGACATCGCCGCGTGGGCCGGCGCGCCGACCGAGAAAGCGCCCGAGCTTCAGCCGCTCACGCTCCACTTCCGCGTCGGCAACGTGACGAAGACGCCCGACCTCTCGAAGAACTGCCGCGCCGCGCTTGAGAAGGCGCACGAGCGTGGCGAGCTGCCGATGTTTTTCGGCCCCGGCATCATGTTCATGTTTGCGCCGAATGAGATCTACGTTCACGGCATCCGCGTGCCCGCCGATGCGAGCGATCCCGCCGAACTCACACGCGCCGAGATGCAAGGCCGCTCCGATGCGTGGGCGATGTTCGAGGCGTGGAAGCGCGACGTGCCCGGCTTCGAGGACTCGTATTTTCAAAGCGCCTCGCCCTTCATCGGCGTGCGCGAGACGCGCCGCATCGTCGGCCAGCACGTGCTCACCGAGGACGAGATCATGGCGACGAAACCCTTCGACGACGCGATCGCCACCGGCTGCTGGTATCTCGACGTGCATCCAAACAAGGTGACGCTGGGCAGCGCCAACGCCGTGCCCAAGCAGCAGCCCGCGCCCTACGACATCCCCTATCGCTCGCTCGTGCCGAAAAATGTCAGCAACCTGCTCGTCGCCGGCCGCTGCCACTCGACCACGCGCCTCGCGCAGAGCAGCACGCGCGTAACCGTCACCGCGATGGCGCTGGGCGAAGCCGCCGCCGTCGCCGCCGCGCTATCCATCAAGGGAGGCGTGAGCCCGCAAAAGCTCGACGGCAAAACCGTGCGCAAAGCATTGCGCAAACAAAATGCCGGTCCGATGCAAGACCTCGCGTAGCGCGCTTACTGCGCCGCGCAGGCTTTGCGGATGAACTCCACGACCGGCGCCGGGTCGGGCAGGCCGTGGGGATGGTGCCCGCCGCCGGGCTTGGCGATGAGCGTGATCTCGCCGCCGAGCGCGCGATACCGCTCCGCGAGAACGAGCGTATTTTCATCCGACGGCACGGCGTCGTCCGCGTCGCCATAGACGTGGATGATAGGGATCTTCGCGGCGGCGATCGGCGCGAGGATGTCGATCGGGCTGCCCTTCCACGCGAGCGCGGCGGCTTCGTCCGCGAGCCCGAAGACTTCCATCGCCAGCTTCCAGTCGCGCGGGCTGCCCTTGCCTTTGCCCTTGCCGCCGGGCCAGCTCTTGAGGTCGCACACGGGCGCGTCGCCGTAGATGCACGCGACCTTGTCCGGGTTCGCGGCGGCCCACGCGTAGCAGTAGAGCCCGCCGCGGCTCATGCCGAGCAGTGCCGCCTTTTTCGCGAAGCCGTATCTGCCGGTCAGCTCCGCGTAGAAGGCGTCCCAGTGCTTCATCGCCGACGGCGCGCCGAATTTGTTTTGATCTTGCAGATACACGACGTGAAAACCGTGCCCGAGCAACGCGATGTCTGCATTCGGAAACGCGCCGAAAAACTCCCCGCGCCACAGCCACGGTTTGCCAGGCGCGGCTTGCTTCGGCGCGACGACGATCACCGGCTTCGTGTCCACGGTGAAGTCGTAGCGGTCGTAGCCATTCCACGCGGTTTTCTTTCCGGGGAAGTCGTCGGCGTGAGCGGTGAGGGCGAGCGCGAGGAGCAGGAGCGGGCGGGTCATGCCGCGAGCGAAGCACGGCGGCGCCGTGCGCGACAAGCTCAGCGTTCCAGCCGCACCGCGCGCACGCGCACGGAGTCGCCCGCGCCTCCGGGTGGATCGAGGCGCAGGCTCGTGATCGCGCCGCGCCAGCCGGGAGCATCCGCGAGCGGCACGCGCACCTCGCGGAATTCGCCGTCGCCATTCACCGCGAAGCTCAGCGAGCGGTCGGGCGAGGTCGCATCGTCGGCGAGCGTGGTCCAGAAGACGTGCGCCGTTTTCCCCGCGGAGCGGAAGGCGGCGTCGATCACGAGCACGCCCGCGTCTTCCGCACGGCAGTGAAAGGAGGGGCTGCGGAGCTGCGGGTCGTCGCCGGTGAAATGGATGGCGAGTTCGCCCGCGATCGGCCAGCCGGCATCGGCGGCGTGCGCGTAGTGCCAGCCCTGCCGGTCCGCCGCGAAGCGCCACGCGGGCAGTCCGCGCGACCGCCGCGCGAGCACATGCGCGCGGATTTCCTCCACGGTGCCGAGCACCAGCTCGTAGCGGTATTCGTGGACGATATCGTGGTCGAGCACCTCGAGCCGCAGCGGCGCGAGGTAGCCGCACGGCGCGTCCTTCGCCCCGCCCGCGCCGGCCTTCCCGCTGAAGCCGCCGGTGAATCGCACGCAGTCGGGATTCCACACGCCGAGGCCCCAGCCTGCGTCGTTCACGAGCGCGGACCAGCCTTCCGGCGCGATCCATCGCGTCCACTCCGGCGGGCCTTTCGGCTCGATCGCGCCCGTGCTCGTGACGATGCGGTGAAAGGGCGCATTCGTATAAACCGCGGGCAGCTCCTGCCCGCGCGCGGGATACTGCGTGCGGTCGGCGCGCGCATTTGTGAGCCGGCACCGCGCGCGCACCGCGGCGCCGTCGAGTTCGAGCCAGCTCTCGAAGGTGCAGTCGCCCGGCACGTCGTCGAGCGGCCACTGCATGGGGATGCACTTCACGTGGATCGTGCGCCCATCATTGCGATGCTCGAGCACCCGCGAGCCGTGGCCGAAGTCGTCGCCCGCTTGGATCGGATTCCACCCGAGCCCTTCCCAGTATTTCGCGGGCCGCTTGTCGCCGACGATGAAAGGGATCGGCCCGGAGTAATAAGACATCTGCACCTGCCGCCCCCAATCGTGGCTGTTGATCACGTTTTCCCCGCTGCCCGAAAGCGAGAGCCACGTGATGGCGCCGCCGAGCGCGAGGTCCGCGCCGAGGCGGATCGTGCCGTTGTCGAGCCAGCTCATCTCCGGCACGTGCGGGCGCGGCGCGGCGACGACCGGCGCGAGTGCGGGAGCGATCGAGAGGAGAACGACCGCAGCTCCGAAAGGACGGAGCGCGCTGCTCACTTCGCCGGCACGAGCTTCATCACGACGCCGGTCGCGCCGTCCGGGCCGGGCACCGTGCTGCCCGTCACATACAGCTCGCCGCTCGCGTCCTGGCCGAAGCCTTTCGCGAGGAAGCCGAGCGGGCGGTCGTCGGCGCCGATCTTAAACTCGTGGATGCTCCCGGTCGCGATGCTGCCGTAGAACAGGCGCCCGGTCGGCGTCTTCTCCGGCGTGCGGTAGTCTGCGAAAACATAGAGGCCCGTGAGCGCCGGGAGCGCCTTGCCGCGATAGACGTAGCCGCCGGTGATCGAAGTGCCGTCGTTGTGATCGTATTGCAGCACCGGGTCGCTGAGCCCCGGCGGGAGATCGGGGCCGGGCAGCTCGATCAAGCCGGTCGGATGAAAACGGAACGTGCCCTCCTTCAACCGCCAGCCGTAATTCCCGCCGCGCTCGACGCGATGCACCATCTCGATTTTGTTTTGCCCGACATCCGCCGCGAGCAGCGTCGGACCATCGAAGCAAAACCGCCACGGATTGCGCAGGCCGATCGCGTAAATCTCCCGCGCACCGCCGCCCTGCGCGAACGGATTGTCCTTCGGGATGCCGTAGTTCTTGTTGGCGGAATCGGTCCCGTTCACGTCGATGCGCAGCATTTTCCCGAGCAGGACGTTCCGGTCCTGGCCGTTGCCGGTCTCGGGATTGTGCCCCGGCCCCACATCGAGCGCGCTGCCGCCATCGCCCATGCCGATGTAGAGAAATCCGTCCGGCCCGAACTCGATCATGCCGCCGTTGTGATTGAACTGCGGCTGGTCGATGCGCAGCAATTCGCGCCGCGACGCTGGATCGACGCGCCGGCCATCGGCGGCGACCTTCCACGACGCGAGCACGCTTTGATGATCCGCTGGCGTGGTGCCGTGGACGATCGGGAAATCGGTGCGCCCGGCCAGCGGCTCGCTCGTGTAGGTGAAGACGCGTCGATGCCCCGGACGGCCCGCGGTTTTGTAATCCGGATCGAACGCCAGCCCGAGCAGCCCGCGCTCGTCGAACTGCTTCTTCAACGTCGCCAGTCGCCCGCTCACATCGAGCCACGGCTCGGCTGCGAGCGTGCCGGCATCGATCACGCGCACGAGGCCGACTTGATCGACGACCAGAAGCCGCTGCGTCTCTCCCGGGACCGCGACGAGCAAAACCGGCGAGACCAATCCCTGCGCCACTGGCTGCAGCTCGACGGTGATCCCGCCTTTCGGGATGCGCTCTGGAATGGGGTCATCGATGGGCTTCACCTGCGCGGCCAGCGGAACGGACGCGGCGATGAGAAGCACGGCGGGCGGGAGGATTCGCGAGAACATGCCGCAGAGAAAGATGGTGCTGCTCTCCGGGGCAAGTGCGATCGCGCGGGCTCAATCCGACGAGCGGTCAGGCGATGCCGTAGAAGCGCGCCGCGTTTCCGCCGAAGAGCGCTGCTTGCTGCGCGGGATCAAGGTGCGCCGCGTAGTCGTGCACGAGGCCGAAGGTCTCCGGATAGCTGCCCGAGAGCAGGCACACGGGCCAGTCGCTGCCGAACATCAACCGCTCGACTCCGAACGCCTCGAGCACCACGTCGAGATACGGGCGGAAATCCTCCGCGCGCCACGCGCCATGCCGCGCCTCGGTCACCATGCCGCTGACTTTGCACATCACGTTCGGCGATTTCGCCAGCTCGCGGATCTGCGCCGCCCACGGCTCGACCGTGCCGTCCTTGATGAGCGGCTTTGCGATGTGATCGAGCACGAAGGGCTGCTCGGGAAAACGCCGCGCCAGCTCGATCGCGGCAGGGAGTTGCTTCGGAAAAATCAGGATGTCGTAGGCCAGGCCGAACGCCTTCAACTTCCCGATGCCGCGCAGGAAATCCGCGCCGAGCATGAACTGATCGTCCGGCTCATCCTGCACGACATGGCGCACGCCGCGGAACTTCGCGTGCGGCGCGAACTCCGCGAGCTGCTCCTCCACGCGCTCGCTGCGCAAGTCCACCCAGCCCACGACGCCGCGGATGATCGGCGCGTGATCCGCGAGCGTGAGCAGCCAGCGCGATTCCTCGACCGTCTGCCGCGCCTGCACGGCGATGCAGCCATCGAGCCCCGCGGCGGCGAGCAGCGGCGCGAGATCGTCCGGCAGCCAGTCGCGGTGCAGCGGCGAGCCTTGCGGGATCCACGGATATTGCGCGGCGTCGTAGCTCCAGAAGTGCTGGTGTGAGTCGAGGCGCATGGCTCAGGAGACGGCGACGACGGCCTTGATCACACGCGACTCGGGCTTCAGCCACGTCGGGAAGGCGTCGATCATTTCATCGAAGCTCGCGCGGTGCGTGATCCACGGGCGCGTGTCGATCCTGCCGTCCTCGATCAGCTTGATGATGCGCGTGAAGTCGGGCGGGAGCGCGTTGCGGCTGGCGAGCAGCGTGAGCTCGCGGCGGTGCATGATCGGCGCGTGCGGGAAGGTGAGGTCGGACTGCGTGATGCCGACATAGACGACGCGACCGGAGAACGCGGCGAGGTTGAAGCACGCGGTCATCGACTTGTTCGAGCCGGTGGCATCGACGATCACGTCGGCCATCGCGCTGCCGGTTTGCTCGCGCAATTTCTCCAGCTCGGTGCCGTCGGCGAGCAGCGTGTCGGGCACGCCCATCGTGTCGCGGACGAAGGCGAGGCGTTGCTCGTTGATGTCGAGCACGAAGGTGCGCGCGCCGCTGAGCTTCGCGAACTCGATGACGCTCAACCCGATCGGGCCGGCGCCGATGACGAGCACGTTTTCGCCGGGTTGCGGGTTGCCGCGGTTCACGGCGTGGCAGCCGATGGCGAGCGTCTCGACGAGCGCGCATTGCTCGGGGGTGAGCGCGTTGGCGGGGTGGAGTTTTTCGGCGCGGATGAGGATGCGCTCGGTCATGCCGCCGTCGGACATCACGCCGATGACCTTGAGCTGCTCGCAGCAATTCGTCGCGCCCTTGCGGCACGGATGGCACTGGCCGCAATTCATGTAGGGCTCGACCGAGCAGCGGTCGCCGACCTTCACGTTGCGCACGCCATCGCCGATCGCGAGCACTTCGACGCCGAGCTCGTGACCGGGGATGCGCGGGTAGGAAAAGAACGGCATCTTGCCGAGGTAACCGGAGTAGTCGGTGCCGCAGATGCCGATGCGGTCGATGCGCACGAGCGCCTGGCCGGCGCCGGGTGCGGCGGGTTCGGGGATGTCGATGCGGCGGAAGGTCTGCGGTTGATCGAGCGAAATGGCTTTCATCGGAGGGCGCGCATGGTGAATGAAATTGACGCGGCGCAAAGCGTTTCGTTTCTCGCCCCGTCAACTACGTCACATGCAATGCGCCTCTCCTTCTTCTGCTTCTTCCTCAGCTTCATCGCCGCTGCTCCCGCCGAAATGAAACGCTCACTCTGCTGCAAGACGCCCGAGGGTGAGCCCGTCGAGATCTTCACGCTCACGAACGCACACGGGTTGCGCGCGCGGGTGCTCTCATGGGGCGCGACGCTCAGCGAGATGAGCGTGCCCGATCGCGCCGGGAAGCTCGCGGACGTGACGCTCGGCTTCGACGAACCGGAGCGCTATCTCCAGCCGCATCCGGCCTTCGGCATCATCGCCGGTCGCTTCGCGAACCGGATCGCGCTCGGAAAGTTCGCGCTCGACGGCCGCACTTACCAGCTCGCGACGAACAACGGCCCGAATCATCTCCACGGCGGAATGCGCGGCTTCGACAAATACGTCTGGCGCGCGGAGCCCGTGGGCACGAGCGCGGTGCGGTTCACGCATGTGAGCGCCGACGGCGACGAAGGCTACCCTGGCAAGCTCACGGTGAGCGTCACCTACACGCTCACGGAGGCCGATGAACTGCGGCTCGACTACACGGCGACGACGAATGCGCCGACGGTGCTCAACCTCACCAACCACGCCTACTGGAACCTCGGCGACAGCGCGGACGTGCTCGCTCACACGCTGCTGTTGAATGCGTCGCGCTACACGGTCGTCGATGCGAGCAGCATCCCGACCGGCGAGCTGCGCGCGGTCGCGGGCACGCCGATGAATTTCACGAAGGCCAAGCCGATCGGTCGCGACATCGCCGCGCTCAAGGACGCGCCCGGCGGCGGATTCGATCACAACTGGGTCATCGACTCGCCGCGCCCCGGCGGCTTCGCGCTCGCGGCGGAGGCGCATGATCCGGCCTCGGGCCGCGTGATGCGCGTGTCCACCGATCAGCCCGGCGTGCAGTTCTACACCGGCAACTATCTCAAGTCCGTCGCCGGTCGCTCCGGCCGCATCTACGAAAAGCACGCGGGCTTCTGCCTCGAGACGCAACACTTCCCCGACTCGCCGAATCAGCCCGCGTTCCCGAGCACGGTGCTTCGGCCGGGGCAGACTTTCCGCAGCACGACCGTGCACGCGTTCAGCGTGCGGTAGGGATCAGCCGCGCGAGCGGACCTTTTCCTTCTTCTCCTCGGCGTCCTCGGTCAGCCGCCGGATGTCGATGGTGAGCTGCTTCTCGAGTTGCTCCGCCTCCTCGTCCTTTCCGTCAAAGCGCGCCTTGGCGATCTGGTCGCGCAGGAAGACTTCGCGCTCGGCGATCTTGGCTTTGAGCTGCGAGTCGATCTCGGCGATCTCGGCCTTCTGCTTCGCGGTCATCTTGTGAGTCGGCGACGCTTTCTCGAGGCGCTCCATGGCGAGTTCGTAGGCTGATTTCATGCGCGCACCATGCAGCGCGATGGCCGCGTTGCCAAGTTTCCGAACGAACTGAAAAGATAAATCTCGCCTCGGGGTTATCCGCGGTGACGAATCCCGCCCGACATGTTCCGCCCCATTCTTTGCATCGCCTTTTGCATCCTCACGACTCTCGCGCACGCGGGAGTGAAAGCCGGCTTCGCCGAGCGCGACATCACGCCGGACGTCGGCATGGAGGTGCCCGGCGGTTACGGGAAGTCGTTCTCGAAACGCATCCACGACCCGTGCAAAGCGCGGGCGTGCGTGTTCGACGATGGGAAGAAAACGGTCGCGCTGGTCGGCCTCGATGCGCTCGTCGTGCCGAGGTCGCTCGTGCTCGAAGCGCGCGCGTTGATCCAGAAACGTTGCGGCATCGCGCCGGAAGCGGTGATGATCGGCGCGTCGCACTCGCACTCGTCGGGGCCGGTGGGGATGGTGCTGCCGGGCGAGTTCGATCACGCGTCGGACCTCGTGAAGGATCTCGCTTACAACAAGTCGTCGATGGCCGACGCGGGCTACCTCGCGAAGGTGCGCGACGCGATCGTCGAGGCTGTCGTCGCCGCGCACGAGTCGCGCGCGGAAGGCACGGCGAGCTTCGGCAGCGGGCGCGAGGAGACGGTCGCGTTCAATCGCCGCCTGCGCATGAAGAACGGGCTGGCCGCTTCACATCCGGGGCAGGGGAATCCGGACATCGTTGATTTCGCCGGGCCGGTCGATCCGGAGGTTGGCGTGATCGGTTATTGGAATCCCGAGGGCAAGCTCGTCGGCTGCGTCGTGAACTTCTCCTGCCACGCGACCGCGAGCGGGCCGTGGATTTCCGCGAACTGGATCTATTACATGGAGCGCGCGATCCAGGGCTTCTACCCGGACGCGAAGGTCGTCTTCCTCGCCGGCGCGTGCGGCGACGTGACGCAGGTGAACAATCTCGATCCGCACGCGCGACCCGAGAGCGATGCGTGGTCGCAGCTCGTCGGCGGGCGCGTCGGTGCCGAGGCGGTGAAGGTGCTCGTCGGCATGTCGCAGACGCGCGTGAGCGAAGTGCCGGTCGATGTGCGCACGAAGCTCTGGAGCATCCCGCGTCGCAAGCCGTCGCCCGATCGGTTGAAGGCGGCGTTCGAGCTCGTCGTGAAGGATCCGAAGACCGCCGGGCCCGACTGGGTGTGGGCGAAGGAGACGGTGATGCTCGACGCGCTCATCGCGAAATGGCCGAAGGTCGAAGTTGAGGGGCAGGCGATCCAGATCGGGCCGGTCGTGTGCCTGTCGAGTCCCGCCGAGTATTTCTGCCAATACGGGCTCGATTGGAAAAAGGGCAGCGGCTTCCCGATGACATTCCCGGTCGAGCTCTCGAACGGCATCGTCGGCTACGTGCCGACGCTCGAAGCGTTCGACCTCAAGACCGGCGGCGGCTACGAGACGCGGCTCACCGCTTACAGCAATCTCGAGATCACCGCCGGCGACCAGATCCGCGACGTGGGTCTCGACCTTGCGCGCCAGCTCAAGCCCGCGCCGCTCCCGCAACGCCCGCTCGCCCCGCCGTTCAAGGGCGACGGCTGGCTCTACGGCAACCAACCTCCGCAACGCGAATGAAGGCGCTGATGTTGGGGACAGGATTGACAGGATTTTCAGGATTACAGGATTTCGCTGTCTCCCGGTTCATGCGCCCATCGAAACTCGCGACGTAATCCCGTTAATCTTGTGAATCCTGTCAATCCTGTCCTCCTCCTCGCCGCGTCCGCTGCACTCGCCGCGACGCCTTCGCCACTCTCGCCGGACGACGCGCTCAAATCCTTCGAGGTCGCCGACGACCTGCGCGTCGAGCTTTTCGCCGCGGAGCCGCTCGTCGGGTCGCCGTGCGCGATCGCCTTCGACGCGAAGGGCCGCATGTTCGTCGCCGAGAATCGCGGCTACCCGCGCATGGACAACCCGCCGCTCGGCGTCATCGCGATGATCGAGGACACGAACGGCGACGGGCGCATGGACAAGCGCACCGTCTTCGCCGACGGCCTCACGTATCCGAACGGCGTGATGCCGTGGAAGGACGGCCTGCTCGTGACGAGCGCGCCCGATGTGATCCTGATGCGCGACACGAACGGCGACGGCGTCGCCGACGAAAAGCGCGTGCTGTTCACCGGCTTCGACACCGCGAAGAGCACGCAGCTCCGCGTGAACGCGCCGCGCCTCGGCCCCGATGGCTGGATCTACCTCGCCGCCGGCCTGAGCCTCGGCACGATCAAATGCCCCGAGCATCCCGAGCGGCCCGAACTGAAAATGACGGGCGACGTGCGCTTCCACCCCGACACGCTCGAGATCGAAACCGTGGACGGCAAATCGCAGTTCGGCCAGTCGTTCGACGACTTCGGGCGCCGCTTCATCTGCATGAACCGCCTGCCCGTGCAGCACGTCGTGCTTTCGTCGAAGTGGCTCGGTCGCAATCCGAATTTCGCCTTCAGCGAAACCGTGCAGGACTGCAACGAGCGCCTCGTGAAGACCGCGATGAAAGGCGGCGGCGACGGCGTGCAGCTCTTCCCGATCAGCTCGAACATCACCACCGCCGACTCGCACTTCGGCTCGTTCAGCGCGGCGTGCGGCATCTTCATCTGGCGCGGCGGCGCGCTGCCCGAGCGTTACGATGGCAGCGCGATCTCGTGCGACCCGACGGCCAATCTCATCCACGCCGATCGGCTCGAACCGCGCGGCGCGACGTTCAACGCGGTGCCGCTGCTCAAGGGCCGCGAATTGCTCGCCTCGCGCGACGATTGGTTCCGCCCTGTCTTCGTCGAACGCGGGCCCGACGGCGCGCTCTACGTCGCCGACATGTATCGCAAGGTGATCGAGCATCCCGACTACCTGCCCGAGGAGGTGCGCAAGCACGCCGACTTCGAGAGCGGGCGCAACATGGGCCGCATCTGGCGCATCACCGCGAAGACGCCGCGCACCGTGAAGCCGCTCGCGCCGTTCAAGGACGAGTTCGCGCCGCTCCAGGCAGCCGCAAAGGACACCGCACTCGCCGCCAAGCTCGCGAACGATCCGAGCGCGCGCGTGCGCTTCTGCCTCGCGCTCGTCCTCGGCGACGTGAAGGACGACTCCGCCATCGCCACGCTCGCGCAGATCGCCGCGCGGGATGCCGGCGACAAGTGGGCGCGCGCCGCCGTGCTCAGCGGCATTGGCGGACGCGAGCCGCAATTTCTCCGCGCCGTGTGGCCGAAGCTCGCCGGCACGAGCGAGGGCGAACTCGAACTGCTCGGCAGCCTCGGGCGCTGCTTCCGCGACGCGGCGGTGCTGAGCGAGGCGATGGGCGCGGCGGAGCCCGGCGCGGCGGCGGGTGCGATCTGGTCCGGCTTCATCGAGCGCAACTCGGCGAAGACCGTGAAGGACACGCCTGCGTTCAAGAAGCTGCTCGAACTCTCCGCGCAGCAAGTCGCGCAGGCCACGGTGCCCGCCGCGCAGCGGCTCATCTTCGCGCGCCTGCTCGCCACCGGCACATGGGACAGCGCCGCGAAGTCGTTGCAGGCCGCGCTCGCCGCGAATCCCGACGAAGCACTCCGCACCGCGCTCGTGCGCAGCCTCGCCACGCTCGATGCGAACCGCGCGGCCGAGGTGCTTCTCGCCGAGGGCAAGTGGACGACCTACAGCCCCGGCGTCCGCGAGACCGTGCTCGCCGCGCTGGTCGGCCGCCCGACCCAACTCGAAGGCCTGCTCGCCGCCGTCGAAGCGAATCGTCTTCCCGCCAGCGCCTTCACCACGCAGCGCCGCACGACGCTGCTCAAGCACAAGGACGCCGCCATCCGCGAGCGCGCGGAGAAGCTCTTCAACGCCGGGCTCGGCGACCGCGCCGCCGCGCTGGAGCGCGCGAAGCAGGCGCTCACGCTCACCGCGAAGCCGGCGCACGGGCGCGAGATTTTCCGCCAGCTCTGCGCGACGTGCCACCGGCTCGATCGCGAGGGCGTCAACGTCGGCCCCGATCTTTTCGACATGCGCCGGCAGACCAAGGACATCATCGTCTTCCACCTCGTCATGCCCGATGCCGAGATCGCGCCCGCGTTCGCGTTCTACTCGTGCGAGGCAAAGGACGGCCGCGCCTTCGCCGGGCTGCTCGTCTCCGAGACGCCGACGAGCGTCACCATCCGGATGCCCGGCGGTCTTGAGGAGACCGTGCTGCGCAACGACATCAAGACTCTCGCCGCGATGCCCGGCTCGCTGATGCCGCCCGGCCTCGATGCCGCGATGCAGCCGCAGGACATCGCGGATTTGGTCGCCTATCTCAAAGGCGAGCAGTAAGCATCTTCAACCAACCCTATGAGCAAGAAATACAACGTCGCCGTCATCGGTTATGGCTGGGCCGCCGCCGCCCACATCGCCGCCATCAACGCCACCTCCAACGCGCAGGTGAAGGCCGTCTGGTCTTCGCGCCCGCTCGACTCGAATGAGCTGAGCGCGAAGCACGGCGGATCGATCACCGCTTACTCCGACCTCGCCGCGATGCTCGCGAACCCGGACATCCACGCGGTCGATATCACGAGCTACCCGAACCAGCACGCGCAGCAGTTCATCGCCGCGGCGAAGGCGGGCAAGCACATCATCGTCGAGAAGCCGCTCGCGATCGAGTGGAGCGAGATCGTCGCGATGAAGAAAGCCGCCGACGCGAGCGGCGCGAAAGTGTGCGTGTGCTTCGAGTGCCGGTGGTCGTCGCAGTTCGTCGCGACGAAGGCGACGATCGACGCGGGGCTGATCGGTTCGATCCATTACGGCGAGGTCGATTACTATCACGGCATCGGGCCGTGGTATGGGCAGTATCGCTGGAACACGAAGCGCGAACTCGGCGGCAGCGCGCTGCTCACCGCCGGCTGCCACGCGCTCGATGCGCTGCTGCTCTGCATGAACAGCGAAGTCGAGGAAGTGACCAGCTACGCGTCGCAGAGCGCGAACCCGGTCTTCGCCGCCTACGAATACAAGACCTGCGCGACCACGATCCTGCGCTTCGCGAACGGCGCGATCGGCAAGAGCGCGGCGGTGGTCGATTGCTTCCAGCCTTACTACTTCCACACGCATCTCGTCGGCAGCGAAGGCTCGATCCTCGACAACAAATTCCACAGCCAGAAGCTCGGCCTGCACAAACACGCGTGGTCGCAGCTCAGCATGAAGATGCTCGATAGCGGCGACGTGAGCGATCACCCGTATCAGTCGCAGTTCCAGGCATTCTTCGACGCGCTGGAGCAGGGGAAGGACATGCCGCTCACGAGCTTCGCCAACGCCTTCGCCACGCACCGCTGCATCGCCGCCGCGGACAAGTCCGCCGCCGAGGGCCGCCCGGTAAAGATCAGCGAGATCGCGACCGCTTAGGCGATGCCATCCGCCCTCGCGATCGCCGCGCACCCCGACGACATCGAATTCATCATGGCTGGGACGTTGCTCCAGCTCAAGGCCGCGGGCTGGGACATCCACTACGTGAACGTCTCGACGGGCAACATGGGCAGCACCGTGATGAGCGCCGCGCAGACCGCGCGCGTGCGACGCAAGGAGGCGCAGAACGCGGCGAAGATGCTCGGCGCGAAATGGTATGCGCCCTTCCGCGACGACATGGGGATCTTCTACACCGAGGAGAATATCCGCCGGCTGAGCGCGATCGTGCGGGCGGCGAATCCGACCGTCGTGCTCACGCACGCGCTCCAGGATTACATGGAGGATCACATGATCGTCGCGCGGCTCGCGGTGACGGCGACGTTCACGCGCGGCATCCCGAACTACCGCTCGATCCCGCAGCGCACGCCGAGCTTCACGCCCTGCACGATCTACCACGCGATGCCGCATGGCCAGTGCACGCCCACGCGCGAGCCGGTGACGCCGGAGCTGCTCGTGGACACGACGAGCGTCCACGCGACCAAGCGCGCATCGCTCGCGTGCCACGCGTCGCAGAAGGAGTGGCTCGACAAGTCGCAAGGCCAGGAGAGCTACCTCAACACGATGGACGACTTTTCGCTGCGGCTCGGAAAGCGGAGCAAAAGATTTCAGCACGCCGAGGGTTGGACCCGGCACTTGCACTACGGCTTCGGCGCGGAGGAAGATGATCCGCTCACCGACGTGCTCGGCAAAAAAACTCTCCGCCTTCGCAAATGAACTACCGCACCTCCAGCATCAGCCCCGATTGGTGGGACTACACCTGCCTGCCGCTTGATCTCGTCGATGAAGTCGCCCGCCTCACGCCGCGCGATGTCGAGAAGCTTTCGCGGCCCGGATTTCGCGTGGTCTTCTACGACACGCTCGAGGATTTCTACCTCGCCGAGGCGCTCGAATACATCACGGCGTGGAAGCAATCGACCGCGGACAATCCCGTGGGCATCTGCGGTCCGATCGGGCCGACCGAGCAGCTCCCGCTCGTCGCGCGGCTCGTGACGGAACTCGGGCTCGATGTGCGCAGCGGACATTTCTGGGGGATGGATGAGTGGTTCGATGTCGAGACGGGGAAGGAGACGCCGGTGTCGCATCCGCTGAGTTTCGAGAAGGCGGATCGCGAGATGTGCTTCAACAAGATCCCGAAGAAACTGCGGATGCCGGATGCGAACCTGCACTTCCCGAAAGCTGACACGGCGACTTACACGAAGTCCTACGATGCCGGTGTGCGCTGCGCGGTGATGCAAGGTGGCCAAGGCGACGTGAAGCACTGGGCCTTCAACGATCCGCCCGCGCGCAAAGGCAAATACAAGGCCGCGCCGCCGACGCCCGCCGAGTATCGCAAGCTGGCGACACGCGTGGTCGATCTGCACCCGCTCACGATCGCGCAAAACGCGCGCACGAGCGGCGGCGGGAACATTTCGATGGTGCCGACCAAGGCGATCACCGTCGGCCCGGTCGAGACGTGGAAGGCGGAGAAGGTGTCGATCTGGCAGGCGGGCACGCACGACAATCCGTTCGGTCAGCGGCTCACGGCTTACATGATCTCGAAGCGGCTGCCGAGCGCGTGCGTGCCGATGTCGCTGCTCGCGGATCATCCGAACGTGCAATTCAACTACTACCGCGGCGGCCTCGGCTCGTGCGCGGTGGAGATGCACTGATCCGGCCCGGGCGCGCCGTGCCTTCCGATCAAGACCTGCTCGGCACCGCGGCTGCGCACGAGCAGGCGGGGCGGCCTGGCGAAGCTGAGGCGATCTATCGGGACGTGCTCGCGAGGCATCCCGGGAATGCCGACCTGATGCAGGCCATCGGGTCGTGCGCGTTTCGGAGTGGCCGGCTGGATGAGGCGCGTCAGTGGACGGAGGAAGCGGTCGGCCTCGTTCCGAATCACGCGGTGTTTCTCAACAACCTCGGGCTGATCCTCGACGCGCTCGGTGAGTTGCGAGAAGCCGTCGCGTGTTTCGAGCAAGCCGCGCGAATCGATCCGGCGCTTGTGATCGTTCGCTACAATCTCGGCAACGCGCGGGTCCGCCTCGGCGAGTTCGACGAAGCGGTCGCGCTGTTTCGTTACGTCATCGAGCGGATGCCGGCGCACGTCGAGTCGCACCTGAATCTCGGCATGGCGCTCTCGCGCAAAGGCGACCTCGCCGGCGCGGTCGAAGTGTATCGCGCGGCGCTGCGTGTCCTGCCCGATTGCTCGCGGCTCTGGAATAATCTGGGGACGGCGCTGCAGCGCAGATCGGACCTCGCGGGCGCGATCGCCGCGAGCCGCGAGGCGCTGCGTTGTGAGCCGAACGACGCGCTGGCGATGAGCAACCTCGGAGTCTGCCTCTCCGAGCTCGGGCTGGCCGATGAAGCGTTGGAGTGGTTCCGGCGGAGCATCGCGCACGACCCGACGCTTTCCGAAGCGCACAGCGGCGTCATCTTCCACATGCAACTCCAGCCAGAGATCGCCGCGGATGAAATCGCCGTCGAGTGCCGGCGCTGGTGGCTGCGACACGGCGCGCCGCTGCACCGCGCGGGCGAATGGGATCGCACTCCGGACCGGCGGCTGCGCGTGGGTTACGTCTCGTCGGATTTCCGGGACCATCCGGTCGGGCGGCACCTGCTGCCCGTGCTGCGGGTGCATGATCCTTCGGAGTTCGATTTCACCTGCTACTCGGACGCGCTCCTGCCGGACGCGATGACGGCGGAGTTCAGGAGTTGCGCGGTGACGTGGCGCGAGTCGGGAGCATGGTCCGATGAGCAACTGTCCGCGCGGATTCGCGAGGATCGGATCGACGTGCTCGTCGATCTCGCGCTGCACTCGGCGGGGAATCGCCTGCGCGTGTTTGCCCGGCAACCGGCGCCGGTGCAGGCGAGCTTCGCCGGCTATCCGGGGAGCACGGGCGTCGAGACGATCGCGTATCGGCTGACGGATTGGTTTCTCGACCCTCCGGGCGCGGAGTCGCCGTGGAGCGATGAACCGATCCGGCTGCCTGACAGTTTCTGGTGCTTCGATCCGCTCGGTGAATCGCCAGACGTGAATGAACTGCCCGCGCTCGCGAGCGGCGTTGTGGTGTTCGGCTGCCTGTGCAAGCCGAGCAAGGTCAACGAGCGCGTGATCGGGTGGTGGAGCGCGATTCTGGAGCGGGTTCCGCGATCGCGGATGCTGCTGCTCTGCCCGGCAGGGGAAGGGCGCGATCTCATCGCGGCGCAGTTTCGCCAGTGCGGCGTCGAAGTGGATCGCGTGAGCTTTAGCGATCGTCTGTCGCGCGCGGACTACCTCGCGCTGCATCATCGTGTGGACGTGATCCTCGATCCCTTTCCCTACAACGGCCACATGACCACCTGCGATGCGCTTTGGATGGGCGTGCCTGTCGTGAGTCTCGCGGGGCAGACGCCGGTTTCGCGCGGCGGCTTGAGCCTGCTCTCGAATGTCGGCCTTCCGGAGTTGGCCGCGTTCGCCCCGGAGGACTACGTGCGGATCGCGGCGGATCTAGCGAACGATTTGCCGCGGCTCGCAGCGTTGCGCGCCACGCTGCGCGAGCGGATGCGGGCGTCGCCGCTGATGGACGGACCGCGTTTCGCGCGCGGAATCGAGGACGCCTGCCGCACGATGTGGCGGGAATGGTGCGAGGCGAAATGAGGATCGCGTTTGGCGACTTCAGCGGCTGGGACTTCCACGCGCAGAGCGTGGACTCGGCACCGCTCGGCGGCTCGCAGTCCGCCGCGTGCTATCTGGCGCAGGCGCTCGCGCGCGAGGGGCACGAGGTCTTCCTGCTCACGCACACGTCGGCGCCGGGCAAGCACGCCGGTGTGGGCTGCCTCTCGTGGCCGGCGACACCGCTCGACAGTTTGCGTGCGCTGAGGCTCGACGTTTTCGTCTGCATCCTCGCGGCCGGAAATGGCGAGGTCCTCCGCGCGGCGCTGGGACCAGAGACGCGGCTCGTGCTGTGGACGCAGCATCGCTTTGACCAGGAGTCCGTGCAGCGACTCGCGGACGCGGGAGAGCGCGGGAGCTACGATGCGTTTGCGCTGGTCAGCGATTGGCAGCGCAAGGAGTTCGTCGCGCACTTCTCGCTGCCGCCCGACCGGACCCGCGTGCTGCGCAATGCGGTCGCGCCCGCCTTCCTCGATCTCTTCGCCGACGATCAGCCGATCGTTTTCCACAAGGCGCAGCCTCCCTTGCTCGCCTACACGAGCACGCCATTCCGCGGACTCGACCGACTGCTCGACGCGTTTCCCGCGATTCGCGAGGCGGTGCCGGGCGCGCGATTGCGTGTCTTCTCGAGCATGGCTGTCTATCGCACTCCGCAGGTCGTCGATCATCTGCAACACGGTGCGCTTTACCAACGCTGCCGCGAGACACCGGGCATCGAATACATCGGGTCCATCCCGCAGCCGGCGCTCGCGCGCGAGCTGCGCGGCGTCACTGCGCTCGCCTACCCGAACACCTTCCCGGAAACGTCGTGCATCTCCGCGCTCGAGGCGATGGCGGGTGGATGCCTTGTCGTGACGAGCGCGCTTGGCGCGCTGCCAGAGACGACCGCGGGGTTCGCGCATCTCGTTCCGTTCGAGCAAAGCCGCGAGAGCTACCTTCGCGAGTTCGTTGAGCGCACCGTGGTCGCGCTTCGGGGCGAGTCAGACGCGGTGGATCTGCTCCGGCGGCAAGTGAGGCATATCCGGGAAAACTCGACGTGGGAATTGCGAGCGAGGGAGTGGAGCGACTGGCTCGACGCGTGAGCAGCGCCGCCGATTCTCAGCGGGACGCAGACGCTGCCAGGAAGTGCGCCATCAGCGCGGTGCGCGCGTCGTCGTAGAACTCCGGCCCGCCGTGTTTGCCGCCGCGGACGACCTCGAGTTGCACGGGGCGATTCGCCGCTTCGTAGGCGCGCTGGAGTTCGAGCGATTGCTCGAAGGGCATCTGCGGATCGGCGTCGCCGTGGATAAGCAGCAGCGGCGGGTCGTTCGCGTCGATGTGTGCGACGGGGCTGGCGAGGCGCGCGAGTTGCGGCTTCTCCGCGGGTTGTCCGCCGAGCAGGAGTTGAAGGGCGGGGACGCGGACGCTCAGCCCGTGCGGCGTGCTCTGCCCCAGGATGGTTTCGAGATTCGACGCGCCATAGAGACCGATGATCGCCTGCACGTCGCTCGACGCGGATGTGATGCCGACCGAGCCTTCGAGTTCCTTCACGCCATTCGTCACGCCGACGACCGCCGCGAGGTGCCCGCCGGCGGAGCTGCCGGCGATGGCGATGCGCGTGGCGTCGATCTTGAAGTCGGCGGCGCGTGCGCGCAGGAAACGGATCGCGGCCTTGATGTCGTGCGCCTGCGCAGGGAACGGCGCAGCGGTCGAAAGTCGGTAGTCCACACTCGCGACCGCGAAGCCTCGCGCGACGAGCTTCCCGAGCGGCATGTCGCTCCTCGACCCCGCGCGCCACGCGCCGCCGTGGACATAGACGATGAGCGGCTGCTTCGCCGGCACGTCCGCCGGCGGAAGGTGCAGGTCGAGCTTGAGCGAATGTTCAGCGACGCGGGCGAACTCGATGTCGCGAACGACACCCGCGTCGGCGTGCGCGATGCATGCGAGTGCTGTGAGGATGGCGATGAGCTTCACGTGTGGGAGAGCTTTGCGGCGAGCCGCACCGCTGCGAACAGGCTCCCCGCATTCGCCTTCCCCTGCCACGCGATGTCGAGCGCGGTGCCGTGATCGACGCTCGTGCGGATGATCGGCAGACCGAGCGTCGTGTTCACCGCGGAGTCGAAGGCGAGCGCCTTCACCGGGATGTGGCCCTGATCGTGATACATGCAGATGAATGCGTCGGTCGCCTTCCGCTTCCATGGCAGGAACGCCGTGTCCGGTGGCAGCGGGCCTTCGACATCGTGGCCCGCCGCGCGCGCGGCTTCGATCGCCGGGATGATGATCCGCTCCTCTTCGCGGTCTCCGAATAGTCCGTGCTCACCCGCGTGCGGATTGAGTCCGCACACGACCATCTTCGGTGCGCGCCCGCGGATGCGCTGGAGCGCCGCGGCCGTCAGCTCGATCACGTCGAGGATGCGTTCGCGCGTGAGCAGCGCGGGCACTTCGCGGTAGCCGACGTGGACGGTGACGAACGTGCAGGTGATCTCTTCCGAATACTGCATCATGCACGAGCGCGCGGCATTCGTGCGCGCGGCGAAAATCTCGGTGTGCCCCGGAAACTTGATACCCGCGAGGCTCATCGCTTCCTTGTTCAACGGTCCGGTGGTGACTGCGGCGACCTGCCCGGCAAGCGCGGCGTCGATCGCCTGCTCCACGCAAGCAAACGCCGCGCGGCCCGTCGCGGCATTGATGGCGCCGGGCGTGAACGCGTCGAGGCTGATGACGCCGAGGTCGAGCATGGCCGGTTGCGTGACGGTCGCGAAACCGCGTGTCCACTCGTCCGGCGTGAGTATCGGCGCATCGAAAGGCAGCCCCGTCTTTCCCGCGCATGCGCGGAGCACAGCCGCGTCGCCGAAGACGATCGGCGTGCAGAGTCGTGCGAGTTCGACATTCCCAAGCAGGCGCAGGCACAACTCCGGCCCGACCCCGGCGGGGTCGCCCATCGTGATCGCGATGCGTGGAAGTAGTCCGGTCATGATGTGGAAAATGGTCGGGGCGACAGGATTCGAACCGGGGCTGGGGATTGTTGGCGATTCTCGCAAATCGATGCGGATGCTGATGGATAGAGGCTTTTCAGCCGGTCAGTGAAATCGTGCTCGTTGGTCATTATTGCAAATTATTGGTGTTCGACTGTCCGATTCTGTCACGCGTTTACCTGGTGCTGTCACGGAAGAAGGGGGGTGCAATCGGTTAGCGGAAGCGGCAGTGCGGCGGCACGAGTCTTCGGGCGTTACAACCGTTAGCCGCTGCTTCGAGCAAACACCGCTGAGTTTCGGTTTGCGAGTCTCTCCGATTCGAGTTGCTGTCGGACATGCCCCGTCCAAGAGCCAGTGTTCGTCTCACCAAAACTCAGCAATTCTCCAGGCCGCCTTTGGCGCGAATGCTCCAGCTTCATCAGCAGTTGCAAGCTGGGCGGTTCCCGAACTGCCGCAAGCTGGCTGACGAACTGGAGGTTTCGAGCAAGACCATTCAGCGGGACATCGAGTTCATGCGGTATCAACTCGGACTGCCGATCGAATACGACCAACTCCACTTTGGCTTCTTCTACACGGAACCGGTGACTCACTTCCCGAGCATCGAGGTGTCCGAAGGCGAAATCGTCGCTCTTTTCGTCGCGCAGAAGGCGCTGGGGCAATATCGCGGAACGTCTTTCGAGAAACCGCTGAAAGTGGCGTTTCAAAAGATCGCCGACGGGTTGCAGGACAAAGTGGCGTTCCAGTGGAGCGACCTTGAATCTTCCATTTCGTTCCGCGGCCTCGGAACGACCATCGCGGATTTGGAGATGTTCGAGACGGTCAGCAGTGCGGTGCTCAAATCCCACGAGATCACGTTCGAGTATCGGAAACTCGGCAGCAACACCTACGAGGCGCGGCGAGTGCAGCCCTACCATCTCGGCTGCATTGACCAGCAATGGTATCTTTTCGCTCACGATCTCGCGCGCAAGCAACTGCGGACCTTCGTGCTCTCGCGGATGCGCAAGGTCCAGAATACCCGGACGCGATTTCACCGACCGGCGGACTTTTCGATCAGTAAGCACCTCGGCGATAGCCTCGGCGTGTTCACGGCGAAAGGTCGCGTCAAAGTGCGCGTCCGCTTCGATGACTTCGCCGCTCGTCTCGTTAGCGAGCGCCTGTGGCACAACTCGCAGCGCATCCGAGACCTTGGCGACGGCGCGATTGAGCTGAGTCTTGAACTGGCGAGTCTCGAAGAAGTCGAACGCTGGATTCTGAGTTGGGGCGCGCACGCTCGCGTGCTCGAACCCGTCGCGTTGCAAAATCTCGTTCGCTCTGCGGCGGAAGGTGTGCTCGCGGCATACTGACGGCCTGACGCGAGATTTTTCATAAAAGATGACCGGTAGGACGGCGATTGTCCCACCACCGGTGCTACGGTTCCGGCATGAACCTGAATCAGATCTCCATCGCCGGCCCCTACACGCACGACAACCTCAGCATGTATTTGCTGCTCGGCAGCGACACATTCGACGGCAATCGCTTCATTCCTCTCGACGACGCGCTGGAGCAGAAATGCGTCGTGGTTCACGAAACCGGCAACGTCGGGGAGCTTGAAGTGGAGAATCTTTCCGAGTTTTTCGACCTCTACATTCAGGCCGGTGACGTGGTGAAGGGCGGACGCCAGGATCGCACGCTGGGCGTGGATTTTGTCCTGCCTGCAAAATCCGGGCGCGTGCCGATCCCATCATTCTGCGTCGAGAGCGGCCGTTGGCACCGACGGGCTGCGGAGGAGGCTGGCTCGTTCTCCAGCTCAAAATCGTATCTTTCGAGCAAGAAGCTGCGCATGGCCGCGAAGCTCAGCAAGAGCCAGGGCGAAGTCTGGCAGAAAGTTGCCGAAACGCAGGAGGACTTGAGCGAGAGCCTCGACAAGCCGCTCTACGCGGCTGCTTCGCCGACGAGCTACCAGTTGACGGTCGAGGACGAAGACCTGCAAAAGCGCAAGGAGACCTACCGCACGGCATTCGCGAAAATCCTCGACGACCAGCCACGCGCGGTCGGCTACGCGTTCGTGATCAACGGCGCGATCAACACCGCCGACGCCTACGGGTCCGGCGCGCTGTTTCGGAAGTTGTGGAGCAAGCTGCTCGATGCCGCGGTGCTGGAAGCCATCGGTGAGCTTCGCAGAAAGTCGGAAACCCCGCAGACCCCAGTAACCTCAGACGTGATCCAGCAATGGTTCGTCGAGGCGGAACGCGCCGGCATCTCCGGGCAGCAGGAAGTCCCGCCGCGCGTGCGCGTGGACACACGGCGCGGCGAAAAGACCATCGTGTTCGATACGTGCGACCACGGGTTCAACGACGCCGTGCTCCACAAGAATCTCGTCACGAACTGAACCAACGAAATCTTCCACCATGCCGCGATTGAACAATCTCAATGACGTCCTGTTCCCCGTAGCCGAGCACCCGGTCTTCGTCAGCGTGCCCGATGGCGACAGCGAGCGCCGCGTGTCTGTGCCGGAAAAGAAGGCCATCGTGAACATGACGCGCAACCGCGTGCTCGGCATCGTCAGCCGCGACTACCGGCTCGTGAGCAATCGAGAGGCGCTCGACTGGGCCGCTCAATGCTGCCGCACCGTCTTCCCCGAGACGCAATCCGCCGAGTGGGACGTGAGCGCGACTGATGCGCCCTCCACCGGCGGCCACTGCACCATTGACCTCAAGCACAACTCCACCGCACTCGACTTCAGCTTCGTGCCGCCGCACCAGCGCCCCGAGGCGTTCGGCCCATTCATCCGCGTGACCAACAGCTACAACGGACTTCGCGCACTCGGCTTCGACATCGGGTTCTTCCGGAAGGTCTGCAAAAACGGCATGATCGTCCCCGGCACGATCATCCAATTCAAATTCACGCACCTCCGCCGCGATCTCGGCGAGACGATCACCTTCGACGTGGCGCGCGACCGCCTGGCGAAAGTGAAAAGCAGCTTCAGCGAATATCTCGGCGCGCTCAGCGATTGCACCGTCGCACACGCCGACTTCGCGCCGATGCTCATGGCCGTCATGCGCATCAAAGCGCCCGCCCCGCTTGAGCCCGAGAGCACCGAGGCCACCGAGTGGACCGCACTCGACGCCCACATCCACGAGATCGCCGACCGCTACTTCCACGAACTCGGCGGCAACGCCTACGCCGTCTTCAACACCATCACTGACTTCGCCTCGCACCCGCCCGCGAACCGCCTGCTGCACCGCGACCGCCACAGCCTCCAGCGCCGCGCCGGTCTTTGGCTCGCCGATTTCAGCCAAAAATGCCGCCAGCCCGACTTCGCCATTCGCGCCTACGTCGAGAAACTGAACCTCAACCCCGACATCGAAGCCTCTCTCTCGTGAGCAGCCCCAGCGCGCATGGACAGCTTGACGTTTCCGGTGAATCCGGGCGCACTCCTGCTCGCACGGCTACCGTCTTTGAAATGGCCCCGACGTCTCTCCGCAATTTGATGCTGCCGCCGGCAGCAAACGGTCATCCTGAGAATCTAAATCGGGAGCTACTAGCGTCCCTTTTTGCCGTCCCTCAAAGCGTCGTCTTGATTTGCTCTGAGCCAAACCCCGTGCGCCTCGCCCAGCTCACCCTTGGGCTTGGCGCGTTCGTGCGCGACGACACCGATCTCACTTTGCTCGTCGCGGTTGATGACGATGCAGAGAATTCCTCCGCGTCGGAGAAACTGCGGCAGACATGGCGGGCCGCACTCGACAGCGAACCCGTGGCGCGGCGGCTCTCGCTCTACCGATTGTTCGCGGAAAAGAATCGGCTTCGGATTCTCTTTCGTTCGACAGCGGCGCGGGGAGAAAGCAACGCGCTGCATCTCCACCTCGCGGAATCGCCCGCCATCGCGCTCCTGTCCGACGCGGCAGGGACGCAGGTGGAGCTGATGTGGAAAATGCTGCTGACCTTCGACACTCGCGAAGATGTCGCGGCAGAACTTCGCTGGTCGTTCGGAGATCCGATGCAACGTGTTGAGCAACTCAGGTCCGCACTCATAAAGATCGCAGACGAACCATCCGCCGATCCTCAAGCCGAGACGACCTTGTCCGAACTCATCGCCGCGTTGCCGCTGCCGCCCTTGCCCTGGGAGGAAACATTCGATCTCCAGACCGATACCGGCGTCAGGTTATTTCCTCACCAACGAACCGCCGTCGATACGTGGTTTGAAAACGGCCGCCACGGGATCTTCAAAATGTGCACCGGCGCCGGAAAGACAATTGCGGCACTGGCCGCCGTGTCGGAATCCGCAAAGAAAGCGACGGAAGCCGGCGGAAAGCCGCTGCCGGTAATCGTGTCGGTGCCGACGCGTGTCCTTGCGGATCAGTGGTGTCGCGAGATCGAGCGATTCGGATTCTCGCAACCGCTCAGGGCTTACAACGCCAAGCAAACGTGGCATCCGAAGCTGCGCGCCATGCTTCGCGCTTCCAATGGCGCGCTCCCAAACTTTGTTGTCTCCACTTACTGCACATTTGGCAACGAGGCGTTCGTCGCGATCGTGAAACAACTCGAGCAGGAGGGACAACGCTGTCTTTGGATCGCAGACGAAATGCACAATCTCGCTTCGACTCGTCTGCTCGACCAAATGGACGACCTCGGTGGTTATTTCACCGAACGCATCGGGCTGAGTGCGACGCCGGAAATTGAAAATGAAGGCGCAAAGACTCGGCGTATGTTTCAGTTTTTCGAGGATGGTCGGCAGACCACCTGTGGCCATTACGAGCTGGCGGACGGCATCCGTGATGGAGTGCTATGTCGCTACCGCTACTATCCGTTTCCTCAATACCTCCAACCGGAGAACAGCGAGAAATTCATGGCGATCCTCAACGACTTGGAACAGCAGGAGGCGTCCGGACGAATCGACATCAACCTCTACCGCCAAAAGCGTGAAATCGTCCGCACGTCTGGCGTTCAGGTGGAAGCATTTCGCAGGCTCCTCCAGAACTTCCTGCGGGACGGAAAACAGACGCTTCGCCACACGCTCATCTATTGCCCGCCGGGTTACGGCACGAGCGGCAGCGAGTTAGACGCATCGGCGTCTGACGACGCAGCCGATGAGCGTGATGAAGACCGTTTGCTAACGGAGGTCGTTCAAATCCTAAGAGCGCACGACATCACAGTAGGCAGCATTATCGGTGAGACGCCACAGCACGAGCGAAACGACATTCTCCGCGATTTCCGCTCTGGAGACATTCAAGTGCTCTGCGCGGTCGCGTGTCTCGATGAGGGCGTGGATGTGCCAGACATCCGCCGCGCGATTGTTCTCTACAGCGTGAACCGGGAGAAGCAGTTCATCCAGCGGCGGGGGCGCATCCTCCGGAGGCACCCGACCGATACTGGAAAAGTCGCGGAGATTCACGATGTCCTCATTCTCCCGCAGGGAAGCACCTTGCCGCCGTCCAGAGCAGACGAGCTGCTGAAGCGCGAGATGCGCCGCTACCACCATTTTGCCGGATTGTCCGAGAACCGCGCGGAAGCTGACGGCTTCCTCGAAATCGCACTGCGCGGAGCTGCACAGCCGGTGGCTGCGACGGTGCAAATCTGAAACCACTATGCCACGCAAGACTGACGACGAAATGAACCTGAGCGAACTGGAGGAACTGCTCGAGAAGAGTCCGCCAGCGATCAGGCAGCTCTTCGTAAAAGCCATCAACATTTATGCCGACCCGATGAAGAACGCGGAGGACGACGATCAGAAGCGTGACGCACTCCAAGCCGCCATCGAACAAACGGCGAAGTAACTCGGCCATGCTAATCCGAAAAATCACTTTGAAGCACTTCCTGACTCTCTACGGGGAGCAGACTATTCAGTTTCCGGAAACAAGCGGGCATTCAACAGCGGTCATCCTTGGGCCGAACAACAGCGGCAAGAGCAGCTTCGTCAAAGCTCTTCAATTTCTGCTCCACGCGCGCTTGCCCGGTTGCAACGAGGACACCGCCTGGCTGCTGATCAACAACCGCCATAGAGAGGAGACGGGCGTCCAGGCCGAGATTACCGCGAGTGTCACCGCCACGTTCGCGTTTGGTGGCAACGAACTGACCATTCGGCGCACCGTGCGCTCGCGACGCACAGGAGCGACCGAAGACAGTTTCGGCGACGCCGAGATCACCTTCAGTTACCTCCAAAGCACCGAGACGAACAGCAAGTTCGTCGCGGATTCTGATCATACAATTCAGCGCAAGATTTCGGTTCTCTGCCCAGACACACTGCTCGAAGCGTTCTTCTTCTCGGGCGAGCCCCTTGACGGGAAGCTGCTCAAAGGCGTGCAGCAAGTGCGCGAGTCATTGGAGGAATATCTCAGCATCCGTCAATGGCGCGACGCAGCCGAGGCCGCGCGCGAGTTGCGCACCCATTACGCGGGCGAGAAGCAGAAGCTCGCGCAGAAGCACCGCGAGTTGGATACGATTCTCCGTGACGAGGCGAATCTCCAAACGCGAATCGACGAAAAGAGGCGTCTGAAAACCCAGACCGACGCGACGCTGATCGACATGCGCGAAGCTCTTGAAGAAAAGCAGGCGGCAATTCTCGGCATCGCCAACCAAAACCAAATGCGGGCCGACGTGGAAGAGCGCGACCGCCTGAACCTCCAACTCAAGACGCACGAGCAATCGCACGAAAATGCAAAAGGCGAGATTTGCGAGGCGGTCGGCAGGTCAGCCGGCTATCCATTCCTGCTTCGCTTCGCGGGCAAGGCCCAGAAGATCCTCAGCCGCCTGCAAGAGGAAAATGTTCTCCCGGCCGATCTATCCAGCGGATTCGTGAACCGTGTGGTGAAAATGAAGAAGTGCATCTGTAAGCGCGATCACACTGACGAGACGCGCGCTGCCTGGCACGAATACTTGGAGAAGGCACTGAGAGCCGATGTCGGGACAAAGCTGGCCACCTTGAGCGCACGGGTTGATCCGAACGCTCCAAATTGTCTCCAACGAAACGTGGCAGAAATCGCGGCGCAGATCATTGACGCCCGCGACCGTGCAGAGGCGGACATCGTGGCCAGACACAACCTGGAAGGCAGCATTGCCGTCCTGACTCAGCGGATACAAGAAAGCCCAATCGAGGAGTTACGCCGCCTCGAAATAGACCGGCGGAAGTTGGATGTATCGGTCAAGGAGACTGGGAAGCGGATCGAAACCCTCGAAGACGAGTTGAAGTCACTCGTTGCGACGCTGAAGAAGAAGAAAGAGGAGCGCGCAAAGATGAAGATTAGCCCCGACGTCGAGCGGCGTGTGCGGGAACTCGAGCGATACCAGACGATGGCCGATGGGCTCGCGGATTTTATCGACCAGGCAATCGAGGCTCTCCGCCGCCAATTCCACAAGAATCTGCAAGAGGCGATGACCGAGATGTATGACGAGCATGTGACCGACCAAACCATCGCTCTTATCAACCACACGACGCTTCTCCCAACGATCATGCAAAACGGACGACGCGTAACCAACCTCGGTGGCGGGCAGAGCCAGCTTCTTGGCCTTGGATACATCACGGCTGTGGCCCGGTTGCGAAACGCACTTCATGAAGGGATGAGCCAACTCGGAATCAGACTCGGCGTTGTGGGAGAGCAGGCGTTTGTCCTCGACTGTCCGTTCTCGGGCATGGAGCAGCATTATATCGAGGCCGCAGTGAAGGGACTTTGTTCTGCGGCAAAGCAGACCGTGTTTCTACTTCATGGTTCGCAGTGGTTGGCGGCGAGGAAGCTGTTGGAGCCCGTCACAAAAACGGCCTGGGGCGTCCATATGCACGCTCCTAGTGCAGTGATTGAGAAACTGAAACCCGAGGATCGCACCTACCCCTTTCGCGGGAAGGACACGGTTCTCGCCAGCGTCAGCCGCGCTGGCGGTGAAGCGATCTACTCTGAACTCGAACCTCTGAAGGGAGCGTAACTATGGCCGCCGTTCATCTGCCCGCTGTCCTTGAACCAATTCTCCCCTTCGTCCGAAAGACGCAGGGGCGAAAGCCCAACGCCTGCTTTGAAACCTACGCTCATCTCGTGACCTTCGCTGCGGCCTTGGGCTTTAGCGTGCTCGAAGGGAGCCCACCGCCAACAGGCGCAAAACGATCCTCACTGATCGATCCAGTCGCGTGGGAGTATTTTAGCGGTGACCGCCAGCAGACCACGATTCAACTCATTGGTCTCGTTGCAGGAGGCGGAACAGAAATCGTGAACGATCCCGAGCGCCTTTGCCGAATGATCGAAGACCTCGCTGCGGAGGGCGGCAAGGAACTCGTCAAAATCCACAAGAACTGCGGAGACGCCTCGTTCCATTTGGAACTAGGCGAACTGCTGGTGAATGCCGCGAAGGAATCCCAGGCAGAAGCCGCAACCATCTAGTCCTATGCCAATCGAACGCACGGGCAAATGCCCGACATTCAGGGAATACGTCACCGAACAAGCCCTGCTGCCTCGTGCGCGGGAGCCGCACACCGACCTACTCGATCTCTCACGGTATGGCTCACGGTGGATCGACATCCCCAGCTACCAGCGCGGCCTCGTTTGGGACGACGAACTTTTTGAAACTCTGCTGTTCAGTCGCTCGATCTTCCTCGGCAATGCGACTCTCGGATCATTCCCGGTGCCAAACCGTGAGGGAGCTTTTGGACGACTGCCTCAAAACGTGAATACCTACGAGGTGTTGGTTGACGGCTTGCAACGCTTCTCCATCGGCACGGCACTTCTCAGTATTCTGCATCCGATGGTGCTGAGCGCCGAACCACTGCGCGCTGATGCGGCCGGGTGGTTCAATCTTCTGCGGATGCAAGTCGGGGCGCGTGCTCCGATTTATCAACACAACGACTTTGAGCTGCAAAATCATCCGCGTCGCGCGGTGGCTGACAGCTACCGCATCTTTCGCCGGGTTTTGGAAGCCTGGCTGATTGATCGTTTCGAGCGCGGAGAGGCGCAGCCGCTCGCGGAAGAAATTCAGCGACTCTTTCTAGGTCGGCAGATCGCGCCAGACACTTACTTCGGTTTCAGCAGCCCGACTGAAGTGGCGAATACCTTCATCGGCCTGAACACAGTTCGCGTGCAGTTGAACATCGTGGATTGGCTTCGCTCCATTGTCATCGACCGCGGCACCATGTCGGGTTGGAGCGCAGCGGAGACCGAGACACTCGAAAACCGATTCACGGAAATCTTCGTGCGCGAGAAGGGCGACGCGCCGGAGCAGGATCTCATTCCGCTCGCATCAATCATCAAGGAGATCCTCGCGGACGGGCCTGTTCCGGAGCGTCTGCGAGTCTTTCCAAGCTGGGAGGCTGGCCTTTCGATAGACGAGGTCTATCGCTTCCTCCGATTCGTTGAGGAAATTTTCGACCACGACGCCGATCCATACGCGCGCGAGATCCGGCAGTGTGGCGCCATTCCGTTCGCTGGCCTCATCCTGTATTACTACCGCCGTTTCCTGGCGGACGGCAGCAAGCCCTCGTTCCTGACCGGCGGAAATGTCGAGGATGCCTCACTGCGCGAATACCTGCGCGCCTACTACCGCGTTGTCTTCGAGGGGAAGGTTGCGCGAACCCGAGAGTTCGCCCGCCGGCTGTTGCTCAGCAGCGATTCTATTGAAACAGTCGCCAATGCGCTGTCGGTTCAGTTTCACCAACGCCCGTTGTCGCAGCCGGTGGATCGTGACCGACTCGTCGCGTCGTTGAAGAAGGCCGACATGAAGCGCGGACGGCAAATCTTCAATGCGTGCTTGCTACCGATCCGAGGATCGAATGATGCATTTCAACCGCTTCGGTTCGGCAAGAAATCGCAGCACTACCAGATCGACCATTTGATTCCGCAGAGCGTGGTGAGAGAGAGCGCCCATCTGCCCGGTGGACCGGAAGGCGAGTTGCTGTTCAACTTTGCTCCGATCAGAAAGACGACAAACGTCTCTGCACTGAATATCCAGTGCTCCGCGAAGCTCGCCACGGGAGGAGTCTATGCGTCGGAGCAAGGCGCGCATCCCTACGTGGAATGGCTCGTGGCTGCGCAGGGACAGTTTTGGAATCAACTAGATCGCCTGGAACTCCTCCAATCTCTCGCAACTCCACCGATCGGAGATCAGCGCATCCAATGGCTCGCAGATCGGCTGCTTGAGCGGCTGTAACGCCCTCGCGATGCGATGAGCTTCTCTCAGATCGCAACGCCGATTCGCAGTCACTACGGGCACGCGCAGGGCGGCGAACGTAGCGAGTTTCTCAGCCAGTGCATCGCACATGGACAACTATACCGGCGAGTTGTGACGAAATTCCAAGCCTCTGACCTCGCAACACTCGGTTCAGCGTTCGTTCGGTTCATCACGAGGGGAGGAAAAGTTCGCCTGCTCGCGCGCTCCCCACTCGGCCGTGCGGAGGCGGATGCAATTCGGCGAGGAAGCGAGTGCCGCGATGAAGTTCTGCGGCAGTGCCCATTCGAGGAAGAGGCCGCGGCGGATGCGCTTCTCGTGCTGTCATCGCTCGTCGCGCGCGGAGGGCTGACCATTCGCGTGTTGAACAGCGAGAGCGCCCCAGCCGAGTCGGCGGGCATCTTCACGGATGCTGTGGGCGAGCACATCGTCGTTCGTTCGGAGCACAGCGCGACGGCCGGACTGTTCGATCAGAACGGCGGATTGGACGTGATGTGGTCGTGGGGTGACCCGCGGCGCAGAGCTGCACAGGAAGTCGAACGCTTCGACCATGCTTGGAGCGTGGGACAACTCGACGTGGACCAGATTCCGCCGACCGATGCGCGACCGCCGATACCGCTCAGTAAAGAACCGGAGGAAAGCTGCCGAGTGGCTGAAGACCCGCCGAATGCAACCAGGCCAACCAGTGCCGAGTTCGCCATTCCGCCGGACATCGAGGTTCGCGATTACCAAAAGGACGCGATGCGCGCATGGCTGGATGCAGGCGGTCGCGGCATCCTCGCGATGGCGACGGGGGCGGGGAAAACGCTCACAGCGCTCTGTCTCGCGTGCAAGGTCGCGGAGCAGAACAAGCCGCTCGTCATCGTCGTGGTGTGCCCGTTCCTGAATCTCGCGACGCAGTGGATTCGTGAAATGGCGCGCTTCGGATTGAACCCGATCTCTTGCTTCTACAGCCGCGAGCGGTGGGAGCGCCCGCTTCAGGAGGCTTACCAACGCGTATCGAGTGGCCTCATGCCGTGCATGTCGGTCGTGGTCAGCAATGCCACGTTCCTCTCGCCGACGTTCCAGGCGGCGCTTCGCCCATCGCTCGCGCAGCACCTCCTCATCGCCGACGAAGTTCACAACCTCGGTGCAAAGCACCTCAAGAGCGTCCTACCGCAAGGAATCTCCATGCGTCTCGGACTCTCCGCCACACCCGACCGCCACGGCGACGCCGAGGGCACTCGCGCAATTTTCGACTACTTCGGCGATGTCGTTTTCGAGTTCGGCATCGAGCGGGCCATCAAGGAGGAAGTGCTCGTCCCCTATCGGTATCATCCGGTGCTCGTCGATCTGACTGACGACGAGGCGGGCACTTACCGCGAGCTGACGGAAAGAATCGCGCGCCTGTGGTCGCGGGCGGAGGACGAGGACGATTCGGATCAGCTCAAGATGCTTCTCATCAAGCGCGCACGCCTCCTCGCATCCGCCGCGAACAAATTGCCGGCGCTCACCGCAGTGCTGCGCGCGATTGGCGAGCCGATTGAAAAGGCCATCGTCTATTGCGGAGACGGCACCGTCGAATGTCCGGCGACCGCCGAGTTGGATCGCCAGATCATCGCCGTCACCCGCCTGCTCGGCGAAAAGCACGCGTTGAAAGTGCGGAAGTTCACCTGCGACGAAAGCGCCGAGGAGCGTGAGGAAATCCTGACTGCGCTACGCGGCGGAAGTTTGAACGCTGTCGTCGCGATTCGCTGTCTCGACGAGGGCATTGATGTGCCCGACGTGCGGCTCGGATTCCTCCTCGCCAGTTCCACGAACCCTCGGCAGTTCATCCAGCGCAGAGGCCGGCTTCTGCGCCGCGCTCCGGGCAAAGCGAGGGCTGTGATCTACGACTTCATCGTGCGTCCGCCCGACTTCGGCGGCGACGCCGACGCCGGATCGTTCAGCCTCGAACGCCGGATGTTTCGCCGTGAGTTGGAGCGCATCCTCGAATTCTGCCGCACCGCTGAAAACGGCCCGGTCGCGTTGCAGCAACTCCAAGATTTGCGCGTCTCCTACAATTTGCTCGCACACTGATCCACGGACGGAGGGTGCAGGCCGGGGTGCAAGGAGGGTGCAGATTTATGTGGCCAATTCGCGTTCTTCATGTCCCGTTGGAGGTGCGTTCCTCAACAGAATGCTGACTCAGGTCACCGCGACCAAAATGGCGTGGCCGACAAAAACCGAGTCAACCGAAAACATATCAGAGCGAGGCTGCACCTTTTTGGGCGGCGATAGCATCCACACATATGAACGACAGCTCAATGAATGAGCGCTACGAAGTTATCGAAGCGCTTCAGGAACTTCGTGGTCGCCACGAAGTTGGAACATACGGTTACGAACGGGCAGACCACGCCATCGGCATGGCGCTGAGTCGCGGTAGAAAAACGAGTCGTTACCTCATGAACGACGTCCTGCGGGATGCGGGTCGCGTTTTGCGGCGACGTTGGGAGTCTCAGGAAGACAAATTCGTGTCGTTGGACGCAGACCCGGAGGGCAATCACGACGGCGTCCTTTCGGAAAGCCTCTGCTCGCCAGCACCAAGTCCCCTCGAACTTCTCCTGGTCGATGAACTGATTCGCCAGATTCGCGTGCGTCTCACCGACATGCCTCTCGCGATGGCAGTCTTCGACGGGCTCCTGGACGGCGATTCCATCTCGGAGATCGCCACGGCCAACAAAATCTCACTCAGCTACGCCAAGGTCTTGCGCACCCGTGTTCGGACCGCGGCGGAATTCGCCATCCTCAACTAGCAACCCACTCAACACCTCGAACCAAAACACAAAACATGTCCACAGCCTCAACTCGCATCCCACTTATTCGCACCGGCCAGGCACTGCAATCGCTCCGGGATTCCGGGCACAGCCTGCCCACCGCGCTCGGAGAACCGATCGACAACAGTATCGAAGCGGGCGCTAACATCATCCACGTTCGGCTCGACGACACTCCGGGGCAACGCGGCAAGCGCCATGTCCACCGCATCGCCATCGCCGACGATGGCAGCGGAATGGACCGGCAAACTCTCCACCAATACCTGGTTCTTGGCTTCTCCACTCGCTACATGCGGACGGATACGATCGGGAAATATGGTGTCGGTGCAAAACTCGCCGCCCTGAATTTTGCATGTCGTTTCGATGTCTGGAGTAGGCAGTCCCCTTCCGAGCCCTGGCTGCATGTCTATTTTGACCTGACAGAGGCCCT
Source organism: Chthoniobacteraceae bacterium (assembly GCA_040081625.1). GTDB lineage: Bacteria > Verrucomicrobiota > Verrucomicrobiia > Chthoniobacterales > Chthoniobacteraceae > VFJQ01. The sequence goes on from JBEBGD010000006.1 coordinate 75,779, forward strand.
CGAAGCAGAAAAGGCAGGCCAAGAAGTCGGCGTCGAGAGTCCCGTTGCGGAGGCGGTTCCAGAAGACCTGCAGGATCTCCTGCCGACTGAGAGCGGAACGTTGGTAGTGTGGTCAAAGGTGGACCGCTTGGAGGAAGGCAGACTGGCCCCCAGCTTCGATCTGCTGCGTGTGGAGGTCGAACGGGAGTTGTCGCGGATCTTTCGCTACTTCATCAACGGCGGGATCAAGCTGCTCGTGAACGGACGCGAATTGCTCGCTCATGACCCGCTTTTCCTCATGGAAAATACTTGGGCAGACGAAGTCATGACGAAGGCCCTGGCGCGGGAGCTGGAGGACGATGCACGCCAAAAGCGTCGGCGGCACTTTGCCGCCACCGTGATTCTCAACGATGAGCCGATCAAGATTGGCGATAGCAACGCCAAGGTAACCGTCACTCTCTATCCGAAGGAGGTAATCCGTAAGCGCGGGCAAGGTGGCGACGCACTGGCGAAGGATCTCCGGATTCCGGACAATCAGGGATGCATCAGCTTCATCCGGCTGAACAGAGAAGTGTCCTACACGAACGTCCCTCGCATTTTCGGACGTAGCGTTGATGACCCCGACCGCTTCATCGGGATTCAAGTGGCATTTGACCCAACCTTGGACGCGTTCTTCGGTGTCCGAAACGTCAAGCGCGGAGTGGAACCTCACGGCGAACTTCGCGAACAGCTCAGCAAGCTTCTCAAGCGCTATCTGAAGACTGCGCGCGACATGATTGAAGACATCTGGGGAGCCGCGGCAAAGGAAGATGAAACGAACCATGGCGAGCATACCGCAGTGACCGCGGCGGCGAAAAATGCTGACCGCATGATGCCAAAGGGTCGCGCAAAAGGCCCAGCCTCCGCTGAAGGCGAAGCTCGGATTCTTGATGATCTTGCCACGGACGTCGTGGGAAACGACGAGGAGGCGAAAAAGAAATACATCGAGAAAATCCGGGATCTTCCCTTCGTCTTGGAGTCAGTCGATTGGCCAGGAACCAACTTCATCGACATCAAGCATCTGGCTAAAATGGTGATCATCCGCTTGAACACTCGGCATCGCTTCTACCGCGAAATGTGGGAGCCCACCAAAGAGATTGCGACTCGCGGGGCCGGCGGCATCACCGTCGAGGAGGCCGTTAAAGCGTCGCGTCGCACCATCGAAGCGCTGGAGCTTCTCGTGATCGCGTTCGGCAAGGCGCAGTCGATGGACGAGAATCCTGACGAGCGTTACTCGGACCTCACACCGTATTGGGGACAGTTCCTCGACACCCTCATGGGCAGAATCAAAGGGCTCATCTAGGCCCGAACGTCGAGTGCCCTTTTGCGGTGAAATCGCGAGGGGGCACCCGCATGTTGCGGCACACTTGCTTGTCCGTCTTTGATAGCGCCAAGTCGCCGACGAACTGTTACACACAACGCCGTGGCTGAAATCACTTCTATACCGACCACCTACACGCGCTCGCAGGAAGCCTTCCTCAAATCCGCCGAGGAAATCCAGCAGCTCGTTCGCAGCGTGCTGCGCGATGAGCGCGACGTGATGCATCTGCGGCGCCGCCCGGAGATTCACCAGAAGATCCTCGATCACGTAAAACGCATCGTCCGATGATTCTTGAAAAACTCATCGTCGAAAACTTCCGCCAGTTCCGCGGACGGCAGGAGATTGTGTTCTCCGACTTGCGCGAGCGGAACGTCACGCTCGTCCACGCGGAGAACGGCTTCGGCAAAACGGCGCTGCTCAACGCGCTGCTCTGGGGCTTCTATGGATACGAAGGGCTGACCGACGACGTGGCGCACAAGGAGCGCATCATCCATGAGGCGTCCGCCGTGCGCGGCGCGCGCGATCCCGAGCGCACCGCCGCGACAGTCACGATTCAATTCCGGCACGAGGGAGTGAAATACACGCTCACCCGCTCGCTCTCGCTCGCCGTGCAGCTCGTTGATCACAAGAAAACGCTGCTCACGCTCGAAGTCCTCCGCGACGGCCAGACGCTCACGGAAAAAATGCCGCAGGCGAAAATTCAGTCCATGATGCCCGACGGCATCAGCCAGTTCCTTTTCTTCAACGGTGAGCGCATTGACCACCTCGCGATGGAGGACAGCGCCCCGCAGGTCACGGACGCGATCCAGCAGATGCTCGGCCTCAAGTTGATTCGCGCAGCGATTGACGATCTCAAGCACCAGAACGTGCGCGGCAAGCTCCGCAGCGATTTGCGCGATTGCACGAGCGATGAAAAAGCGGCGCTCCTCGATGAGCAGACGCGCGTGGATGAGCAGGTCACGCAACTCACCGAGAAACGGTCGCTGACGCACAGGAATCTCGCCGCCATCGAGGACGACCTCCAGAAAATCAACGCCAAGCTCGAAGCGAATCGTGCCGCGCACGAACTCCAGGCGAAGCGCGAAGCCCTCGAAAAGCAGCAGCGCGAACTCATCGAACGCGAGGCCACTGTCACGAAGCGCCTCGGCCAGCTCGTCGCGGAGGACGGCTACACGCTGTTCGCCGAGGGCCTCGTCCAGCGCGGGCGCGAGATCATGACGCGCTTGCGCTCGGAAAACAAAATCCCGGCGCGAGTGCTGAACACTTTCCTTCACGAGTTGCTCGAACGCGGACGCTGCATTTGCAAGCGCCACCTCGACGCCGGCACCGATGAGCGCGCGGCCGTCGAGGAACTGCTCACCATCGCCGGCGACCAGCATTTCAACAACGCCGTCGGTTCCCTCGACAACGCCATCGGCGTCATCGAGGGCGTCCTTCAGCGCACGCGCGAAAATCTCCAGGACGCCAACCGCGAACGCCTCAAAGCCCGCGAGGAACTCGTCATCATCGGCGAGACGCTGGACGACATTCACCAAAAGCTCGGCAGCAAGGAGGACGAGGAAGTCCACAAGCTCGAAGACACGCGTCACAAGCTCCAGCTCCAGCGCGACGAAGCGATCTCCGAACTCGGCCGCATTGACGGCAAACTTCAGGAACTCGCCGCCGAACGCGACCGGCTCCGCGACGCTATCCAGCGCATCGAGGACAACGAGGAAGCCGCAAAGCGCGCCCAGCGGCGGCTCGATTCCGCCGAGGAAAGCATTGCGCTGCTCGAACGCATCTTAGCCTTCGAAATCGAAGACCTGCGCCCGATCCTCAACGAAGAAATCAACCGCCACTTCAAGAAGATCATTGATCGCGGCTATTGGGCGGAGCTGTCCGAAGATTTCGTCCTCTCCATCCGCAAGAGCGTCAGCGTGGACGAAGGCGAAAACGACCATGTGCTCGACGTGGCGCAGAGCACCGGCCAGCGCCAGGTCACTTCGCTCGTCTTCATCGCCAGCCTCGTCTCACTCGCCCGGCGTCGCGCGGAGATCCCTACGATTTTGAAGGGCATCACCGGTGCCGAGTATCCGATGGTCATGGACTCTCCATTCGGCCAGTTGAGCACGCGATTTCGAGAAGGTGTCTCCCGCTGGATTCCAGACCTCGCGCCGCAAGTCGTCATCTTTGCCAGCAGCACTCAATACGAGGGCGCGGTCGCCGGCGTCCTCCGCGAATCCAAGCGCGTCGGCAAACGCTACTACCTCAGCTACCACGGGCCGCACCTTCAGCCCGACGCCCGCCAGGAACTCGTCGTCGAAGGCCAGCACCTCGAGCAGTATTTCGAGTCGCCGGAGGAATACACCGAGATCATCGAGGTCGAAGCATGAGACGTATTCAACGCGCATTGGACAAAGAGGAACTGGTGAAGGAACTCACGAGCGGCGAGACGCCTTGCTTTCGAGAAATCTGGAGGCTGCTCATTTTTGCCGCGACCCTTGGTTTCAAACTCGGACGCCGCGAGGAACTCGGCGATACCGATTCTGGAAAAGCTGTTCCTGAAAACTACTTCGCAAACAGCACGGCCTGGCCCGGCCTCCTGTTTCTGTTCGGGTTGGTGGAAAAGAACGAGACCAACTTGTTGCTGGCCGCAGACGAAGCGGACGATGAACTGGCGAAGATATTCGAGGAATACGCAAACGGCGGGCTCGCCTACTTGAAATCCCGACTCGCAACGAAAGGCTCCAATCTGCTTTCTATCCTCGATCTCATCGCCGAGGTCACCGCAACTCCACCATCGGCACCGAACCTCAAGGACATCGGGATCTGAACCGCCACTCGCCATGAAGGACTCAGCTACCAAGCTCCAACACCTCGTTTCGGACATCGTCACATGGAAGAAAGGCGAGCAACGAGCACCCCACAAACCGCTGATGTTGCTCCTGGCAATCGGGAGTATTCAGCGCGGGGAACAGCGGCTTCAGTCTTTCGAGGCAGTGGAGCCGGCATTGGTTCGAGCGATGGAACTCTTTGGCCCGGCGGGTCGTGTGCCTACGCCTCAGTATCCATTCTGGCGATTGCAGCACGATGATCTCTGGGAAGTGGAAGCCGATGGCCCCATGACGCTCCGAAAAAGCAGTGACGATCCGACGAAGCGAGCGCTGATCAAAGGCCGCGCACGAGCAGGTTTTCTTACGAATTACTTTGAGCTGCTGCGAGCTGATCGGAACCTTCAAGCGCTCGTCGTGCATCAAATCCTCGATGCGCATTTCCCTGCGAGTATTCACGAGGATCTCCTCGCGTTCTTCGGCCTATCGGTTGGTGAGCCGCGAACGGCAGATCATGTCTCCGCCCGCGAGTTCCGCACGAGTGTTCTCAGTGCTTACCAATTTCAATGCGCCGTCAGTCGGTTCTCCGCGCGCTTGGGCACTGCGGTTCTTGGAGTGGAATCGGCACACATCTGCTGGCCGCAAGCCGGCGGACTGAACGCCGTCGTCAACGGCGTTGCTCTAAGCACACTTCACCGAAAACTTTTTCACCTCGGCGTTTTCACCATCGACTCGGACTACCGGGTCGTGGTTTCGCCGCGCGCAACTGGCGAAGCGCCTTTCACGGAGACGATGAAGCGATTCCACGGCCAGAAGATTTCGTTACCCGCGGGCGCGCAAGACAACCCGAGCAAGAAATGCCTGGCATGGCACGCCTCGGAAGTTTTCCGAGGCTGAGCGACTCTCAATCTTCCGGGCGCTGATTGAACAGCCAGCGTCGGAGAAATCCGTCGATCGTTTTGATGTCCTTGCCCGACGAGAGGTAGCCGAGACCACGGTGCAGATGAAGCCGCAGACATTGTGCCGCTGCATCCGCATCGGTGCCGAGTCCGTCCTGACGCGCGCGAAGCGCGAGCAGTCCCGCGAAGACATCAGACAAATCGCCTGCGAACACGCGCCAGCTCATTTCAACGCCACCATCGACCGATGAGGCGGCGTTTGGCGGCGTTGATTTCTCGCGCAGCGAGGTGCAGAGCGCCCAACGACAAAGAACATTCCAATGCTCAATGCCGGTCTGGCGTTTGAGCTTGATGAGTTGATCGCGTCCAAGCTGCGAGACGCGGATGGTTTCAACAGGCGGCTTCATGGTTCCAAAAGTATCCAGGGGTTACGCGCGTGGAGCGCAGCGCTTCGTCGAATTGCAGGTGGTAAGTTCGGCCAATGTGTGGCCGGAGGCGCTTGAGACTGTCCTCGTCAATTTCCTCGTCGGTCGAGAGCAAGATGACCTGATGAGACGCCACCGGGAAGTAGCGTTCGACAAGGTGCCGCCGGTGCGAGGAATCCAGCCGCCCTAGCGGCGTGTCGATGATTGTCGGCAGGGGACGCCCGGAAGCGCGAGCCAGTCCCCACAGCAGCGAAGTTGCGAGCAACTGGCGTTCACCGGAAGAAAGCCGCTCGAAGGGCAACGGACGCCCCTCGCCGCCAGTGAGTTCGATGCGGAAAGTCTCCGGGTCGATTTTCAATGCTGTAACGAGGCTGGTCTTACGTAGGAGTTGGGTGAACGCTTCCAGCATCAGCCGTTCGATCCGCAGTGCGTGCTTGCGGATGATCGCGGTGCGGAACTTGGCGAGTGTTCCGCGCACTTTCGCCGAGTGTTTGAGGATTCGATCCCGGTCCTCGCGGCCAAATTTCAATTCAGTGTCTTCCTCCAACGCGCGCTTCACGGCTTCCTGTGCCGCCACACGTTGCCGGACGATGAGTTGAAACTTCGCATCAAGCGCATCGACTTCGGCTTTCTTTTGCTGATGACGAATGCGCAGCGTCTCACGGTCACGCTGCAAGCGCGCGATCACATCCTCGTCGGGCACGCGGGCGAGCGTCACCTCCGTTTTCAACAAGCCGTTGCGAAGTCTCGATGTCGCTTCGATCTGCGCGGAGATTTTTTCCTTCTCGTCGCGCAGAACCGTTTCGCACAGATGACGCAGCTCGCTCGGGAGGTTTTCGTCGGCGTGAAGGTAGCAAGATTCGGTGGATAGACCGCGGCGTTCGTCTCGATCCTCACGCAAAATCGTGTCGAGCCGCTCGATTTCGCTAGCAGGGCTGCGCGCTTTACGGAGCTGCTTAAGCACCTTTGCGTCACGGTCCTCCAACGCGGTCACGAGCACCTGAGCTCTCCGAACTTTGGCTTCACGGCGAAGCTGAATTTCCAATTCGCCAAGCATGGGCGCGATGAGCAGCAAAGGCGCGGCTCCCGACGCGGCTTGGCGCATCAAGTTTTCCTCATCGGCAAGTCCATCCTTCAAAACCGCAAGTTCATCCTCCAACTCCGTGCGCCGCTCGAACAGTTCGCCTCCTTCACGTTGGAACCGCTTTTCACACTCCTCGACTTCCCTGGTCAAGTCAGTCAGCACTCCGTTGAGCTTGGCCTGCTCAGTCGTTGCCTCTTCCTGCATTCGTTCCAACCGCGCCAGTTCTTCCTCGGCGTGTTGCAGCCGGCGCGCTTGCTCTCCAGTTTTCCCAGTGGCTTTTTTCCGGCGTTCCAACACGACCAAGTCCGTTTCCAGTTGATCCACAAGATCGAGTCCAAGCAGCGAATGAATCGCGGTGCCAAGAAGTTCGGCGGCTTGCTCTCCCTCGGCGAGATCCTTGATTTGCTCGGCATCGAAAAAAAACAGGTGAGCGATGCCGCTGGGGATGTAGCTCTCAATGTATTCATCCCAATGCTGGCTGAGGGTTGAATCCGGCTCGCCGTCGCACAGCACCTCCACGGTCTCCTCGATGCCGCGCACACCCTCACGCCACGCGCGAAGCAACCGGTAGCTGTGTGTTTCTCCGTCCACTGCACGGCGGAAATGAATCGCCAGCGAAGCGCCCTCGCCGGGGTCCGCGTCGCGATGGATGGCCGCGCGCAAGTAGTCGTGGTAAGCAAGTTTTCCGCGATTCGAGCAGCGCGCCTTGGTGCCGTAAAAGGCAAGCTGCACGGCGTCGAGGAACGTCGTCTTGCCGCCGCCGTTGAGTCCACCAAACAGAACGATGGGACGACCCTCACGCTCGGGCGTGAGGATGATTTCCTGGCGTCCGCCGTAGATGCCGAAGTTGTCGAGAACGATTGCGTCGAGAATCACAGGCTAAAAAATGGCTTTGGGTTCTGCGGGGGACGATGCGGCTTCCACTCCGTCACGCTGACCGTCGCGTGCCTGGCCGCGCTCAGCGCTGCGGCGTCGGGCGGTGGTCATCGCATCTTCCTTGTCGTCATAGAAGTGCCGCCCCATCGACTTCTCCAGTCGCTCGAAAAGTTCCGAGCGCTTCGAGTGGGCACGCTGCTGACGTTCGACGCTGAGCAGTTCGCGAGTCAGCTCGTAGTGCATTTGGTCACCGCCGCACAGCGATTGAAGCTCTGTCATTTCCTCTGCGCCGAGCACGAGATTGTCGTCCAAGCGACGACCGGGATATGGCTCGCCTGTGACCTCCGTGTAGATGCGCGGGAGGCTGTCCTCCATCTCGTGTTTGTCCACGACCCAGATACGGCGGATTTCCTGCAATTCATCGAGCTTGACCAACTCAATCTTCCGAACATCCGCCGGCCCGTGGCTGCGAATCCACGTTTGTGCTTCGAGCAGCTTGCGGAGCCAGCGTTCACGCGAGGTCTGCGTGTAGGGGCCAGGAACCGGCTTGCCGTCTTGCATGACATGAATTGCACCGGTCATACGCCGGAAGTCGCGCAGATGATGGTCGGAGCTTTGTGCGCCATTTTCATCCGTGTTGCGGAAGTCGAGTTCGTTGCGGAGCGCCAGCAGCGGCATCATCCACTCTTTCTCCTCGTCGTTGTGAATCATCGCGGTCATCGACTTGTCCTTCTCGACCAGCGTGCAAACCCAACAGCCGAATCGTGAATCGCCGCAACTCGGCGTGCTCGTATCCACGACGAGCGGACACTCGCCGTCCGCCGAAGCACCCGCATACATCCCGAGGAGGTCTTTGTTGCTGTATCCCCACGCATTCGGCACCTGCATGAGGAACATCCAAACGTCGTCGTTCGACCAATCCTCGATCGGCGTATAAATGGAGCAACCGGGCAGCGTCGCGCTTGGGCTCAGACGGTCACGCACACGATGTTTCTGATTCTTGGTCAGCACGCGCGCGCGTGCGGTGCTCTCCGCCTTCCGTGCGCCGATGCAGAGAATCGCCTCACCGTTGTCCGTCACAATTTTGCTGATGAAGCGGTTCGACGGTTTGATTTTCAACCGCTCCGTGCACCAACGAAACTTTGGTCGCGGCGCAGGATAACCTTTGCCGATGAGATTCACCCAAAACGATTCCTCGACTCGCGGATGCAGCAGATGCGGTTTGATCGGCATTGCGGCGGCCAGCGCTTTCTTTCCCATGATCTCGAGCGACTTCTGCACCCATGAGGCAACGATGGGATTTTCGACGAGCGTGTCGGTGCTGATGACATGGACCGTCTTGGTGCGTCGCTCGACCGGAAGCTTCGCGACGGCGAGCCAGATGAGTTGCAACGTGGCCGTCGAATCCTTCCCGCCGCTGTAGCCCACAATCCACGGGACATCGTCCGCGCAATAAAGCTCACGGATTTCCTCCGCCAGCAACGCAACCGTGCGAGGCAGGCCAAACTCGGAAAAGGCAGATTTTCGGGCGGTGGCAGGAGTTGGAGCAGGAGCGGGTTTCATCGAAGGACGTCGGGTTTCAATTTCAATGCAGAGGTCAAAACAAAGCGAGCACGGCCGGAGGCGGATTCATCGGTTGCGGCGGTTGCAGGCGTCTTCCACGCGCTGCTCGTCCTCGGAGAGCGACAGCCCGAGCGCGCGCTTCACGACGTTGGTGGTGAGAATGATGTTGGTGGTCACTTTGGAAACCTTTCCGCCAATCAGCGCGCGGCCTTCCCAAAGCTTCGCGTTGCCCCGCGACCAATCAATACCCTTGAGCACGGAGAGTTTTGCGCGCCACTTCGCGGGCCACGTTTTCAGCAGAGCGTTTCCCGCTTTCCCGAGCGCCTGGAGTGCGATGCCGTGGGAGTGGATGTAGCCCTCGCGCACTTCGCTGGCTGGCATCCGCCCCTCGCGCACTTGCGCCCACGAGGGGAATTGGCGTGCGACCGCTTCCCAATAATCGCGCGCGAGCTTCGAGTCTTCGTCAAGATTGCCCGTCGCCAAATCCTGCACGAGGTCGGCGGACGCATTGTAAAATGCGCTCAGCGTGAAAAGCTTTCGGGAACGCCGCGCGAGCGAGCTTTTCTCCAAGTCCACAATGTCGCGGAAGACTTCGGATTTCATCACGACGAGGCGCGCGAGCTTCGCCTTGTCATTGCGGTGATCGTAGAGCAGACCGAGCGACCTACTGGGGCGGATGGCGTGGCGGTTCAGATCCGCGAACATCTGCTGGCAACGGTCGAGTCCAATATCGAGGAAGAAGACGACGGCGATGGTCTCGTAGGCCAGCTCTGGCTTTTGATCGAGCGCCTCGATGATCGCCGCGCGTCGGTGCTGGCCGTCGTTGATGATGAACTTCGCGTCCATCGGCACCTTCAACGTGCCGAGACGGTCTTCGCCGGGTTTTGTCGAGAACGGCTCGAAGGCAACGTGCGAATCAATGGACGCCGTGATCGCGGAGAAGACGTAGTCTTTCGGGTTGTCCAGAATGTAGTCCGCCATTTCCGGGATGCGGGCTTTGTTCAGCACCCGCTGCGCGCGCAGTTCCGGCGGCAATTCCTTTTCGTCGAAGATCGAAATTTGCCGCAGCGTCCGCAGCGTCCACATCGTGATGTAGTATTCGCGTCCGGCTTGCACGCCCCGCAGGGCTGGAAAGTTTAGCGTTGAGAGTGCGCTCATCGTTGCGGTAGGTGTATGGGAAACGCCTAGCCCGCACCGCTGCGGTATGTCAACGAATAAACATACACTTCCCACTCAGACGAACACGACACCCGTGTATCTCGACTGCAATGCGACGACTCCGCTGGAGCCGGAAGTGCAGCGCGAGATGCTGCGCTTTTTCGAGGAAGAGTTCGGCAATGCGGGAAGTCGCACTCACGAATACGGCGCGCGCGCCAAGCAGGCGGTGCAGAACGCGCGCGACCAGGTGGCCGCAGTCGTGGCGGCACAGCGGGAGGAAGTGCTTTTCACGAGCGGCGCGACCGAGAGCAACAACATCGCGATTCTCGGTCTGGCCGAGTTCGCGGAGCGGTCAGGCCGGCGGCACATCATCAGCACGCAGATCGAGCACAAGGCGGTGATCGAGCCGCTCGAAGAACTCGCCCGGCGCGGATTCGACGTGGAGTTTCTCCCGCCCAATGCAGGCGGGTGGATGGAGCCTGAGAAGGTCCGCGCGGCGCTGCGGCCCGACACCCTGCTCGTGTCGGTGATGCACGCGAACAACGAAACTGGTGTCGTTCAACCCGTCGAAGAAATCGCCGCCGTGCTCACCGGCCACGCGGCGTATTTCCACGTCGATGCCGCGCAGACTTTCGGAAAGCTGATCGAGCCGCTGCGGAACTCGCGTGTCGATCTCATCAGCGCGAGCGCGCACAAAATCTATGGCCCGAAAGGTGTCGGTGCTCTGATCGCGCGACGACGCGGCTTTGAACGGCCGCCGCTCAAGCCACTCTGCTTCGGCGGCGGGCAAGAGCGTGGACTTCGCCCAGGAACTTTGCCGGTGCCGCTGATCGTGGCGCTCGGCGTCGCTGCGGAACTCGCGCTGAAGCATCACGCGAAGCGGGATCAGCAGTGCCGCAGTTTTCGCGATGAGCTGGAGGCGGCGCTGCTTCCGCTCGGCCCGCAGATCCACGGGGACACGCAGCGCACGTTGCCGCACGTCATCAATCTCTCTTTCGCTGGCCTCGACTCCGAAGCTGTGATGGTGGCCCTGAAAGGCGAGGTGGCGATTTCCAACGGCTCCGCTTGCACGTCCGCGAGCTACAAGCCGAGTCATGTGCTCAAGGCGATGGGCTTGGCCGACGCCGAAATCATGGGCGCGCTCCGCATCTCATGGTGTCACATGACTCCGAAACCGGATTGGCAGCAGGTGGCGCGGCTTCTACAGTCGCTCCGCAGCGAACCCGTTGCTCACTGATCCACCAACGAACACCAATCACGCATGAAGGCATTTTTCTTCACGGGCCGAAACCTCACGAATCTGAGCGGCGTGAGTTGGAAGATCTGGCGCATCGAGTGTCAGAATCGGAAAGTCACCGCGTGGTGGGGACCGGCTCACGTCGTGCAGCGGAAGATTCAGCCGCGCGGCACGCTCCAGAGCAAGGTGTGGACGTTGCCGTCCGCTCAGGCGGCGCGGGAGTTTGAAGCGGCGCGCATCAAGCAGAAGCTCCGCGGCGGCTACGAGCGGAAGCCGAAGCGAGGCTGATCCGGCTCACGCTTTTCGCTTCGGGTTGAGGTTCTCGTTGAGACCAACGGACGCGAGAGCCGCGTGAAAGGTCTGCTTATCCGGCCCCAAGCCGATGGTGGCTTCGTCGAGGCCGAGTTTGCGGAGCTTCGCGCTAAATTTCTCCATCGCGGGGCGTCCCGCATTTTCCTGCCCGACGAAGCGCTCCTTGAAATAGAGGAGCTGAATCTTTGGCCCGGTAGAGTGGTCGAAGACTTCGACGAAGAGGTTGCGGAGATTCACTTTGATGCGCGTCTGCAATTCCGGCAACGGCTTGCCGTCGAAGTTATCGTAGTGCTGGAACGTGACCTTGCCGGAGTGCTTGTGAATCTTGATGAGGTCGGCCTGCGCCGGATCGCCGTAGCGATAGGCCGCGCACTGGACGTAGATGCGGAGCAGCGGCGGCAATTCGGCGAACAGACTGCGATGGATTATCAGCGCGTCGTCGTCCTGCCATCCGAAGGTGACGCTCTCGCAGGCCAGTTCGATTTCGCCGGGGTCGCCTGCGGCGAAAAGAAGATCGCGCGCCTTCGCTTGCGCGGTCGCGAGGTCGCCGAAAAAGCTGCGAATGTCGTTCTTGATGCGCAGCGGGATTTCGCGTCGGAGAAAGTGCTTTCGGAATTTGGTCATCGCCAGATAGACGAGCACGTCTTCGGTGCGCGCCTTGCGGGCCATCTGCCAGAGCGGCTCTCCGTGGTGTGAGACAACCAGCGCGACCGCGCGATTGATTCCGCCGCCGACCTTTTTTACCTCTGCGAGCCGGTCGAACTCGCCGACCTCCGGTGTGCGCCCAAAATCGAGCAAGGTCTGCCAGAATTCCGCGAACAGTTCTTTGTGGAGGTCGTAGCGATCTACGTTTCGCCGCTCACGCGCCGCCGGTGCGGAGAATCGCAACTGCGTGCTGATTTCGCTCCAATCAATCCGGCGGCGGCTCCTGCTCGCCTCGAACAGTTCGGCGTCTTCCGCGTTCTTGAATACGACGCACATGCCGAGACCCAGCGTGCTCGCCTCCGCGTCGAGCATCTGCTCGATGAGACTCTCGAGTTCTCCCGGTCCGTAGAATTTCTGAAACGTGTTCGCTTTAGTGAGGAAGCCATCCCGAAATGGGCGCGAGTGCGCGTCGGTTTCCTGTCCAGCCGCCAGCGTGGAGATAATGAGCGTGCGCTCAGCCAGCGCAAACGCCGCGCGGAGTGCGGTGACTCGCTCTGCGGGGTCTTCGATGACGTTCAGGACATAGCCGAGATTGACCACGGCAGCGGAAGTCTTCGTCGCGTTGGGCCGGAACGCCGGATCCCAGCCGGCGGCTCGGTAGCCAAGATTTTGCAACGCCTCGATGTCCATGCCGTGCCCGCAGCCGTAGTCGAAGAACGTGTCCGTCTTCCTCAAAAGCCCGCGCTCCAGGAGCTGCTTCACGGGTTTGGAAAGATCGTATCGCTTGATCGCTGTGCGATGACGCGCCACGTCCGCCGCCTCATCGTTTTCCGAAGCCGAATCAGACCGGATTTCGCGCACCGAAACCAGCGTGTGATCCTCGTAGCCCAAGCCGAGCCGCTTGAGCAGCGTGAGCCATTGCACACGCAGTCCGATGCGGGATGTATCACGATAGAGCCCGGCTTCCTCCTCGCGTTTCGTGAGAGCTGCGTAGCGGGGAATCCGCGGATCGCTCGGCGGAAGGAATGTCTCCTTGCGATGCAGGATCGGCGGATTCGAGCGCCGGCGGTAGTCCGTGCGGGTGACAGACCCGGTGTTGAGATTGATTTTTGTCGCTTCGGCCAAAGTCGGATGCGGCTTGGCGTCGAAGTCCGGGTAGCCGAGAAACGTGAACGCAAACTGGTCGGTGTGAATCTTGAGCAGATTCCACAACGGATCGGGCTGCGCCGCGATCTCCGCGCGCCGAATCGTAGCCCACAGGTCTGGAGAAACGTCGCCTTGCAGCGGACGAAAAATATAGACGGCTCCCGGCAGTCGTTTGCCGTAGCACAGGGAATCGTCGGTGCGGCGATGCGTTGCGAGATCCATCGCGCGAGGAATCTTATGCCGCGCGCAAATCATCGACCTCCAAGAATCGCGGTTGCCGCTCGCGGTCGAAGCAGGCTCGGCCCTTGACCCAAATTTTCTTCTTCCCGTGAGCGCGGACGAATTCCTCGTGCTCCTCGCGGTAACGGCATCGAACACCTCTGACCTTCCAGCCGTCCTCCAATCGGCGCAGCGTGAAGCGGCCAACCTCATAGTCCACCACCATGAGGTGGCCTGTGACTTCCAACGTATCGCTGGGAATGTGATTCGCGCGGATGATGTGATCGGCGCGCGCCCACCTCTCGCGGTCGATAACCATGCCTTCGCCGCTCACCACGCGACCCGCGATTTCCACGGATTCCAATTTCTTGTCGCGTGAAGGGAGCAGCTTCCGCGCGGCGACCAGCCCGGAATCAATGAAGCACTCATCCACGTTCGGGCGCGACGCAGCGAACTCGTCGATCACCACACGTGGGTTTTCCTGCTGGAGCGACGAAGCAACGACGCCCATGAATTCAAGGCTGTCCTTGAGCGCCGTGTAGTGCGGATCAAGGAGCATCCGATTTTCCTCATCGCGGGCGCGCACTCCCGGCTCCGGCAGCTTGAATCCAAAAATCAAACTCGGCGTGCAGGCCGTCACGAGCAGGTCCACATCGCCCATCCAGCGGAAGCGGTTGCCCGAGAGTTGACCGTGGCTCTTGGTCATTTCAACCACCTGCTTGTGCAAGGTGGTAAAGAGGCGGTTCATTTTCGTGACCGAGCAGCGGCCCGTCTGCGCGTCCTTGCCTTGGTAGCGCACCAGAATGTCGGACGTGTCCATCGCGACGGCGAGCGGCAGTTTGTCGAGCGCGAGCGCGTCGAGGGAGCGCAGGTGTCCGCGGAACAGGTGCTCGGCTTCAGCTTCGGGCAGACCGCGCTCGTGGATGTAACGGCGCAATTCCGCCATTTCGGTATGCACCGTCCGCAGCTTGAAACGAACTTTCTCAGCCCAGGTCATAGCGTCACGCGGAGGTAGCCCTTCCGCAGAGTTTTCGGAATTCCAGAACGCGACACTTCGGGATCGGGGAGTTGGAACGACTCGTGGAAATTGTAGGTCTCGGGACGAGCGGGCGCGTAGAAGTTCACCCACAGGCCCCATTCCTCAACGAAGGGCTGGTCGAGCGCTTTCAAATGGGCGACCGTTACTTCGTTGCTCAGTTCGATGCCGACCTCCACAGCTTCCGGCTTTGAGTGGGCGCTGATGTAGTCTCCATCCACGTAGAACGCCCGAATCGGGGTTTGTTTGAGCAGGAGGCCGGAAAACTTCCGCACCGATTTCCATAGTTGCGGCCGGTTCGCCCCGTTGCCGAATACGCCGGGCAGATCGGACAGGCGCACGTCGTGACACGGTGGCGGCACCGGCAGAAAACCATACTCGTTGAGAACCAGAGTGCCGTGCATTGGATTAGTGTTTCGTCGCGTGCGCGGATTTGTGCCGGGCCTTGGATTTTGCGCGAGCAGTTTCGGCATTTTTGCGCGCGATGAAGGCGTCAACAACGTCCGCAGTCGCGGCGGAGTCGCCCTTCCCCGCCGGCCACAGCCCGTGAGCGGCGAGGTCATCAATTACGAGCTTGGTGACGTAGGACGATTTTGTCCACGGGTAGCCGAGTTGCGCCACGCGCTTGAGCAATTGCTGGTAGAGGTCCGGCTTGAGCGAAAAGCTCACGCCCTGGCTCTTCTGATGGTCTGGCACGGATGTTTTCACAGGGGCGAAGGTGGGGCGGCGTTGATAAGTTGTCAATTTCTCTTTTCGTTCGCAATTTAGCTTGCCCGGATAACTTCGTAATTTATCATGCGCGGCCATGCGGAAAACCGTTCATCCAGAAAAGAAGCACCAGTCCTTCGGCGTGAGTTTCCCTCCGCACTTGCGGAACGCGGCCCGCACGCGCGCATACAGCCTTGAGGTCAATCTCAGCCGCTATCTCCAGCATCTCGTGGAGGCCGACCTCGGCGTCACGCCGCTGCCTTCCAAATTCGAGCACAGCGGCGCTCCGCACAGCAAACCGAAAGGCAAGGCCGTCCGTCAGCGGCACCCGCGGCAGCCGGGCACTGCGGGCTAGACGGTGACACTTTCGCCTCCGGTTCGCTCCCCGCGCGCCGGGCCGGAGGCATCACCAAATCGCGTGCGGGAAACACAACGAAACATCCAATGAAAATCGAGAAAAAGACACAGTTCGAGAACCACCCAGAATACACCGGTCGCGCGCTCTGCGTGGACGTCACTCCGCTCAAAAAGGTCGAAACAAAATTCGGCCCGCGAGAGCAATTCAAACTCGTCTTCGAGACGGAGTGCCTGCGGCAGGACGGCTCGCCGTTCCTCGTCTGGAGCGCCGGCTTCACGCCCAGCCTCCACGAGAAAGCGGCGCTCACGAAGTTCCTGCGCCAGTGGTTCGGTCGCGCGCTCAGCCAGGCCGAGCAGGACGAATTCGATACCGAGAGCCTCGTGGGGCGCGCCGCAGTCGTCACCATCGTCCACAACGACGGTCGCGACGGTCAGACCTACGCGAACATCGCTCTCATCCAGGCGGACAAATCCGGGAAGCCGATGACGCCGAGCGGCAAATATCAGCGCGTGAAGGATCGCCCGGCGAAGGACAACGACGCGCAGTATTCGCGCGCCGAGCAGCCGGCGAACGGCGATGGCGCGAGCGCCGAAAGCTGGCGCGGAGTGAAGGTCCACGTCGGCAAACACGCCGGGCTCGATCTCGCCGATCTCGACCGTGAGGCCGTCGAGGCGCTCATCGCGCGCTGGCTGCCGGAGGCGAAGGCCAAAGCGAAGCCGCTCGCCGACGACCGCCGCCTCATCGCGGCGCTCGAAGCCGCGAAAGCGGAGATCGCGGCGGAGGACAACATCCCGATGGACAACCAGCCCTACTGAATCTCCGATGATCCTCATTCGACGCGAAAGCGCCTCGCACTGGTATCTGCGCGACGGCACTCCGTTCCACGAAACCGAGCGTGCTGACGGCAAAGGTCTGCGCTCGGTCACGCTCCGCGATGCGCGCAAAGTTCGCGCCTACCCGAGCGTCACCAACGTCCTCAGCATCCTCGCCAAGCCCGGCCTCGACGCGTGGAAAATTGAGCAGGGAATCATCGCCGCGCTGACTCTCCCCAAGCGCGAGGACGAATCCCTCGACGCATTCGCCAAGCGCGTCGTCACTGACATGGGCGAGCAGGTGGAGAAGGCCGCCGATCTCGGGAGCGCCATCCACGCCGCGTGCGAGGTGTATGCGAACTCGAAGGCGCTGCCGGAAAGCCCGGCGGTCGCCGCCCTGTTCGCGCCGGTGCGCGAGTGGTTCGACCGCGAGGTCGAGCGGATCGACTGCATCGAGCGCGTCGTCACTCACCCCGAGTGGGGCTACGGCGGTCGGCTGGACATGGTGGCGAAGCTCAAGAGCACGGGCTCTTGGGCCGTCGTGGATTTCAAAACGCAGAAGGTGAAGCGCGACGCCAAGGGCGCGCTGAAGCCGACATTCTACGAGACGTGGCCGCTCCAGCTCGAAGCCTACCGACAGGCGATCCTCGCCGAAGCGACGCGCAAGCAGCCGGTCGATCTCGTGTCGCTCGTCATCAGCTCCATCGAGCCGGTGCCGGTGATGCCGAAGGTCTGGCCGCGCGAAGAACAGGCCGGCTACTACCGCGCCTTCATCAACGCCCGCAACCTCTGGGTCTGGATGAAGGGCTACTGCCCCATCGAGTCACCCGTCGCCTGAAACCGTAGCGCCAACCGCAAACGACTATGGCCGATATCCAAGTCCGGGAAGGAATCACCTTCGAGTGGCTCGACGATCCGTCGACGCCGAACCGTAGATGGCGCGCACGTATGTCGCGCGAGGTATTCGCGGCGCTCGTGAAAGAAAAACTCGGGACCGACTGCGGCGACTCGTTCCTCAAGAAACCACGCCGGAGAAAACAATGCTCACTACCATGAGACAACCTGCTCTGCCGCTGTTTGAGCGGCCTCACCGCGCCCCGTTCGATTTCAGCTCGATGTGCCAATCCCGCAACCGCCGCCGTCACACGTGGCCGTGGCGCGTGTTCTTGCTGCTGCTCGGCTTCGCAGTCGGTTGGCTCATGCGCGGCCTCATCGGGTGACATCGCACCACCAGCATGACCGTCCACACACCAGCGGAAGCGTTCCGCCACGCCCTCGATGCAGGCCGCAACGTGTTCCTCACCGGCATGGCCGGCACGGGAAAGAGCACGCTACTGCGCGGCCTCATCGAGGAGCGCGGCAGCGCCGTGACGATCACGGCCGCGACCGGCATCGCCGCGCTCAACGTCGGCGGCGTCACCGTCCATCGTTGGTCGGGCATGATGCTCGGCCCGCGCGCCGACCAGGACGACGAGGAGTATTTCCGGGAGCTTCAACACGATCATCGGTTCAGCGTGCGCGCCGGATTCGACCGCGTGCGCGACTGCGAGATGCTCGTCATCGACGAAATCTCGATGCTCTCGGGGCGCACGTTGCAATTCCTCGACTTCCTCTGCCGCCGGTTGCGGCGTTGCGATGAACCATTCGGCGGCATCCAGATCGTCGCCACCGGCGATTTTCTACAACTCCCGCCAGTGCGGAAAAATCCCGCCGTCCCCTACGATTGGGCGTTTCTCACGTCGGCGTGGCGCGATGCGGCGTTCGCGGTGATCCACCTGACGAAGATCCATCGGCAGGAGGAACCAGATTTCACACGGGCACTCTCCGCCTTCCGACAAGGCGACATCCGCGGCGCCGACGCGGGCGTGCTGCACCGCCGCGTCGTGTCTTTCCCCGACGCCAACATCACTCGGCTCTACACGCACAACGTCCAGGTCGATAAATGGAACGCCTATCGGCTCGGCGAACTCCCCGGCGAGGAGATCGTCCTCGATGCGCGGCTCTCGGGGCCGGACAGCCAGCAGCAATTTCTCTGCAACAATCTCCTCACGCCGCAGCAGCTCGTGCTCAAGCCCGGTGCGCGCGTGATGTTCACCGTGAACAACGCCGAGGTCGGCTACGTGAACGGTCAAGTCGGTGTCGTGGGCGCGGTGGCGGCGGGCCGCGTGATCGTGGCCACCGAGGGCAGCACGCTCGACGTGCCGCGCTTCACCTGGCGCTACGACGAGCGCGACAAAACCAGCGCGGCCTTCACGCAATTTCCGCTGCGACTCTCCTACGCGCTCACGATCCACAAAGCCCAGGGGCTCACGCTTGACAGCGCCTACGTGGACGTTCGCGCCGCGCGCGAGCCGGGGCAGGCTTACGTCGCGCTCTCGCGGGTTCGGACCCTCGCCGGCCTGCACCTCAAGGGCTGGTTCTCCGGCGTCTTCGTCAGCCAGGCGGCGCGGACCTTCTACGCAAACCTCAACGGCAACTGATGGACTGGGACGCGATCAAACTTTTCTATCTCGACTGCCGTAGCTTCAAAGCAACGGCGGAGCGATTTGGCGTGGCCATCGAAGCTCTCAAGAAGCGCGCGCAGCGCCAGCGGTGGAGGGACATCGAGGGGACATCGCAGAGCGCAGAGGGGACAAATGTCCCCTCCACGGACGGCACTGAGGGGACATGCACCGCTGCTGAGGGGACATCGCAGACCGAAAATGTCCCCTCTACGACCGCAAGTGTCCCCTCGATGTCCCCTGACGCATCGGCGGATGTCCCCTCTACGAGCGCAAATGTCCCCCCGATGTCCCCTCACGCACCGGCGGATGTCCCCTCCACGGATTCAAATGTCCCCTCGCGTGTCCCCTCT
Organism: Chthoniobacteraceae bacterium; assembly: GCA_040081625.1. Classification (GTDB taxonomy): domain Bacteria; phylum Verrucomicrobiota; class Verrucomicrobiia; order Chthoniobacterales; family Chthoniobacteraceae; genus VFJQ01. The sequence continues at coordinate 95,260 of JBEBGD010000006.1, forward strand.
GCCGCTGCCGATGTCCCATCAATCTTCGCCGCCGACGTCACGACTTACCCGAACGCGATGTCGCCGGGCTCGCCCGCGGTTGACACCATCGCATCCGTCCTCGACGCGATTCAGGCTGGTCAGTTTCGCGCAGAAATCGAGGAGCTGCGGCGCGTGCTCGGGCGCGACGGCAAGACGGCCTACGACCGCGCGAAGACCAGGCTGCCCGCGTTCTGCGTTTCCGGCACGACCGCCGACCGCAAACGGCTGCTCAAGCACACGGGCCTGCTGCAATTGGATTTCGATGGACTCAACGGAACGCTCGCCGCCGCACGGCAGAAAATCTCCGGCGATCCGCACGTCGCCGCCGCGTTCGTGTCGCCGAGCGGCGACGGCCTCAAGGTGCTGCTCCGCATTGATGGCTCGCGCCACGACGAGAGCGTGCGCGCCGCCGCCAAATACTTCGCCGACACCTACGGCCTCAAGCACGACCCGCAGGTGAAGGAACCGGCGCGGCTCTGCTTCGTCTCGCACGACCCCGACCTTTTTCGCAACGCCGAGGCCACGATCTTTCCCATCGCCGACGACGCGAGCACTGCGCCGAAGAACGGTCGCGGTCGCCCGAAAAAAGAGCGCGCGTGGTGGGCGGTGTTCAAAGGCGCACTCAGCACGCTCGACCTCGCCGCGATCTTTCGGGAAGCAGAGATGCTCGGCGAATGTCTCGATCCCGACATCGGCAAATGGGCCGTGCGCTGTCCGTGGGCCGAGGACCACGGCAACGGCGGCACCGACTGGAAAGCGAACGCCAGCGACACGGTGATTTTCGCCGAGAGTGATTTCCCCGCCTTCAAGTGCCTTCACGGCCACTGCGCGGAGCGCAAGATCGAGGACATCTGTGCTTGGTTCGAGGCGCGCAAGCCCGGCTGCGTGGACGCGCACTGCGCCGAGCGCCGTGTCTGGGAGGACGGGCAAACGAACGCCGCCGGCCGTCCACGCATCCTGCTCCCCGCCGATGATCGCCCGGATTCCGTCTTCGCTGATGAGCTGGGCGTCGTGCTCGAACCGAAACGCGAATGGTTCCTGAAATCGGATTCCGTCGTCTCCGTCGAGCTGCGCCGCCTCAGCGAAAAAGTCCGCGCGCTCGCCTTCCGCACGATCCAGCCGGTCGAGGCCCGCACCGCCATCGAGAAGCACGTCGAGACGGGCTTCCTCGCGCTCGAACGCGATTCGGGTGATCTCGTCTTTCGCTCCCGGACGATGACGCGCGAGTGCGCCGGTGGATTGCTCGCCGCGCCGCAGTTCAAGGAGCGCCTGCCCGTCATCCTCCGCATCCTCAATGTGAGCCTGCCGATCCGCACCGCGAGCGGCGGCATCGTCTTTCCGAAGCCCGGCTACGACCCGCGCTTTCACACCTATACCGACCCGAACTCGCCGGAACTCCGGCTCATGTCGCTCGACGAAGCGCGCCAGTGGCTCCTCGATTTGCACGAGGGCTTCTGCCTCAAGGACCAGCAGAGCACCACGCACCAGCTCGCCCGGCTGTTCACGCCGTTCTGCCGCGGACTCATGGGCTGGGACGCGCGCTTTCCGGTCTGGGCTTTCATGGCGAACCGCCCGCGCTCCGGCAAAGACTACCTCGCCGGTGTGACGCAGCTTCTCTACGAGGGCTGGACCTGCGAAGACGCGCCGCTCGGCATCGACAGCGAGGAAACGCGCAAACGCATCACTGCGGCACTGGTCGCGGGCCGGCGCACGATGCACTTCGCAAACTGCCAGGGCTACATTCAGGACGCCGTGTTCATCGGCTCGATCACGAGCAAGACGTTCGCCGCCCGCGCGCTCGGCAGCACCGACGCGAAGGCCGACCTCATCTTGCCGAACGAACTGGAGTTCAGCCTGTCGGCGAACGAGGGGCTGACCTTCCGCACCGACCTCGAACCGCGCACGCGCAAGATTGCCCTCGAGTTCGGCGAAGAAAACGCCAACGGCCGCGTGTTCAAAAATCCGCGTCTCCACGATTGGGTAATCGCGCACCGCGGCCAGCTCCTGAGCGCCGTTGGCGCGTTCGTGCGGAACTGGATGGACGCGGGTTGTCCGTCCGGGCCGACGCCCTTCAATTCATACCCCGAATGGGCCAGAGTCGTGGGCGGCATCCTGCACGCCGGCGGCCTCGGCGATCCGTGCCTGCCCCACCATGACGACGGCCTCGAAGTCGGCGGCGACCGCGAGGAGCGCGCGATGCGGGCGCTCTACACGCTCTGTTTCGAGGCGCATCCCGAGCAGTGGATCGACAAGGGCATGGTCTTCGAGCTGGTCGCCAACAGCGACGACAACGACGCCCTGGGCTGGTTCGGCAGTTTCGCCGAGAGCGAGGCGCGCGGCACCAAGACCAAGATCGGCCTCCTGCTTCGTAAATTCCGGGGCCGCGAGATGAGCGGTGTAATGCTCGAAATCGACGCGAGCGGTGGACGCTCCGACCGCCAACAACTTCGGTTCGCCCGCCGTCAGGCGACGCGCGGCTACCAAATCGCCGACCTTTTCAGCCTCCACCGTGGAGACGTTGGAGACGTTGGAGACGTTCCCCCCATCCGTCAGACCGCAGACGAAATAATTCCTCCCTCAAATGGGACACACATTTACACACCTATGAATACAGCAACTACGGCAAACGTCGCCAAGGTCGCCAACGTCTCCACAGGCCCGTTGCCCCGACTTCTGCGCGGCGCAAACGCGCTGCGCGAGATCGCGGGCTTCGTGCGCGAGTCGGGCGTCGTCGCGCTCGACATCGAGACTTTCGGCTCGCGCAAGAGCGACGCACTCGACCCGTGGCGCGGCGAGATTCGGCTGCTGAGTCTGTGCGTCGAAGGTCACGAGCCGTGGCTGCTCGATCTCCAGGCGACGGGCTACGACCTTGGACCGCTCGGGCCGGCGCTGGCCGATGCGGAGGTCATTGCCCACAACGCGAAGTTCGATGCGCTATGGCTGCGCGTGAAGTGCGGCGTCAAATTGCAGCGGGTGTTCTGCACGCTGACCGCCGCGCGGCTGCTCGTCGCCGGCACGCGGCCCGGCAACGATCTCGACCGCTGCCTGGAACGCTATCTCGGCATCGCGCCCGGTGACGATCACAGCACCTCGGATTGGGGCGGGATGTTCCTGACCGACGACCAGCTCGCCTACGCCGGGCGCGACGTGCGCCACCTGCACGCGCTCCGGAGCAAACTCCTCGACGAAATCTCCGCCGCCGCGCTCGATGCTGTGGCCCAGCTCGAAATGCAGTTGCTCCCCGTCGTGGTGGAGATGGAAGCCGCGGGCCTTGCCGTGGATCGCGCGAAGCTCGATGCAATCCGCGCCGCCGGTGTCGCCGAGTCGTCGGCGCGTGCGGCGGAGCTTCGTCTCGCGCTCAACGAACCGGCGCTCAACGTGTCGAGCCCGCAACAACTTCAGGCGGCGCTTCAACGGGCCGGTGTCACCGTCGCCAGCACGAACGAGGAAACGCTCACGGAAAGCGGCGACACCCGGTTCGTGCCGCTCGTGCTCGCGTATCGCGGAGCGGAAAAGCAGGCGCAGCAGGCGGTCGCGCTCATCGAGAGCATCGCCGCAGACGGACGCATCCACGGGCGGTTCGAGCCGACCGGCACAGCGACCGGGCGGTTCAGCAGCCGTGAGCCGAATCTGCAAAACATCGGTCGCGGCCCGCTGCGCGAGTGCTTCGTCGCACCGGAAGGTTTCAGTCTCGTCGTCGCCGACTACTCACAAATCGAACTGCGTGCGGCAGCGGCCATCGCGGGCGAAACGAAAATGATCGAGGCGTATCAGCGCGGCGTGGATCTCCATCGCGGCACAGCGGCGGCGGTGCTCGGCAAGCCAGGAGAGGCGGTGACCAAGGAAGACCGCCAGCTCGCCAAGGCCGTGAACTTCGGCCTGCTCTACGGCCAATCCGCGCCGGGCCTCGTGAAGTATGCGGCATCGAGCTACGGCGTGGCGCTGCCCGAGGACGACGCGAAGGAAATCCGCGCGAAGTTTTTCCGCACCTACGGCCAGCTCCGGCAATGGCACGGCGAGAGCCATCTCCAGGCGGAGAAAGGCGTGCGCGAAATCCGCACCGTGCTCGGTCGTCGGCGGCTCATCCCGCAGGAGGCATCCGCGTGGGAACGATTCACCGCGCTGGTGAACACGCCCGTCCAGGGCGGCTGCGCTGACGGAATGAAGCGGGCGCTCGTCCAGCTTGCGACTGCGCTGCCGCCGTCCGCGCGCATCGTCAGCACGGTGCATGACGAGATCATCGTCGAGGCGCCGGAGAACGAAGCCGAGGACATCCGCCGCACGGTCGAGGCGGTGATGATCGAGGCGATGGCGGCGCTCTTTCCGCAGGTGCCGGTCGAGGTCGAAGCCAACGTGTGCGCGAGCTGGGGAGAAAAGTAATGAGCGACGACTACGCCAAACGCCAGACGCGCAAAGACGAGGCGCACACGCTCGAATACCGCGCGTGGATCGCTTCGCTTCCGCCAGAGGAACGGCGGCGCATGGTGGAGCTGGGCCTCGCCGAGCCGTTGCACGATGCGGACGGCTACGGCTGGGGCAACACCGACGCGGCCGATTTTCCCGAGGCGTCCGAGAAACCCAAGCTGCCGATCGAGGCCGAGGAATTGCCGGTCGAAGTTGCCGCCATCGAAAACGAGACGGTGCTCGACATCCTGCGCCGTCTCATCGGCGAGCTGCTCGCGGAGCGCAACGCCCGCCTCAGCCTTGAGTGCCTCGCGCTCGCCACCGGCTTTTCCTACCTCGGCGGCACAATGACCGACATCGCCCGCCGGCACTGCGTCACCCGCGCGGCCGTGAGCAAACGCTGCGTGGAGCTGACCGAACGGCTGCACCTCCTTCCGTCGCGCGCCATGCGCTCCTTGACAGCGCGCCGCGCATATCAGGCCGCCCAGCTCTCAACCCGACAAGACCATGAACGATTTGGAAACCATCAATCCTAAAGCCCACGTCACCACGCTCGGCCTGGAGATCGCCGACGACATGACCTTCGAGGAGTGGAACGAGTTTGCGCCGCATCTCGGCGACGCCGCGCTCGCGCTCGGCTTCGCCATCGGTGACTGGCTGATCTACGGCGAACGCTTCGCGCCGCAGCGCCCGCTGCCTGGATTCGAGAACATGCCGGCGAAGGTTCCGCATGAGCGATACCAGGCCGCGCTGCTCGCCACCCGACTCGACATCGCCACCCTGCACAACTTCGCCTACGTCGCGCGGAATGTCCCCCGTTCGGTGCGACACGAACTGCTCTCCTTCGAGCATCACCGTGCGCTTGCCCGGCTCGACGCGACGGATCAACGGCAATGGATCGCCACGTCCCTCGCCGAGAACGATGCCGGTCGGCGGATGAGCGTGCGCCGACTGCGACGCTCCATCGAGGTCGGGCGCGTGCTCACCAGCGCGGAGTTGCAGGCCGACCCGGCGGACGCCGGAATCGTGAACCACATCCCGTTCGTGAACCGGCTCGTCGGCTGGTGGGGCCGGATGCGGGCCGAGGGCTGGCTCAAGACGGCGACCAAGGAGCAGCGCGCCGCACTCAAACGCGATCTTCAACCCATCATCGACATCCACCGCGAACTATGACCACCGACCTCACCGACCTCGAACAACAGAAAGCCCTCGACCACATCCGCGAACTGATGAGCGCCCATTGGCGCGAAGCCCAGGACGCCCAGGACGACGACGGCAAATTCGGCATCGGCTTCAAAGTGAGCTTCGACCGCGGCGCATCGCCGACGAAACTCAAAGTCACCTGCCGCATCTCGAAGACGTTCACCGACGAAATCGAGAGCGAGGTCGAAGACCCTCAGCAGCCAAAGCTGCTCTGACCATTTGCGCGCGGCGTTGACGTGGTGCGGTGGCGATGCGTCTCCGCTTCCGCGACAAAACTCCGTCATCCCGGCTGGAACGAAGGTTCCTGCTCTACTGGCAATCTCTCGGCGGCCCCGTGCTCGAACGTGAGTATCGGTTCCATCCGACGCGCAAGTGGCGTGCAGATTTCGCGCACGTCGAAAGCCGCACGTTGATCGAGGTCGAGGGCGGAATCTACATCGCCGGTGGTGGCCGGCACAATCGAGCGGCGGGCTTCCTCGCGGATCTCGAAAAGTATTTGGAAGCAGCGCTCGCGGGTTGGCGTGTCGTGCGCCTGGCGGAGCCGCTCATCACCGCCCCGATGGTCGAGCGGCTGATCGCGTTCGTGCGCGGCGGGGGTGTAAAGTCGGTGTAAGGTTGCCGCCCAACCTTACACCTCTTGGAGCACGAATTTCCTCTAGTGATTCTGGCAGAGGTTCCGGTGTAGTCCTCTCATCTCAAGGCACTTGTATGAGCGTTTGTGGCGCGTATCAGCGCACGTTCGGCGCATCGAAAGGTGTAAGGTGCGAAAAACAGCCCCGCATGGGATTGGAGTGATTGTCGCCTAAACCAAGTGGATGACTCACTCTCATAAAAGATTGCTTCTCACTCTCTCGAACTCGCTCTCGCACACTCTCGCTCGCTTCGCCTCACGCGCAGCGCGGTCGGGGCTCCGCTACGAAACGGCTGCCCTCGCGCTGGCCGCTGGTGACGTCCGCGCCGTCACTGCAAAAGCGGGCGAGGGTCATGGCGGTTGAAGGCGACCGCGCCGTTCCAGCGCCCCTGGCAAAACGGGATGGTCACGGGCTGAACGCGTGAGTATAAGCGCCTACGCTTATGGCGACGACGTTTCAGGATATAGAGAAGTTCGACAATGGCGCTCACTTTTACAACGCCGATTTGCATGTGCATTCCTACGGCGGCTCCCACGATGTAAAGGATGTCGCGATGACCCCCGAAGCCATTGTCGACGAAGCTGTGAAAATGGGCCTGGGATTGGTTGCCATCACCGACCACAATTCAGACGCCAATACGCAAAAGGCCATCGACCACGCCCAGAAATATGCCGGGGTGCTTCTAGTTCTCGCTGGGGTCGAAATCTCCACGGCGCACGGTCACCTGCTTGTTTATGCCGCCCCGGACAAGGCGGCTTTGATACGAAATCTGCTCGCGAAAATAAATCTCGTCGGAGACTCGGGAGACCAAGACGCGCATACGGCGATGTCGATGGCGGACGTGATCAAGGAGGCCGCGCACTTGGGATGCGTCTCGGTCGCCGCACATATTGATCGGCAAAAAAGCGGCTTCGAAATGCTCGCGCAGGGATATCCGAATTGGAAGAAAGACATCTTGAGCAGTCCCGGCCTCTATGGTTTTGAATGCGACGACTCGGCGCACCTTTGCTGGTATTCCGAGGCGGATGAGGCGACCAACGATGGCGCAAATCGCAAATCGCTCTTTACTGGCCGCCTCACGGCGCCTGCGACGATGGGCCGACCAGAACTTGCACACATTCAGGGCTCAGACGCTCACTCACTCCACAAGTTCGTTACCGGGCGCTCTGGAAAGCTCCTCACTCGCTTCAAGCTCAATGAACTGAGCTTTGACGCGTTCCGCATCGCTCTCACAGATCCCGACGCGCGTGTGCGCGCCCTCGCCACGATTCCCCGTTCGCTGCCGCGCATCCTCGGTATGCAGGTTTCAGGCGGGTTTTTGGACGGCCAAACCTTCTACTTTAGTGATAACCTCAATTGCTTCATCGGCGGACGTGGCACCGGGAAATCTTCTGCCCTCAAGACTCTTGCGTTTGGCTTGGGGCTTGATGACGAACTCGATGATCAAGATAACTGTCCTGGAACTGTGGTAGTGTATTGCCAGGACGCGAACGACGTTCGGTATCGTTACGAACGTATTCAGGGTGGGCGGCCGATTGTGAAGGCTAAGGATGAGGGAGAAATTCTCGACGTTCCCGATACAGCTTTTCGAGTCGAATATTACAGACAAGGCGAGCTAGCCGAAGTTTCCAAAAACCCGCTCAAGACTCCTCGCCTGTTGCAGGAGTTTCTCGACCGGCACCTCATCCTTTCAGATTTGATAAGCAAGGAAGCTCAGTTGGTCGCAACACTCAACCAGAATAGCGCCCAACTTATTCCGCTTGAGGGAACCGCGGCGCAACTGCCAGAAAAGAACCGCCTTTTAGGGGAGGCGAACAAGAAGCTAAGAATCGCGGAGGAAGGAAAATTAAAGGACGTTGCTGCGGAGCAATCGCAGCTTTCCGGCGAAAGGAGTCTTGGAAAATCCATTGGAGATGTCAAAGAGGTCTATGCGCTGGGCCTGTCGCTTGCTGGTTTCTTGAAGGATTACGACGCGCTTGTTGAGGTCGCCAAGCCGCTGACTGGCGCTTTAGAATGCACATCGGCTCTGATGAAGATCAAAGCCTCCATCGAGCGGGCGAATCGCATGCTTGCAGAAAAGCAGAAGGAGATAAACGCCGCGCTGACGGCGGAGGCCAGCGCAATAACCTCTGCCCTCGCAGAGCTTAAAGCAGCGCAAGGGAAACTCGAAGCCGTGTTGAACACCAAGATAACCGCCCTCCAGCAGCAAGGCTTGGCAGGAAATTTGGCAGAGCTGCAAACGCTCCTGAAACAGAAGGAATCGCTAACCTCAGAAATCACGAAGATAACCGGCAAGTCGCAACAACTGAAACAGCTTCGTGACGACCGCCAAACATACTTGGAAGAGCTAGCGACTGTCCGAGATGAGATAACCCAACGGCGCAAAGCGCAACTGAGTTCGGTTAATCAGAATCTTGCGAAGACGATACAAGATTTCACTGTATTCGTTCATTACGAGACGGCAGGAATCATCGACGAGTTCAAATCGTTCCTTTTAGACGCTATGCAAGGGACACATTTTCGGGAGGATGCAGCCAGTGCGTTTTGCTCCGGCATTATGCCTGCCGCCTTGGCGGGCCTCGTGTGGGCGCAGGACAAGACGGCAATCGCTGCAATCGGGAATGTTGGAGTAGAATGGGCTGAGGAGCTTTTCAAGAAGCTGTGGTCATACGGTAAGCTCCATACCCTTGAAGTAATGTGGAAGGCTCCATGTCCCGTCTTTACCGTTAAGACGAAGGGAGCTAATCCGAAGAGTATCCCGGTCAATCTGCTCTCAGATGGACAGAAGCATACGATAATGCTAACCATCGCGATGCTTGCAGAGTCGAACATCCCTCTCGTTATTGACCAACCGGAAGATGACTTGGACAACTCGTTCATCTTCACGACAGTTGTAAAGGTTCTTCGTGACATCAAAGAGCGCCGACAGGTCGTGCTCGTAACACACAATGCGAACATCGCAGTCCTTGGCGACGCTGAGTTGTTGTTTCCCATGCGTCGCGATGGCGATGGCGGAGGAGCATTTGACCGTGGCTCAATAGACAAAACAGCAACTAAAGAAGCGGTGGTGAGAATCTTGGAAGGCGGAGATGTCGCTTTTCGTCGTCGGAAAGAGATCTACGGATATTAGACCACCTGCATCTTACCTATGTGAGAAAGCGATGCTTCGCCCAGCCACGGAATTCCTCGGTCACGGAGCGGAGCTGCACCGGATACGCGGAGTCCGCGCGCTTCATCACCACGCCCTCGAAGAAATCACAGCCGAGCGCGCGGTTGGCCTCGCGGAGCCGCTGGTAATACGCAAGCGCGTCGGCGTGTGAATCAGCGCGCCGTGTCGGCGTCAGGACCACGGCGCCGCATGGCACCGGGCGCGATGTGTCGCCATCGAAAATCGGATCACACGGGAGCAGCGATTCGAGCATCGCGCGGCGCGCGGTGTAAATCGGCGTGCCGGATTCGGGAATGACATCGAGCACGACGAGCGTGCCGCGACCGAGATTGTGCCGGCGTTCGAGGGCTTCGCAGTCGGCCCACACGAGGCCGCGACTGGCGAGCTTCGCCAACGTCGCCAGCACGGGCCGGAAACAGTCCGCGATGGTGAGCAGCGCACCGTGCCGATTCCACATCGTCCCGCTCGGCGTGTGGATGAGTGCGCGCCAGCCATTCAACTTGGGCTCTGCATACCACAGACCGCGCTTGGGTGGAGCCAACTCGAGACGACCGCCCTGGATTGGTCGCGCGGGATACGTGAGCAGCGGTATGTCTGTTGTCACAGCCCCATCCCTTTGAGTTCATGGACGAGCCGATGCAGATTCACCATCGCCGTCGCGCGGAAATCTGGATGAGCGTCGTCCGATCTCAGCGCCGTTTGCAGTGCGAAGGCGCGCAGCATCAAATCCCACGCCCTCACCGGGGTTGAGTCGTCGAGTCGTTCGCTCCGTTCCCGAAGGGCATCGAGCCAAACGAGCATCTCACCCAACGCTGGTGCGGGGTTTCGTTTGGCCTCCGTTTGGGAAGGGCCGGATTCCGCGTTTATCAGGCGAATTTGACCTTCGATTTCCGCGCCGAGGGTGGAGGGATGGGCGCTCGCCTCGGATTCACGAACGGCCTTCTGATGGATGGCCTTCGCGGCGGCTTCGAGATCATCGATCGACACAACGCAACGCTCTTTGCCGAAAATGGTGAGGACGAGTGGTTCGCTAGTCTTCATCGGGAAGCATCACGGTTATCGCGGGCTGCGGGTCATCGATGTCGCGCGGGCCGCACACGGCCTTGAGATTCACAAGCGGCGGAGTGCGGTCGCGGTTGTTGTTGCGGACGTGCAGGCCGAAGAGCATCTGCGGGCCGCTCGTGCGGCGGGCAGCGCAGCGCAGCATCCAAACGATGTCCCACAGCCGGCCTTTCTCGTCCTGACAGCGCACACCATCGGGCACGGTGACGTAGCTCTCCCACACCGCGCGGGTGAGATAGACCGGGAACTTCAACCCGGCTTCGCGGGCGACCTCGCTCACGTCGATTTGCACGCCATCGGCGAGCGCGTCTTTGCGCGTGTAGGCGTAGATCACTTCCGCGCCGGCGAACGGGTCTTGCGCTTCGTCCATCAGCGCGACGTTCTCAACGTGGCGAGTGAGCGCGTCCGTGCGCTTGCTCTGCCACGGGACGACTTCCAGCGGGCCGTGGAGACGCTCCATCGCGCTCCGCAGCTCCGCCGCCGACTCATCATCGGCGGCGGTGAACACACCCGCGAGGTTCGCATTGCTCGTCGCCGTGTTCGTCGGCGAACTCACCCAGCGGCCGTCCGCCAGACGCAGCGTGAACTTATTCATCGTCGCTCCCTCCGCGCCCGAGCTTCGTCTTCACGCTCGCGCTGATTGGCACGACCTTATCCAGTTCGTGATTCTGCTCCACGGAGAACAGCGTGTGCCGCGCGGCGTGAAACTCCTTCGTCGGTTTGATGGTCGCTTTCGCCGAGAGCGCCGCGCTCGCCCCGTGGCGGGCGAACAACTCCTGCAACTCCGCGAGCAGCGGCTCAACCGCGGCATCGGGGATCACGTCGCCTTTGATCTTCAACTCGAAGGACTGCTTGAAATACCGCGCTGCGTGCTCCCCGGCGAGCCGCGTGATGGCAGGTTCATCGCTCGTGCCCCGGTAGGAGTTGCTGAAACCGACGCGCACGACCTTGCCGTCTGCCGAGCGCGCCTCGACCGACGACGCGATGGCGTGTTGGCCGTGGTGATGGGTGAAGTAGAACGGCTTCGCGATGGCGATCAACTCGGCCTTCTCCAGTTCGAGCGCGCCTTCGAGGGCTTCGACCTGCGCGCTCTTGTCGAGGATGCTGGTGACCAACTCGCCGACCTGTCCATCGGGGTCGGGCAGCAGCGGGTAGGCTTTCGCCGACTTGCTGGC
>JBEBGD010000065.1:0-31979 GCA_040081625.1 Chthoniobacteraceae bacterium
GGTGAACGTGTCCGCGATGGATGCGGCCGGGAATGAGCAGACGGGCAGCTTCACGGTGACCGTGCAGGACACGACGAAGCCCGCGCTCACGCTGCCGGGAGCGATCACGCGCGAAGCCACCGGACCCGCCGGCGCTGCCGTGACCTTTTCCGTGACCAGCACCGACGCGGCGGGCCCGCCGGTCGTCCTGGTGATGCCTCCCAGCGGGAGCACGTTCTCGATTGGGTTGACGACGGTAAACGTCACCTCCACCGACGGCTCGAGTAATGTCGCGATGGGCAGCTTCAGCGTGACGGTGCAGGATACGACACCGCCGACCATCACCGGGAACTTCGGCTCCCGCACGACGATCGGGCCCACGCTGGCGGACTTCACTTCTGAGGCGGTCACTTCCGACCTCGTGGGCGTGACCAGCGTGACGCAAGATCCCGCGATCGGCAGCCCGCTGCCGCTCGGCGCGACGCTGGTGACGCTCACGGCGCACGACGACGCGGGCAACGAGGAGAGCCTGAGCTTCACGCTGACGCGCCTCTCGGCCCTCCTGATGCACACCTCGCGACACGTCACCGGCGGGCCCGTGCCGGGAGCGGGGGCGCCGGGCGGGCCGCCCGCGGGGGCGATGTTCATGAGCCTCGGCGTGCCGGCGATCAATGACGCCGGGCAGATCGCCTTCGTCGCCAGTTGGGTAAGCCCGATCGGGGCCGGCACGAGCATCTTTGCCGGGAATCCCGCGGGGCTCGTGCTCACCGCGGGCGACGCGGTGGCGGGCCTCGGCGGCGTGAAATTCAAGGCGTTCGCGGACCCGGTCCTCGATGAGGCAGGCCATGTGGCCTTCCTCGCGACGCTCACCGGTCCGGGCGTGAGGGTTGGCAACGACACCGTTTTGGGGACCGATGCATTTGCGGGCCCGGTCGCAATTGTCGCGCGCGAAGGCGCGAGTGTGAACGGCGCGGGACCGATGCGGATCAAAGCGATCAACGACGTGTCCTTGAACGATGGCGAGGTGCTCTTCACGGCGGCGCTCGGCGATGGCGTGCTGCCAAACCGCGCGGCGGCTTTCCGCGCGCTCGACGATGGTCTCGGGCCGCAGCTCGTGGTCCAGGCGGGTGCGGCGTTTGGAGCGAGCAAGGTGAAGGCGTTCAAACTGCTCGGGCCCGTGGGTGGTTCGCCGGGGCAAAGTCGCGCGCACATGATGGCCGGCAACGCGACCTTTCTCGCGTTGTTCACCAACGGCACGCGGGCGCTCATCGAGAGCGGGAACGGGACGCTCACCGGTCTCGTGGCCACTGGAGATGCGACGGGCGGGACGATGCTGCCGGCGGCGACATTCAAGAGCTTGGGACTGGTCGCCGCGGATGCGCCGCGCGCCGCGTTTCTCGCGACGCTGAATTCGGGCGGCGGTGTGACGAGCTCGAATTCGCGCGGCGTATTCCTCGGCGAGGGAATGGGGTTCGATCCAGTGGCGCGTGTGTCGGATCCGGTGCCGAACATTCCCGGCGCGACCTTCAGGACATTTTCCGATCCGGTGATGGCTCCCGGCGCCGCCGCCGTCGCATTCTTCGCGACGCTGCGCGGCCCGGGGATCCTGCCCGGCAGGGACGTGGCTCTGCTCTACCGCCCGGAGGGTGAGCCGTTGCGGGCCATCGCGCTCGCGGGTGGCCAGCCGCCGGGCACTCCGGTCGGCACGAAGTGGTCGCGCTTCACCTCGCTCGCGCTGCCTGGCGGGAGCATCGGCCCCATCTTCCGCGCGACACTCGCGCCCGGTGCGGGTGGCGTGAACACGTCGAACGATGCCGGCGTGTGGGCGGTGGAAAGCGGTGGCGACCTCGTGTTGATCTTCCGCGAAGGCGATCTGATCGGCGACCCGCCCGACAAGAAGAGGCTCAAGGGATTCACGGTGCTCAACGTCGTCCGCGGCAGCAGGGGCGTCACCCGCTCGTTCAACAACGCCGCACTGGTTGTGTGGCGCGCAGAGTTCACCGATCACACCTCGGCGATCGTGGTCACCGCAGTGCCGTAGTCGGGGGAAGGGGACGCGCACCGGATCGTCGCAGAGTTTTCAAATGCGTCCACCCACGATGAACCATGCCACGCGCCTTTTCCCTTCGATGCTCCGCAGCACTTTGCTGGTCGGGGTGCTCCTCTTCGCTCTCAGCGTCCGCTCGTCGGGCGACGTCCCACTTCCCGGCAATATCCTCGATCCGAAGTCCGCGCCGGAAGCGTGGAACGTGATCCGGCTCGCGACGGAAAACGTCGCGAAGCTGATCCTGGAGCGGCGCCTGTCCGAGGTCGCCGTGCAGATGTCGCTTTGCAGCCCGGCGCTGCGGGCTCTCGGCCAGCTCGCGAATACCGCCGACCCAGCGATAGTCTCGAAGCAAACCACGCGCGCGCTCGGCTGGGTCGTGGCGGTCGCCAGGACCGCTTCGGAGGGCAACGCCTCCGCCACCGAGGACAGCTTCAAGACCCTCAAGACGTTGCTGCTCGAACTCGGTAGTTCCTATGATCCCAAGGTCGTCTCGGGCGAGATCTACTTCTGCCCGATGCACGCGGATTTCGTCTCTCCGACGCTCGGGACGCCGTGTGAGAGGTGCGGCATGGCCCTGTTCAAGCGGCGCATTCCATACAGCTTCATCTACACCGCGCCGGGAGAGCCTTCGATCACGATGGCGGTCACCGCCAGCGCGCCCGTCGAGGCGGGCAAAAGGATCGACGTGAAAGTGCGGCTCGCTCGCATGGACAAGTCGCCGCTTCTCACGCGCGACCTCATGGTCATGCACACCGAGCCGATTCATCTGCTCATCGAAGAGCCGGGCTTGGGTGACTTTCACCACGAGCACCCGGTCGCGACCGGCACGCCGGGCGAATACTCGTTTTCATTCACGCCCACGCGGACATCGCCTTACCGGATCTGGGCCGACATCGTCCCGGGCGCCAGCGGTGTGCAGGAGCTGCCGCATGCCGATCTGGCTTCCTCCGGCCAGGCCGGGCCCATTCAGGACAAGGGCACCCGCTTTACCTCGACCGTGGACGGCTATCAATTCGCGATCACGCTAACCGGCGGCAACCACATCCCGATCGCCGTGGGCCAGACGCGGAAAATGGCGATCACCGTCACCGACGCTGGCGGGCAGCCGGTGAGGAGCCTCGAGCCTTTTATGAATGCGTTCGCGCACGTCGTCGGCTTCTTCGACGACTACGAGACCGTCGTGCAGATGCATCCATCCGGCGGCGACATCCTGAACCCCGAAGCGCGCGGCGGGCCCGCGATGGGCTTCCAGTTCTTCCCGCCCAAGGCCGGCTTCATCCGCCTTTACTGCAAGGTCAAGATTGGCGGGAAGATGATCTTCGCGCCCTTCAATTTGAACGTCGTCCCGTGATCGGCGGGTGATCGGATCACTCGAAGCGGCGACTACAGCGTCTGCGGAGCCTGGAGCAGTTCGGCGATGCGCGCGAGCAGGCGGCCGGCGGCGCCGCCGTCGAGCACGCGATGATCGAAGCTCAGCGTGAGCTGCGCTTCGGTGACTGGCTGGAACACCTTGCCATCCCATGCGGGGACGACTTTGCCGGCGCCGAGCCCGAGCACGAGAGTCTGCTCCGGCAGCGGGATCGGCGTGGCCCACTCGAGACCGAAGGTGCCGAAGTTCGTGACCGTGGCGATCGAGCCACCTTGCGCATTCGGGGGAAGGCGGCGCTGGCGTCCGAGTTCCACGAGTTCATTGTAGCGCGCGACCATCGTCCCGACGGGTGTCTGGTCCGCATCGCGCAGCACCGGCACGAGCACGCCATCTTCGGTCTCGACCGCGAAGCCCACGTCGATGCTCTTGGGATGCACGATATGCGTGCCGATAAGCCGTCCGCCGGGCGCGCTGTTCTCGCCGAGCGCCACGGCGAGAGCGCGCAAGGCGTAGAGCGCCGGGCCGGGCTTCGGGTCCGATTTTTTCCGGTGCGCGAGCAATACGTCGAGCCGCACACCGCGGCCGACCGTCGCCAGCGGGCGCGACCACGAGCGGCGCATCGCATCGGCCACCGCGACGCGCATCGTGGATGCCGGCGTCTGGCGATGCTCGCCGAGCCGGCGCAGAAATGCCTCGAGATCCTCGATGGTGACGCGCCCGCCCGCGCCACGACCGGGGATGCCGGCGAGGTCCGCGGCGCGGAAACCAAGCTCGTTCATGCGCGCCTTCATCCGCGGCGAGAGATAGCCGGCGGCGGCTGCATTCGCCGGCACGGGCAGGCCGCGCACGAGCGGAGCGACGCTCTGTGCTTCGCTCGCACGGGTCGATTGCGCGATCGCCTCATCGGATCCGGCGACCGGCTCGGGTGCGGCTTGATCGAGCCCGTGGCGCGCGGCGTCGTCGTCGCTCACTTCGAGCCAGCCGAGCGTCGCGCCGACCGGGTAGCTCTTGCTCACCTCGACGCTCCACTCCACGACGCGCCCGCGACACGGCACCGTGACGCCCATGGTCGCCTTGTTCGTCTCGACTTCGAGCACTTCACAATCACCCGCCACGTCGTCGCCGACGGCAAATGGGATGCGGACGATGGTGGCCTCGGCGATGGATTCGCCGAGCTGCGGCATGAGGATCGGGACGCGCGGCATGGGGATTATTCGTGGAGAAGTTTGCGCGCGGCGGCGGCGATGGTGCGCGCGGTGGGACGATGAGTGCCCCAAAGATTCGGGTGATACGGGACGGGCGTGTCCTTGGCGTTGATGCGCACCGGCGGCGCATCGAGCAGCGTAAAACCTTCCTGCGCGACACGCGCGATGACTTCAGCGGTCACGCCACCCCACGGGAACGCCTCGCCGACCACGAGCAGGCGACCGGTGCGCGCGACGCTGGCGAGGATGGTGTCCGTGTCGAGTGGCTTGACGCTCCGGAGGTCGATGACTTCGAGCTGCCAGCCTTCGCTCGCGAGTTCCTCGGCGCAGGCGAGCGCCTCATGCACCATCGCCGAGTAGGCGACGATCGTCGCGTGCCGGCCCTGGCGGGCGACGCGGGCCTTGCCGGTCGGCAGCGCCTCGGTCGGGAGCGAGTCGGCCTTGAGGTGGTAATAGAGATACTTGTGTTCGCAGAAAAGCACGGGGTCGTCGATCGCAACGGCTTCGAGCAGCATCGCGTAAGCGTCCTCGACGGTCGCGGGCGTCATCACCACGAGCCCCGGATAGTGCGCGTAGAGCGCCTCCATGCTCTGGCTGTGAAAGGGCCCGGCACCCGCCGTTCCGCCGCTGGGCAGGCGGATGACGATCGGGCAGGGCACATTCGTGCGCCAGAAGAGCGTCGCCGCGTGGTTGATGATCTGGTTGAGGCCGCAGGTCGAGAAGTCGGCGAACTGCATCTCGACGATCGGTCGCATTCCCTCGATCGCCGCGCCGATGGCGGAGCCGACGATGGCATCCTCGCTCAGTGGTGCGTCGAAAACGCGACCCGGAAATTCCTTCGCGAGTCCCTTGGTGGCCTTGAACGCGCCGCCAAACTCGCCGACATCCTGGCCGTAAATATAGACGCGCGGGTCATTGGCGAGCGCGTGGTATTGCGCTTCCCGGATGGCTTCAAGATAGGTGATCATTCCTCGATGTATCCTTCCCTCAGCCGCGGCGTGCTTAGCGCGGTCCACTGTTCCTCGTTCGGGTCGGGAGCGGGCTCGCGTAGTGAAGTGGCGACGGCTTCTTCGATTCTCGCCGTTGCGTCGGCGCGCCACGATTTGAAGTCCGCGGGCGTCGCCCACTGCTCGGCGATGATGCGATCCTCGGCGACGAGGAGGCAATCGAGCGCGGCTTTCTTGAGCGCCGGATCGACGTAGCTCGCATCGTCGTGTTCGCCATGTCCGACGAGCCGGAGAAGCGAACCGAGGATGAATTGTGGCCCGTGGCCGGCGCGCGCACGATCGGCGGCATTTTGCAAAGTGGCGAGGCACGCGGCGAGGTCGGTGGCATCCACGTGGTGCCCCTCGACACCGTATCCCGCGGCACGATCGAGCAGATCGGCGCAGGCGAACTGGCGCGAGTTGGGCGTCGAGTAGGCGTAGCGATTGTTCGCCACGACGACGATGAGCGGGAGCTTCTCGACTGCGGCGAGGTTGAGCCCTTCGTGGAAAGCGCCGGTGGAAGTGCCGCCATCGCCGATACAAGTCGCGCCCACCGAGCCGCTCTGGCCCTTGAGTCGCCGCGCAAGCAGTGCGCCGGCGACGGCCGGGATCATCGCGCCGAGATGCGAGATCATCGGAAAGTAACCGTCGCGCGGAGAGCCGCGGTGGATGTTCCCGTCGCGACCGCGCATCGGCCCGAGTCGCGAGCCGAGGTAGGTGCGGAAGCAGTCGAGCAGCGGCTCGCCGAAAGCGAAACGGCCCGCCTGGTCGCGGATGAGTGGCGCGAAGATGTCGCCCGGCTTCAGCGCCATCGCGGTAGCGGTGCTCAGAGCTTCCTGGCCTTTGCCGAGGAAGACACCACCGACGATTTTTCCCCCGCGGTAAAGCGCCGCCACCTTCTCCTCCGAAAGGCGCGCGAGCAGCATCCAGCGATAGGCTTGCAGGTAACGGGCTTGAAAATTATCCGTGCGGGTCGCGGGCACCGCTGCGGTCGAAGACATGGCTCGCAGAGTAGGATGCGCGCTGCGCTGCGCGCAACGGCTTTCCTACCGACAAACGCCAGTTGACTTCACCGTCCAGAGTGGCAATCGCTTCGCCCATGTTAGCGAAACGCCTTTTCCATCACCAGAAAGGGGCCGCTTTTTCGATCGGGCTCATCCTTTCGGCCAGCGCCGCGGCGGAGACGCCATGGATGAACGACGCGCCGCGCGCGCCCGATGCGGTCGCGCCACTCTTGGAGCCGCAGGCGGCGCCTGCCTTGGGGGGCTTCACGGTCGATCCTTCGCAGCGCGAAGCCTCGCGACTTTTTTACAAGAGCGTTTACCTCGCATCCAACGGGGTGCCGATCGGCTGGACCGGCGATGTGGCGACCGGCGATCCGGGAACGACCTCCCAGGATTTTCGCGACGCGATGCTGAGGCGCATCAACTACTTCCGCGCAATGGCCGGCGTGCCGGCCGACGTGGCGTTCCTGCCCACTTACAATGCAAAGTGTCAGCAGGCGGCGCTGATGATGAGCGCCAACAACTCGCTCAGCCACACGCCGCCGACGAACTGGACTCACTACACCGCCGACGGCGCCGAGGCGGCGGGGAAGTCGAATCTGTTTCTCGGTAATTTCGGGCCGAGCGCAGTCACGGGGTTCATCGAGGACTTCGGCACTGGCAACGCCCAGGCAGGGCATCGCCGGTGGCTGCTCTATCCGCAGACGCGCGAGATGGGCTCGGGCGATATTCCCAGGGACGGCGGCTTTGCGTCCGCGAACGCGATCTGGGTGATCGATTCGTTTTTCTTCTCGGCGCGTCCCGCGGTGCGCGACGGATTTGTCGCGTGGCCGCCGAGAGGCTTCACGCCTTATCAGCTCGTTTTTCCGCGCTGGTCCTTCAGCCACAGCAATCTCGATTTTAGCAGTGCGACCGTCGCGCTCGTGCGCAACGGCGCGAGTGTGCCAGTGACGATCCAGAGCGCGGTGCCAGGCTCCGGTGAGAACTCGATCGTGTGGATCGAGGATGGAAGGAGCGCCACGAATCCCGCCACGCTCCGCGCGCCCGCCGCGGACACGAGCACGCAGGTGACGGTCGCTGGCGTGCGCCCGCTCGTCGCCGGACAGCCTCAGAGTTTCACCTACACGGTCACGGTTTTCGATCCCGCGAAGCTCGGCGCGGACAGTTTGCTGACGCACGCGGTTGGCATTTACGCGGGGATTGTCTCAGCCGTTCCTTCCTCGTTCGCGACGAGCGGCGTGGTTTCGGTGAGCGTGAATCGACAGGGAAAGTTCAGCGGCTCGCTGATACTCGGCGGAAAGCGCTTCGCCTTCCGCGGCGTGTTCGGTGACGATGGAACGGCGCCGGAGATTCTTTTGTCGCGCGGCCGCGGGCTGACGCCGCTGCGCCTCACGCTGCAGTTGCCCACCGCCGCATTGCCGCCAGCTCAGATGACGGGGCAGGTGACGGAGGACGGCGGATTCACCGCGCAGATCAACGCGCCGCACACCTTCTACACCGCGCAGCGGAATCCGGTCGCGCCACAGATCAATCCGCCCGCCGACTTGATCGGGCCCGCCACGGTCGCGCTCGACGTCAGCGCCATCGCCGGCCTCACCGGACACGGATGGGCTGCAGTGACGATCACCAAAGCCGGTCGGATTCGCTTCGCCGGAGTGCTCGCCGATGGGACCAAGTGGTCGTCGAATGGACCGCTGAGCGCCACTGGCACCGCGCCGGTCTTCGCGCAGCTCTATCGCAAGACGGGATCGCTCCTCGGCACGATCACGCTCGGCGGCACCGCGCCTCGCACTCTCACCGGCTCGCTCACATGGTCGCGCCCCGCGGGCGTCGGGACGGGAGTCTTCGCCGCTGGCTGGCCCGGCGGCGTCGCGGCGTCGCTCCACGGCGGCGCGTGGACGCCGCCTGTGCGCGGAACGCCGTGGCAGCCGCCGGCATTCACCGCCGGGACGGGTGCTGCGACGCTCTCGCTCTCGGGCGGCGCGCTCGCCGCGCCGATCCCGTGGGATGCGACCTTCTCGGCCACAACGAAGCGCGTCACGGTCGATCCGACGGCAGCAGGATTGAATGCGAAGCTCGCCGTGAAATCCGCCAGCGGTCTCGTGGGCGGGACTTTTCAGCCGCTGGCCGGCGCGCGCGCGCAGAAGTTCACCGGCGTCTTGCTGCTCGGCGAAAATCGCGGCTTGGGGTTCTTCATCGACGCCACCGGCAGCGGCAAGGCCGCTGTCTCGCCGCGCTAGCAAATCGGTTGGCGTTGCCCTCGGGCCGGGGATTACTCTGCGCCATGCACACTCTCTCCCGCACCGCTGCCGACGGCGCCTTTCTCGCGACCGACGATGTCCGCGCGCTCGTCGCGCAATCCTGCCCGGCCAAGGATTACAAAGGCCGGCGCGTGCTCTGCATCGTGCCCGACTCCACGCGCACCTGCCCGCTCGGCCTCGTGTGGCAAACCTTGCACGAGCAGATCGGCGCGGCGTGCGCGGCGTTCGATGTGATGATCGCGCTCGGCACTCACCAGCCGATGAGCGAGGGAGCGATCTGCGAGCGGCTCGAAATCACGCTAGACGAGCGGCGCGCGAAATTCGGCGCGGTGAAGTTCTTCAACCACGAGTGGGACAACCCCGCCGCGCTCCGCCACATCGGCGACCTCACGCACGAAGACACGCGCGGGCTGACCGGCGGGCTGCTCGAGATGGAAGTGCCGGTGCGCGTGAACGCACGCGTCTTCGACTACGACCAGATCATCATTATCGGCCCGGTCTTCCCGCACGAGGTCGTCGGCTTCAGCGGCGGAAATAAATACCTCTTCCCCGGCGTGAGCGGGCCGGACGTGCTGAATTTTTTCCACTGGCTCGGCGCCGTGGTGACGAACCCGATGATCATCGGCAACAAATGGACGCCCGTGCGCCGCGTCGTCGATCACGTCGGCGGCATGGTGCCGGTGCCGAAGCTCTGCTTCTGCATGGTCGTGGACAAGGCGCAGCTCGCCGGCCTTTTCGCGGGCACGCCCGAAGGCGCGTGGGATGAAGCCAGCGAGCTCTCGAAGAAGCTTCACATCACCTACAAGGACCGCCCATTTCACACCGTGCTGAGCTGCGCGCCGAAGATGTATGACGAGATCTGGGTCGCCGGGAAGTGCATGTATAAACTCGAGCCGGTGATCGCCGACGGCGGCGAACTCATCATCTACGCGCCGCACGTCCACGAGTTCAGCATCACGCACGGCGAGCACATCAAGAAGGTCGGCTACCACTGCACCGATTACTTCGTGAAGCAGTGGGACAAGTTTAAGCACTTCCCGTGGGGCACGCTCGCGCACAGCACGCACGTGCGCGGCATCGGCACTTATGAAAACGGCGTCGAGAACTGCCGCGTGCGCGTGACGCTCGCCACGGGCATCCCGCGCGAGGAATGCGAAGCCGTGAACCTCGGCTACCGCGACCCGGCGACGATCCGCGTCGAAGATTACGCGAACCGCGAGGACGAAGGCATCCTCTACGTCCCGAAAGCCGGCGAGATGCTCTACCATCTCAAGCAGCGGCCCGCGTGGGCGCGGGAGATGTAGTCGCTGCGGAGGACTTAAATACTTCTCGCGCGAGCCGCGCGTGCCTCCGTATCCTCGCCTCCCCTCAGCACTCACGCTCGAATCTCAACCCAAACTAAACACATGGAACCGCAAGCAGACATCGCAGTCATCGGCCTGGCCGTCATGGGCCAGAACCTCATCCTCAACATGAACGACCACGGCTTCACCGTCGTCGCTTACAATCGCACCGTCGAAAAGGTGGATCAGTTCATCGCCAACGAGGCGAAGGGCACCAAAGTCATCGGCGCACGCTCCATCGAAGAGATGGTCGGCCTGCTCAAGCGCCCGCGCCGCATCATGATGATGGTCAAGGCCGGCAAAGCCGTCGATGACTTCATCGAGCAAGTCCTCCCCTTCCTCGAACCCGGCGACATCCTCATCGACGGCGGCAACTCGCTCTACGGCGACTCCGAGCGCCGCGTGAAATACCTCGCTGAAAAAGGAATGCTCTTCATCGGCACCGGCGTCTCCGGCGGCGAAGAAGGCGCGCGCAACGGCCCAAGCATCATGCCCGGCGGCAGCAAGGATGCGTGGCCGCACGTGAAGGCAATCTTTCAGGGCATCTCCGCGAAGGTCGAAGGCAACGTGCCGTGCTGCGACTGGGTCGGTGACGGCGGCGCGGGCCACTACGTGAAGATGGTCCACAACGGAATCGAATACGGCGACATGCAGCTCATCTGCGAAGCCTACCAGCTCATGCGCGACGGACTCGGCATGACGGCCGATGAAATGAGCGCCGTCTTCGCCGAGTGGAACAAAGGAGTGCTCGACAGCTACCTCATCGAGATCACGCGCGACATCCTCGCGAAGAAGGACGACGACGGCACGCCGCTCGTGGACAAGATCCTCGACACCGCCGGGCAGAAAGGCACCGGCAAATGGACCGTCATCAACAGCGCCGAACTCGGCATCCCGATCACGCTCATGGCCGAGGCCGTTTATTCCCGCTGCGTGTCCGCGATGAAGGACGAGCGCGTGAAAGCGCAGCGCAAGCTCAAGGGCCCGCGCGCGAAGATCAGCGGCGACCGCGCGAAGTTCGTCGAAGCCATCCGCGACGCGCTCTACTGCTCGAAACTCATCAGCTACGCGCAGGGCTACATGCTCATGCGCGCCGCAGCGGCCGAGTATAAGTGGAGCCTCAACAACGGCGGCATCGCCCTCATGTGGCGCGGCGGCTGCATCATCCGCAGTGCCTTCCTCGGGAAGATCAAGGAGGCCTTCGACAAGAACCCGAAGCTCACGAACCTGCTCCTCGACGACTATTTCCGCGCCGAGATCAAGCGCTGCCAGAAGGGCTGGCGCACCGTCGTGGCGATGGCCGCAAAGAAAGGCGTCCCGGTCCCCGCGTTCAGCACCGCGCTCGCGTTCTTCGACGGCTACCGCACCGCGAACCTGCCCGCGAACCTCCTCCAGGCGCAGCGCGACTATTTCGGCGCGCACACCTACGAGCGCGTGGATAAACCCCGCGGCGAGACCTTTCACACCAACTGGACCGGTCGCGGCGGCACCACGTCGTCGAGCACCTACTCGGTGTAGGTTTCAATTCGTGGCTCACGCTGTTCCCGGCGTGAGTCTCCTCCAACGCGCGCGGTGCCCGACTCGATGTGGCGCTGCGCGCGTTGTTTTCTGAATCGCACCGGGCGGCGCGAGCCGCAAAAAGTGACGGCGCGGAAGAACCCGCGTTTTGCCGTGCCCACCGGCAAAGGCATCTGCTCGTCGAGCATCGCTTACGCGGAGTCGAGGGACGGTGCGCATTTGAAGAGGCCCGCGCTGGGCGGAAGTCGGTGACGAATCGTGGTTCTACTACCCGGCCTTCGAAGGCTCACACGACAAGCCCGCCCGACGCAATGGTGCAATCGGCCTCGCGACGCTGCGCAAGGAAGGCTTCATCTCGCAGCGCACGCCGATGACCGGCGGAGTGGTCTGCACACGCGCGCTATGGTGGCCGGCTTCGATTGCGGCGATTGCGAGGTTTTCAATTGCGACGCGTTCGCGGACAGGATCATCCGGCAGGAGTTTGAACTCCACGATGCCGCGAGCTACACGTTTCGGGCGCGCTAGCTCTACTCGGCTTCGGCTTGATCTTCTTCCTCGCTCGAGACGACTGGCGCGATGCCGGAGAGCGTCTCGCCGCCGCGCATGTCGATGAGCTTCACGCCCTGCGCGTTGCGGCCCGTCTCGCGGATTTCCGCGACGCGGGTGCGGACCATTTTGCCTTTGTTGGTGATGAGCATCAGTTCGTCCGAGTCGCGCACCGTAAGCGCGCCGACGACATGCCCGGTGCGATCCGTGGTCTTCATCGTGATGACGCCTTTGCCGCCGCGCGATTGGATGCGGTATTCGTCGAAGGTCGTGCGCTTGCCGAGACCGTTGTCGCCCGCCACGAGCAGCATCGCGTCCTTGCTCACGAGGGCGGCGCCGACGACGTAATCGCCTTCGTCCGGGCGGATGCCCCAGACGCCGACCGTGTTGCGGCCTTGATCTCGAAGCTCTTCCTCGTTGAAGCGGATGCTCATGCCGTCGTGCGTGATGAGCACGATCTCGTCGAGGCCGCTAGTGAGCTTGCAGTCGATGAGGCGGTCGCCTTCCTCGATCTGGATGGCGATGATGCCGCCCTTCCGGATGTTTTTGAAGTCGTTGAGATTTGATTTCTTCACGATGCCGCTGCGTGTCGCGAAGACGATGTGCAGCTTCTCGCTCCACGTTTCCTCGTCAGTCTTCTGGCCCTGGATGCGGATGGTCGCCGCGATCTTCTCGTCGGGGCGAAGCTCGAGCAGGTTCGCGATGCTTCGGCCCTTGCTGGCGCGCGAGCCCTCGGGAATCTCGAACACGCGCTCGACGTAGCAGCGTCCATCCTGCGTGATGAACATGAGGTAGTCGTGCGCCGTCGCGGTGAAGAGATGCTCGACGAAGTCGTCGTCGTCTTCCTCGCTCGCGCTCTCGCGCGCCGTCATGCCGATGACGCCCTTGCCACCGCGACGCTGTGCGCGGAAGGCGGAGACGGCGGTGCGCTTGATGAAGCTGTTGTGCGTGATCGTGATAATGCAGCCCTCATTCGCGATGAGATCCTCCATTGAGATCTCGCCTTCCGCTGGCACAATCTGCGTGCGGCGTTCGGTGCCGTATTTGCGCTGAATCTCCCGCAGTTCGTCCTTGATGATCGTCAGCACGCGCTGCTCCTTCGCGAGGATGTCGAGCAGATCCTTGATCGTCGCAATGAGCGCGTCGTATTCGCTTTTGATCGAATCGCGCTCCAGCCCGGTGAGTTGGTAGAGCCTCAGGTCGAGGATGTGGCCGACCTGCTTCTCGGTGAACTTGTATTTCCCGTCGGTGAGCCGCGCCTCGTCGCGGATGAGGATGCCGATTTGCTCCACGGAGCGCTTCGTCCACGAGAGCGCCATCAGCTTGCCCTTCGCGTCGTCGCGGTCGCGCGAGTCGCGGATGATCCTGATGAAGTCGTCAATGTTCGCGAGCGCGATGAGGTAGCCTTCGAGCTTCTCCGCCTCGACTTCCGCTGCATTCAGCAGGAAGCGGGTGCGACGCAGGATGACTTCGCGCCGGTGTTCGATGAAGCAGGTGAACGCGTCCTTGAGCGGGAGCAGGCGTGGCTTGCCGTGGTCGATCGCGAGCATGTTCACGCTGAACGAGGATTCGAGCGCGGTATGTTTGTAGAGGTTGTTGAGGATGACCTTCGGGTTTCCGTCGCGCTTCAGCTCGATGACGACGCGCGTGTTTTCGTCCGACTCATCGCGCACGTCGCTGATCCCGGTGAGGACCTTCTCATTCACGAGTTCCGCGATCCGCTTCACCAGCTCCGCGCGGTTCACGTTATACGGAATCTCCGTGATGATGATCTGGTCGCGCCCGCCCTTCAGCTCCTCAATGCCTGCCTTGCCGCGCACGCGCACCGCGCCTTTGCCGGTGGTGAAATACGAGAGGATGCCCGCGGAGCCCTGTAGCTCGCAGCCCGTCGGGAAGTCCGGCCCCTTCACGTGGACCATCAGTCCTTCAAGCGTGATGGCCGGGTCATCGATCTGCGCGCAGATGCCGTTGATGCATTCGCTCAGATTGTGCGGCGGAATGTTCGTCGCCATGCCGACCGCGATGCCGGTGCCGCCATTCACGAGCAGGTTCGGGAACGCCGCAGGAAAGACAGTCGGCTCCTCGCGCGTCTCGTCGTAGTTCGGCACGAAATCGACCGTCGCCTTGTCCATGTCCTCCATCAGCGCCGCGCCGAGATGCTGCAGGCGCGCCTCGGTGTATCGCATCGACGCCGGCGGATCGCCCTCGACCGAGCCGAAGTTGCCTTGCCCATCGATGAGCATGTCGCGCATCGCCCACGGCTGGGCCATGTGGACGAGCGTCGGATAGATCGCCTGGTCGCCGTGCGGATGGTAATTGCCCATCGTCTCGCCGACGATCTTCGCGCACTTGAGGTGCTTGCGAGTTGGCATCACGCCGAGCTCGCTCATCGCGAAAAGAATGCGCCGCTGCGAAGGCTTCAGCCCATCGCGCGCATCCGGCAGCGCGCGGCTGATGATGACGGACATCGAGTAGTCGAGAAACGACTTCGACATCTCCTCGGCGACATTGACCGGGTGGACTTTTTCGTTGGGGTTGAGGTTGGGCATGGTTGGGAAAAGGAGGGAGGTGGTTGGCTATGGCGTTTCGTTAAGAGAGAACGGCGAGCGCTCGAATTTGGCGATCTCGGCATCCAATTCAGCGATTCCGTCGTGAGCGGCTTTCACCGTCCCATTAAGTTCTTCGGCAGGGACGAGCGCGCATTTTCCGTCACGGTTCGTGACAACGGGGCGTCCATCGCGCCGATGCTCCTCGACGACTTGGATGAAGGCGCGGTTCAGGCCACGCTCCGTGAGCAACTCCATTGGGATGCCTCGGGCGAGTGGAAAGGTTTCCGGGCTCATTTCTCTGACGCGAGAAGGTGAAGCTGCGAAGGCTCCGACGGTGGCAAGTCGAGCGGTGTGCGGCTGACACGTGGATCAAAAGAATCGAGCGGTGCGGCAGCCTGTTCGAGTCGGCGATGAGCGAGAGCGATGTAGTCGGGATTGATGTCGATCCCAATCCAACGCCGACCCAAGAGCGCTGCGACCCGGGTTGTCGTGCCGCTACCGACGAAAGGATCGAGGACCAGATCGTCGGGATTGGAACTCGCTCGGATGATCCGCTCCATCAACGCCTCGGGCTTCTGGGTTGGATGTTCGACTCGTTCGGCACTGCAGTAATGAACGTGGGAGAACTGCCAGACATCGCCAGGATTCGCCCCGGCCATGTTGTTGCGCTGGCGGTAGTATTTCTGCGGCACTCGCACGGCGTCGAGATTGAACGTGAAATCACGAGTCTTGCTGAAGAACAGAATGTCCTCGTGTCTCGGAGAGAAACCCACCTTTCGTCCCATGCCCTGCGTGTAGTGCCAGGTGATCCAACTGTTGAACAGCAAGCCGTGCTTGTCTTCGAGTGCGGCGAACAACTTCGAGATGAAGCGCACGCCCATGAACACATAGATTGAACCAGTTGGTTTCAGAATTCGGATCGCCTGCTGAATCCAAGCGTCGGTGAACTGTTCGTATTCGTGCCACGCCTTCAGGTCGCGGTTGTTCCCGTAGTCCTTGCCGAGGTTGTAAGGCGGATCAGCGATCACCAAATCGACAGACGCGTTCGACAACGAAGACATGACTTCGATGGAATCGCCGCAGATCAGTTGGTTGGTCGTCATTCGGTCTCCTTGATCCATTTGTGTTTCCGCGCGAGGCGAAGCCACGCTTCTTCACCCTTCGATCGGATGCACTTCGCGTCGAGCATTTGGAGGAACTCCCACGTGGAGCGCTGCTCGCTCGTTACATACTGGATGTCACGAATCTGAATCTGGCCCGTCCCCAACGCGGGATTGTAGCTTAGGTCTGCGGCGGACACGTATTTCAAGTCATACACGGCGTATGTCGTGACTTCCATGATGCCATTTGTCATCCCCTCGGTGCCTCTTTCCGAATACACGCGGTGCTTGAGAGAAAGGATGATGAACAAGTAATCGGGATCGTCGAGATACTCGGTGCGAATCCGTGCGAAGGACGTGATGTTCGGAGCCTTGCCGGAGCTCACGATGTCTTCTGCCGTCGCCTTCACATCGACGTTTGCTGATGCGTAGCTCCCTCCTTTGCGCTTGAACTGAAGAACGATATCAAATGGATCGAGCCGTTTACCGGCTTGGACGTTTATCAGTCGGTATCGGTTTTTTGGATCGTCTGCGATTAGCTCAAATTGCTCAACCGCCCAAGCCTCAACAAATGGTCCAGCAACTTTGTTGATGTTTTCGAGCGGCAGTCCACGTTTGAGATTGGTGCGGATAAAAATGCGGTTCCGCCCGCTTTCGATGGCGTCCCGCATGATCGTGCCGATGTGCTCGACAACAAACTCCGAGCACTCGCGATAATCGGGTCGTTCTTGCGGGATTTTGAAAACAACGTCCATCGAATTAAGCGAGGCTGCTTACACATCCAGCCGAGCATTCAGCGCATTATCCTCAATGAACTGCCTCCGCGGTTCGACGACGTCGCCCATGAGAATGGTGAACATGCGGTCGGCTTCGACGGCGTTGTTTTCGTTGAGTTCGACGCGCATCATCTTGCGCTTGTTCGGGTCCATCGTGGTCTCGAAGAGCTGCTTCGGGTTCATTTCGCCGAGACCTTTGAAGCGCTGGATGCTCAGGCCTTTCTTGCCGATCTCGAGGACCTTGGTGTGGATCTCGGGGACGGAGAAGAGGGAGTGCGTGACGGCTTTGTCGCCTTCGCCTTCGATCAGCTCGAAGATCGGGTGATCGCTGTCGGCGAAGTGCTCGATCTTGAGTCCCTTCCGGCCGATCTCGGCGACGAGCTTTTGCACAGCGGCGGACTCATGCAGTTCGATGAGCCGCGCGCGGCGTTGCGGGCCTTCTTCCTTTTCCTTTTTCTTCGACGTGGGTTTTTCCGCGGGAGCTTCGCCTTCCGGAACGGGGCTCGGCTCGGGCACGGGATCCTCGAACAAACCGAGGTCGCGATTCTCCTCGTGGAAGGCGCGGACTTCGGCCTCGCCGGGGAAGTAGGTGACCCACTCCTGGTTTCCTTCGCGCACCTTCACCATGAAGGTCGGGAAGTTGCCGGTCTTTCGGTCGCGTTCGCCGAGATACGCCTCGAAGTCGCCGCCGTGGCGGCGGATCGCATCGCTGAATTTCGAGAGGCGTTCGAGCAGTTCGAGCATGTCCTTGAGCTGCGCGGCGGTGAAGACTTTGCCGTCGGCGAGGTTTTTCAGCTTCACCTCCTCGGAGCCGAGCGTGATGAGGATGCGGTTGAGCGCGGCGTCGTCATCGACGTATTCCTCGCGCTTCTTGCGCTTGATGAGGTAGAGCGGCGGGCAGGCGATATAGACGTGGCCTTTCCGGATGAGGTCGGGCATCTGCCGGTAGAAAAAGGTGAGCAGCAGCGTGCGGATGTGCGAGCCGTCCACGTCGGCGTCGGTCATGATGATGATGCGGCCGTAGCGCAAGCGCTCGAGGTTGAACGCGCCTTCGTTTTCCTTCGCGGTGGCCTCGCCGCTGGCGACGCCGATGCCGGTGCCGATGGCGGTGATGAGCGTCTGGACTTCGGTGTTTTGCAGCACCTTATCGAGCCGCGCTTTCTCGACGTTGATGATCTTGCCTTTGATCGGGAGGATCGCCTGGAAACGCCGGTCACGCCCCTGCTTCGCGGAGCCGCCTGCGGAGTCGCCCTCGACGACGTAAAGCTCGGTCAGTGCGGGATCGCGCTCGGAGCAGTCGGCGAGTTTGCCGGGCAGGCCGCCGCCGGTGAGCGCGCCTTTGCGCACGGTCTCGCGAGCTTTGCGCGCGGCTTCGCGTGCGCGGGCGGCCATGAGGCATTTGTCCACGATGCGTTTTCCGACGCCGGGGTTTTGCTCGAAGTGCAGCATCAGCCCTTCGTAGCTGACGGAGCCGACGACGCTCTCCACCTCGGGCGAGATGAGCTTCACCTTCGTCTGCGACTCGAAGCGTGGGTCCGGGTGCTTCACGCTGACCACGGCGGCGAGGCCTTCGAGCACGTCGTTGCCGGTGATCGCCACGTCCTTCTCCTTCAGCAGCGAGTTGTTCTTCGCATACTGATTGATCGCGCGCGTGAGCGAGCCGCGAAAGCCGCTCGAATGTGTGCCGCCGTCCGGGTTCGGCACCGCGTTCGTGTAGCAGTGGAGTTGCTCGTTGTAGCTGTCGTTATAGTGCAGGCCGATCTCGACGATGATCTTGTCGCGCGAGCCCTTGATCATGATCGGTCTCGGGTGAACGAGCGTCTTGTTCTCCGAAAGCCGGCCGACGAATTCCTCGACCCCTTTCGGATGCACGATTTGCACCGGCCTCCCGCCTTCGACACGTTCGTCCAGGAAGGTGAACGACAGCGGCGCATTGATATACGCGAGGTCGTTCAGCCGGGTGATGATGCGCTCGGCCCTGAACTCCAGCGTCTCCAGAAAAATCTCCGCGTCCGGCTTGAACGTAATGAGCGTGCCCGTGTGCCGCTTGCTCTTCACCTCGGCGATGACGTGCAGCTTCTGCTTCGTCACGCCGCGCTCGAAGGACATCGCGTGGATCTTTCCATCGCGCGTCACCTCGACCTTGAACCATTCGCTCACCGCGTTCACGCACTTCGCGCCGACGCCGTGCGTGCCGCCGGAATACTCGTAGTTGCCCTGCCCGTATTTGCCGCCCGAATGCAGTCGCGTGAGCACGAGTTCCACGCCCGGGATTCCCTCCTCCTTGTTGATATCCACCGGGATGCCGCGCCCGTTGTCGCGGATCGAGATCGAGCCATCGCTGTGGATCGTCACGTCGATGTGCGTGCAGTGGCCGGCGAGGAATTCATCGACCGAGTTGTCGAGCACTTCGCTCACGCAATGATGCAGCGCGCGCTCGTCGGTTCCGCCGATATACATGCCCGGTTTTTTGCGCACCGCGTCGAGCCCTTTGAGCGAACTCAGGTCATCGGCATCGTAGGTGGATTTCTTTGAAGCGGTCTCGCTTTTCGCGGCGATTTGAGAGTCGGTATCGGGCATATTTTTAGGGGCTGAAAAAGCGTGTCGCCGAGTCTAGCGGAGCGGGGGTATGCGCCAAGGTGTTTTTTGGGTAAAAAACCCCTGTTTCCACAAGATGCTGCGGACCCCGAATCGACCGCTCCACAATATCTTGTTGGCGTCGTCCTGCCGACCGATCAACTTGCCGATCGTGAAACGAGGCCTTTGGCTCGCCTTATTTTTTGTCGTCGTCCTGCTCGCTGGAACTGCGCGCTCACACCGCCTGCGCGATGTCTTCGTCGATGGAAAAATCTACTTCCTCGACGCCGACTGTTACTCACGAATGACGCGCGTGCTGATGGTCGCCGAGGGGCGCTCGTGGACGATCCGGCATCACGACTTCGAGAACTGGCCGCAAGGCATCACGCCGCACACGACCGCGCCGCTCGACTGGCTGATTGTCGCGCTCTCTAAGCTCGTCAAGCCGGGCGAGGGAAGTGTGCTGCGCGGGCAGTCGCTCGACCTCGCCGGCGCGCTCATCGGTCCGGTGCTCGGGATGATCGCGTGCGCCTTCGTCGCGCTTTCGCGTCGCTCGTGGTGGACGCTTGTGGCGGCTGGATTCGTCGCCGTGAGTCCGATCCTGGTGCATGGCACGTCGCTCGGGCGGCCCGATCATCAGGCGCTGCTCATCGCGCTCGTCGCCGCGGCGCTCGCGCTCGAGTGGCGCTTGCTGGAGAAGGCGACGCGTGGCGTGGCTGCGGGCGCGGGAGTGTTGTGGGGTGTCGCCTGGTGGGTGTCGCTTTACGAACCGCTCGTTCTTTTCGCGCTCGTGCTCGTCGCGCTCGCCGTCGCGCGGCCGGCGGCGTTTCGCGAGCGCGAGCGGTGGTGGGGGTGGGCGGCGCTGCTCGCGGTGTTTGGTGTGTCGGTGCTCATCGATGGTTGGCGCGTTGCATTGCCGGCGGCGGAGTTGCGTGAAGCGTTCGCGCGCTGGCGGCTGAGCATCGGCGAGCTTCACGCACTCGACGCGTCGCTGATCTTCCGCTGGCTCGGATGGGCGTGTGTGCTCGCGCCGCTCGCGCTCGGCTGGCAGTGGCGTCGCGCCGAAGCGCGCTGGCTGCTCGTGCTGCTCGTCGCGACTTTTGCGCTCACGTGCTGGCAGCTTCGTTGGGGTTACTTCCTCGCGTTGATCTTCGCGCTGTCGCTGCCGATTCAGGTCGAAGCACTGGCGCGACGTCGATGGCTGGCGGGTGTGGTGATGTTCGTCGGTTTGTGGCCGATGGCGGCGGAATGGGACGCGGCACTCTTCAACGACGATCCGCTCGTCGCGCGTGAACGACTGGTGCAGCGCATGGAGGCGAAAGCGTTGCGCGCGATCGCGGAAGAGCAGGGCGCTCGTAATGCCGGCCCCTTCGTCGCGCCGTGGTGGCTCTCGCCGGCGATCTCGTATTGGAGCGGGCAGCCGGGTGTCGCCGGAAGTTCCCACCAGAGCCTGCCGGGCATTCTCGACTCGGCGCGCATCTTCCTCGCGCCGGATGCAGGCGCGGCGCTGGCACTGCTCCGCGAGCGGCGCGTGGCGTGGGTGCTCGCCGATGTGCCGGAGCGGGTGGTGCCGACTTCCTCGACGCTGCTCGGCGTCGCCGCGCCGGAGGATTGTTTCGCCCACGACTTGATGAGGGCTGCCTTTCCCGAACCGTGGACGCTCTTGCTCGTGCCGGAGCGCAGTCTGCCCCGCATGGAGAATGACATTTTCAAAGTCTGGCGTGTCCGTGGCGACACGGCGCCTGCTAGTGTCCCCGCGAAATGAGCGTTCAATTCGACTTCGTAGTCATCGGAGGCGGCAGCGCGGGATACGCAGGGGCCTCGGCTGCGGCGCGGCTGGGCTTGCGCACGGCGGTAGTGGAAGGGGCGCGCGAGGTCGGCGGGTTGTGCATCCTGCGCGGCTGCATGCCGAGCAAGACGCTGCTCGAATCGGCGCACCGCGCGGAGGCGGTCCGCAGGGCAGGGGAGTTCGGGCTGCGTGCGGAATACTTCGGCGCGAACGCGGCTGCGATTCGTGCTCGGAAGCGGCGGTTGATCGGCGAGTTCGCGGACTACCGGCGGGGGCAGCTCGAACACGGGCAGTTCGAGCTCATCCGTGGCCAGTCTGAGTTCGTCGATGCGCATACCGTCGATGTCCGTCTGCTCGACGGCGGATTGCGCCGGGTCGAATCGCGGGCCTTTCTCGTCGCGACCGGCTCGGAGATCGCGGTGCCGCCTCTGCCCGGCCTCGCAGAAGCCGGCTACAGGACGAGCGATGACGTGCTCGATGCCGATGAGTTTCCGGATTCGGTATGCGTGCTCGGCGGCGGCGCGATCGCGCTGGAGCTGGCGAGCTTCTTTCACGGCATCGGCGTTCCGACGACGATCATTCAGCGGAGCGCGCATGTGCTTCGTGAGATGGATACCGATGTCGCCGACGAACTGACGCGCGCGCTTGAGCGTCGCGGAATCGCCGTCCATCGCGATACGACGATCGCCGCGATCGTCCGGGACGGGGCGATCAAACGCGTGGAATACACCGATGCTGCGGGCGATTCGCATGCAGTAGAGGCGCACGAGATCGTCTGCGCGCTCGGCCGACGGCCGGCAACCCACGGCCTTGGTCTCGATCGTGCCGGGGTGACGCTCGATGCGGCGCGGATTCCAATCTCCGAGACCCAGCAGAGCAGCGCGCCGCATATCTTCGCGGCGGGCGACGTGTGCGGCCCGCACGAGGTCGTGCATCTCGCGATCGAGCAGGGTGTGCTAGCCGCGCGCAACGCGGCGCGACTGCTCGGCAAGCTCGGCGGCGAACTTGATCGGATGGACTACGCGCTCAAGCTGTTTGCGGTCTTCACTGATCCGCAGGCGGCGATGGTTGGCCTCACCGAGCGTGAGGCTCTCGAGCTGGGGATCGACTTCGTCGCCGCGAAATATGCCTTTGCCGATTGTGGCAAGGCGATGGTCCGCGGAGAGATCGACGGCTTCGTGAAGCTCATCGCGGAGCGCGAATCGCGGCGCATCATCGGCGGCGCGTGCGTCGGGCCGGAGGCGAGCGAGCTGATCCACGAGATCGTCGTCGCGATGCGCTTCGGCGCGACCGCGGCGCAGCTCGCCAGCACGCCGCACTATCATCCGACACTCAGCGAGATCTGGACTTATCCGGCGGATGAACTCGCTGCCGGCGCGCCTGAAGCGGCAGGATGAACTTCAACCGCCGCGTCGTGGCGTGAGCTCGCCCGGGCGCGTGTGCAAGGCCTCGAGGTCGAGGCTCATGTCGGTCGCTGCGTCGTTGTTGGTGCCCATCTGCTTCTTCGCCATGTCGATGGCCTTGCGCATCTCGGGCTTGTTCACGCTGTTGTTCATCGCGGTGTCCTCGCTGATGCGGCCCTCGCGGAAAAAGTTCAGCAGCGACATCTCGAAGGTGTGCCAGCCGTGGACGCTGTTGTCCTCGATGATTTCGTGAAAGCGGCGCAGGTCGCTTTCGCCGAGCAGCACGGCCTCGCGGACGCGAAGGTTTGAGCCCATCAGTTCGCTGGCGAGGATTCGTCCGCCGGCGACCTTCGGGATGAGGCGCTGGCTGACGACGTAGCGCAACACGTCGGCGAGGCGCTCGCGGATTTGCCCTTCCTCGTCCTGGTCGAACATACCGATGATGCGGTGGATGGTTTGCGAAGCGTTGATGGTGTGCAGCGTGGCAAAGACGACGTGGCCGGTTTCTGCGGCCGTCAGCGCGATTTCCATCGTCTCGCGATCACGCACTTCGCCGACGAGGATGATTTTCGGCGCCTGGCGCAGTGCGGCGCGCAGGCCCGTGATGAAATCGGGAAAGTCGCGCCCGAGTTCGCGCTGGCTGAACGTGGCGCGCTTGTGCGGGTGGAGGTATTCGATGGGATCCTCGAGGGTGACGACGTGGACATCCTGAGCCCCGTTGATCTCGTTGAGTATGGCGGCGAGCGAGGTCGTCTTGCCGGTGCCAGTGGCGCCGGTGACGAAGATCAGTCCGTTTTTCTCGCGGGCGATTTCCTTGCAGAGCGGCGGAAGCTTGAGGCCGTCAATCGTCGGAATGTCCGTGCTCAACCTGCGCATGACGATGGCGTGATGGCCATTCTGCTTGAAGACGTTCACGCGAAACCTGGCGACGTTCGGCACGGCGTAGCTGGTGTCGCATGAGCCGCGCTCCTGATAGTCGAGCTTGAGGCGTTCGATTTCCCCGATGAGTTTCTCGGCGATCATTCTCGTATGCGCCGGCTGGAGCGCGGGCATGAACTGGGGGATGTCCACCGGGCGCAGTTTTCCAAACGCTTCGACTTGCGGCGCTTTGCCAACGACGAAGAGGCAATCGGAGATGCCGTCGGAAGCGGCGAGCATCGTCGCCAGGACGGTGTCGAGGTTCAGGGGCTGTGCCGAGGGGTTCGGCGTGCTGGTGATGAGGCGGG
Organism: Chthoniobacteraceae bacterium; assembly: GCA_040081625.1. Taxonomy (GTDB): domain Bacteria; phylum Verrucomicrobiota; class Verrucomicrobiia; order Chthoniobacterales; family Chthoniobacteraceae; genus VFJQ01. Next base: position 23,679 of record JBEBGD010000065.1, read on the forward strand.
CTAGCGCTGGCATGGACTGTTCCGCAATGGAAACATGTTTCGTGCCGGAACGGGGCAAGCTTTAAACCTCAGGCTGAAGCGTGCGCCGTCGCTTGCGCGTGGCAGCGTTGCACGGCTTCGACAATGTGCGGATTGACCTGATGGCGGGTGGTCTCGCGCGCCATGCGGATGGCGTTCTTGATGGCGATCGGAGAGCTGCCCCCGTGGGCGATGATACAGACCCCATCGACGCCGAGCAGTGGCATGCCGCCGTATTCGTCCGCGCTGGTGAGCGCGTGGACGGCGCGAAAGGCAGGTTTGCAGAGCATGGCGCCGGCTTTGCGGATCGGGGTTTTCATCAGCTCCGTCTTGAGAAGCCGGAACATCCCTTTCGCGAGCGCTTCGCAGGCCTTGAGCACGACATTGCCGGTGAAGCCGTCGGTTACGACGACATCGACCACGCCTTCAAAAAGGTCGTGCCCTTCGATGTTGCCGCGAAAATTTACGCCACAGGCTTTGATCAAGGTGTGCGCGGCGAGGGTCAGTTCGTTGCCCTTAAATTCCTCGCTTCCGTTTGAGAGCAGACCAGCGTGTGGGTTTGGCAGCCCGAGCACGTGCCGGCAGTAGGCCAGCGCCATGATCGCGTTGTCTTCGAGTTGCTGTGGTGTCGGGTCGGGATTGGCACCGGCATCGCAGAGGAGGAAATGGCCACCGTGCTCGGTTGGCATTGTCGCCGCGATGGCGGGTCGCTCGATTCCGGGGAGCATCCGAAGCTTGATCGTCGCGGCGCTGACTGCGGCTCCGGTATTCCCTGCACTCACGATCGCGTCGGCGGTGCGGGCTTTGACGAGATCGACCGCGCGGCTGACCGAGGAGTCCTTCTTCTTGCGCACTGCGTCGATGCCGCTGTCGTGCATCTCGACGACTTGCGTGGTGTGAACGATCTCGATCCGGCGGTCGTTGCAGCCGAGTAGCTTGAGTTCGCTCTCGATCCGGGCGGTGTCGCCGGTCAGGAAAAGCTGCGTGATGTCTGGAAACTCGCGCAGGGCAAGGCTTGCGCCGGCGATGAGCTGCGTCGGCCCATCGTCATGCCCCATCGCGTCGAGGGCGATCTTCATGGCTGCAAGTTCAACGCTGCCGGGCTAGGGGACGGCAAGCGCAAACTGCGGTGTGAGCGAATGTTTTGGCCCCCAAAAATAAACCAGCCGCTCCACGCAAATACGCAGAGCGGCTGGCTCGGGGGGAGGGAAGGAAAAGGGACTAGGACAGTTCGACCGTGAGCACCTGGCGGCCTTTGTAGTAGCCGCAGGACGGGCAGACAGTGTGCGGGATCTTCGCGCTGCCACACTGGCCGCACTTGTTCAGCATCGGCGCTTTCCAGCGGTTGGCCGCCTTGCGAATTCGCAGGCGCATTTTCGAAGTTTTACGTTTTGGGACACCCATGGTGAGCTATTTGATTTTGAGTTTGTCGAGCGCGCCCCAGACATCGGGCCGGTCTTCGGCGGGCTCGAGCCCGGCTGAAGGCGGGCGTTCAACGCCAGGACACTTCCTTTTCCCGCTCCAGTCGCATCGCGGATGGGGCGGAAGGGCGAGCAGAATGTCTTCCCTGAGCGTATCCGTCAAATTGATTTCCTCGGAACTCGTGAGTTCGATCTGACAGGCGAAGTCATCGACGCGGATGGGAAGGGTAAAGCGCTCCAGGCAGCCCACGCATGCCACCTCCAGATCGACTGCCACGCGGCCCGTGGCAAAGAATCCGCCCTCGCTCAGCCCGACATCGAGCGAGTAGCTGACCGGGGTGAGCGCAGTAATGTCGGCACTGAGGGCCAGAAATGCGGCCGATTCTTCGCCTTCGAAGTGCGCTCCCTCGGGTGGGATTTGGCTGGTGTGAATTTTCATGGATGGCTCGGCGCCTCCGGATTGAATTTGGCCCGCAACGCGGCACCGACGCACGATGGCACGAACTCATCGACGCCGCCACCGAGCATGGCGATTTCTTTGACGATCCGCGAGCTCAGATACGTCGATTGCTCGATCGGCGTGAGGAAGATCGTCTCGATCGTCGGATCAAGTTTGCGGTTCATCAACGACATCTGGAGCTCGAACTCGAAGTCGGTAACGGCCCGCAAGCCGCGGATCAGCGCGACCGCGCCCTGCTCGTGGGCGAAATTCACAAGCAGTCCGTGGAAGCGCGCCACGCGGACATTCGGGAGATCGCGCGTGCAAATGGTGAGCAGCGAGGCCCTTTCCTCGGTAGTGAAGAGCGAGGCTTTTTGCTCGTTGAACGTCACCGCGACGATCACTTCGTCGAAGAGGCGCACCGCGCGCCGAAGCACGTCGAGATGGCCGTTGTGCGGCGGATCGAAGGAGCCGGGGTAAATTGCTCGGCGCATGGTTCTGCGGAGTTAGAAGGTGTGGATGAAAAGGCCGGATCGCAGCTTCGGCTCGAACCATGTGCTTTTCGGCGGCATGATCTGCCCGGCATCCGCGATCGCCATGAGTTGTTCGACGGTCGTCGGAAACATCGAGAAAGCGACCGCGGCTTTTCCGGAATCGACCAGCCGCACGAGTTCGTCGGTCCCTCGGATTCCACCGATGAATTCGATGCGCTTGCTCGTGCGCGGATCGTCGATCCCGAGCAGTGGAGCGAGCAACCGCTCCTGCAACCCGCTCACATCGAGGCGCGAGATCGGATCCGCGTCCGGTGCAGGCTGCCAGGTGAGTTGGTGCCACGCGCCGTCGAGATACATGCTGATTTCGCCGGGGCGTGCCGGCTTCGGAGGGCCGTCGGCATTTAGCGTAAAGACGCTCCCGACTCTCCCGAGAAACTCGCGAGCGCTCATCCCGGCGAGGTCGCGGACGGTGCGGTTGTAGGGCAGGATTTGGAGTTGGCTGGCGGGAAACAGCACGGCGAGGAACCAATCGTAGTCCTTGTTCCCCGTCGCGCTCGGATCGCTGGCCCGCAACTCGAGTCCGACCCGCGCCGCGCTCGCCGTGCGATGATGGCCGTCAGCGACATACGCCGCGGGGAGTTTCGCGAACTCCGCGACGAATCTCGCGGAGACCTCCGGTTGGTTGATCCGCCAGACCGTGTGGCGGACTCCATCCGGCGCGACGAAATCGTAGGCGGGCGGGAGTTGCTTCTCCTGCGCGACCAATGCGTCGATCGCTCCATGGTCGCGATAGGTCAGAAACACCGGGCCGGTGTTCGCCCGGAGCGTTCCGATGAGGTGAGTGCGATCGTCTTCCTTCTCCTGCCGCGTCCGCTCATGCTTTTTGATGATGTCGCGGGCCTCCGGGTTTTCCGCGCGTTCGTGGACGTAATCATCCATGTGACACACGGTAGCCAGCCCCGTCTGCGCATGGTCGCCCATCCGTTGTTCGTAGAGATAGAGGCTGGGCGCAGCTTCGCGAACAAGCGCGCCGCATTCCTGCAAGCGATTGAAATTGCGGCGCGCGGTTTCATAGACCGCGCCGGAGTATGGGCTGGCGTCTGCGGGCAGATCGATCTCCGCGCGATCGACATGCAGCAGGCTGTTTGGGCTCCCGGCGGCAAGAGCCGCAGCTTCGTCGCGATCCACCACATCGTAGGGCACACAGGTGATTTCATTCACGAGGTGCGGGGCGGGGCAGAGGCCTTGGAATGGACGGATGCGAAGCATAAGGGCGCGTAGGAAAGCGCGCTGCGCCCATCGCGCGAGAAGAAAAACGCCTCCGACGCGCAAGGCGTCGGAGGCGTTGAGTTCTTCGGTGTTGTCGCTTGTCGCCTTAGTTCACGTAAACCGCCTCGTTGCTCAGGAGCAGCGTCTGCGCGTAGGTTTCCCACGCGGTCAGCGGTTTGCGTTCGACCCAGTCGCCTTCGTTGGTGATCGCCGAGCGGCGGGCGTTGCGCATGTTGCCGGGGCTCTCGGCGCGCTTTTTGAGTTCCTCGAGCTTCTTGTTGCTTTGCTCGGCCAGTTGCGCGGCGGCTGTCGCGATCTGTTTGCCGCCCATCGTCTCGTCGCCCAGGAAGTCGAACGCCATCCGCACTTCGTTGCCCTTGGGCAGCCGCGAGAAGATGATCTTGTAGATCGCCTGCACGCGTTGCACGTCGTTGGGCTGGTTGACCACTTCCTTGCGCGCGATGATCCGTCTCGCCACGTCGATCGCAAACGGACTGTTCATCAGGAACAGCGCCTGTTGCGGCACGATCGTGCTCGTGCGTTTGCTATTGGTCATGTGCGGGTCGCTGAAGTCGAAGTGCGCCATCAGGTCGGGCAGGTTCCCGCGGTCGATGTAGCCGTAGATCGAGCGCCGGTAGCTATACGGTTCGTCGGTGAGGTTGACCGGGCTGCCGCCGACTTGCGGCTCAAGCCGGCCGCTCATCACGAGCATCGAGTCGCGCATGGCTTCGAAGTTGAGCCGCCTCACGTTCGCGCGCCATAGGTAGCGGTTGTCCGGGTCGATGTCTTCGTTGCTCTTCACCGCGTAGCTGCGGATTTGATAGACTTTGCTGAGCATGATGTAGCGGTGCAGTTGCTTGACGCTCCATTTGCCGTCGGTGACGAACCAGTCCGCGAGGTAGTTGACCAGGTCGAGGTGGCTGGGCTTTTCGCTTTGCACGCCGATGTCGTCGAGCGTCGGCACGAAGCCGTCGCCGAAGTGGTGCGCCCACACGCGGTTGACCAGCACGCGCGCCACGGTCGCGTTGTCCTTGCTGGCGATGGCTTGGGCCAGTTCGAGCCGCCCGCTGCCTTTGCTGAAGCTCAGGCGCTGCCCGCCGGGCGAGAGCACTTCGAGGAACCCGCGCGGCACCACTTCGCCGGGGGCGCCGGCCTGCCCGCGGATGAGCAGCGGCACGTCCCGCGCGCTGCTCTTGTCCTTGACGACCATCGCCTTGGCGGGCGCGCCGTCGTGGGTCATCGTCAGTTCGTTGATGGCTGCGAAGTTGTAGCGCCCGCGGCCGCGCATCCGCAGCGGCCATTGGTCGATGAGTGCCTTCATCATCTCGGTGTTCAGCTCCGCGGCGGTGAACGCGCGGAAGATGGCGCCGGCCAGCTCGAGCGAGTCGCGGTCCACTTTGCTATCCGCGCTCTTTGCCGCGCGCGCGGTGGCGAAGGCGGCCTCGGCCTTGAGGTTGAAGTCGCCAAAGAGTTTGCCGTAGAGGGCGAACACGTCCTCGAGGTTCGCAGGCTTGAAGCCCTTGAACGCCACCGCCACCAGCGGGTTGTAATTTGCGCCCTTGTTCGCGGCGATCTCCTGCGCGCGCACGGCGCCCTGCGTCGCGTAGTCGGCGGCGGGGAGTTTTTCAAAGACACGCAGCGGGCCGAAGATGCGCTCGTCGTTGGCCATGCGGCCCGACACGAAGTTGGCCACCTGCCCGTCGAGTTTGCCGGCCTCGATGATCGCGTCGCGTTGCTTGAGCGCCGCTTCGTCGCTGCCGCGCCGGCCCAGGTAGGCCGCCTGCAGGTAGCCGCGCGCGCTCTCGCGGAACTGCCGCGAGCCTTCGCCGAGCACGTCGAAGAAGGTCTTGCGGTCCTCCTCCTCGTATTGCGCGATCTTGTCCTGGTAGTCCTTGAACCTGGCCAGGTCCGGGCTGTTGAGCACCGGTTGATATTCAGCGTCGGGCTCGTCGATGCTCGAGAAGATGCCCTTGAGCGCATAGTAATCCTTCTGCGGGATCGGGTCGAACATGTGGTCGTGGCAGCGCGCGCACGAGACGGTCATCCCGAGGAACCCCTTGGTCACCACGTCGATCCGGTCGTTGATCGTGTCGTCGTTCTGCCGGAAGCGTTCGCCCACGGTCATCAGCCCGAGCGCCGCGAGGTTCTTCTTGTCGTTGCCGGGCATCTGGTCGGCCGCGAGCTGGTTCATGATGAACTGGTCATACGGCAGGTCCGCGTTCATCGCGTTGATCACCCAGTCCCGATACGTCCAGGCATAGGGATAACGATAGTCATCCTGCGTGTTGTTGTTCTGGTCGCCGCCGACGGTGTCCGAGTAGCGCGCCGTGTCCAGCCAGTAGCGGCCCCAGCGTTCGCCGTAGTGCGGCGAGGCCAGCAGCCTCTCGACGATCTTGGCAAAGGCGCCGGTCGATTCGTCCTTGATGAAGGTGTCGATCTCCGCGGGCGTCGGCGGCAGCCCGATCAGGTCGAAATAGGCCCGGCGCATCAGCGTCTCCTTGTCGGTCAGCGGCGAGGCCACGAGCTTCTTCTCCTCGATCTTCGCCATGATGAAGCTATCAATGGGCGTGAAGCCCCACGACGCATTCCTGACCTGCGGCACCGCCGGCCGCTTGAGCGGCACATAGGCCCAGTGCGCCCGCGCCTTGTCGCTCAGGCCCGAGAGCTTCCTGGCCACCGACGCCTCACCCGGCTTGCGCGGATCCACCGCGCCCATCTTCACCCACTCGCGGAATGCCGCGATGTCCGCGTCGTCCAGCTTGCCCCCGGTGCTCGAGGGCGGCATCTGCGTGTCGGAGTCCTTGTATTCGATCGCCTGGATCAGCAGCGACTCGTCCGGCGCACCCGGCTTGAGCGCCGGCCCCGTGTCGCCGCCTTTGCGCAGCGCCTCGGCCGTGTCCATCGTCAGCCCGCCCTTGCTCTTGCCCTCGGCCACGCTGTGGCACTTGTAGCAGCGCTCGGCCAGCACCGGCGCGATCTTCTCCCGGAAGAACTTCTCGTGCTCGCCCGCCGCCCCGGTCGCGACCGCGGGCATCGCCGCCGGTGCCGCCGCCTCGCGCGGCGCCGGCGTCGGCGTGGCCTTGGCTTTCTTGATGATGGATAGCTTCGCCGGCGAAGCCGCCACCGCCACCACGGCGGAGCATAGCAGACCGGCCAGGATCAGACGCGTGCGCATAGGACTGGGTTTTGAGGTTAACTCTTAAGCGATAACCGACTTCACGACGTTACCGAAATTGTCCGTGAGCCGGAAGTCCCGGCCATTGTAGCGATAGGTCAGCTTCTCGTGATCGAAGCCCATCAGGTGCATGATCGTCGCGTGCAGGTCATGCACGTGGCACTTGTCGGTCATCGCCTTGCCGCCGAACTCGTCGGTCGCCCCATAGGCCGTGCCGCCCTTGACCCCGCCGCCAGCCAGCCACGCCACCATCGCGCGGCCGTTATGATCGCGCCCCGGAGTGCCCCCGCCATTGCGATCACGCGTCACCGTGCGGCCGAACTCGCCACCCCACCAGATCAACGTCGAATCGAGCAACCCGCGCTGCTTGAGATCGGTCATCAACGCCGCCGCAGGCCCGTCGATGTCGCCCGCACGCGAGCGCAACGCCGTGTCCAGGTTCGCATGATGATCCCACCCGCCCACATGCACCTGCACGAAGCGCACCCCGCGCTCCACCAGCCGCCGCGCCACCAGCAGCTTGGCCGCCGTGTCGCTCATCTGGTTGCCCTGCCGCCCCTGCTGCTGCGAAGTGCCCATCACCAGCGCCGCGCTCGGCGTGCTGTAAAGATCCACGATCTCCTTGGGCTCCTTGCTGATGTCGAACGCATCGGTCGCCTCGGTCTGCATCCGGAACGCAATCTCAAAGGATTCGATGCGCGCCTCGAGCTGCGCATCCTTCTGCAGCGCCTCCGCGTGCTGCTTGTTGAGCTGCTTGACGAAATCAAGCTGATGGCGCTGCCGCTCCAGCGGCGAAAACTGCGAGCGAATGTTCGCGATCACTTCATCGAGCGGCATCCCGCGCCGGTAGTTCACATTGGTGCCCTGGAAAATGCCCGGCAGGAACGAGGATTGGCGCCACTCCGCCGGCGACCCGATGGTCACAAACCCCGGCATGTTCTGATTCTCCGTCCCGAGCCCATAAACCGTCCACGACCCCACCGAAGGCTTGGGCAACTGCAGCGAGCCCGTATTCATGAACCGCTGCGCGATCTCGTGCGCCGGGATGTCCGTCCACAGCGAACGAATCACCGCCATCTCATCGATGTGCTTGGTCAACTCCGGGAACACCTCCGAAGTTTCCACCCCCGACTTGCCCGACTTGGAAAACTTAAACGGCGACCCATACGCAAGCCCATCCATGCCCGGCAGCGTCTTGCCATCATACTTGTTGAGCTCCGGCGCCGGATTCCACGTATCGACCCCCGACGGACCACCCGACGCGAACAAATGAATGATCGCCTTGGCCTTGGCCGGGAAATGCGGCTTGCGCGGCGCCAGCGGCGACATCGCAGCCCCCGCAGCCTCCGCCCCCGGAGGCAGAAACGGATTAACCCCAAAGACCGAAGCCAGCGAAAGCGCCCCCACGCTCATGCCCGAGCGCAGCAGCATTTGCCGGCGGGTAAAACACACATCGTCAAACGACGGCGTGTGCTCACGGTGATA
>JBEBGD010000208.1:0-2286 GCA_040081625.1 Chthoniobacteraceae bacterium
AATCTCGGTGCCCGTCACGCAAAGCCTGGTCCGGCCGCTCCCCGGTCCGGACCCGACCGGATTCCGCCCCGCCGTGCTCTACCACGCCGACGCCGACGCACGCCCCGATTGCGTGCTGCGCTGGATTTTCTCCGCCGCCTCCACCGGCGGCCCGCCGATCGACGCCACCATCGCCAGCGGATGATCGAGCCCCTCGTCGCGCCGCTCGCCGGCGGATTCACCGGCACTTCCCGCTCCTGGGCACATCGCGTCACCGCCTGCATCGCGCACCTCGAGACGCCGGAGCCGCTGCGCGTGTGCATCGAGCTGCTCCGCGCGCAGACCGAGCGGCCGTATATCATCGTCGTCGATACCGGCTCGTCGCTGGGCACGCAGGCGGAGCTTGCGCAGATGCGCGCGGCGGACGTGGAGATTCATCTCGTGCGCGGCCACTCCTACCGGCACGCCTCGGAGCCGGTCGCGGTCGCGCTCGATCTCGCGCACGCGCGCTGCCACACGGAGTTTCTTTTTCACACGCATAGCGACGTGTTCTTGCAGCGGTTCGATTTCCTCTCCGATCTGCTCGCGCTCTGCACCGCGGCGAATCCCGTCGTCGGCTATCGCATGACCGAACGCCATCATCCGGATTGGAAACACATGGTCGGCCACACCTCGCTGATGCTGCACATGCCGACCATCAACCGAGCCGGCGCGCAGTGGTCCATGCAGCGCGCGCACGACCGCTACGGCATCCCGTGGTGCACCGGCAAGCCCGGCTGGCCGGACACCGAGACGGGCTTTAACTACGATCTATGGGCCGCCGGCATCGCGCCGCTTTTCATCGAGGGGCAGGAAAAAAACTTCGAGTGCTTCCGCGACGCAAACATCAATCACGTCCGCAGCTACCCCGGCGCGAAACAGTATTCACCCGCACACTTCGCACGCGCTGAAATATGGATGCGGCAGGCGATGGATGAAGCCCGCGCCCTGCTCGCCGCGCGATGAAGATCTCCTGGCTGCTACTCACGTGGAACCGCGCCGCGGTCGTCGAAGACGCGCTGCTCCACAACGCCGCGTGCGCCGGCAGGCAGGCGGACGAGATTGTCTGGTGCGACAATGGTTCGTCGCCCGCCGATCATGCGCGGATCGCCGAGGCCCTGGCCCGATTGCCGATCCCGATCACGCACGTTCATTATCCGGCGAACCGCGGAGTGGCGCGCGGTTACAACACCGCCCTCGCGCTCGCGACCGGCACGCACGTCGTCATCACCGGGTGCGACATGCGGATGCCTGACGCCTGGCTCGAGGAGATGGCGAGGGCCTGGGAGTGCGTGCCGCGCGCCGGCATCGTCTCGATCTACTGGCAGCCGCTCGGCGAGATGCCGCATTGCATCCGCGGCGAGCCCTTCGAGCACGAGGGGCTCCGGTTGCAGCCAGGAACGCCATTCGGCCGGCGCTTTCTCTCCATCGAACTGCACCGGCGCATCGGCTACCTTCGCGAGTTCGAGGGATCGCTCTACGGCTGGGAGGATACCGCGTGGGGCGCGCGTGCCGAGACCGTCTGCCGCGAGCTGGGCCTGCTCCCGCTCGTGCTTCTCGACCGCTACGCCGAGCCGATCCACAGCGACGAGCCGCACGGCGATTTCGCGAGTGACGCGGAATACGTCGCATGGAAGCGCGCGCAGGTCGAGGCGGCCCGCCCTCTCTACGAAGCCTCGCGCATCCTGCGCTCACCGCGCTTTTCGCCATTCGAGTAAATGACACCGCACGCATAGCGACATGAGCTTTTTCAAAGGCAACCTCTGGCCCTTCCGCAAAGCAACCGCGATAGACCTCACGCCGATCGCCACGCCCGACGCGCCCGCGACCGGCGGCCGCATCTATTTCCGCGCGAGCGACGGCTCCCTGCGCCTGCGCACGCCTGCATCCGACGCCTCCATCGGCGGGGATGGAGGCGCGGACGCCCGCGAGCTCGAGCTGCAAGCCGGCGTCACGCACATCCAATGGCGCTACGTCGGAGAGGAAGCCTGGACGAACCTCATCGCGCTCGCCGAGATCGAAGGCCCGCAAGGCGCGCCCGGCGCGAACGGCGCGAACGGCGCGAACGGCACCGAGATCGAGCTGCAAAAGACCGCGACGCACATCCAGTGGCGTTACGTCGGAGGCGCGTGGACGAACCTCGTCGCGCTCGCCGACATCACCGGCCCCGCCGGCGCCGATGGCGGCGGCGGCGCGATCAGCGACCCGCATGTCTATTACGTGCGCAGCGACGGCAACGACTCGACGGGCGACGGCTCGGTGGGCGCG
>JBEBGD010000160.1:0-8843 GCA_040081625.1 Chthoniobacteraceae bacterium
GACGTGGCGCGCGCAACGAACTGCTCAATCAATTCACCGCCGATGCCTGCGCGCGCCACGTCATCGCCGGCCCCGTCGAAGCCACCGTCCTCGGAAATCTGCTCATGCAACTGCGCGCCCGCGGTGAGATCGCCACGCTCGCCGACGCCCGCGAAGTCGTCCGCGTAAGCGAGACACTGCGCGAATTTCCCCCCGCACACAGCGCCGATTGGCAGCACGCCGCCGGGAGCTTTCGCAGCCTCTGCCTGCGCTGACCGGAATTTTTCTACGAAGGGCGGTTGCCCTACGGGCTTGAGAGAGAGACAAAGCCGCCCCCGCTTCAACCGCCGGGCTCTCTCCCACCATGACCCAAACCCCACCCACCGTCAGCAAGCGCGCGCAAATCATGACCCTCGTGGCCGCCTTTCTCGGCTGGCTTTTCGATGGGTTCGAGATGGGCCTCTTCCCGCTTGTCGGCCAGGCGGCGCTCGCGGATCTGCTCGGCGCCGAAGCCGTGCCCGGCGACACGGCAAAGTGGTTCGGCGCGATCATCGCCGTCTTCCTCGTCGGCGCGGCCAGCGGCGGTGTGCTCTTCGGCTGGCTCGGCGACAAGATCGGGCGCGTGCGGGCGATGGCGCTGAGCATCTTCACCTACGCCGTCTTCACCGGCCTGTGCGGGGTCGTGAGCGAAGCGTGGCACCTCGCCGCGTTCCGCTTCATCGCCTCGCTCGGCATGGGCGGCGAGTGGTCGCTCGGCGTCGCGCTGGTCAACGAAATCTGGCCGGGCAAATCGCGCGCGCTCATCGCCGGCTTCATCGGCGCCGCTGCAAACGTCGGCTACCTGCTCGCCGCCGTGCTCAGCATGATGCTGCTCAGTTACATCGACGCCGCGAAGGGATTCGTCCTCGCGGTCGGACTGTCGCCCAATCTCACCGATAGCCTCTTCGCAAACAGCGGCTGGCGTTTTCTCATGATCAGCGGCGCGTTCCCCGCGATCCTGGTCTTCTTCGTCCGGCTCTTCGTCCCCGAGTCGGAGAAATGGGAGGCCGAGCACAAACGCGGCGCCACTTCGCACTGGTCGAATGTGGACCTCTTCGGCGTGCTCGGCGGCGCGCTCGGCGCTCTGGCGATCATCTGGGCGTGGTCGCCCATCGGCGTGTCCGCGGGACTCGCCACCCTGATCACCTTCATCGGACTCGGCTGCGCGCTCTTCGGATTCCTCTACCCTGTGCGGCAATATCTGCGGCGCGCGGAACTCGCCGGCTCATTGCCGTCCGGTCACGGCGGCTCCACCGTCAAGATGATGCTCTTCGGTGCCGGCATCGCCGCCGTCGCCCTGCTCGGCACGTGGGGCTCGACCCAGTGGGCGCCGCGCTGGGCCATGCAGCTCGAGCCCGACGCGACCAAGCACGCGAAGGAATGGACGCTCCTCTGGCTCTCGGTCGGCGCCATCGTCGGCACCATGGCCGCCGCGCTCGCCGCGGGGAAATTCGGCCGGCGGATCACCTATACCGCACTGTGCGCGACCTCCATCGCCAGCTCGCTGCTGCTCTACCAGACCAACGACAGCTTCAACGGCTACTTCCTCTTCTGCACCTTCGTCGCCGGCGCGCTCACGGCTTCGTTCTACGGCTTCTTCCCGCTCTATCTACCCGAGCTTTTCGGCACCGCGGTCCGCGCGACCGGGCAAGGCTTCGCCTTCAATTTCGGCCGCATCGTCGCCGCTATCGGCGGCCTGCAAACCGCGAACCTCATGCGCGTTTTCGACGACAGCTTCCCCAAGGCCGCGTCCGTCATGGCGTGCATCTATCTCGTCGGTTTGTTCATCGTCTGGATCGGCCCGGAGACCAAAGGCAAGGCGCTCCCCGACTAAGCGCGAGCGATGAAGCCCTGTCTGTTTTCCGTCAGCTACGCGGGATTCTGGGGCCAGTCCGCGCTCGGGCTCGTGGACTTCGTCGCGCACGCGGGAAAGCTCGGCTTTCCGTCCGTGATGATCGCCGGCAAACGCCCGCACCTCTCGCCGCTCGATGCGACGCCCGAGTTCGTGAAGCCGATCCAGGACGCGCTCGCGAGCGCCAACGTGCAGTGCGACGTGCTCGGCGCTTACACGAATCTCGCGCAACCCACCGCAGTCGGCTGCGAGGTGCCGCTGGTCGAGTTCCAGATCGCTTACATCGAGTCGCTCGCGCGCGTCGCCGCGCAGGTCGGCGCGAAGATCGTGCGCATCTTCACCGCGTATGAAATCGACGGGCAGGATCCGCAGGCGCAGTGGAAACGCTGCGTCAGCACCATCCGCGAGGCGTGCGACCGCGCCGCCGCGCACGGCGTGACCCTCGCGATCCAAAACCATCACGACCTAGCGCTGCACACCGACGCGCTGCTCGAACTGCTCGCGGACATCGACCGCCCGAACGCGAAGCTCGGCTTCGACGCGTGGTCGCCCGCGCTCCGCGGCGAAGACCTCTACAAGGCCGCGCACAAGGCCGCGCCGCACACCGTCATCACCACCAACGCCGACTACATCCGCGTCCCGCGCCACCGCTACCGGCCCGAGTTCGTGAACTACGAGCGCCAGGCCGTCGATTGGGTCCGCGCGGTTCCGTTCGGCACCGGCTTCATCGACTACGCCGCATTCTTCCGCGGCCTGCGCGAGGGCGGCTTCGACGGCATCGCCACCTACGAAATCTGCTCGCCGATCCGCGGCGGCGGCGAGCGCGCCAACCTCGACGCCTGCGCCCGCACCTACCTCGCCTGGATGCGCGAGCACGCCCTCATTCCATGACCACCAAACCCACCGACATCCGCATCACCGGAGTCCGCATCAGCTACGAGCACTTCGACTACCGCGCGCCGATCAAGTTCGGCGGCGTGGCCGTGAGCGAAGCCACGATCCTCAACGTCGAGTGCGACGTCGAAACGCGCGGGGGCAAGACGGCGCGAGGCTTCGGCTCGATGCCGCTCTCGAACATCTGGGCGTATCCCTCGAAGGCGATGAACTACGAGCAGACGCTCGCTGCGATGACCGCGCTCGCCGGGCGCTGCGCCGCGATCACGGGCGAGCACACCGAGACCGCGCACCCGGTCGATCTCGGCGTGGAGTTGGAGGAAAAGTTCCTCGCCGCCGCGGACGAAATCTCCACCGGACTCGCGCAGCCGATCCCGAAGCTCGCGACGCTCGTCGTCGGCAGCCCGTTCGACGCCGCGCTGCACGACGCGTTCGGCAAGGCGCATGGAGTGAGTTGCTTTCACACCTACGGCACGGACTTCATGAACCGCGACCTCGGCGCGTATCTCGGCAGCGACTACGCGGGCGAATCGCTCGACGCCTACGTGCTGCGCGAGCCGAAGGCGAAGATGCCGCTCTATCATCTCGTCGGCGCGCTCGACCCGCTCGACGCCGCTGAGTTGACGAAGCCCGTCGGCGACGGCCTGCCCGAGACGCTCGGCGAATGGATCCGGTTCAACGGACTCACGCACATGAAGATCAAGCTCAACGGCGACGAACTCGCGTGGGATCTGGAGCGCATCCTGAAAGTCGATCGCGTCGCCACCGAGACGCAGGCGAAGCTCGGCGTGACCGCGTGGAACTACTCGCTCGATTTCAACGAGCGCTGCCAGAGCGTCGAGTATCTCATCGAACTGATCCACAAGCTGCGCGAGCGAGCGCCCGCCGGCTTCGACCGCGTGCAATACATCGAGCAACCCACCAGCCGCGACCTCCGCGCGAACCCGCAAAACCGGATGCACGAAGCCGCAAAGCTCAAACCCGTGGTGATCGACGAGTCGCTCACCGATCTCGAGACGCTGCTGCTCGCCCGCGACATGGGCTACACCGGCGCGGCGCTGAAAGCGTGCAAAGGCCAAAGCCAGTCGCTGCTGATGGCCGCCGCAGCGCAGAAGCTCGGGATGTTCCTCTGCGTGCAGGATCTCACCTGCCCCGGCGCATCGCTCATCCACAGCGCGAGCCTCGCCGCGCATGTCCCGGGAGTCGCCGCGATCGAATCCAACTCCCGCCAATACTGCCCCATCGCGAATCGCGGATGGGAGGATCGCTTTCCCGGCATCTTCAAAGTCCGCAACGGCAGCATGGACACGAACTGCCTCACCGGCCTCGGCCTCGGAGCGATATGAGAATCTGCCTCGCTCTCTTCGTCGCGGCGTCCGCCGCGTTCGCGCAAACCATCGACCCGTCGCTCGACGCCTTCGTGCAGACCTTCAAGGGCCGCGGCGCGCTCAATGACGGCTCGAAGCCGCTCACACCGCAGGAGACGATCCAGCATTTCAAGATCGCTCCCGGCTTGAAGATGGAAGTCGTCGCGCACGAGCCGGTGATCTCGCAGCCGCTCAACATGCACTTCGACGAGCGCGGCCGGATCTGGGTCGTGCAGTATCTCCAGTATCCGTATCCCGCCGGGCTGAAGATCGTGAAATTCGACCAGTATCTGCGCGCCGTATTCGACAAGGTGCCGCCGCCGCCGCCGAATCATTTCAAGGGGAAGGACAAGGTCACGATCCTCGAGGACAAGGACGGCGACGGCGTCTTCGAGTCGCACCGCGATTTCCTCTCCGACCTCAACATCGCCCGCAGCGTCGTCACCGGACGCAGCGGCGTGTGGGTGCTCAACCCGCCCTATCTCCTTTTCTATCCCGACAAAAATCGCGACGACATCCCCGACGGCGAGCCGCGCGTGGCGCTCAGCGGCTTCGGTCTCGAGGACACGCACTCGGGCGCGAACTCGCTCGCGTGGGGGCCGGATGGCTGGCTCTACGGCGCGCACGGCAGCACGTGCACCGCGGACATCAAGGGCGTGAAATTTCTCGGTCAGGCGATCTGGCGCTACCACCCGGCGACCGACGACTTCGAGGTCTTCGCGGAAGGCGGCGGCAACACATTCAGCATGGAGTTCGACGCGAAAGGCCGCGCATTTTCCGGCACGAACCACGGCAACACGCGCGGCATGTTTTACCCACAGGGCAGCGCGGGCGTGAAGAACTGGGGCAAGCACGGACCGCTGATGAATCCTTACTCGTTCGGCTTCTTCGAGCACATGGAGCACAAGGGCTACGAGCCGCGCTTCACGCAGACGATGGTGATCTACGAAGGCGGCGCGATCCCCCAGCTCGAGGGCTTCCTCATCTCGCCGATGTCGCTCATGAATCGCGTGATGGCCGCGAAAATGTCGCGCGATACCTCGACGTATCGCACCGACGACATCGACCCGCTTGTGACGACCGATGACCGCTGGTTCCGCCCGGTCGATACGAAGGTCGGCCCCGACGGCGCGATCTACATGGCCGACTGGTATGACAGTCGCCTCACGCACGTCGATCCGCGCGACACATGGGATAAGGAGCGCGGCCGCATCTACCGCCTCGGAGCGGAGGGCGCGAAGCCGCCCAAGCCGATCGACCTCGCGAAGCTCTCGAACGACGAACTGATCGAGACGCTTCGGAACCCGAACAAGTTTTTCCGCCAGACTGCGATCCGCATTTTCCACGATCGTCGCGACGCGAAGGCCACGCCGAAGCTGCTCAAGCTCGTGCGCGAAAACACGGGCCAGTTCGCACTCGAATGTTTCTGGGCGCTGAACGCGAGCGGCGGCTTCAACGACGCCGTCGCGCTCGAAACGCTGGAGCACCAAGACGAATTCATCCGCTACTGGACCGTGCGCCTGCTCGGCGACCGCTACCCGACTGCACGCTTCAGCAGCTCGACGGTGAAGCCCAAGCCGCTGCCCGCGGCGATCGAGAAGAAGCTCATCGAACTCGCGCGCAAGGAAGCCGAGGCGCAGGTGCGCGTGCAGCTCGCCAGCTCCGCGAAGCGGCTGCCCGGCGAGAACGCGCTGCCGATCTTGCGCGAAGCCTTCTACCGCGCCGAGGACGCCGCCGACAAACATCTCCCGCTGCTCGAATGGTGGGCGCTGGAGAGCAAGGCCGTGAGCGACCGCGCGCAGATCATGGAGCTGCTCAAGGACTCCGCGCTGTGGCGCGCGCCGATCTTCAGCAAGTTCATCGTCTCGCGGCTCGGACAACGCTACACCGCCGAGCGCACCGACGAAAATCTCGCGACCGCCGCGCAACTGCTCGCGATGGCGCCCGCGCCGGAATTCGTGGACGAACTCGTTCGCGGAATGGAAGCCGGCTTGCAAGGCGACCGCGTGGCGAGCGTGCCCGCCACGCTGACCAAGCAAGTCGCAGCCGTGTGGGATTCGCGCCCGCACTCACCGGCGCTCGTGAGCTTCGCGCTCCGGCTGAATCACGCGCCCGCCGCACCCGCCGCCGTCGAGCTTCTCGCCGATCCGAAGACGCCCGCCGCCGCGCGCAAGAGCCTGCTCGAACTTCTCTCCGAGCGCCGCATCGACGCCGCCGCGCCGATCATCACCGCGCAGTTGAAGGCCACGAAGGCCGACGCCGAACGGCTCGATCTGCTCAATGCGCTCTCGCGCTTCAACACGCCGGAGATCGGCCAGACGATCCTCGATCTCTTCCCGAAGTTTTCCACCAAGGTCCGCGCCGCGGCGATCACCGCGCTGAGCAGTCGCGCGGACTGGGCGCGTTCGCTTCTCGACCTCGTCGATCGCGGCGAGGTGAAGAAGGAGCAGGTGTCCGTGAGTAACCTGCTCGCGATGCAAAAGCTCGGCGACGCGCAGGCCGACAAGCTGATCAAGAAGCACTGGGGCAGCCTGCGCGCATCGACGGAGGAGAAGGAGGAGTTGATCAAGAACCTGCGACTCGTCGTGACGCGCCCCGGCGGCGACGCCGCGAAAGGCCGCGAAGTTTTCAAGGTCTCCTGCGCCGTGTGCCACGCGCTCAAGGGCGACGGCGGCAAGATCGGACCCGATCTCACCGGCTACGAACGCGACAACCTCGACTTCATGCTCCCCGCGATCGTCGATCCGAACCTCGGCATCCGCGAGGAGTTCACACTCTTCAATCTCGCGACCAAGGACGGTCAGGTGCTCGCCGGATTCGTCGCGGAGGACACGCCGCAGTTTGTGACGCTCCTCGATGCGGTCGGCAACAAGACGAAGATCGCGCGGCAGGACATCAAGTCGCTCGTCGCGTCGCCGATGTCGCTGATGCCCGAGGGCCTGCTCAACGCGCTCACGCCGGAGCAGACGCGGGATCTGTTTGCTTACCTGATGGCCAAATGAAACGGACACTCCTCGCACTGCTCTGCCCCATCGTCGCCGCTGCCGCGCCGAAATACGCGCCGTGGATCGAGCCGGACTTCCCGTTCTTCTCGACGACGCTCGACCTGCGCGACGCGAAGCCGGACTCGGTCCCGATGAACGTCACGCCGCGCGGGCTCGTCCTGAATCTCGGGAATGGCGCGTGGGCGTGCTTCGATGTGGACCTGCTGCGCGTCGCCGCGATGTGGACCGGCAACGGCGTGACTCCCGAGGCGCTCGGGCCGCTGTCGTATCAAGAGACTGGAAATCACAAGACGCTCGGCGGGCAGGTCAAATTGCCAAAGCCCGCCGGCCCGCTGCTGCTCGTGAACGGCATCTATCCCGGCTGGCAAGTCGGCGAGCGCGTGTCGCTCGAAGATCCGCGTGAACCGCAGCCGAGCGTCGAGGAACCGGGGCGCGGGCCATTGCCGGAAAACGTCGCGCGGTTCAAGACCCTGCGGATCGCGGATCGCGGTGTGGTGCTCGACTACACGGTGGCCGGGGCGCTCGTGCAGGAGACGATCACCGCAGCGAAACACGACGGCGCGCCGATTGTGCAGCGGCACTTCCGCCTCGCACCGTGCGAGCAGCCGCGATTGCTCGTGCTCGGTTCCAGGAAGGCGAAAGGCGCCGAGGCGTCCGTGCTGCTCTCGGGCGCGACGATGCTCGATCATGCGGATGCGTGGATCGTCCGCGTTCCGGCGGAGACACGCGAGTTCAGCGTTTCGATCAGTCACGCGTCGGCGACTCCGCCGGCGCTCACGGTCCGTCCGGTCACGCCTCTCGCCGCGCCGCGCTGGCCGCAGGAGATCACCACGAATGTGACGCTCTCCACCGCGAAGGACGCCTACATTGTGGACGACATCGCGCCGCCGTTCGCCAACCCGTGGCGGCGCAACGTCCGGCTCTGCGACGTCGCGTTCTTCAAAGACGGCACCGCCGCCGCATCCACGTTCGACGGCGACGTGTGGCTCATCCGCGGACTCGCGACAACGCAGGGCAAGGCGACGTGGAAACGCTTCACCTCCGGCCTGCACGAACCGATGAGCATCGCGATTCGCGACGAGCAGCTTTTCGCCTTCGACCGCAACGGCATCTGGCGCCTGCTCGACACGGACGGCAACGGCGAAGCGGACGTGCATGAGCTGTTCTCGAACGCCTTCCCTCAGTCCGGCGAGACGCGCGAATTCCCGAACTCGCTGAAGGTCGCGCCCGACGGTTCATTCGTGATCGCAAAAGGCGGGCAGCAGGATTCGACGATCAGCAAACTCAACGGCAGCGTGCTTCGCGTTGCAGCGGATGGGAAGAGCTACAGCGTGCTCGGCACCGGCTTTCGCCAACCCTACGCCGGCGTGAATCCGAAGACGGGGCTGGTCACGGCCGGCGACCAGGAAGGCCAATACACGCCGACCTCGCCGCTCTACATTTTGAAGGAACCGGCGGAGTTTCACGGCTTCCTCAGCGCGCTGCTGCCGAAGGAAGAATATCCCGCGCCGATCGCCGAGCCGCTCACGTGGATTCCACATCAGGTGAATGCGTCCGCGATTTCGCAGACGTGGCTCTACGGCGCGAAGATGGGCGTGCTCAACGAATCGCTCATCCACGTCGGCTTCAATCGGCCCGAGCTTTTCCGCGTGATGCTCAACAATCGTGCGTCGCGTCCGCAGGCCGCCGTCGTGAGCTGGTTGCGCG
>JBEBGD010000161.1:0-8811 GCA_040081625.1 Chthoniobacteraceae bacterium
TCCCTGGCCCGGCGCGCCAGAGCCGCTGCACGCAGAACCTTAAACAACGAATGAAAACACTCATCCTACTCACCGCAGCATTTGTCCTCGTCGCATGCGACGCCCGCCAAAGCACCTCACCACCGGTCGTCGAGAAGAACACAACGATCATTAACCCGCCGGCGAAGGAGGAAAAGAAGGTGGAGAACAATACGACCATCATCAATCCGCCCCCAGCCGCACCGACCGAAGAAAAGAAAACCAAGTAACTAACACCAACAGCCCATAAATCATGAAAACACTACTGCTCGCCTCCCTCGCCACCGCTGCCTTCCTTTCATTCTCCGCCTGCACGACGGTGGAGGACAGACACGAACCGGCCACCCACACCACCACGACCACGACCGAGGAAACCACGACGCGCCGTCCGGTCGGAGGTGCGACGGAAACGCGAACGACTCGCACGTATTGATCAGGCAAGGCGGCGAACCTTTCGTCACTCACCTTCCCGCGGCGCGCTCAGCGACGGTCGATGGCTCTATACCGACGCAGGATGGACGTGGGATTCCAAGGTGGGCAGGCGTAAGCTGAAGACCGCAACAACTCCCACATCACGCTCATGAATGACCTCAAAGCCAAACTCACAGATGCCGCAGCGACCCTCAGCGAAAAGGCAAACAGCGCAGCCGAGGATTTGCGATACCGCGCAGAGGACGGATGGCGCTCCGCGCAGCATCGGGCCCGTCGTGCGGTGCGGGAGGGATCGGCCTATGTTCGCAAGAATCCGGTGCGCACCGCGCTCGCGACGTTTGCCTTCGGAATCGCTCTCGGCGTGTTCCTGACCCGGCGCGAATCCTTCAGCGCCCGCTACGTCGCGAAACCTCTGCGCAAAACCAAAAGCGTGCTTCTCGGCTTGCGCACGGCGGTGCTCCTCACCGTGGGAATCCTCTCGCTGCTGCCGGTGCGAGGTGCGGACGAGATCGGGAGCGGCGCGCTCAGCCTCTACATGGAGAACGATCTCTTCGCCGGCACCGATCGCCAATACACGAGCGGCGTGAAGCTCGGCTGGAGTTCGGCCGATCTCGCGAACTACAGCGACTCGCCTTACGCCAGTCCGTTCCTGCCGCTCTTCAATCTCCTGCCTTACATCAACGAAAAGGATTACCAAAAGAACCTCGTCTTCGCCCTCGGCCAAAACATCTACACCCCGGACGACACGGAGTCCTTCGACCCGATCAACGGGGATCGCCCCTATGCGGGCTGGCTCTACCTCGGCGTCGGGGTCGTGTGGAAAAATGCGGATGTGCGAAATTCGCTCGTGCTCAATGTCGGCGTGGTCGGTTCGTGGTCTTACGCGCAGGAAGCCCAGCGCCTCGTGCATGATGCACGTCGGCTGGACAATCCGAAGGGTTGGGACAATCAGCTTCACAACGAACTCGGCGTCGTCGCGACCTATCAGCGCGCATGGCGCTGGCCGAAGCACGAGCGTCGCGTGGGTTTCGATTGGGAGTTCCTGCCGCACGCCGGCATCGCGGTCGGCAACGTGCAGACGTATGCGAATCTCGGTGGTGAGTTGCGTGCCGGATTGAATCTGCCCGACGACTTCGGCACCGCCGCGATCGGTCCCGCGGCGACGACCTCCACACCCGTCGATGGGCGGCAAGGCGCAGAGCGCTCGCGTTTCGACCTCGGACTTTACGTCTTCGCGCGGGCCGATGGCCGCGTGGTGGCGCACAATATTTTCCTCGACGGAAACACGTTCGGAGACAGTCCGTCGGTGGATCGCAAGTGGCTTGTCGCGGACCTCAGCGTCGGTGCGGCGGTAAACTACAAGAACACCAAGTTCGCCTACGCCTTCGTCTATCGGACCGAGGAATATCGCGGACAAAAGGAAGGGCAGATCTTCGGCACCGTGTCGGTGAATTTCGCGTTCTAGCGTTCGGTCAATGACGCAACGCACGCTGACTTCCTTGCTCGTGGTCCTGTTCGCCCTGGCGCACGCCTCGCACGCGGCACCGCAGACGAAGACCCGGAAGAAGCCGGCCGTGGTCGAGGCTGCACTTCCGAAAAAGAAAGTGCGCGCGACGCAGACGCCCGAGGTGGAGCCGAGAGTTTTGCCGTCCGCCAAATCGCCAGCGGCGCCGAACGTCGCGATCGCGCCTGAGGAGATCATGGAATTCCGCGCGCAGCCGGCAGGCGTGCAAAAACTCATCGAGTCCAGTCTTGAACTCACGCGGCAAAACCTCACTTACACCTTCGGCTCAGCGGACCCGGCGAACGGCGGCATGGATTGCTCCGGCTTTATATACTACATCCTGCGCCAGCACGGCCTCACGCAGGTGCCGCGCGACTCCAGCGGGCTCTACCTTTGGGTGCGCAAGGCGCGTGGCTTCCGCTCGGTCATCAGCCGAAAGCCCGACAGCGCCGAGATGGACGAATTACTTCCCGGCGACCTGCTCTTTTGGACCGGCACGTATGCGACCGATCGCGATCCGCCGATCTCGCACACGATGATTTATCTCGGCACCGAAAAGGCATCCGGCGCGAAGGTCATGATCGGATCGAGCGACGGACGGACCTACCGCGGCGTGAAGCGAAACGGAGTCAGCGTATTCGACTTCACGATGCCGCGCACGCCCACCGACGGCGAGCAGCGGAGCACGTTCATCGGATACGCGCGCATCCCCGGCTTGCGCGACTGAGCATCAGCCGTTCATTCAATCACACCATGAAACCCACACTCATCCTCGGCATCGCCCTCATCCTCATCGGCGCAGCCATTCTCGGCTACCGGCAGTTTAGCTACAAGAGCCGCGAGACCGTGCTCGAACTCGGGCCGCTCAAGGCCACGGCCGAGACGACGAAGACCGTGCCGGTGCCGCCGATCATCGGCTGGGCGCTGATCGGTGGCGGCGCGTGTGTGCTTGTCTTCTCCGCTCGATCGAAATCGTAGGCGCCCGGTGATGGGACGCTGAATCTCTTCCGTCGATGAGTCTCGCCGACCGCAAAAGTTTCACGGGAGTGCTGTTGGTCCTGGCGGTGTTTATCACCACGGCGGCGACGCTGCGTTTCGCGGAGGACTTTTTCCTCCCGCTGGTGCTCGCGGGGCTGCTGAGCTTTCTGCTCTCGCCGCTCGTCCGGCTGCTGGAACGCTGGCGACTCGGGCGCGTGGGGGCGGTGCTCGTCACGGCGGCGCTGGCGTTCGTGCTCATCGGCGGGCTGACGTATCTCGTCACCAGCCAGTTCCTCGATCTCGCGGGGTCGCTGCCGAAATACCGCAACAATCTGATCGCGCGGGTCGCCGCGCTGAAGACGAGCGAGCACAACCCGCTGCGACTCGGCGCGCAGACGATCAGCGAAGTCACCGCCGAGTTGAACAAGCCGGAGGACCCAGCCCCGGCGCCGGCGGTGGCGCACCAGCCGCGGCCGGTGCGCGTCGAGGTGGTCCGCGTGGCGGATGGCTCGGTGCAAAAGCTCGTGGGCGTGCTTTTGCCGGTCGTCGGCCCGCTCGGCAATACGTGCGTGGTCGTGGTGATCGTGATCTTTATGCTGCTGGCTGGCGAAGACCTGCGCGACCGGCTCATCCATCTCATGGGCCGCGGCCGCCTGCGGGTGACGACGCAGGCGCTCGACGAAGCCGGGCAGCGGATCAGCCGCTATCTGCGCGCGCAGTTGCTGGTCAATGCCAGCTTCGGCCTCGCGATCGGCATCGGGTTGTATTTCATCGGCATTCCGAACGCGGTGTTTTGGGGGCTGCTGGGAATGATGCTGCGCTTCCTGCCTTACATCGGCCCGTGGCTCGCCGCGCTGCTTCCGCTCGCGCTTTCGCTGGCCGTCTTCGAATCGTGGACGCAGCCGCTCCTCACCATCGGGCTCTTCGCCGTCTGCGAATTGGTGTCCAACAATGTCATCGAGCCTTGGCTCTACGGCACGAGCACGGAAATCTCCCCGCTCGCCGTCATCGTCTCCGCGCTTTTCTGGACGTGGCTATGGGGCGGAGTCGGCCTGGTGCTGGCCACTCCGCTGACCGTCTGCCTCGCGGTTGCGGGAAAGTATCTGCCCGACCTCGCATTCCTCAACCTGCTCATGGGCGACAAACCGTCGATCGCTCCCGGCGACCGGCTTTACCTGCGGCTGCTCGCGCTCAATGAAGAGGAGGCCAGCGACATCGTCGAGCGGCACGCCACCAAACACTCGGCGCTCGCCGCTTTCGACGACGCGGTGCTGCCGGCCTTGCGCAGCATGGAGGCGGATTTCCGCGCGGGTGTGCTCTCGGACGTCGCGCGCACCGATGCCTGCCAGATCCTGCGCCAGATCATCGCCGACGTCGCCGAGCCTCGCGCCGCGTCCGCCACGGCGACCGCGCCGATCCTCTGCATCCCCGCCAGCCACGAGGGCGATGAAGTCGCCGCGCTCATGCTTGCGCAAGTGCTCGCCGAGTCCGGCACCCCAGCCACCGTGCTTTCCTCGAAACTGCTCGCCGCCGAATCTGTCGAGCAGGCCGCCAAACTCGCACCGTCCATCGTCTGCATCTCCTCGGTGCCGCCAGTTTCCACCATCGCCGCCCGCGCGCTCTGCAAACGACTGCGCATCCAGTTGCCTTCGGCAAAAATCCTCGTCGGGCTGTGGCAGACGGACGACGCCGATTTCACCACGCGCCGCGAGCGCCTCGGCAAAGCGGGAGCCGACGAAACCTATCCCGACCTCCGCCGTGCCGCTGCCGGCATCGCCGAGTTCGCCGCATGCACCCTGCCGCCCGGCACGGACACGCCGGCGGCGTGATCCAGTGGCGATACGCCATTTCCACCAAAGTGAATCGTGAATGGTGAATTGCGAACGGTGCGCCGTGCCGCAATGCTCCCACGATTCCCATGCCTCGCCTCCCGCTCCTCGCTTTCATCAGCACGCTTGCCTTCGCCGCGGAACCCGCGGTCCGACCCGTCCCTCCTCCCGGCGTCGCCGTGCCGGAGGCGGTGCGCGCGGAGTTGCAGGATGGGGTCGATGCCCTGGGTGCGCAGCTCGTGACGCTGCGCGACAATGCCGAATTGCCGAGCGTGGAGATCTTCCACAAGGCGGTGTCGTGGGCGCTCAAGCATGACGAGTTTCTTGACGCGAAGCAGTTCGCCATCGCGCGCGATTTCCTGCTCCAAGGCCAGGCTCGCGCGAAGGACGCGCAGGGCGGTAAGCCCGCGTGGAATCTTGCGACGGGGCTCGTCGCGCGCGGCTATCGCTCGGCGATCGATGGGTCGGTGCAGCCTTACGGGCTCGTCGTCCCCTCCGACTGGAAGCCGGGCGACAAGCCGCGCCCGCTGCACTTTTGGTTTCACGGCCGCGGCGAGAAGCTGACGGAACTCGACTTCATCGCGCAGCGCCAGCGCACGGCCGGGGAGTTCGTGCCGGAGGGCGCGATCGTGTGCCATCTCTACGGGCGGTATTGCAATGCGAACCACTTTGCCGGGGAGGTGGATCTGCGGGAAGCGCTCGCGGACATCCGCAAACACTACGCGATCGACGAGAATCGCGTCGTGATCCGCGGCTTCTCGATGGGCGGCGCGGCGTGCTGGCACTTCGCGATGCATTTCCCCGGCGAATGGGCGGCGGCGGCGCCCGGCGCGGGCTTCTCGGAAACCGAGGAGTTCTTCGCCGGCACACTCTACGCGAAGGATGCGACTCCGCCGCCGTGGTGGGAGCGGCACTTGTGGCGCTGGTATGATGCGACGGTCGTCGCGCGCAATGTCGCCGGGCTGCCGCTGGTCGCTTACTCGGGCGAGATCGACAAGCAGAAGCAGGCCGCGGATATCATGCTGCGGTTTGCGGGAAAGGAAGGGCTGGCGTTCACGCACATCATCGGGCCGGCGACCGCGCACAAGTATCACCCGGAAGCGAAGCCGGTGATCGAGAAGGCGATCGAGATGGCGCTGGTGAAAGGGCGCGACCCCAATGTGTCCCATGTGACCTATACGACCTATAGCCTCATCTATCCGCGCCGCGCGTGGGTGGAGCTGCTCGGAATGGAGAAGTCGTGGGAGCGCGCGGACATCGACGCGGCGATCGTGAAGGACACGCTGAGCGTGACGACGAAGAACGTCGCCGCGCTGCGCCTGACGCCGGGCGTGACTTTAAAGAAGCTGGTCATCGACGGGACGGCGCTGCCGCTGGACAAGGGCGCGGCGACGTTGCGCAAGGCGAATGGCACCTGGCAGAGCGCCAACGCGCCCACCACCGGCAAGCGGCCCGGCGTGTGCGGGCCGGTCGATCACGCATTCATGTCGTCGTTCGTCCACGTGCGCCCGACGGGGCGCGCCTTTCACGACTCGACCGCCGCGTGGACGAAGTCCGAGCTCGACCACGCGCTGTGGTCGTGGCGCAGGGTCTTCCGCGGCGACGCGCGGGTGAAGGATGACAGCGCGATCGGCGACGAGGACATCGCGAACCACAACCTCGTGCTGTGGGGCGATCCGTCGTCGAACGCGGTGCTGAAGAAGATCGTCGCGCAGCTCCCGCTCGAGTGGAGCAGGGAGAAGGTGGAGTTCCGCGGCTACGTGCTCGACGCCGCGACTCACATGCCGATCCTCGTTTTCCCAAACCCGCTCAACGCGGAGAAGTATATCGTGCTCAACAGCGGGCACACGTTCCGCGAATTCGCGCTGCTCAATAACAGCGACCAGACGCCGAAGCTGCCGGACTGGGCGATCGTGGATATCCGCAAGCCCGCCGACGCAAAATGGCCGGGGCTCATCCACGACGCGGGGTTCTTCGACGAAGACTGGCGCTAACTTTCCACACCCATGCTTCGCACACTCTCCCTCATCCTTCTCGCGTCGGTCGCCGTCGCTCAGCCGCCGACGCAAAGACAAGTCCCGCCCGCCGGAAAGCCAATCGCCGACGCCGACCGCGCGGAGTTGACGCGCGGCGTCGCGGAACTCGGCGCGCAAATCGACAAGCTGCGCGGCAATCCGCTGCTGCCCGACGTGATCATCTTCCACAAGGCCGTCGAGTGGGCGCTGCGCTACGACGAATTCATGGACGTGAAGCACGTGAAGACCGCGCGCGATTTCATCGTCGAGGGGAAGAAGCGCGCGGATGAACTCGCCGCAGGCACGCACTCGTGGACGAGCGCGACGGGGCTGGTGGTGCGCGGCTTCGTGTCGAACATCGACGACTCGGTGCAGCCGTATGGGCTCGTGGTGCCGGCGGACCGGAAGACGCCGCGGCGGCTCGACGTGTGGAATCACGGCCGCGGCGACACGAACCTGGAGCTTGGCTTTCTCGCGGGGCGGCTGAAGTCGCCGGGCGAGTTCGCGCCGGAGGGAGCGTTCGTGCTGCATCCCTACGGCCGGTTTTGCAACGCGACGAAGTTTGCGGGGGAGACGGATGTCTTCGAGGCGATGGCGCATGTGCAGGCGCATTACCCGATCGACCCGGACCGGATCGTGATGCGCGGCTTCAGCATGGGCGGCGCGAGCACATGGCATCTCGGCGTGCATCACGCGGGGCTGTGGTGCGCGATCAATCCCGGCGCGGGCTTCAGCGAGACGGCCAACTACGCGGGCGTCTTCAAGGAAGGAAAGCCCGCCGTGCCGTGGTGGGAGCAGGTGCTGTGGCGGCACTACGACGCGGACATCAAGGTGCGGAATCTTTTCAACACGCACGCGGTCGCCTACTCCGGCGACGAAGACGCGCAGAAGGCCGCCGCCGATCGCATGGTCGCCGCCGCCGGGGAGGACGGCGTGACGATCGAGCACATCATCGGCCCGAAGACCGGCCACAAATACGAGCCGGGCGCGAAGAAGATCGTGGCGGAGAAAGTGGATGCTATCGCAGCGAAAGGGCGCGAACGAATCCCGTCGCGCGTGCGCTTCGCGACCTACACGCTGCGCTACCCGACGATGAAGTGGGTGACACTCGATGCGCTGGAGCGGCATTGGGAGCGCGCGGAGATCGACGCGCAGATCGTGGATGAGGGAACGATCAAGGTGAGCACGAAGAACGTCGCGGCCTTCACGCTGAGAATGGAAGGCGCGCCCATCCCGCTCGACAAGACGCAGCCGCCGCGAGTGATCATCGACGGCACGGAACTCGTCGGGCCGAAGGTCGCGAGCCCATGGGTGGCAGTCTTCGAGAAGGCGAACGGCAAATGGATCGAAGCCACCTTTCCGCACCAGCGCCGCCTCGTGAAAGCCCACGGCTCCACCGGCCCGATCGACGACGCGTTCTTCGACCGCTTCATCTTTGTCCGACCGACCGGCAAGGCGCTCAACGCGCGCGTCGATGCGTGGACGAAAGCCGAACTCGCTCGCGCGATCACCGAATGGCGGCGCGTCTTCCGGGGCGACGCAATCGTGAAGGACGACACCGCGCTCACGCCCGACGACATCGCGAATGCGAACCTCGTGCTGTGGGGCGATCCCGGCAGCAACGCGGTGCTCGCGAAGGTGCTGCCGCAGCTTCCGCTCAAGTGGACGAAGGAGCAGGTGCAACTCGGCGCTTACAAGCTCGACGCGGCGCATCACGTCCCCGTGATGATCCACCCGAACCCGCTCAACCCGCGCCGCTACGTGGTGCTCAATTCGAGCTTCACCTTCCGCATGGGCGCGCGCACCTCGAACTCGCTGCAAACACCGAAGCTGCCGGACTGGGCGCTGATCGATCTGCGCACGCCCGCCGACGACACCGCGCCAGGCCTGATCTACGACGCCGGGTTCTTCGACGAGTCGTGGCGGCTGCCTGCTCGTTGAAAGTTGAAAGTTGGACGTTGAACGTTGAGCCGTCCGCAGGACATCCTCCCCCACGTTTGAGCGTCCTCGCCAATTCGCCGGCGCCTGCGGCGCT
>JBEBGD010000162.1:0-8809 GCA_040081625.1 Chthoniobacteraceae bacterium
CCTTCCCGCCAAACCCCTCCACCCGATCGCAGGCAAGCCGCTGATCCAGCACGTGTGGGAGCGGTGCATGGAGGCGCGCGGGATCGCGCGGGTGATCATCGCGACCGATGACGCGCGCATCGCCGCTGCGGCGGCGGGCTTCGGCGCGGAGGTGGCGATGACTTCGCCCAAGCATCGCAGCGGGACGGATCGCATCGCGGAGGTGGCGAAAAAGCTGCGCGGCTTCACGCATCTGATCAACGTGCAGGGCGATGAACCGCTGATCGACCCGAAGCTGATCACGCGGCTGGCGACGACGATGGCGAGGGACGCCTCGGTCGGGATGATCACCGCCGCGAACGCCTTCGGACCGGGCGACGACACGGCGAATCCGAACCTCGTGAAGGTCGTGCTCGATCGCGCCGGCGACGCGCTTTATTTCTCGCGAAGCGTGATCCCGTATGTGCGCGGCGATGGCGTGCAGCCGACCTTCTTCCGGCACCAGGGCATCTACGGCTACACGACGGAGTTTCTGCTTCAGTTCGTGAAGTGGAAGCCCGGCGTGCTCGAGCAGGCTGAGTCGCTCGAGCAACTCCGTGCGCTGGAAAACGGTGCGAAGATCCGGGTCGTGATCGCAAAACACGCCGCGGTCGGTGTGGACACGCCCGCCGATGTGGCTTTGATCGAGCGGCTGCTTTTTTCTCCTTCCGCTTCTTCAGCTTCATCTACTTCACGAGCCGCACCGAAAAAGCGATGAAGATGAAGAAGCAGAAGGAGAGTCCTGCCTTTTCCACCACTTTACCCACACCATGAAATATATCTTCGTCACAGGAGGCGTCGTCAGCGGTCTCGGCAAGGGACTCGCGGCCGCTTCGCTCGGCACGCTGCTCGAAGCCCGCGGGCTCAAGGTCGTGCTGCAAAAGTTCGACCCGTATCTGAACGTCGATCCGGGCACGATGAACCCCTTCGAGCACGGCGAGGTGTATGTGCTCGACGATGGGGCGGAGTGCGACCTCGACCTCGGCCACTACGAACGCTTCACGAATACTCCGCTCACCCAGGCGAACTCGACCTCGAGCGGGCAGGTCTATGAAACCGTCATCCAGAATGAGCGGCGCGGCGATTATCTCGGCAAGACCGTGCAGGTCATCCCGCACATCACCAACGAGATCAAGGCGCGCATCGAGCGCGGTGGCGAGGGGCGGAGTGTGGACGTCGTCATCACCGAGATCGGCGGCACGACCGGGGATATCGAGGGACTGCCCTTCCTCGAGGCGATCCGCCAGTTCATCCAGGAAGCCGGCACGCAAAACGCGATCGTGATGCACGTGACGCTCGTGCCGTTCATCAAGGCCGCGGGCGAGCTGAAGACGAAGCCTTCGCAGCAATCGATCGCGAAGCTGCGCGAGATCGGCCTCCATCCCACCGTGCTCATCGCGCGCACCGAGCACGCGCTCGACGCGGACACGCGCGCGAAGCTCTCGCAGTTCTGCTCCGTGCCGCTCGATGCGGTCATCGAGGGGCGCGACGTGGAGCACACCATTTACGAAGTGCCGCTCAAGCTCCAGGACGAGAAGCTCGACGACATCATCTGCCGCGCGCTTGCGCTCGATG
Source organism: Chthoniobacteraceae bacterium (assembly GCA_040081625.1). Classification (GTDB taxonomy): domain Bacteria; phylum Verrucomicrobiota; class Verrucomicrobiia; order Chthoniobacterales; family Chthoniobacteraceae; genus VFJQ01. Next base: position 1,594 of record JBEBGD010000162.1, read on the forward strand.
TGCCCGCCGCGGACATGACGCAGTGGCGCAAGTTCGTCGATCGCGTGATCAAGCCGAAGAAGCACGTGAAGATCGCGCTCGTGGGCAAATACACGGACCATCAGGACGCCTACAAATCGATCATGGAATCGATCACGCACGCCGCCGCCGCGTGCGACTGCGCCGTCGAGGTGAAGCAGGTCGAGGCTGAGGATTTCGAAGTCGAGCACCCGGAGAAGAAGCTCGGCCACGTCTCGGGCATCATCGTGCCGGGCGGCTTCGGCGAGCGCGGGATCGAGGGGAAGATCAAGGCGTGCCAGTTCGCTCGGGAGAATAAGGTGCCCTACCTCGGGCTCTGTCTCGGGATGCAGATCGCGACGATCGAGTTTGCGCGCCACGTCTGCGGGCTGACCGGCGCGACGTCCACCGAGTTCGAGAGCGCGCCGACGCATCCGGTCATCGACCTTTTGCCCGAGCAGAAGAAAGTGCGGGGCAAGGGCGCGACGATGCGGCTGGGCACGTGGGAGTGCCACCTCGCCGAAGGCACGAAGGCGCTGCAGGTCTATGGCAAGCGCGACATCCGCGAACGGCACCGGCATCGCTTCGAGTTCAACAACAACTACCGCGAGCAGATGGAATCCGCCGGGTTCGTCATCGCCGGAACGTCGCCCGACGGGAAGCTCGTCGAGTTGATCGAACTGCGCGACCACCCGTGGTTCCTCGCCTGCCAGTTCCACCCGGAATTCCAATCGAAGCCGAACGCGCCGCATGCGCTGTTCAAGGGATTCGTGCAGGCGTGCCTCGCGCACGATGCGTAAGATGAAGCGCGCCTTCTCCGTCGCGCTGCTCATGCTCGCCGCGTGGCCGGCGCGCGCGGAGGACATCAAGCCGCCGTTCGGCCTCATCTGGGGCGAGACGGCATCGCGCCTCGAGTCGATGCTCCGCAACGCGAAGGCGCGGATCGTCGAAAAGCGCGCCGTGCAGGGCGGCCTCGAAGCGTGGGATGTCGATGGCCTCGTGCAGACCGGGCTCAAGCGCACCGTCTTCTACTTCCGCACCGACGCGCTCGCCGAGGTGGAACTCATCTACCACAGCGACGGATGGGATCAGCGCAAATACGACGACTTCATGGGTGCCGTGCGGCTCCAGCTCAAGAGCCGCTACGGCGAGGGTCAGCAACTTGTCCGCAAGACCGAGCCCGTGGGCGACGTGGTGCAGACCGTCGTCGGCTACAAGTGGAACCAGAACAACGCCGCGGTGGAGCTCTACTACTTCGCCGCGCAAAACGGGCAGAACCTCTTCCGCACCATCTCGGTCCACTACAAAGTCCACTAAGCTTGCTCTCCGAAACGACCGCCCGACCTCTGCCCGACCGACTCGCCGCAGCGGTCCAGCGCGCGCAGTCCAATCTGCTGCGGCTCCAGCACGGCGAGGGGTATTGGTGCGGCGAACTCTTCGTCGATGCCACGCTGTGCGCGGACCTAGTCGCCTACATGCACTGGGCCGGCGAAGTCGATCCGGTCCTCGAAGAAAAATGCGCCGCGCACGTCCGGCGCCGCCAGCTCGCCGACGGCGGCTGGAGCATCTACGAAGGCGGCCCGAGCGATGTGAACGCGAGCGTGAAAGCCTACTTCGCGCTCAAGCTCGCCGGCCACGCGCCCACCCAGCCGCACATGCACGAAGCCCGCGCGTGCATCCTGCGACTCGGCGGCATCCCGCGGATGAACACCTACGCGAAGCTCTACCTCGCGTTGCTCGGGCAGTTCCCGTGGAAGTATCTGCCCACCGTCCCGGCGGAGATGATCTTCTTCCCGCGCGGCTTCGTCTTCAGCATCTACGAAATCTCGAGCTGGAGCCGCGCGATGCTCGTGCCGCTGGCGATCCTCAATCACTTCAAGCCCGCACGCGAACTCCCGCCCGACAAGCAGCTCCACGAGCTCTACCCCGCCGGCAGCGAGCAGGAACATCTCGGCCTCGCTTGGCGCCGCCCGCGCCTGAGCTGGCCGAACTTCTTCCACCTCTGCGAGCGCGCGCTCAAGCTGCTGCACAAGCTGCCGTGGAAGCCGTGGCGCGCCCGCGCGCTGCGCGAGTGCGAACGCTGGATGCTCGCGCGCATGGGCGACGGCAGCGACGGCCTCGCCGCGATCTTTCCCGCGATGCTCAACTCGATGATCGCGCTCAAGGCGCTCGGCTACGCCGACGATCATCCCGTGCTCGCGAAGGCACGGCGCGACTTCGAGGGTCTCTTCGTCGATGACCCGCAGGACTTCCGCGTGCAGCCCTGCCTCTCGCCGGTCTGGGACACCGCGATCAATCTCATCGCGCTGCTCGACAGCGGCGTCGATCCGCAGCGCGGGGAAATCCAGCGCGCCATCCGCTGGCTCGAAGCCCGGGAAGTGCGCACGCCCGGCGACTGGTGCGCGAAGAATCCCGGCGTCGAGCCGGGCGGCTGGGCCTTCGAGTTCAACAACACGCACTACCCCGACACCGACGACACGATGATGGTGCTGATGGCGCTGCGGGAGCGAGGGCTTGGAAGTTCCTTCGATCGCGCGCTGCGCTGGCTGCTGAGCTTCCAGTGCCGCGGCGGCGGCTGGGCCGCGTTCGACCGCGACGTGACGCAGCGCTGGCTCGAGGACATTCCTTTCGCCGACCACAACGCCATCCTCGATCCGCCATGCAGCGACTTGACCGGGCGGATGCTCGAACTGCTCGGCCTGCTCGGGTGGAAGCGCGACCGGCGCGTGGAGCGAGCGATCGACTTCCTACGCGACACGCAGGAGCCCGACGGCTCGTGGTATGGCCGCTGGGGCGTGAACTATATTTACGGCACATGGCAGGTGCTGCGCGGCCTGCGCGCGATCGGCGAAGACATGCGCGAGGATTGGATCGTCCGCGCGCGCGACTGGCTCGCGAGCTGCCAGAACGAAGACGGCGGCTGGGGCGAAACGTGTGCGAGCTACGACGACCCCACCCTCAAGGGCAAAGGCCCCAGCACCGCGAGCCAGACCGCGTGGGCGCTCATGGGCCTCATCGCCGCGAGCCCGCCCGCGGAACTGCACCACAAACGGATCATGCGCGGACTCGAGTATCTGCTCACCACGCAAAACGCCGACGGCTCGTGGACCGAACCCGCGACCACCGGCACCGGCTTCCCACGCGTCTTCTACCTCCGCTACGACATGTATCGGAACAACTGGCCGCTGCTCGCTCTGGCAACCTGGCGGCGCGAGGCGTCGAGCCTCTAACCGCGCTGCGCGACGATCACGCTGCGCCCCACCGCGGTCGGCAGATGATCGACCCAGTCGAAGCCGGCTTCGCCAAGGAACGAGCGCATCTCCGCGAGCGAATAACATTTTCCCTCGGTGATGTTCATCAGCAGCGCGCTGTATTCCGCGATGTGCAGCGGGCCGGTCTTCTCCGCGTTGATGTAGGCGTCGTGAACGAGCAGCATCCCGCCGGGCGGCAGCGCTGCGTGCGACTTCGCGAGGAGATCGCGCACGAGCGGCTCGTCCCAATCGTGCAGGACGTTGGAGATGAGATGCACGTCGAAGCCGCCCGGCCATTCACCCGCGATCATGTCGCCGGCAATCACCTCGACCTTTTCGCCGAAGCCCCGCTTCGCGATCGACTCGCGCGCGACGCGATCCACCGGCGGCTTCTCGAAGACGGCCGCGCGCAGGTGCGGGTGCTGCGCGACCGTCGCGCACGCATAGATGCCCGAGCCGCCGGCGACATCGAGCAGCGCGCGACGCTGCGAGAGATCGACGCCCTTCGCGAGCGCCGGCCCGACCAGCACGCCGCGACAATCCATCGCCGCGGTGAATTGCTGCGCGAAGTCCTCGCGCTCCATCGCTAGAGCCCACGCCGAAACATCGTAGCTGCCCCAGTTCGCGGGCTTGCCGGTGCGCAGCACCTTCAGCATGTCGAGCGTCGGCGCGCGGTCCTTCATCGACGCGTAATATGGCGCGAGGTTCCACGGCGAGCCGGCGGTGAGATGCTCGCGCGCACGCAGCGTGAGAAGGAAGACGCCGCCGCTTTGCGTGACGAGGCCCATCGCCGAGAAGAGCGTGAGCATCACATCCACAGGCCGCGCGTGGATGCCGAAGTGCGCGCAGATCGCGCCGGGCGTGGCCGGGTGTTCGTCGAGCCACGTGAAGAAATCGAGATGCGCGATCGCGACCGCGAGCAAATCGATCGCAGCGATGCCGTCGCGCGGACGGTAGAGCGGGAGCGGATCGGTGGCGGGTTCGTGGAGCAGCGGGTCGGGGAAGGTCATGTCTTTTGCGGGCGGAAGGACGAGATGAGAAAAAGAGCGACGGCGATACAGATGCACGAGTCTGCGACGTTGAACGCCGGCCACGGATTCGCGAAGCGGACGTGCAGATCGACGAGCAGGAAATCCACGACGTGACCGTGGACGATGCGATCGGTGAGATTTCCGAGGATGCCCGGGAGCAGCAGCGCCACGCCCCAACGCGACGGCTTGTCCGGGAACGCGCCGCGCCGCCACGCGATGACCAGACCAATCAGTGCGACGAACGAAAGCACGACGAAGAACCAGTTGTTCCCGTGCCCGATGGAAAACGCAGCGCCGGTGTTCTGCCAGTGGACGAGCGAGAAGTATCCGGGGATCACGTCGTGCGGCAGCACGCCGCGCTCGTCGGCGGCGAGCGTCGCCCACTTCGTAGCCTGATCGAGCGCGTAAAGCGGGAGTGTGACTGCGAGGAGAAACTTCATCAGGCTGGGACAGCCTCAGCGCACCGTCCACACGTGCCGCGATCGGTGAGCGGGAGATGTCGCCAGCAGCGCGGGCACTGCGGCTGCGTGCTGCGGTTCACGCTCGCACGCGGGCCGGGGCCGGCGGTGAAGATCAGCTCGCTCACGATGCAAAACTCCTCGAGTTCGTCCTTCGCGTCGGCGGCCTCGAAGCCTTCGACGGTCACCGCGCCCTCGAGCGACTTCGCGATCGTCTTCGCCTGCCGCGCGGGCTCGATGGCCTGCTGGTAGATGAGCGCGCGCAGCTTCAGCCACTCCTCGACCTTCGCCTCGAGCGCCTCGTCGCGAAGCACCGGATCCGGCTGCGGAAAGGTCTCCGCGTGGACACTCGCCGCGCGTCCGGCGAACTCCCACGCTTCGTCCGCGGTGAAGGCAAGAATTGGCGCGAGCAGTTTCGTGATCGCCTCGAAACACGCGTGCATGACGCTCTGCGTCGCACGCCGGCGCGGGCTGTCCGCGCGGTCGCAATACATCCGGTCTTTCGTGATATCGACGTAGAGCGCGCTCAACTCGACCGTGCAGAATTGGTTCACCGTCTCGAACACGCCGCGGAAGTCGTAGGCCTCGTAGGCGGCGCGGCACTTCGCGATCACGCCTTGGAGCTTCGAGAGAATCCAGCGGTCCACCGTCGTCGCGCCCGCGAGCGATGGCGTGGTGAAGTCGTGCAGGTTTGCGAGCAGGATGCGCAGCACGTTGCGAAAGCCGCGATACGCCTCGCTCGTGCGCGCGAAGCTCTCTTCGCTGAACGGCACGTCGTCGGTGAACTGCACGCTCCCGGCCCACAGCCGCACGATGTCCGCCCCGTATTTGCCGACGAAAAACTCCGCATCCATCGGCTTCTGATACGTGCCCTGCGCGCTCTTCGAGATCTTCTTTCGCGTGTCCTTGTCCACCACGAAGCCGTGCGTGATCACCGTCTTGTAGGGCGCGCGGCCCGTGAGCGCGACGCTCGTCATCAGCGAACTTTGGAACCACCCGCGATGCTGGTCGGTCGCCTCGAGATACACGTCGGCGACTCCGCCTGTCGCGGCGAGTTCGGGATGGAGCTTCGTCACCGCGTGATGCGAGACGCCGGAGTCGATCCACACGTCGATCGTGTCGTTGCGCCGCGTTGTCCCGACGGGAAGTCCGAGCGCCTCCGACCACCACGCGTCATCGCGCTCGAACCACGAGTTTGTTCCGTCCTTCTCGAAGACATCCGCGATTCGCCGGATCAGCTCGGCGTCGAGGATCGGCGCGCCTTTCGCATCGTAGAACGCCGGCAGCGGCACGCCCCACGAACGCTGCCGCGAGATACACCAGTCCGGCCGAGCTTCGACGGTGCCGAAGATGCGGTCGCGCCCCCACGCGGGAATCCACTTCGTCTCGTCGATCGCCTTGAGCGCCGCGGCGCGGATGTCGTCCACGCGGATGAAGAACTGCTCGACCGCGCGGAACACGATCGGCGTCTTGCTGCGCCAGCAGTGCGGGTAGTCGTGCGTGTATTTTTGCTCGGCGACCAGCGAGCCGTTCGCGCGGAGGAACGCGACGATCTCCGCGTTCGCGTCGAAGACGTATTTGCCGATCCACTCCGGCACGCCGACCTCGTCGGTGAACTTGCCGAAGTCATCGACGGGCGAGAGCACCGGCAGGCCGTTTTGCTGGCCGGCGATGTAGTCGTCCTTGCCGTGGCCCGGCGCGATGTGGACCTGACCGGTGCCGGTTTCCATCGTGACGAAGTCGGCGGCGATGATGCGCGAGGTGCGCGGCAGGAAAGGATGCTGCGCTTCGAGACCGGCGAAATCCGCGCCTTTGAGCACGGCGAACTCGCGCATCAGCGTCAGCCCCGTCGCGACCTGGAAAGCTTCGACAAGCGCGCGGGCGACAACGAGCGACTGCCCGCCGAAATCGCCGACGACGTATTCGGCGCGCGGATCGACGGCGATGGCGACGTTCGCGGGCAGCGTCCACGGCGTGGTCGTCCAGATCACCATGCTCGCAGGCTCGCCCGGCCATGGACCATTGAGCACACCGAACTTCACAAAGATCGCCGGGTCGGTCCGGTCCGCGTATTCCACCTCCGCCTCCGCGAGCGCGGTCTGCGCGCCGGTGCTCCAATAGACCGGCTTCTTCGACTGATACACGAGCCCCTTTTCCACGAAGCCCGCGAACGCGCGGATGATCTCCGCCTCGTAGGCGGGCTCGAGCGTGAGATACGGATGCTCCCAGTCGCCGAGCACGCCGAGGCGCTTGAACTGCCCGCGCTGGATGTCGATGTATTTGCGCGCGTAGGCTTCCGAGCGGCGGCGGATTTCGGCAGGCGCGAGGCCGCGCGTTTCCTTCACGACCTTGAACTCGATCGGCAGGCCGTGGCAGTCCCAGCCCGGCACGAACGGCGCGCGGAAGCCGAGCATGGAGCGCGATTTCACCACGAGATCCTTGAGGATTTTGTTGAGCGCGGTGCCCATGTGAACGTCGC
>JBEBGD010000007.1:0-103525 GCA_040081625.1 Chthoniobacteraceae bacterium
GAGGAGAAGTTCGCGCGCAGCAGCGGGCCGGGCGGGCAGAATGTGAACAAGGTCTCGACCTCGGTGACTCTCCGCCACGTGCCGAGCGGCGCGAGCGTGACGGTGCAGGACTCGCGCTCGCAATCGGCAAATCGCCGGACGGCGTGGCTGCGGCTGCTCGGGGCGATCGAGAAGAAGCGCGCGGACGCGAAGGCGGACGCGCGCGCCGAACGGGAAAAGGTGCGCCGGCAGAAGCGCCCGCGGCCTTGGGGCCTAAAGCAGCGCATCCTCGACGCGAAAAAACATCGCTCGGGGATCAAGAAGCTGCGGAGACTGGACTGATATGAGCACCGACCCCACCCCCGCGACCACGGAAGAGCCCTGGCTGAAGGTGACCTGCGACGGGCAGTTCACGCGCTGGCTGGCGACGCACGATGTGAGCCTCGCCTGCACGACTTACCAGACCGGGAAGCTTCTGCTGCTCGGGCGCAAACCGGATGGCGGGCTTTCGGTGTTCGAGCGCAATTTCGCCCGCGCGATGGGGCTGTGGGTGGAGGGGAGCGGGTTCTGGATGGGCACGCAGTATCAGCTCTGGCGGCTGGAAAATGTGCTGCGGCCCGGCGAAATCTATCAGGACCACGACCGGCTCTACGTGCCGAAGGTGGGCATCACGACGGGCGATCTCGACATCCACGATGTGGCGGTGGAGGAAGGCGGGCGCGTGGTGTTCGTGGCGACGAAGTTCAACTGCCTCGGCACGACCGATGATCGCTACAGCTTTTCGCCGCTCTGGCGTCCGTCATTCATCAGCGCGATCGTGCCGGAGGATCGCTGCCACTTGAACGGACTCGCGATGGAAGGCGGGCGCTGCCGCTATGTGACCGCGGTGGACACGGCGGACGAGAAGGAGGGCTGGCGCAAACGACGGCGCGACGGAGGCGTGCTGCTCGCGCTGCCGGGGGGCGAGGTGGTGGCGGACGGGTTTTCGATGCCGCATTCGCCGCGGTTGTATCGCGGGGAGTTATGGGTGCTCAATTCGGGCACGGGCTGGATCGGGCGCGTGGTGGAGGGAAAGTTCGAGCCGCTCGCCTTTTGCCCGGGCTTCATGCGAGGGCTCACCTTCGCGGGCGACTACGCTATCGTCGGTTTCTCGAAGACGCGCTCGAAGAACACCTTCGGCGGGCTGGCGGTGGATGAGGAGCTCGCCCGGCGCGGGATCGAGTCGCAGTGCGGGCTGCACGTCATCGACGTGCGGACCGGCGCGGTGGCGCACTGGGTGAAGTTCGAGGGGATGGTCACCGAGCTTTACGACGTGGCCGTGCTGCCCGGCGTCGCGCGGCCGATGGCGTTCGGTTTTCGGACGGAGGAGATCCAGCACACGATTGCGCTGGGCGATCCGGGGCGACTGTGAGGTTTTCGCTTTAAAATGCCGGTTGACCCTCTGGGGTAAATCAGATTCCCTGCGCGCTGCTGCCGTCGCTCGATTGGATCACGCCGCCAGCCACTTCCACGTCGCACCAATTTCTCACCATGAAAAAACAGCATCTCACCGGCACTGAACGCGCCCGCACTTCCTTCATCGAGCCGCTGGAAAGCCGCATCGCGCCGTCCACGCTCACTCCGCTGGTGACCTCGATCAATCGCTCCGCGCCCGTGAGCGAAGGCACGGCGGCTACGAGCGTGACCTTCGCGGTGGATTTCAATGAAGCGGTGACCGGCGTGGATGCGGCGGATTTTCATGTCTTCACTTCGGTCAATGCGAAGGCGGATGCGCTGGTGGCGGTCGCGACCACCGCGGACCCGACCATCTTCAACGTGACCGTGAGCGGCTTGAAGGGGAATGGCGATGTGCGGCTCGACCTCGTGGACAATGACACGATCCTGTTCACCGGAGTTCCGCTCGGAGGCACGGGCGTGAACAACGGCAGCTTCACCGGCCAGACCTACCACCTGCTCCAGGCGGGGCCGTCAGCGAACTTCACCTCGATCGGCGGGAACCCGAGGGGAGCATCGAGCGTGTCGTGGACGCTCACTTTCAGCGAGCCGGTCACCGGGGTGGACTCGACTGACTTTACCTACGGCCTATTCTCCGGGCTCACCGGGACCGTCACGATTAGCGTGACGCCGGTGACCGGCACGAACGGCGCCGGCTACACGGTGACCGCGACTGGCTACACCGGCACGGGATCGCTCAGCGTGAACCTCAAGGACGACGGCACGATCAAGAGTGTGGCGCACAACGACTCGCCGCCGTCCGGGCCGGTCTTCTCCGGTCCGACGGCCATCGTGACGAACAAGACTGTGGCGGCGATCGCCAGCGGCGACGTGAACGGCGACGGGAAGCCGGACATCGTCCTGGGCAACTACAGCTACTCCACCAGCGGCAGCGCCTCCGTGAGCGTGCTGCTGGGCAATGGGGACGGAACCTTCCAGACGCAGCAAGATTTCGCCGCCGGCTACGCCGTAGCTTCGATCGCGCTGGCCGATGTGAATGGCGACGGGAAGCCGGACATCGTGGTGACGGGCGGCACCTACGATCCCCAAGTCCCGGCCAGACATTTCGTCTCCGTGCTCCTGGGCAACGGGGACGGCAGCTTCCAACCCAGGCGGGATTTCGGCAACAACACCGCCACCCCTGGCCACGTCGCGGTGGGCGACATGAACAACGACGGCAAGCCCGATCTCGTGGTGACGACCACCAGCAGCGACATCAGCACTGTGAATGTGCTGCTGGGCAACGGGAACGGCACCTTCCAGACGGAGCAGACCTTTTCGGTGGGGGTGAAATCGAACGATGTGCAGGTCGCCGACGTGAATGGCGACGGGAAGGCCGACGTGATCACGGCGAACTTTGACGACCGAAATGTAAGCGTGCTGCTCGGCACTGGCACAGGCAGCTTCAGCAGACAAGACTCGTTTGATGTCAGCGACGGTGACCGGGACGGGGATTCTTACCCGAATGCCGTGGCCGTGGGCGATATGGATGGCGACGGCACGCCGGATCTCGTCGTCGCGGGTCAATATAACTATGGCGGCGACATCGAAGGCTATGTGGCTGTGCTGCTGGGTAATGGTGACGGCACTTTTGACCAGCCCTTTGAGACGAGTAGCACACCCGGAGGGAGTGACAGTAATCTGAGCGACGTGCAGCTCGCGGATTTCGACGGCGACGGGATACTCGACATCGCCGTCACCGACAGGCTTCGGTTTCCGTCGGCGGGGAGCTTTGGGGGATACATTGTAGAAAGCGACGACGGAGACGTCGAAGACTTGGACTCGGATGGATTCTACACCAACACCAACAACAACGCGGGACTGACCGTGGCCGACTTCAATGGCGACGGCCGAGCCGACATCGCCACCGCAAACGGCAACGCCACCTCGGCCGAGTCGCCGCCTGAGCCCGGCGTCGCCCTCCAGCCCGCCCCGAGCGGCGGCACCGACGTGCTGCTCAACTTCGGCGGCACGGCCGAGAGCGTAGGAGTCTCCATCGTCGTGCCGCACGTGACTTCGATCGATCGCGCCACTCCCACGATTTTGGATTCGGGAAATACGGCGGCGACGAGCGTGACTTACACCGTGTATTTCGACCGGGTGGTGACCGGCGTGGATGCGGCGGATTTCCGGGTCTTCACCTCGGTCGATGCGAAGGCGAATGCGACGGTGGTGGTCACCCCCAACGCGAACCCGACCGACTTCACCGTGACGGTGAGCGGCTTGCAGGGGAATGGCGAGGTGCGGCTCGATCTCGTGGACAATGACACGATCGTCTTCGACGGAGCTCCGCTCGGAGGGGTCGGCGCGAATAACGGCAGCTTCACCGGCGAGACCTACCACCTGCTGCAGGTCATGCCGACGGTCCTCTCGATCACCGGCACGCCGCCGCTGACCACGGGCGCGACGAGCATGGAGTGGACGGTCACGTTCAGCGAGGACGTGACGGGCGTGAACGCCCCGGATTTCGTCTTCGTCTTCACCGGTGCGACGGCCGCCACGACGGGCCCGACCGTGGTGCAGCAGACCCCGAGCACTTACAAGGTGACGGCGGGCGGCGTCAGCGGCGCGGGGACGATCGGGCTGAAGCTCGTGGACGATGAGACGATCCGGGACAGCGATAACAACCCGCTGCAAACCGTGCAGCAACCCAATCCGCCGACCACGCCCGGGGTGAGCTTCGAGCAACCGCAGACGGCGGCGACAGGGAACAGGCCAGTCTCGATCGCCAGCGGCGACGTGAACGGCGACGGCAAACCGGACATCGTGACGGCAAATTCCTACGCCAGCGGGGGCTACTCCGTGAGCGTGCTGCTCGGCAATGGTGACGGGACTTTCCAGTCGCCGCAGAATTTTGCCACCGGCAGCAACCCGCAATCGGTCGCGCTGGCCGATGTGAACGGGGACGGCAGGCCGGATATCGTGGTCACGGGAAGCACGTTCGACCCGCAGACCTCCACCAACGCCTTCGTGAGCGTGCTGCTCGGCAATGGCGACGGCACCTTCCAGGCCAGGCAAAACTTTGGCAACAGCTTCAGCTCCGCTACGGACGTGGCGGTGGGCGACATGAACCAGGACGGCAGGCCCGATCTCGTGGTGTTGACCGCCAGCGGCCTGAGCATCGTGAATGTGCTGCTGGGCAATGGGGACGGAACCTTCCAGATGGAGCAGACCTTTCCGGTGAATGTGTCATCGAACGATGTGCAGGTCGCCGATGTGAATGGCGACGGGAACGCCGACGTGGTCACGGCGAACTTTAACGACGAAAGTGTGAGCGTGCTGCTCGGCACCGGCACGGGCAGCCTCGGCACGGCGACCGCGTTTGGGATCGCTGACGAAGGGCAATCCAACCCGAACGCCGTGGCCGTGGGCGATATGAATGGCGACGGCAAGCCGGACCTCGTGACCGCCGGTTACTCTTACTACGACAGCTCCACTGGCGGACAGGTGACGGTGATGCTGGGAGCCGGGGACGGCACCTTTACATACCAATCCAACAGGAACCGAGGGAGTAGTCTGAGCGATGTGCAACTCGCGGACTTCAACGGCGACGGAAACCTCGACATCGCCGCGAGCGACAATGCTGTCCCCAGCAACATCCCGCCCGAAGGGGGTGTCGCAACTGGCACGGAGGTATGGGTGTTTCTCGGCAGCGGTGATGGCAGGACGGGTAACGTGTTTAGTTTCAACACCAGCGCACAGCGGAACGCGGAACTGACCGTGGCCGACTTCAATGGCGACGGCAAAGCCGACATCGCGACGGCGAATGACAGCGGTGGCGCCCCAGCGGCGCTGCCGGAGGCTGGTGCACTCTTCGTCGGAACGGTGGATGCCCTGCTCAACAACGGCATCGGCGACTTCAACGGCGAGGTGTTCACCATCGTCCTGCCGGATCCCGCCATCATCGACATCACCGACGGCTTGAGCAGCGCGGCGCCGGGCGACACGCTGACGTTCACGATCAGCTACGCCAATCAATCCGAAGTGAGCGCGACAGGCGCGAAGCTCACACTGCCGCTCGACTCGCGCTACAACTTCGTCGCCAGCGAAAACCCCGGCTGGACCGAGTCCGGCGGCGTGCTCACCAGGCTCCTCGGCACGCTCGGCGCGAACGCGAGCGGCACCGCCTCGCTCACGCTGCACATCGATAGTGTGGTCTCCGGCTTTGCCTCCGGGCTCGCGACGGTGACAATCATGAACGACAACGGTGACGAGACCGAGAAGAACAACTCGGACACCGATTTCACCTTCATCCCGGGGAACTACACCGGCTTCGTCGTCACCGCGCCCGGCATCTCGCCGAAGCCGGGCAAATTCGCGCCGCCGATCGTCCAGGTTTTCGACAAGTCCTCCGGCGATCTGCTCTACGCGTTCAGCGCCTACGAGAGCACCTACCGCGACAGCATCCGCGTCGCCGTGGGCGACTTCAATGGCGACGGCATCGACGACATCGTCACCACCACGCAGCACAACGGCGGGCGGCTGCGGATCTTCGATGGCTCCTCGGGCCTGCAGTTCTCCTCCGGGCCGCTCGGCCCGCAGACCGCGCGCGGCGACGTGCTCGATCCGTTCGGGACGAGCAAGAACAAGGGAGCCTTCGTGGCCGTGGGCAATGTCTCGCCGACATTCGGCTTCGACCTTCCCGAGATCGTCGTCGGTTCCTCTCTCATCAGCCGCACGGTCGGCGGCGGGACGGTGAAGGTCTATAGCCTAGACTCCGATCAGCAGCCGGCACAGCCCGAGCAGGGGCTCGGGAGCGGGACGCTTCAGGTGATCAAGGAGTTCACGCCATTCGGCGCGCGATTCAAAGGCGGCGTGCGAGTCGCCGTGGGCGATGTGGATCGCTTCGGAGACGACAAGGGGGGCGCCCTGCCCGAGAACGGCGGACCGGAATTCGAAGACGACATCATCGTCGGCCAGGGCTTCCGCGGCGCGACGGTGAAGGTGTATAAAGGCGTGACCGATACCGTGCTCGGCGAATTCAAGGTCGGCACCTCGAAGTTCCGCGGCGGCGTCTCGGTGGCGGTCGGCGACGTCAACGACGACGGCTTCGCCGACATCATCGTCGGCCGCAACACGGGCAGACCCTCGGTTCTCGAGGTCTTCGACGGCCGCTCGCTCCTGTCGGGCAACACGCCCACGCAGATCGGCTCCGCCATCAATCCGTTCGACATCGACCCGCTGCACCCGAGGAACACCTTCGGCGTCCGCGTCGCGGCTGCGGACGTCAACGGCGACGGCGTCGCGGACATCATCGCCAGCGCTGGCCTCAAGAACCAGAGCGCCGTCAAGTTTTATGACGGCAGGGATTTCCTTTCCGGCACCATCACCGAGATCACCGACCGCCGGATCACGGCCTATTCGGACTTCCCGAACGTCGCGCTGTGGATTGCCGCGAGCGACTTTGACGATCGCCGGTAGTCCACGGGTTCAGCTTCTCCACTCTTCAACCAACCAACCAAAGAAAATGACCGTCATCCGCAACCTCATCCTCGCGACTGCCGTCGCGGCGCTTCTCATCCCGGCCGCGCGCGCCGGGCACGAACTGGCGCCGACCGGCAAGGAAATGAAAGAAGCGCCGCCCGTGCGCGAGTGGTTCCCCGACGAGCCACGCGGCTTCGTCACCGTCGGCGCGAAGTTCAGCGACCACGCCACCGGCATCTTCGCAGACTCGATCACCGGCCTGTGGTCGCCGCAGGCGCGCGACGCCTTCGTTTTCCTAAACTCGCGCTACTCGTGGGAAGACAACCACCAATACATCAGCAGCGTCGGCCTCGGCGTTCGCAAGCTGCTGCCGGATCACGACGTGATCCTCGGCGCAAACGCCTATTGGGATTCGCTCCACGGCGGAAGCGGCAGTGAGTTCAACCAGCTCGGCCTCGGCGCGGAAGTGCTCACCAAGTGGGTCGATGCGCGCCTCAACTACTACCTGCCCGACAACAACCAGCCGCAGGTCCGCCGGCACACGTGGCGCTCGAGCGATGACGGCGGCGAGCGCATCCGCATCTTCGAGCGGCGCGAGGCGGCGCTCCAGGGCTTCAACGCCGAGCTTGGTTTCCTCGTCCCCGGCCTCTGCAACTACACCGAGGTCCGCATCTACGGCGGCTACTACCGCTACGACAATCCGTTCGGCAGCGACTTCGAGGGCTTCAAGGCCCGCCTCGAGGCGCGCCTGCTCCCCGGCGTCATCGCCGACGTGGAATACTGGGACGACGCCGCGCTCATGGGCGGCCACTGGACCGCCGGCGTGCGTGTGAGCGTGCCCTTCTCGATCGTCAACCTCGTCAATGGCCGCAATCCCTTCGAGGGTTTCGCCGGGCAGTTCGCACCGCGCCAGCGCGAGTTCAAGGAGCGCATGTCCGACATGGTCGAGCGCTCGCACCGCATCCAGACGGTCACGTCGGGCGACCGTCTCAGCGAGGACTCCTTCAACAAGGATTTGCGCTTCGCCAACGGCGTCCGCGTCGGCGCGAACGGCCTGCCGATCGAGTAGGCCTACGCCTTTCTCAGCGAATAGCGAAATGAGCCGATGTGCTCGACCTGGCGCGACAGCTCCATGTCGCACCACAGCGCCACGCCGAGTTCGCGCACGCGGTCCGAAAACCAGAAATCCTCGCTGAGCACCTTCCCGTGCTCCTCGTCGTAGCCGCAGCGAAAAAACGGCGGCTTCAGTTTTTCGAAGACCTCCGCCTTGATCAGCAGGCACCCGGTCGGCATCCGCGACGCCTCGACCATCCCCTTGTCGGCGGGTGAAAACGCCGCGCCGTCGCGGCGGGTCCCGATGAGCGTCAGCGGCAGCATCTTCCGCGGGTAAGTCGCGCCGACGATCGCCTTACGATGCGCCAGCAGTCGCTTGATCGTGTCCGGCGGGAAGACCATGTCGCTGTCCAGGAACAGCAGCCACTCCGCCTTCGCATCCAGCGCCGCGCGCACGCAGAGATTGCGCGCCTCGGCGACGATCGAAAACTTCGCGTTCACCATCGACACACGCGCTCCGCCCACGCGCCCATTCTGCACGACGTGCAGCACCGACAGCATGAAGTCGGCATGCACCATCTCCCCCGACGGGATGCAGATCGCGACGTGCGCCGCCACTACGCCACTTTCCACTTCCCGCGATACTCGCGCGTGAGCCACTTCGGATCGCCGCCGCCCTTCACGAAGCTATTCTTCGCCGGGTTCCACTTGATCGTCTTCCCATGATAGTAGGCGAGATTGATGAGGTGGCAGCCGGTCACAGTCCGCGCGCCGATCTCCACGTCGGTGATCGGCCGCTTGCGCGACTTGATCGCATCGAGGAAGTCCGCCTTGTGGTCCGTGCTCGCGTAGAGCTTCACCTTCGCGTCGGCGAGGAACTCCTTCTCGACCACATCGAGCTGCGCCTGCAACGGCGGCATGTCCTCCTTCGCCGTGAACTTCGCCTTCTCCTCCCCCTTGAGCTTGAGCGCGAACTTCCCGCGATTCACATAAATCTCCCCGTCCGGCCCGAAGAACGTCACGCCGTTTTCCTTGATGTGCTCGACCTCCACGCCACCCGCGTAGCGCAGCTTCACACCCGCCTCCGCCGTCTCCCAATCCTTCGGCGGCGTGATCTCCAGCGGCCCGCTCGCGTCCGCGCCGATGCCCCAGTGCGCGATGTCCAGATGGTGCGCGCCCCAATCCGTCACCATGCCGCCGCCGTATTCGCGATAAGCGCGCCACTGCGGGAAGTTATTGTGAACCCCGCGCGGACTGAGGATCGAGTTGTAGTCGCGTTTCGGCGCCGGCCCGAGCCACATGTCCCAGTCCAGCCCCGGCTCCATCTCCTCGCCCGGCAGATCGCACGGCTTGCCCGGTCCGCCGAAGCCCGATGTGACACGCGTGACCTTGCCGATCACGCCATTGCGCGCGAGTTCGCACGCCACGCGAAACTCGCGCGACGACCGCTGCATCGAGCCGGTCTGGAACACGCGCTCGTTCTTCCGCACCGCCGCGACGAGCGCCCACGCCTCGTGGATCGTATCGGTCAGCGGCTTCTCGCAATAGATGTCCTTCCCCGCCTTCGCCGCCGCGATCGCGATGATCGCGTGCCAGTGATCCGGCGTCGCGATCACCACCGCGTCGATGTCCTTGCGAGCGATCAACTCGCGGAAATCGCCGAACGCCGCGCACCCCTTGTAATCGCTATCCGTCTTCTTCGCGTAGAAATCCTCCACCTGCTTCTTCCCATCGTTGCGCCGTGTCGTGTCCACATCGCACACCGCCACGGTCTGCGTCTCCGCCTTGGAAAGAAACCCGCCCATCAGCCCGCGCGCCTGCTTCCCGATCCCGATGAAACCAAGCGTCAGCCGATCGTTCGCGCCCCACACATGCGAAGGCAGGATCAGCGGCGCGACGCCGGCAGCAAGCGCGGATTGGAGGAATGAGCGACGGGAGAGGCGGGGTGATGTCATGGCGCGATTTCGACACGAGCGCTTGCGGAGTGCAAGCCCGCCTGCAAACTCCGCGCGCTTTGTTCCGCGCCGCATTCCTCGCACTCGTTCCCTTACTCGCCTCCGCGGAGGTCGCCGTGCCGCCGCTCGAGTTCGGGCAGCGCACGCTCGACAACGGCCTGCGCGTGATCTGGCTCGAAGACCACGCCGCGCCGGTGGTCGCGATCCAGGTCTGGTATCACGTCGGCTCGAAGGACGATCCGGCGGGCCGCAGCGGCTTCGCGCATCTCTTCGAACACATGATGTTCAAGGCGACGAAACGGATGCCCTCCGAAACGATCGACCGGCTCACCGAGGATGTCGGCGGGGAAAACAACGCCTTCACCGCCGACGACGTGACCGTCTATCACGAGACCGTCCCCTCGCATCATCTCGAGCGCCTGCTCTGGGCCGAGGCTGAGCGCATGTCGTCGCTCACCGTCGATGACGCGAACTTCAAGACCGAGCGCGACGTGGTGAAGGAGGAGTTTCGCCAGAGCGTGCTCTCGCAGCCCTTCGGCGAGTTCTACGAATTCATCCCGAAGCAATCCTTCGCCGCGCATCCCTACAAGCGCCCGACCATCGGCAACATCGCCGAGCTCGACGCCGCATCGCTCGATGAAGTGCGCGCCTTTCACGCCGCGTTCTACCGCCCCGACAACGCCACGCTCGTCGTCGCCGGCGACTTCGATCCCGCACAGCTTCAGCGCTGGATCGATCGATACTTCGCTCCGCTCGAAAAGCCGTCCGCTCCGCTCCCGCGCGTGAGCACGAAGGAACCGTCGCGCACCGCCGGGCGCACCGTGCGCAAGTTCGACGCGAAAGTCCCCTTCCCCGCGCTCGCCGTGACCTTCCTCGGCCCGAAGATCACGGACGCCGAATACGCCGCGTGGCTCGTGCTCGAGCGCATCCTCTCCGGGGGCGAGGCGTCGCGATTGAACCGCTCGCTCGTGTATGAAAAGCGGCTCGCGCAGGAGGCTGAGTTTTACGCCGACCTCCGCGAAGACCTCGGGTGCCCGACCTTCGTCGCCATGCTCGCGAGCGGCGTCGGCGTGGACAAGGCGCGCACCGCGCTGCTCGCCGAGATCGACGCGCTCGCCGCGGAGCCCGTATCCGCGCGCGAGCTGGCGACGGCGAAGAACCAGGTGCTCGCCGCCCGGCTGCATGACCGCGAGAAGGCTGAGGGCAAGGCCGACGCGCTCGGCTTCGCAGCGGTGCTGCAAGGCGACGCGGCGCGCGTGAACACCGACCTGGCCGAGGTGCAGAAGGTCACAGCGGAAAAGGTGCAGGCGCTGGCGCGAAAGTATTTCACCGGAGAAAACCGACTGATGATCGAATACCTGCCCGCATCGATGCGGCCGAAGGCGAAGGCGAAGAAATGAAGCGCTGTAGCCAAGGCGCTCTGCGCCGTGTTCCCACATCGCTCGCGTTCACGGCCCGGAGGGCCGTGGCTACAGCCCTGCTGCTCGCAGCGACGGCGTTCGCGGACGACCTGCCCGTGCCGGGCGAGCCGCGTGCGACGCAGTTTGCGCAGCCGCGTGAACACACGCTCGCGAACGGACTGCGCGTGATCGTCGTCGATCGGCCCGCGCAGCCGCTGGTCACCGCCGGGCTGGTCGCGAAATCCGGCTCGGAAGCCGATCCTGCGAAGCTCGCCGGCCTCGCGCACTTCACCGCCGGGCTGCTCGCACGCGGAACGAACTCGCGGCCGGCGATGCAGGTCGCGCAGGAACTCGAGGAACTCGGCGCCGAGCTCAAATCCGAGTCCCGATGGGACGGGACGCTGCTCGTCATGTCCACGCTCGCGCCGACTGCCGGCCGCGCGTTCGAGATCTTCGCGGACGTGGCGTGCCATCCGAAGTTCGCCGCGGACGAGATCGAGCGGCTGCGAAAAGAGCGTATCGACGAGGTGACGGTCGATCTCGAGCAGCCGGCGAATTTCGCGCGTGCCGCTGCCGCGCGCCTGATCCTCGGCGCGGACGCCTACGGCCACCCGATCAAGGGCACACCGGCGTCGCTCTCGCGGATCAAGCGCGCCGATGTGCTCGCGCATTACCACGCGGCGTTCCGGCCGGAGAACGTGGTGCTGATCATCGCCGGCGACGTGCGTGCCGAGAGCGGATTCGCGCTCGCGGAGACGGCCTTCGGCGCATGGGGTGCAGAGATGGCGCCCGCCGTCGCTTCCGCCGCGAAGGCCGCGCGACCAAAACCAACGGCGGTGCTCATCGACATGCCCGACGCGGGGCAGGCTGCGGTGTATATCGGCCGCGCTGCTTCGCCGCGCGCGAGCGACGACTACTTCACCGCGCAGATCGCGAACGCGGTGCTCGGCGGCGGTTACTCGGCGCGGCTCAACCGCGAGGTGCGCATCAAGCGCGGGCTCAGCTACGGCTGCGGGAGCCGGCTTCACGCGTGGCGCGCAGCCGGGATTTTCGGCGCGGCGTGCCAGACGAAGAACGAGTCCGCCGCGGAGGTCGTGCGCGTGATCCATGCGGAGATGACGCGGCTCGGCGCGGGGCCGATTCCCGCCGACGAACTGACCGCGCGCCGGCTCGTGCTCACCGGCGCCTTCACCCGCGACCTTGGGACGAACGGCGGCTACGTCGAACGCATCGCGGACTTCGTGCTGCACGGCCAGCCGCCGGACGCGTTCGCGGCGACGCTTGATCGCTTCAATCGCGTGACGGGCGACGAGGTGAAATCCTTCGCTTCCACTAAACTCGCGCCGGACGCGATGTCGGTGATCGTCGTCGGCCGCGCAAAGGACTGCGAGAAGCCGCTGCGCGCGATCTTCCCCGACCTGCGCGTGCTGCCCCAGGCGAAGGTCGATCTCGATTCGGCTACGCTGATGCGCTGAGGAAAACCGCTCGCCATCCCGATTCGAGCCTGCATCTTCCGCGCGCGGAAAAAAATCCATGCACAGACTTCGACGCCTTCCCGTCCTGCTTACCTGGTTGCTCATTAGCTTCACCGCGGCTGCAAAGACCGTGGTCATCGATGCCGGCCACGGCGGCCACGACCGCGGCGGCGGCCCGCGGCAGAAGATTCCCGAGAAGCCGTATGCGCTTGATGTGGCGCAGCGCCTTCAGCGCGTGTTGCAGGCCGCGGGTTACAAGACCGTGATGACGCGCAGCGGCGATTATTTCGTGTCGCTCGGTGGCCGGGTCGTGATCGCCAACAAGTATCGCGACGCGGTCTTCGTCTCGATCCACTTCAACAGCGCGCCACGGGTCGGCGCCGACGGGATCGAGACCTACTACTACTCGAGCCGCAGCGCGAAGCTCGCCTCGGCCATCCACTCGCAAGTGGTCGCGACCGCGCGCACGGAGAATCGTGGCGTGCGAAAGCGCGGCTTTTACGTCATCCGCAACACGAAGATCCCCTCGGTGCTGTGCGAGCTCGGCTTCCTGACCAATCCGGCCGAGGGCAAGAAGGTCTCGACTTCCTCCGCCTACCGGCAGGCGCTGGCGGAAGCGGTCGCTCGCGGCGTGATGCGGGCTTACTGAGCGACGCGCTTCGGATACGCGGGCTTGGCCGGCTGCGTTGCCGGATTTTTCCCGAGCGAGCTGAGCATTTCAGTCACCGCACGCTCGAGCTGCGGGTCGCCGCCGGCGGCGAGCGCGGCGGGGTCGTCGATCACTTCGATGTCGGGATCGACGCCATGGCCCTCGATGATCCATTCGCCCTTGGTGTTGTAGATCGCGAAGGTGGGCACGGTGACGCTGCCGCCGTCGATGAGCGGCGGCGCGCCGGTCATGCCGATGAGGCCGCCCCATGTGCGCGTGCCGATGACGGGACCGAGCCCGCTTTCGCGGAAGAGGAACGGGAAGCAGTCGCCGCCGCTGCCGCTCCAGCCGTTGGCGAGCATCGCCTTCGGTCCGCGATGCGCGACGGTCGGCGTCTGCCAGTCCTTGCCGTCGCGGACGCCGTAGTAGTTGAGCACGCGGCGGCCGAGCAGCTCGACGAAGCGGTCGGGAATCTGCCCGCCGGAATTCCAGCGCTCGTCGATGATGAGCGCGGGCTTGTTGAACTGCGCGCGGAATTGCCGGTAGAGCTGGTTCTGCCCTTCGGCGGCCGTGCTCTCGACGTAGATGTAGCCGATCTTTCCGTCGCTCGACTTCTCGACGCGGCGTCGGTTCGACTCGATCCACGCATACTGCCGGAGCACCTGCTCGGAAGCGATCGTCTGCACGAGCACTTCGCGCGCGCCGTCGAAGACGGGCTTGTCGTTGACGGTGAGAAAGACCGGCTTGTCCGCGAGACCGACGAACGCGGCCCACGGATCCTTGCTGATGTCGAGCGCCTTTCCATTCACCGCGAGCAGCCAGTCGCCCTCTTTCACCTTTACGCCGGGCGCGCGCAGCGGGCTGCGGATGGTGTATTCCCACGGCGCGACCTCGGGGATGCTTTTGATCCGATACGCGCCCCGCTCGAGCGCGAAGTCGCAGCCGATGTAGCCGACGGGGCGCGTCGGCACGCGCTCGAGATCGCCGCCGCTGCGGTAGGTGTGCGATGAGTTGATCTCGCCGAGCAGTTCGCCGAGCACGTAGTTCACATCGCCGCGCGTGTTGCACTCGCGGATGAGCGCGCCGTAGCGTTCGCGCATCTTCGGCCAGTCCACGCCGTGCATGCCCGGGTCGTAGAAAAAGTCGCGCTCGATCCGCCATGCGTCGGTGAAGAGCTGCATCCACTCTGCGCGCGGATCGACCGTGGCCTCGAGTTGCGCCGTCGGCAGCGGTGAACCAAACTTCTGCCCCTCGGCGATGTTGATGATGTCCCACTGGTTGTTTTTCACGACGAGCATCTTCTTGCTGTCCGCGGTCAGTTCGTAGTTCGAGGCGTCGTCGATGATCTGCTTCTCGGCGCGGTTCTCGAGATCGAACCACGCGATCGGCTTCGTGCCGGTCATGCCCGCGCGCGGGCGGTATTGGAAGATGAGCTTGCCGGCGACGGCGGAGAGGTGCTCGAAGCGTCCGCCGCGCGGCGGCAGCACGATGGCGCGCGCCTCGAATCCATCGAAGTCGATCAGCACGTCCTTCGCCTTTTTCTCCGGCGGCTTCGCGGGCGGGTTCACGGTCGCGGGATTGCCGGGCTTCGGCGCAGGCGTCGGCTCCGCGGGCACGGAGGCTTTCGGCGCGTCGTCCTTCTTCGGCTCGGGCGTAGGCGTGGCGGCGGGCTTCGGCGCGGGCTTCGCCTCGGGTTTGGTCATCGGCTCTTCGTCGTCGCGCGGGGCGAGCGGAGAGGGCAGGTCCTTGCGCAGCGGCACGGCGATGAGCGCCTGGCCGTTCGCGTAAATCCACGACGGCTCGAAGTCGCTGTAGATCGGATCGAACCAACGCTGCGAGCGGTAGTAGAGGTGCCTGCCATCGGGATCGAAGACGGGCTCGTCGTCCTCGAAAAATCCGCTCGTGACCTGGTGTGCCTTCCGCTGCTTCGTGTCGTAGATCACGATGGCGGTCTGGTTGTTCTCCTGGTCGCGCGCGTAGGCGATCCAGCGACTGTCGGCGCTCCAGCTCACGCGGAAATTTCGCAGCGCGCCTTCGAAATGCCCGAGCTGTTTGTCGATCACCTGCCCGCGCCCGCTCGCGACTTCGACGAGGTGAATGCGCATGGCCGAGTCGATGAAGACGACGTGCTTCGAGTCGGGCGACCAATGCGGCTGATAGCGAAAGCCGGCGCCGAGCTTCGTGACGGTGCGCTCGTCGCCCTTGCCGTCGGCGGGGCGCAGCGTCAGTTCATACTCGCCGGACTTGTCGGAGAAATAGGCGATCCATTTCCCATCGGGCGACCACGCGGGGAAGCGCTCGGCGGTGCCGCTGGTGGCGGTCACATTGCGCACCACGCCGTGCTCGGCGGGCACGCTGAAGATGTCGCCGCGCGCCTCGAAGAGCGCGCGCTTGCCGGTCGGTCCGACGGCGCCATTGGTGAGTTGTCCGCTTACGTTTTCCACGCGCTGCCGCAGCGACACCTGGTCGCTCACGATGTTGATCACCACCTCGCTCGCCTTCTCCGTCGCGAGGTCGAGCAGATGAAGGCGGCCGCCGTTTTCATACACGAGCGCGTCGGGACCGATGGAGGGGAAGTGGATATCGAAGTCCGTGTAGTGCGTGATCTGCCGCAGCGTGCGTGTGGCGGTGTCGTAGCACCAGAGGTTGTCGCGCGCGCGTTCGTCGCGGTCGGAGAGGAAATAGATCTTCGTGCCGTGCCACATCGGCTGAGTGTCCTTGGCGGGGCTCGGCGCGATCTTCTCCGCCGTGCGCGCGTCGAGATCGAAGAGCCAGATGTCCGGCGTCATGCCGCCGCGGTAGCGCTTCCACGTGGCGAAGTCGGTCGTGATCGGCGTGTAGGCGACCAGCTTCCCATCGGGCGAGATCGCGCCGAACTCGCCATACGGCACCGGCAGGCGCTCGGGCAGGCCGCCGACGGCGGGCACCTTGTAGAACTGCCCCGTGCGCGTGGTGAAGCTCTCCTGCGCGCTGTGAAAGAGCAGCGACTGGCCGTCCGGATACCAGCCGAGCAGCCGCTCATTGGCGCCGTGATGCGTCACGCGCAGCGGCTCGCCGCCGGCGACGGGCATCACGTAGAGATCGGTGTCGCCGTCGTAGTTCGCGCTGAAGGCGAGCTGCGAGCCATCGGGCGAAAACCGCGGGAACTGCTCGGTGCCGCGCGGCGAGGAGAGCCGCACGGCCTGCCCACCGCCGCGCGGCGCGAGCCAGATGTCGCCCGCGTGGACGAAAGCGAGGTGCGTGCGCGAGACGGCGGGCATTTGCATGAGCCGCGCATTGAGCGGCGTGACCGACTGCGCGTGCGCGAGCGGGCCGAGGGCGAGGAGGGCGAGAAATGGGAGCTTCATACGGGGGCGGGAGGCTTTCACCAGCACGCGGCATTTGTCGAGGGCGCGCCGTTCCTTGGGATGGACTGTCGGTGCCACTCCTTCCGACGCATCACTTCACGGCGTCGTGATGAGTAGCCGCAGGAATCGGTTCGGATGCGCAGGATCGCCGATGCTGAACAGGTCGCCCACTTCCACGTTGCGCACGAGCCCGGCGCCGGACTCGCTGACACCGACGCCGCCGAGCAGCGCGCCGAAGGCACCGCCGCTCATGCTCCGCGCGAGATCCGCCCAAGGCCCCGCAGGCGAGTCCGCGCCTTGCACCGTCGTCGTCAGATCCGTCGCCCCGGTGTTGCGGGTGAAGCTGAGCGTGAGCCGGTTCGCGGGCGTGCTCACCTGCCACAGCGGGCCGACAGCCTCATCGAGCGGGTCGGTGCCGAGGCTGTATTCGACCAGGTTGTCCGCTCCATCCTGCTCGGGGTTCGCGTTGAAACCAGCGACGGCATCCACTCCCGCGCTGGCGCCGAATTTCGCGATCCGCCACGTCTCGACCGGGCGCAGAACGCTCGACGGAAAACTCGCCGACGCATCGCGCGGAATGAGCGAGGTCGTCGGGATGACCTGCCGCGCGATGCCCGGCCCCTGCCACGCGACGGCGACGTGATCGCTGCCGGTGCCTTCGCGATGAATGGCCTCCAAATAATACGGCAAGCCCGCCTGGAGATGGACGACGCCGGACTTCTGCGTGCCTTGCTGATCCCAGCTCTGAAACGAAGTCGAGCCATCCACCGAGCCGATCGAGAGGCGGCTCACGGCGTTCTCGTCGGGGCTGAGCGAGAAGATGCTTTGATCGTCCGACGCGATCCAAAACGTGTAAGGCCCGGTCGTCTGCGGGATCAGCCAGCCCGACACGCGGCGGATGAAATTGCTCCCGACATTCTGCAGCGCGTTGAAGGTCGAGAGAGTGCTGGTGGAAGTCGGCGTGCCGACCATCTGGCCGTTGGACCAAAACTCCTGGAGCACGCCGGTCGTGCGATTGCAGACCACCGTCACTTTGCCAAAACCCACCGCGCCGGTGCTGTCCTCGACGCGGATGGTGAGCAGCAGCACGCCGGGGTTCGGTAGCGTGGCGGCGCCCGACACGGTGAGCACGCCGGTGGTGGGATGGATCGCGAAGTGCCCGTCATTTCCCGCGACGATCGCGAAGCTCGCGAGCGTGCGACCCGGCTCGATCGTCGCGACCACGCCGCCGAGCGAAGTGCCATCGCTCATCGCGCTCGTGGCCGAGCACAACCGCCCTTCCACCTGCGGCGCCTCGTCGGCGTCGGCGATGTTCACGGTGAAGCTCTGCGACGCCGAGAAGCGCGGCAGCCCGCAGTCCTGCACCTGCACGGTGAGCGCGTAGCTCGTGAGCGTCTCCGCATCGATCTTCTGCACGCGCAGCCGGCCGGTGCGGCGGTCGATGCTGAAGGCGTTGTCGGTGTTGCCCGCGGTGATTTGAAAATCCCACACGCTGCCGGGCTCCTCCGCATCGGTCGCGACGAACTGATAGACCTCCGTGCCGGGCGGCGTGCTCTCGCTGATGTTGAGCACCGTCGGGTTCGAGAGCGAATCGATCGCCGTGTTATCCGTCCACGACGGGTAGCCCTTGGCCGCGACCTGATCCTTCACCGTCTGCGTGATCTCGTAGCCTTTGCCGACTGCGCCGAGACCGTAGCGCTGAAAGTAGAGATCGAGGTTTCGCCCGGACGCGTCGCAGAAGAGCAGGTAGAAGCGGTTGCGCTTGAAGTTCGGGTCCGCGCTGCTGAGCGCGAAAAGCTCCGCGTCGGTCCCGACCGTCGGGTTCTGGAGGAAGTTCATCATCCGCGTGAGCGCGGTCTTATACACCTGCCAGCCGAAGGCCTCCGCGAGGTTGAAATAGAAGTCGTAGGCGACCGGGTAGAGGTCGTGCGCCGATTGCCACGTCTGGCTCGCGGGCGCCTGCGCGAGGAAGACATTGCGCTGCGCGAGGCGATTGGTCGCGTCGTAGCTGGAGTGCGCGCCGTCCCACGCCGTGCGGTCGTGCAGCATCGTATAGATCATGCCGGGGAAGAGGTTCACATCCACCTCGGCGCCGATGGCGATGACGAAGGCGCTGTCGAAGTTGTTTTGATAGCCGTGCCCGAGTTCGTGATAGCTGCCCCAGTCGCCGTTGACGCGCGCGGCGTTGAGGAGCTGATCGCGAGACGTGCCCCAGCCCGCCTCGATCGGGTAACCAGCGTAAGCGCCACCCGCCGCGACGTAGCGCGCCGTCGCGTAGGTTTCACCGCGCTTCCGAAACGCCGTGTAGCCGTAGTATTCGTCGGCGATGTCCATCACCTGCTTCCAGTAGCCCGTGACCGCCGTCGGGTTGTCCATCGCGGCGAGCTGCCACTTCGGGAGGTAAATGGTGAGCTTCGAGTTCTGGATGTAGCCGTAAGGCGCAGGCCGGCTCTTGATCCCCGCGTTCCACTGCGCGTCGGTCGTCTGCCCGAGCACGAAGGCCGGCGCCTCGATCGCTCCATCGATCGTCACATCGAACGTGCCGAGCGTCTTCCCCTCCGGGACGAGGATCGTGATCAGCCCGCCGAGCACGTGGCCCGTCTGCGTCACCGCCGCAGTCAGCGCCACGCGCCGCCAGAGCTTCGGGAAAAACGTCCACGTCCCGCCGTTGCCGCTATTGAAGGTCTGGTCCTGGCTGCCATTGCCGGCGATGTGGATTTCCAGCCCCTGCGCGATTTTGTCCGACGGGATCGTCACGGTGATCGTCGCCCCCGGCGGCGCATACAGCGCCGTCTCGAAGCGCGTCGGTCGGTTGCCCTGGTTCATGTAGAAATCCACGAACGTATTTCCCGTGATCGACACCGTGCGGCTGACCGTCGCCGCGCCCGCGTCCGGCAGGCCGGGAAAATCCGCCGCGCTCGGATGCACGAAAAGCTCCGCCGGCGTCATCACATCGAAGGTCTTCGACTGATACTGCGCGAGCATCTTCTCGACCGGCTTCGTGGTGGTGATAATCGAGGCCGCCGCCGTCGGCGCGATCAAACCGTAGTGCATGCTGTCGCCGAGCACCGCGAGCTTTGCCGCGAGCGCAGAGATGTCGATCCTCACCTGCACGACCTGGAAGATCGCATTCGCCGCGATCGTGCGATCCCCGGACGAGAGCACGGTGGTGCCTTCCTTGTCCGCGATCAGCGCATCCGCCGCGGGCAGCGCCGACTGGATCGCCGGCGGCGCCGTGGCCGGGATGGTCCAACTCGCATCGCCCGGGACGGGGTTACTAAAGACCAGCCCGAACGGATCGAGCAGCGCCCGTGCATCCGCCACCGGCCCGACCGCCGCGGCCCACGGCGTCTGACACGTCACGATCCCGCCACCGCCCGCTGTGAAGCTCGCGATCAACGCCATCACCGTGTCGGAGTAATCGGTCTGCGCACTGAGCACGAGGACGTGAGCGCCGGACAGATTTCCCGCCGTGATCGTCGCGGTCGCGCTGCGGACCGTGTAGCCCGCGGCGGTGAGAAAATTGCCGACGGTCGTATTACTGACCACCACCGCGATCGTCCCCGCCGGCACCGACTGCCGGCTCGCCCACAGCACCGCATTCGAAAACAAAGTCGTCCGCACTCCGCCCGCTGTGTCGAAGAAGCCCGTGTGCGACCACGCCACCGCCCGCGCCGCGCCGGCATCATAGCTGTCGGAGTATCTTCCGGCCGCCATCACTGCTTGCACCGGACTCCCCGTCCCGAGCAGGACAGGAAAAGCCGCCCCGCCAAATGGAGCCACGCCGCCCGGCGAAGCACCCATCGCATTCGGCGCGCTCTGCCCCTCCACGCCGGCGACAAGCGCCGCGTAATCCGCGGCAAGATCCGCGCGCGCCGTGGCCGCGAAAACGAAACCGAAAAGCAGCAAGCGCCGCAGAAACGAAGTGATGATCGAGTTCATGGGGTGAATGGCCGGCTGCAACAACTCCGGCAGCCGCCGCCCCTTATCGAGCGGCTGACGAAAAAATCGACTACGAACTTTCACCCGTGACGGCGCGACATGGCATCAGCTTTGGCATTGGCCGCCGGTCGCGAGGCAGCCACGCTGCGGCATGATTCGCGCGCTTCTCCTCGTCTTCCTCCTCGTCTCCTCGATCCACGCCGCGCCGTCGGTCGCGCGCGGAGGCAAGGGCGCGGTCGCCTCCGTGCATCCCCTCGCCTCGCGCGCCGGACTCGCGGCGATGGAGAGCGGCGGCAATGCGATCGATGCGGCAGTCGCGATCGGGCTCACGCTCGGCGTCGTCGATGGCCACAACTCCGGCATCGGCGGCGGGTGCTTCATGCTGATCAGGACGGCGAAGGGCGAGTTCTTCGCGCTCGATGGCCGCGAGATGGCCGGCGCGGCGGCGACGCGCGACATGTTCATCCGCGATGGCAGAGGCGACACGAAGCTCAGCCAGACCGGGCCGCTCGCGAGCGGCGTGCCGGGGTCGGTCGCGGCTTACAGCCATGCGCTGGAGAAGTTCGGGCGGAAGAAGCTCGCGGAGCTGATCGAGCCGGCGGCGGTGATCGCGGAGCAGGGCTTCGCGATCGACGAGGTGTATGCGCGCAAGCTCAAGGGCGTGGCGGAGGACATCGCGAAGTTCGACACTTCGCGCGCGCAGTTCCTGAAAGCCGATGGCGCGCCTTTCGCCGAAGGCGAAGTGCTGAAGCTTCCCGATCTCGCCGCGAGCTATCGCGCGATCGGGAGGGACGGCGCGGATTGGTTCTATCGCGGCGCCTTCGCACAAACGACCGGCGAGTGGATGAAGGCGAATGGCGGAATCCTCACGGCGGAGGACTTCGCGAACTACCAGCTCAAGCTGCGAGAGCCGGTGCGCGGGACGTATCGCGGCTGCGAGATCGTGAGCTTCCCGCCGCCCAGCTCGGGTGGCGTCCACGTCGTGCAGATCCTCAACATCATGGAGACGTTCGACTTCGCGCCGATGGACGACGCGACGCGCGTTCACGTGATCGCCGAAGCGATGAAGCTCGCCTTTGCCGACCGCGCGCACTGGCTCGGCGATCCCGACTTCGTGCCCGTGCCGCGCGGGCTGCTGAGCAAGGACTACGCGAAGACGCTCGCCGCGCGCATCGCGCTCGATCGCATCGCCGAGGTGCCCACGCACGGCGAGCCGCCCGCGGCGCACGACGATGTCTTCGGCAAGCACACGACGCACTTCTCGACCGTCGATGCCGAGGGGAACTGGGTCGCCTGCACGCAGACGGTCAACACGGCGTTCGGATCGAAGGTCGTCATCCCCGGCACCGGCATCCTGCTCAACAACCAGATGGACGATTTCTCGGTCGAGCCCGGCGTGCCGAATGCCTTCAAGCTCGTCGGCTCCGAAGCGAACGCCGTCGCGCCCGGCAAGCGGCCGCTTTCCTCCATGTCGCCCACGATCGTGCTGCGCGACGGCCAACCCATCCTCGCGCTCGGCGCCGCGGGCGGGCCGACGATCATCACGCAGACGGTGCTCAATCTTCACGCCATCCTTGACCGCGGCCTGGCGCTCGACGCCGCGCTCGCCGCGCCGCGCTTCCACCACCAGTGGGCGCCGGACGAGCTGCGCATCGAGAAAGCGTGGCCCGCCGACGTGATGGCGAAGCTGAAGGCGTTCGGCCACAAACTCGCGCCCGTGTCGCTCACCGGTGCGAGCAATGGCGTCGGATTTTTCGACGCCCAGTTCATCGGAGCGAGCGAGCCGCGCGTGCCCGGCGAAGCGCTCGCGTGGTGAGCGCAATGGCACTTGCCTGCGCGAAACACTGCGTCGTAAGACCACGCCATGCCCGACGCGCCCGAAATCCCCGAAGCCAACGATCCTTTTGAGAAACGCGTCGCGGTGACCATCGCAATCGTCGCCGTCTGTCTCGCCTTCATCTCCAACGCTGGCGACAACGGCACCGCGCAATCGATCGTCAAGACAAGCGAAGCCGCCAGCCAGTGGGCGTATTATCAGGCCAAGAGCATCAAGGGGAGTCTCGTCACCGTGGAAGGCGAACTCCTCGCGCGGCTTGCCACGACGGATCAGAAAGCGGAGCTCGAGCGGCTCAAGGCCGAAGCAACGCGCTACGACAAGGAGAAGACGGAGATCAAAGCCGCCGCCGAGGTATTTCAAGCGGAAGCAAAACAGGGCGCCGACATCGACGACCGCGCCGACCTCGCGGCGCTCTTCCTGCAAGTCTCCATCGTCATCTCCTCGATCGCGATTCTCGCAAAGTCGCACCAGTTTTGGTGGGCGGGCGTGGCTCTCGGCGCCGGCGGTCTCGCAGTCGGCGCGACGCTGGGCGTGGCGCTTGTTCCCTGGTAGGCGCAGATCGCGTCACCGCTTTTCCCAGTCGCGCACCCCGCCCGCAACGATGCGAAAGATCGCGTGCGGCTGGGGCGAATCGAGACTCCGAAAGCGCCGATAGATCTCCGGCGCTCGCGTGCGCAGTTTGGCTTTGAGGTGCGCCCGCGAGGACCTTCTGCGCGAGGAGCCCTTCGCGCCGTGCGGCGACGAGGCCTTTCGAGTCGAGGTATTGCGGATGCAGTGTCCAGAGCCGCATTGACTACACGCCTACGGGGTGCCGGATCACCGCGCCCTTGGCGGGCCGGCTCCGGGTGCTCCAGCGCGGGCCTTCGCCTTCGCCATTGTAGCCCGTATCCAGCCGCAGCCCGGCGATCACCAGAAAGACGTGACCCTTTCGCGCATACACGCTGATCCACTCGCCCGACCCCGACCGTCCGTAGCTGCGGAAGCCGCGCGAAGGCGTCGGCGAATCGAGCAGGCCCGCCGCGATGAGCACGTGCGACGCGGTGCCCGAGCAATCGAACCCTGCCCCGCCCCGGCCATGTCCGCCGCCATAGACGTAGGGCGAGCCGACGATGCCATTCGCCGCGGCGATCGCGATCTTTACGCGCTCGGGCGCTTTCTCCGGCGCGGCTGCGTAGCCGCCGACGAGCGTCGCCGTCTTCCCGGGCACGTAGCGATACGTGTAGCTCGGGCTCGAGCAGCCGGCAAAAAAGGCGGCGCACGCGAGCAGGGCGGCGAGGACGAGGCGGTAAGGATGCATCTGCGCTTCTAATGCAATAACGGTGCCGCCGTCGAGAGCGGGTCGGGCGCGCGATTCATTCGCTAACAAACGGCCGGCATCCACGCTCATGCATCCCAGCCTGGCACATGCTCCCACCATGAGTCCCTACCTGTTCCGCCCACCGCTCAATCGCCGAGCCTTTCTCACCGCATCGACCGCGGGGCTGCTTGGTCTTCGCTGCGTGCCGGCCGGGCTTGCGGCGACAGCTCCAGCCGTCGTAAGCGGGGCGCCTCGCGCAAAATCCACGATCCTCTTTTTCCTCTGCGGCGGCGCGTCGCACATCGACATGTGGGACATGAAGCCGGAGGCGCCGATGGAATACCGCGGCGAGTTCAAGCCGATCCGCACGACTTCGCCCGACATCCACGTGAGCGAGCACCTGCCGCTCCTCGCGAAACAGGCGCACAATTTCTCCCTCGTGCACGGCGTCACCGATGCGGGGCGCGCGACTGGCGATCATCACGCCGGGTATTATTACAACCTCACCGGCCACGTGCCCGACCCGACCTTCAAGCAGCAGGGAAATGACCGCCGTCCGTATCCGGACGACTGGCCTTTCATGGGCAGCGTAGTCGCCTCGCGCCGCGCCGCGCACGCGAAGTTGCCGAACGCGATCACGCTCCCGCACAAGCCGAGCCGCCTGCCATTCACGCGCCCGGGCCAGTTCGCCGGGCGGCTCGGCATGGAGCACGATCCGTTTTATCTCGCCGGCAATTTCGACGAGCCGCTGACATTCAGCGCGCCGACGCTCACGATGTCGGGTGGAATGAATCCCGATCGCTTCGACGCGCGGCGCGATCTGCTGCGCGCGCTCGACGACGCGCGGCGCGACCTCGACCACGAGGCGCAGGTGCGCAACTACGCGAAGCAGCAGGAGAAGGCGTTCGCCTTTCTCTCCTCGGGCGGCGCGACGGGCGCCTTCGACATCGCGAAAGAGCCGCTCGCGCTGCGCGAACGCTACGGCAACACGATCAACGGCACGAGCCTGCTCATGGCGCGGCGGCTCGTGCAGGCGGGCGTGCCGTTCGTCACGGTGTTTTGGAAGGAGGACGAGAGCATCGCCAAGCGCTGCAAGAGCGCCGGCGGCTGGGACACGCACGGGGACAACTTCCACTGCCTCAAGACGTGGCTGCTCCCGCAGTTTGACCGCGCCCTCTCCGCCCTGCTCGAAGACCTCTCCGCGCACGGCTTGCTCGACGAAACGCTCGTGCTCGTGACCAGCGAGATGGGCCGCAAGCCGCAGCTCGGCGATCCGCGCTCCGGCGGCGTCGCCGGTGCGGGGCGCGACCACTGGACCGCGTGCATGAGCGTGCTCATGGCCGGCGGCGGCATCCGCGGCGGGCACAGCTACGGCGCGACCGACGCACGCGCCGAGTATCCGAAGGACCAGCCGATCGATCCCGCCGACGTGGTGAAGACGGTCTATCACGCGATGGGCATCACCGACCTCGAAGCGACCGACCCGCTCGGCCGACCCTACAATCTGCTCGATGAAGGCAAGCCACTCATGGGGTTGTTCGGATAGCCAGCGCGGCTGGTTTCGTCGTGTCCCGACGAGCGGAGCATGGCCGGCCAGTTCACCGCTGGGCGCGCCGCCCGGGTTCGAACTGCGCGCTGGACCTTTATCCCGCTCCATTTCGCTGCGGCGGCTTGGTCTCGCGCAGCGAGTATTCGACCAAGCGGTCGGCATGCTCATCGGCCGCTAAGTTTTCCCCGCGCGCGCGGATTCCATCCATCGTATCAGTCCCATCATGTCGCACCACGCACCGAATCCCGCAGACTGCTTCCTGACCCGCCGCGATTTCCTCTCGCGCAGCGGCATGGGCATGGGTGCGCTTTCGATGGGCAGCCTCTTCGGTCACGCGAGCGAGGCGGTGAATCTCCACCCGCTCTCGGTCAAGGCGCCGCATTTCCCCGCGAAGGCGAAGCGCGTGATCCACATCTTCGCCAATGGCGGCGCGTCGCACGTCGATACGTTCGATCCGAAGCCGAAGCTCACCGAGTGGCACGGGCGCGAGATTCCCACCAAGCTCCAGACCGAGCGCAAGACGACGACCGCCTTCGCATCGCCGTTCGCTTTCAAAAAATATGGCCAGAGCGGGCTGGAGGTCAGCGAGCTTTTCGCGAAGACCGCGGAAGCCGCCGCGGACGACCTGTGCGTGATCCGCTCGATGAACGCCGACGTGCCGAACCACGAGCCGTCGCTCATGCTGATGAATTGCGGCGAGGCCCGACTGCCGCGGCCGGCCCTCGGTTCGTGGGTCACCTACGGGCTCGGCTCGGAAAACCAGAATCTGCCCGGCTTCATCACGATGTGCCCCGGCGGCTACCCGATCCAGGAATCGCAAAACTGGCAGGCCGCATTCCTGCCCGGCGTCTTCCAGGGGACCTACATCGACACGCGCAATGAGGGCGTGGACAAGCTGATCGAGAACATCCGCAACCGCTACACGACGACGAGCGAGCAGCGCGCGCAGCTCGACCTGCTCCAGACGCTCAACACGCAACACCTCCAGCGCCGCCAGAACGACGCGCAACTCGAGGCGCGCGTGCAGAGCTTCGAGCTCGCCTACCGCATGCAGATGGATGCGAGCGACGCCTTCGACATCGGCAAGGAGCCGCCCGCCATCCGCGAGATGTATGGCGACTCGGTGCAATGCCGGTCGCTGCTCATCGCGCGCCGACTCGTCGAGCGCGGCGTGCGCTTCGTGCAGGTCTGGCACGGCGAAGGCCAGCCGTGGGACAGCCACGAGGAGATCGCGAAGAACCACAAGCGGCTCGCCGGCGAAGTCGATGGCGGCATCGCCGCGCTGCTCACCGACCTGCGCCAACGCGGAATGCTCGACGACACGCTCGTGCTGTGGAGCGGCGAGTTCGGCCGCACGCCGACCGTCGAGATCCCCACGCCCGGCTCGAACAACGCGAATGTAAAGAACGGCCGCGATCACAACCACTGGGGCTTCACCGCATGGATGGCCGGCGGCGGCGCGAAAGGCGGCACGGTCTATGGCGCAACCGATGAGTTCGGCTTCAAGGCCGTGCAGAATCCCGTCCACGTCCACGACCTGCACGCGACGATGCTGCGTCTGCTCGGCTTCGACCACGAGAAGCTCACCTATCGCTACGCGGGCCGCGACTTCCGCCTCACCGACGTGCACGGGCACGTGGTGAAGGAGCTGATCGCCTGATTCGGAGACTTGAAGCGCGTCAGCGGGTAGCGCCGGCTCCATGAGCCGGCCCGGGTCACTGACCCCGGCTACAGCAGCGCAGTCCCTTACTCCGGCTTGGTCAGGTTCGGATCGTCCTTTTCGACGCCGCTGTTCCAATACGCCTGCATCTCCGCAGCAGTCGGCACCTTGAGCGGACGCACCACGCGCATACCGAGCCACTGCGCGTCGGTGTGATACCAGATGCTCTTCGGGAGCTGCGGGTCCTGGATTTTCCAGTCGGGGGTGGACGGCTTGCGCGCGCTCACGCGGAGACGGGCGGGATCCTCATCGTCCCATGAGCCGCCGCGCGCGGTGTGCGGATACGGCTTGGTCGCCTTGTTCCACGGATTCTTCGCGGGACTGTTGGCGTAATACTTCGCGTCGTATTGATCAATGCACCATTCCCACACGTTGCCGGTCATGTCGTGGAGGCCCCACTTGTTCGGCTTCTTCTTGCCGACCTTTTGGTATTTGAAGTCCGCGTTCTTTCCCCACCAGGCGTAGTCGGCGATCTGCGCAGCGTCATCGCCCCACGGGTAGGCGGTCGTGCTCCCGGCGCGTGCGGCGTATTCCCACTCGGCCTCGGTCGGGAGGCGGTAGAAATGGCCGGTCTTCGCGCTCAGCCACTGGCAGTATTTATTCGCGGCGTGCTGCGTCATCGAGATCGCGGGGAAGTAGTCCTTGCCCATGCCGAAGCTCATCTCCACGTAGGGCTGCGTCGGCCGCGCGGTCGCGTCGGTGAGCGCGTTGAGCGCGGGGGCGAGGTTCTTGGCTTCGCGCAGTTTCTTTTCCTCGTTCGGATACATGAAGAGCTCGAACTCGTTCCAGGTCACCTCGGTCTTGCCCATCCAGAACGGCTCGACTTCGACTTCATGCACCGGGCCTTCGTCGTCCCTGCGGCCCTTCTCGCTGTCCGGGCTGCCCATCTTGAATTTTCCGCCGGGGATCGGCACCACCTCGAACGCCACTTCGCTGCCGGCGATCGTCGTCGCGTAAGGCTTCATGTCGCCCGCGGCTTTCTCCTTCGAGCCGGCGGTGATCGCGGCGTGCATCTGCTCGACGAGCGCGGCCTCGGCGCCGGCGTCGGCTGCGGCGCCTTCCTTCTTGCGCGCGGTGAGCTTCACGCCGTCGGGCCACTTCGCGCCCTCGGCGATCCAGTTCTTCAAGGTCTCGGTCTCCGCCTTCGCGAGTCGCTCGATGGTGCCGGTGGCTTTGTTCTTCGGCGGCATGACCTTCTTCGCGTCGTCGGCCAGCACGGTCGTGGTGTAGAGTTTCGACTTGTCCGGGCTGCCCGCGACGATCGTCGAACTGACCTCGAACGCGGCTTCCTTGGTCGCGAGGTTCACGTCGGTTTCGCCACTCTCGTAGTCGGTGCCCTTCGGGTTGTGGCAACGCACGCAGTTGAACTCGAGGATGGGCTGCACGTCCTTGACGAAATCGACGGCAGCCGGTGCGCTTGCAGCGGCGCAGATGAGGGCGGGCAATATGAGGCGGGTGAGTTTCATCGGAGTGCGGATGTAGGAGGGACGATGGGATGCGTCAACCCTGCGCTCTCCTTCTGCTTCTTCATCTTCATCTGCTTCGCCGGCTCGCAGGCAAAAACAAGCAGATGAAGATTCAGAAGAAGAAGGAGATGATGGCCCGTGCCCCACGAAATCCACTACCACTGCCAGCGCTGCACGGCCTGCTGCCGCTGGCCGGGGCAGGTGAAGGTGAGCGCCGGCGAGATCGCCAGTATCGCTGCCTTCCTCGGCGTGGACGAGGCCGCGTTCATCCAGCGCCTCACCCGCCTACGGACGCAGCGCGACGGCCTCGCGCTCATCGACAAGCCGAATGGCGAGTGCTTCTTCCTCGACGGTGCCGACTGTAGCATTCAGCCGGTCAAGCCACAGCAATGCCGCGATTTCCCGAACCGCTGGAGCTTCCCCGGCTGGCGCGAGGTGTGCGAGGCGACGCCAGAGTTGGCGAAGGTGCAACCCGCTGGCGTGTGCCGTGCTAATAAAAGCGACGACAAGGCATGACACCCGAGCGCACCATCAATCTTCTTCGCGTCCTCTTCGTGGTCTTCGCGGGCTTCATCGGCCTGCTGATCGGCGACGAACTTGCCGCTGTGCGCCTGATCGGCCTCGCGGGCGGGCTCGCCTTCGGGCTGGTGCTTGTGCTCATCGACCGGCTGCTCAAGGGCATCTCGCTGCGCGTCTTTTCCTCGGCCACCTTCGGCCTGCTCGTCGGCTTCATCTTCGCCCGCCTGCTGCTCGCCTCGAATATCCTGCGCGGACTTCCCGAGGACGCCGAGTGGCTCGCCGGCCTCGCCGTGTATGCGGGCTTCGCCTACCTCGGCATGATGCTCGCCGTCCGCAGCAATCGCGATGAATTCTCGCTCATCATCCCCTACGTGCGCTTCCGCCGCGCGACCGTGCAGGAAGATCCACTGATCGTCGATTCCAACGTCATCATCGACGGCCGGCTGCCCGAGCTTTGCGCGACAGGATTCGTGAGCAAGGCGCTCATCGTGCCGCGCTTCGTGCTCGATGAACTCCAGCGGCTCGCCGACTCGAACGACCCGCAAAAGCGCGAACGCGGCCGCGCGGCGCTCGCCCGGCTCGAGCAAATGCAGCGCGACCCCGCGCTCAGCCTCACCATCCATGATGGCG
Source organism: Chthoniobacteraceae bacterium (assembly GCA_040081625.1). Lineage (GTDB taxonomy): Bacteria > Verrucomicrobiota > Verrucomicrobiia > Chthoniobacterales > Chthoniobacteraceae > VFJQ01. Next base: position 29,737 of record JBEBGD010000007.1, read on the forward strand.
CCGTCGATCCCGACATGGCCGTGGACGCCCAACTCGTCCAGGCGGCGAAGCTGCTCAGCGCGCGACTGCTCAGCAACGACGCAAATCTCAACGCCATCGCGCGCATCGACGGTGTGCAGGTGCTCAATCTCCACGACCTCGCGCGTGCGCTGCGTCCGATCGTCGAGCCGGGCCGGCCGCTCGATCTCGCGCTCGTCAAGGAAGGCCGCGACACGCACCAGGCCGTCGGCTACCTGAGCGACGGCACGATGATCGTCGTCAACCAGGCTCGCAGCTTCATCGGCCAGACCGTCTCGGTGATCGTCACCTCCACGCTCCAGACCAGCGCGGGGCGCTTGTTCTTCGCGGAGATGAAGCTCCCCGAGCCCGCTACGAGCTGACGCGCTCTGCGCCCGCATACACATTCATCGTCCGCCCGCGCACGAATCCGCACAGCGTCACGCCCGCCTCGCGCGCGAACTCCACGGCCAGCGAACTCGGCGCGCCGATCGCCGCGACGATCGCGATCCCCGCCGCGTGCGCCTTCTGGATCATCTCGAAGGACGAGCGCCCGCTCAGCAGCACGATGTGGCCGGCCAGCGGCGTCCGCTTCCCGAGCAAGGCCCAGCCGATCAGCTTGTCGAGCGCGTTGTGCCGGCCCACGTCCTCGCGCACCGCGAGGAGCTTTCCGTCGCCGGAAAAGAGCGCGCACGCGTGCAGCCCACCCGTCGCGTTGAACGTCGTCTGCTCGCGCGCCAGCCGTGCCGGCAGCGCGAGGATCGTCCTCGCGGCCACGCGCACCGGATCGACCAGCGCCTTGCGGCGCTTCATCGCGGAATCGATCGAGGTCTTCCCGCAGATGCCGCAGCTCGACGACGTGAAGACGTGCCGAGAGAGCTTCGCGATGTCGAAGGCGGCAGGTTTCGCGAGCGCCGCGTCGATCACATTCTCCGCGCCCGAGCCGCCGGGCGCCACGCAACTCGCGAGATCGAAAAGATCGCGCGCCGATTTGATCACGCCCTCGGTCAGCAGGAAGCCCGCGGCCAGCTCGCGGTCCTCGCCCGGCGTGCGCATCACGATCGCGACCGTGCGACCCTCAACGCGAATCTCCAGCGGCTCCTCGGCCGCCACGAGATCCTTTGCGGCACGCAAACCGGCGCGTGACGTAAGGCGGCGAATGGCGACGGTCTTCGAGGCGGGCATGAGGAAAGGATGGAGGATGAAGGCAGGATGATGAAGCCAAAGCTCGCCATTTCGCTGGCCGCAATCCTGCTCGCAAATCCGGGACGCCCGCCAATTATCTGCGCACACGCATGAGACCCGCGAAAACCTCGGCAATGATCATCCGTCCCCTGCTCCGCGCGTTCGCAATTCTCGCGGTCTTTCTCACGGGATGCGTCGAGGAGCCGGCGCCGCGGCTGCGCATCGGCTCATTTCAGCGGCCGGGGTTTGAGCCGCTCTTTCTCGCGCGCAGCCTCGGCTACTACGACGAGCGCCGCATCCAGCTCGTCGAGTTCCCCACCGCCGCGGAGATGCTGCTCGCCTGGCGCAACCGCGCGATCGACGGCGCCACCGTCACCACCGACGACGTGCTGCGGCTCGCCGCCGAAGGCCAGGCGCTCCGCATCGTCATGGTGTTGAATTCCTCGAATGGAGGCGACGCGGTGCTCGCCAGGCCGGAGCTGCGCGACATCGCCGCGCTCAAGGGCCGCAAAGTCGCCGTCGAATCCAACGCGCTCGGCGGCTACCTGCTCGCGAGGGCGCTCGATACCGCCGGGCTCACGCTCGCCGACGTGAAGATCGTCTCCGCCCGCGTCGATCGGGTCGGGCTCGACCTGAGCATCGGCAATGTCGATGCCGTCGTCGCCTACGAGCCGCATCGCACGCGGATCATGCGCCAGGGGGTCGCGCAGATCTTCGACTCGTCGAAAATCCCCGGCGAGATCTCCGGCGTATTGATCGTTCCGACACCGCTCGCGGATAAGCCGACGGCTGCCTTGCGCGAGCTGACGGCGGGCTGGTTTCGCGCGCTCACCTTTCTGCGCCACAACCCTGCCGATGCCGGGGCGCGACTCGCCGCGCGCGAGGGCCTCGCGCCGGAGCAGTTCCACGAGGCGCTTGAGCTGGTGAAGTTCGCGACCTTTGCGGATCAGCGCCCCGCACTCGGCTCGCCGGATGCGCCGCTGCTCGCGAACATGCGGCGCATGGCCGACTTCATGGCGCGCGCCGGGATGCTCGCGAGCGAGGCCGATCCCGCACCGCTGCGCAGCGCGAGCCTCTTTCCGGAGCCGCGTCGATGAAGTGGCCGCCGCCGCTGCGCGTCTCCATCCCGCTCGTGCTCCTGCTCTTCGCGAGCGCGACGGGCGTGATCATGCTGCGCTACAGCGCTGAGCTCGAGTATCGCAACCTCGAGGATCGGATGCGCGAGCGCGCGCAATTCGTCGGCACGCAACTGGCCGGTATGTGCTCCTACTTCAGCGAGAATCTCGCGCCCTCCGCGTCGCAGCGCGTGATCGCGCTGGCGGCGACCGATCGCGACCTGCACATCGCGCTTCTCCTCAACGCCGACGACCAGGTCCTGCACAGCACGCGCTACGAACTGATCGGCCGCCCGCTCGCCGGGACGCCCGCAGCTCCGAGCGCGACGCTGATCGCCCGCGCCCGCACCGCGCACGCCGGCGAAGTCGCCTTCTCCGAAGATGCCCGCAGCATGCTCGGCTTTTTTCCCTTCCCGATCACCCCGCGCACAGGCGGTGCCGTGCGGAATACGGAATTCGGCGTCGTGTATCTCGAGTTCGATCTCACGGAGCGCAGGGCCAGCATCGAGGCGAACCTCGCGCGCCGCGCATGGCTGGGCGGCTCGGTGCTGCTCGGACTCTGTGCGGGCTTTTCGCTGCTCTTCGGGCCGCTGCTGAGCGCGCGCGTGCGCCGACTGGCCCGCACCGCGCGCCAGCTCGCGGCGGGCGATCCCGAGGCTCGCAGCGGCCTGCATGGCAGCGACGAACTCGCGGAACTCGCGCGCGCCTTCGACCAGATGGCCGCCGACATCCAGCACGGCCACGCCGATGTGCGCGAGAGCGAGGCGCGCTTCCGCTTTCTCGTCGAAGGCATCCCGCAGATTTTCTGGCTCGACGAACTCGACCCCTACCGCCCGCTCTACGTCGGGCCCGGCTTCGAGCGCGTGTGGGGTCACTCGCGCGAAGCCTTCTACGCGCGGCCGTCGCTTTGGAATGAAGCCATCCATGCTGAAGACCGCGCGCGCACCGCAGCCGCATACGCCGACTGGACCGAAGGCCGCGCGCCCGCCTACGACGTGACTTTCCGCGTGCTCGGCGCCGATGGCTGCGAGCGGTGGGTCCGCAACCGCGGCACGAGCTTCGATGCTGGACCGGATGGACGCCGCCGCGTCGCGGGGCTGGCCGAGGACATCACCGCGCAGCGCAAACACGAAGCCGAGGCTGACGAGCTCGAGCGCAAACTCCAGGAGACCCAAAAGCTCGAGAGTCTCGGCGTGCTCGCCGGGGGCATCGCGCACGACTTCAACAACCTGCTCACCGGCATCCTCGGCAATGCATCGCTCGCTCGCCAGGACATCAGCCCGTCGAGCCCCGCGCAGCCGCACCTGGAGCAGATCGAAGCCGTCACGCTGCGCGCCGGCGAGCTGTGCAAACAGATGCTCGCCTACTCGGGCAAGGGCCGCTTCCAGGTCCAGCGCCTCGACTTGAGCGAACTCGTGCGCGAGACCACGCAGCTCATCCAGCTCTCGATCGACAAGACCGCCGTGCTGCGCTTCGAGCTCGCCGGGTCGCTCCCGCCCATCGAAGCCGACGCGACGCAAATCCGGCAGGTCGTGATGAACCTCGTCATCAATGCCAGCGAGGCGCTCGGTGGTAAGAGCGGCGTCATCGCGATCAACACCGGCATCATCCGCGCCGATCGCGAGTATCTCGATCGCACGGTGCTCTCGCCCGATCTGCCCGAGGGCGACTACGCATTCATGGAAGTCAGCGACACCGGCTGCGGGATGACGACCGAGCAGCAGGCACGCATGTTCGAGCCGTTCTTCACGACCAAATTCACCGGTCGCGGCCTCGGCCTGAGCGCGGTGCTCGGCATCGTGCGCGGCCATCGCGGCGCGATGCGCGTCTATAGCGAGGCGGGCCGGGGCACCACGTTCAAGGTCGTCTTCCCCGCCGCTTCCGGCGAAGCCGAGCCGCCACCGACCGAGCGCGCCGCCACACCGTGGTCCGGCACCGGCGCCGTGCTCGTGGTCGATGATGAGCCGACCGTCCGCACCGTCGCCGCGCGGATCATCGAGAAGTTCGGCTTCACCGCGATCGTCGCCGCTGATGGGCGCGAAGGGGTCGAAAAATTCCTCGCGCATCGAAGCGAGATCGTCGCCGTGCTCATGGATCTCACGATGCCGCACCTCGACGGCGAGAGCGCCTTCCGCGAGCTGCGCGCGATCGATCCCGACGTGCGCGTGGTCTTGATGAGCGGCTTCAACGAGCAGGACGCGATCAACCGCTTCACCGGCAAAGGCCTCGCCGGCTTCGTCCAAAAGCCCTTCAAACCCGAGACGCTGCGGCGCAAGCTGAAGGAAGCGCTCGAAGGTCCGGTCCTCTGACGGCGCGCCCACGTGGGAGGCGAAGGAGTGACGGATTGTGCATGACGAAGGGCTCGCGCATGAGTCATTGATTCATCATTCGTCTTCCCCATGCCCACCGCCCCTCTCGCTCCCGACGTCGAGTCGTTCTATCACCTGCCGCACAGTGAGCATGTCGGCAAAGCGTGCCAGGGCACCGCGTGCTTTGCCGCGCGGCATTTGAATCCCGCGCTGTGGGACGCGGCGAACGCGCAGAGTCCGCGCGTGTATTGCCTCGGCGAGTGCTTCGCGGCTCCGGCGAAAGGGCAGACTCATCCGCGGCCGCCGGTGAAGGTTTTCTCTCGCGAAGGCATCGTGCTCGGGCGCGTCGCGGCGGGTGGCGCGCGCACGCTCGCGGAATACGGCGACTACGCTGCGCTGCGAAAGGCGCGCGCATCTTCGCCCGAGCAAGCGCTCGCCGCGGTCGAGGCTTCGCAACTGCGCGGGCGCGGCGGCGCGGGATTTCCGGCGGGGCGCAAATGGCGCGCGGTCGCGTCGCAACCCGCGGGCGAAAAATACGTCGTCGCCAACGCGGATGAGGGCGACGCGGGCGCTTACATCGACCGCTACTTGATGGAGGACGATCCGCACGCGCTCATCGAGGGCATGGCGCTCGCGAGCTACGCGGTCGGCGCGAGCAAGGGCTACATCTACGTTCGGCTCGAGTATCCGCTCGCTGCGAAAGTCTTAAATGCGGCGATCGACGAGGCGCGCGCGGCGGGATTTCTGGGCAAGGATTTCGACCTCGAAGTTTATGTCGGCCACGGCAGCTACGTCTGCGGCGAGGAGACTTCGCTGCTGCGCTCGATCGAAGGCAAGCGGCCCGAGGTGATGGCGCGCCCGCCTTATCCGACCGAGCGCGGGCTCTTCGACAAACCGACGCTGCTCAACAACGTCGAGACACTCGTGAACGTGCCGTGGATCGTCACGAACGGCGGCGACGCGTATGCGGCGCTCGGCTTCTCGAAGAGCCGCGGCACGAAGGCGCTCTCGCTCAACTCGCTCTTCAATCGGCCGGGGCTCTACGAGGTCGAGTTCGGCGTCACGGTGCGGCACATCGTCGAGGAAATCGGCGGTGGCTTGCGCGGTGGCGGCACGCTCAAGGGCGTGATCATCGGCGGACCGATCATCGGCATGATCCCGCCGCACTTGATCGACACGCCGCTCGGCTTCGAGGAACTCGCGAACATCGGCGCGGGCGTCGGGCACGGCGGCGTCGTGGCGTTCGATGAACACACGTCCATCCCCGCGCTCGTCGAGCACGTCTTTTCGTTCGGCGCCTACGAGTCGTGCGGCAAATGCACGCCCTGTCGCAGCGGCGCCGGGCGCGTGGAGGAACTTTTCGCCAACGCCGTCGCCGGCGACGCGACGCGCGCGGACTTGCAGGAGGCGCGCGATCTCGTCGTCGCGCTCAAGCTCGCGAGCCTCTGCGGCCACGGCACCGGCCTCGCGCGCTTCGCGGAGTCGATCCTCAATTACTACCCCAACGACCTCGATCCATGCTTCAAGTAGCGCCCTGTAGCCGCGGCGCTCTGCGCCGCGTCAGCGGCAAACCAACGCTCACCCGCGCGGCTCAGAGAGCCGCGGCTACAGAACTCCCGAACCACGCCACGCCATGCTTCAAGTAATCATCAACGGCCAGTCGCACGCCTTCCCCGAAGGCCTCACGATCAACAAGGCGCTCCAGCAGATCGCCATCGAAGTGCCGACGCTCTGCCACGACGACCGCATCGAGCCTTACGGCTCGTGCCGCCTTTGCACCGTCGAGGTGAAAGGCGTGAACGGACTCGTGACCGCGTGCAACACGCAGCTCCGCGACGGCATGGAAATCCAGACTCACTCACCATCGGTGAACGGTGTGCGCAAGACGCTGCTCGGCCTGCTCGCGAAGGATTATCCCGCCGAGGCTGTCGCGCAGTTTCCCGACAAACAATTCCACCGCTACCTTCGCGAATACGACGTGAAGGCCCGCGGCTCGCGCACCGCACCGCAGCCGGAGGTGCCGTTCATGAAGGACCCGTCGCATCCTTACATCAACGTGGACATGTCGCAGTGCGTGACGTGCTACCGCTGCGTGCGCATCTGCGAGGAAGTGCAGGGGCAGTTCGTGTGGAAGGCGTGGAATCGCGGCGACCAGACGCGCATCGGGCCGATCCGCGGCGAGACGATGCTCGACGGCGGCTGCGTGAGTTGCGGCGCGTGCGTTGACACGTGCCCGTCCGGCGCGCTCGAAGATCACAGCGTGCTGCGCGGCGGCGAGCCGACGGTTTGGACGAAGACCATCTGCTCCTACTGCGGCACCGGCTGCGAAGTGAACGTCGGCACACGCGAAGGGCAGATCACGACGATCCGCGCCTCGATGGAAGGCCCGAGCAACCACGGCCACACGTGCGTGAAGGGCCGCTACGCCTACGACTACGTCACGGCGAAGGACCGCCCGACTTCGCCCATGATCCGCCGCGATGGCGAATGGCAGAAGGTGAGCTGGGACGAGGTGAATCAATTCATCGCCGACAAGTTGCGTGAGGCGATCGCGAAGCACGGTCCCGACAGCATCGGCGTGCTCAGCTCCGCGCGCGGGACGAACGAGGAAAACTACGTCGCGCAGAAATTCGCCCGCGTCGTGCTCGGCACGAACAACATCGATTGCTGCGCGCGCGTCTGCCACTCGCCCACCGCCGCCGCGATGAAGATGACGCTCGGCACCGGCGCCGCAACCAACTCGCTCGATGACATCGCGCTCGCACGCACGATCATGGTCTGCGGCGTGAATCCGACCGAGGGCCATCCCGTCACCGGCGCGCGCATCAAGCAGGCGGCGCGTCACGGCGCGAAGCTGATCATCATCGATCCGCGAGAGATCGAGCTTTGCGGGTTTGCGACGCTGCACCTTCAGCTTCAAGCCGGCACGAACGTCGTGCTCTTCAACGCCATCGGCGCCGCGATCATCGACGAGGGGCTCGTGGATGAGGAATTCATCCGCACGCGCCTCACCGAATACACCGAGTATTGTGAGTTCATCCGCGACTTTCTCCCCGAGAAGGTCGAGAAAATCTGCGGCGTCCCTGCGGCGAAAATCCGCGAAGCCGCGCGCATCTACGCGACGAACAAGCCGTCGCTCAGCGTCCACGGCCTCGGCATGACCGAGCACATCCAGGGCACCGAGGGCATCATGGCGCTGGTCAATCTCGCGCTGATCACCGGCAACATCGGCAAGCCCGGCAGCGGCATCAATCCACTGCGCGGGCAGAACAACGTGCAAGGCGCGCCACACATGGGCTCCGAGCCGAAGCTGCTCGCGGGCTACGTGCCGATCACCGATGCGCGCGAGCGTTTTGAGGCCGCGTGGCGCGTGCCGATCCCGACCAATCCCGGCATCAACATGATCGACATGATGGACGCCGCCGACGCCGGGAAGTTCAAGGTGCTGTGGTCGATCGGCTACGACATCGTGATGACGAATCCGAACATGAACTTCACGCGGCGCGCGATGGAGAAGCTCGACCTCGTGATCGTGCAGGACATTTTCATCAACGCGACCGCGAACGAATTCGGCGACGTGTTCCTGCCCGCAGCGAGTTCGTTCGAGAAGGACGGCACGTTCATGAACGGCGAGCGCCGCATCCAGCGCGTGCGTCAGGCGGTGGCGCCCGAGGGCGAGGCGCGGAACGACTGGGAGATCGTGTGCGACGTCGCGAAGCTCATGGGCAAGGGCGAGCACTTCGCATGGAAGAGCGCCGAAGAAGTTTGGGACGAAGTCCGCTCGCTGTGGCCGGAAGCGGCCGGCATCAGCTACGCGCGGATGGATCAGGTCGGCGGCCTCCAGTGGCCGTGCCTCGACGAAAACGATCCCGGCACCGGCACGCTCCACACCGATCACTTCACGCACGGCAAGACCACCGCGCTGCGCCGGATCGAATACGTCGCGCCGCCCGTGCTCACGACGCCGGAGTTCCCATTCCTCCTCACGACGGGCCGCAACTTGTATCAATACAACGCCGCGACGCAGACCGCGCGCACGCCGAACAACGGCCTTCACGCGACCGACTACCTGCAGCTCTCGCCCACCGACGCCGCGCGCCTCGGCCTCGCGGACGGCGAGCAGGTGCGCCTCCGCAGCGAGCAAGGCGCGGCGGAACTACCGGTGCGAATCAGCGACGGCGTGAAGGTCGGCGAAGTCTATACGACCTTCCATTCCACTCGCGTCTTCCTGAACCAGATCACCACCTCGCACCGCGACCGCTACACGAAGACGCCGGAGTATAAGATCACCGCGGTCCGCATCGAGAAGCTCGATCCGGTCGCGGCGAACTAGCCGCGTCAGACGGTGACTGTCGTGCCGTCGAACTTCGTAAGCGTGAAGCCGTCGAAGCGCTCGTTGCAGAGGAGGCGCTGTTCGCGAAGCATGCTGATGGCGACGGCTTCGCCGAGCTTGAGCGACTCCGCGCCGTCGGAGCGCCAGTGGACGCCGGCGATGTTGCGGCCGGTGGATACGTTCGAGGCGAGCTTGTTCAGTTCGCCGCCGACCGTCAGTGTCGGGCCGGTGTAGGGCAGAAGTGAAAGTCCATCGGGCGACGCCACGACCGGGTTCTCGATCACGGTCGATTCGTCGAACCACGCCTTGAGGATCGTCACGCAAGCGCCGGCGACGGTCGCGTGACCGGCGCCGTAGCTCGGGTGGAGAGGCGAGCCTTCGGGAAAAGCCATCGGCAGCAGATAGCTGCCGTGCCGGCTGTAGATTTGCGAGATCGCCTGCGAACTCGTCAGCTCGCTGATCGCGAGCGGGTAGCCCGCCGCACCGGTGAGGTGATTGTGAACACGAGCCGCGAAGACTTCCGGTCGCAGCCGCCGATGCACCGACCACTTCTGATACCACACCGCCTTCAGCGCGCGGGTCGCCACTTCGCACATGAGCGACGCGACGTGCGGTCCGCCAAAGGTGCCGAAGCCCTGCTGGTTCGCCGAAACGGAATATGGGTTGCCGCGATCGAATGGCGCGCCCAGCCCGCTGCTATCCGCGTCGCCGGCGTCGGGCGGCGTGAGCAGGATGAGCATCGCGTGGAAGTAAGCCTGGAAGAGCACATCGATGTGGACCCACTGCGCGAGGTCCGCGCCGTTGCGGATGTAGCGGCGCGTGGAGTCAAATTGCTGCGCACTGACCGGCAGCTCGCCGCGCTGGATGCTCAGCCATTCCGGGAAGCTCGTCATGAAGTGCGAGCCCGGCACCACCGTGCGCATCCGCTGCTCGACGTAGGCCGCGCCGAATGGCACCGGCAGCCACAGGAACTGCGAGAGGTAAGGCCCCGTCGTCGCGCCCGGGAGCGCATCGCGAAAGAGCGTCTGTGTGGTGACGGCATTGCCGACTTTCGGGCCGCGGAAATCGGTGCGCGCCGTGAGATCGGCTGTCGCCGCGAGCGCGAGTCCGTCGCCGCCGAATTCCGAGAAAGGCACGTCGCGCAGCAGCGCCATCCAGTAGTTCTCGACGATCTCGCCCGCGATCTGGCTGCTGGCGAACGCAGGCGCCGGCGGAATCGCGAGCGCATGGGAATCGGCGCCCGACACATCGAAGGCGAGCGCCGACTGGGGATTGACGAGCGGGCGCTGCTGACCGGGAACGGTGCTGCCCATCGGGATCGCCTCGAACGCGTCCGGCTTGCCGGACTTGATCGCGCTGCGCATCGCGTCATACGCCCCCGCATCCACATGCCCGAGTGCGCTATGCGGGAGCCCCTTCGAAAAATTGCCGATGCGCGTGACGTAGAGCTCCTCGTCGTCATTGGTCGGGTGCTCCTTCGCCCGCTCGCGCCGCTGCAATGTCGCGGCGCGCACGCGGATGAGGTGCGCCTTGTTCGCGCGGGAGCGCGAGCCCCGCGGGCCGATCTCCACCGCCACAGCTCCGGTCGGTGCGACCGCGCCTGAGCCGAGCCCGGCGCCGGCCGTCGCGAGCCCGGCGGCGATGCTGCGGGAGAGGAAGGCGCGGCGGTCCAGCGGAAGTTCAGGATTGTCGTCGGGAGAAACGGGTCCGGTGTTCATGGTAGAGAATGGCCGCGGCAACTACGCAGAAATCGGGCCGCAGCATAGTAACAAAGCTTCGCCCATGACCTTCGCCTCTCGCCGGTTATCATCGGCGACCCCGACATGCGCCAGTTCATCGCCCTCAGCCTCCTCCTCGCCGCCCGCGGTTTGGCCGCGCCCGTCGATTTCACCCGCGAGGTGCAGCCCATCATCTCCGAGAAGTGCTACCACTGCCACGGCCCGGACGAGGAGGCGCGCAAGGCGAAGCTGCGGCTCGACGTGCGCGACGACGCGCTCCGCGAACGCGACGGCGTCCGCGCGATCGTGCCGGGCAAGCCGGAGCAGAGCGACCTGATCGTCCGCGTCAGCTCGAAGGATCCCGACGAAGTGATGCCGCCGCCGAAGGAGCACCACACGCTCACGCCGGCCGAGTGCGACACGCTGCGGCGCTGGATCGCTGAAGGTGCGACCTACGCGCCGCACTGGGCTTTTGAAAGACCGCGGCAGCCCAAGGGCGCGGGCATCGACGAATTCATCCGCGCCGAACTCGCGAAGCACAGCCTCGCGCTTTCGCCGGAAGCCGATCGCGCCACCCTCATCCGCCGGCTCTCGCTCGATCTCATCGGGCTGCCGCCGACACCCGCGGAGACGCGTTCGTTTGTCGAGGATGCCGCGCCGGATGCGTATGCGCGCGCGGTGGATCGGCTGCTCGCGTCGCCGCATTTCGGCGAACGCTGGGCGCGCATGTGGCTCGATCTCGCGCGCTACGCGGACTCGAGCGGTTACGGCTCGGACTTCGTCCGGCTAAACGTCTGGCCGTGGCGCGACTGGGTCATCAGCGCGTTCAATGCGAACAAGCCGTTCGATCAGTTCACAATCGAGCAGGTCGCCGGCGATCTGATTCCGGACGCGACGCGCGAACAGATTGTCGCGACCGGCTTCCACCGCAACACGATGACCAACTTCGAGGGCGGCACGCCCGACGAGGAATACCGCGTGGCCGCGGTGAAGGATCGTGTGGGGACCACGATGCAAGTCTGGATGGGCCTCACGGCCAACTGCGCGCAGTGCCACACTCACAAATTCGATCCTCTCTCGCAGCACGAATACTACTCGCTCTTCGCCGTCTTCGACCAGACCGAGGACGCCGACCGCAATGACGAGGAGCCGAAGATGCCGCTGCCGACCGACGCCGAAATCAAGCGCACCGCCGAGCTGAACGCGCGCATCGCCGCGCTCGACACGAAGCTCAAGACGAGGACACCCGAGATGGAAGCCGAGTTCACGACCTGGCTCGCGGCGCCGGAGCGGAAGATCGAGTGGGTGCCGCTCGCCGCGGACGGGAGGACTTCGCTGCGCAAGATCACCGCGCTGCGCGTGGATGGATCGACTGTGCCGGCGGGGCTGAAGATCACCGCGCGCCCGGTCGAGCCCACGACTGGCAGCGCGCGCTACGTGCGCATCGAGCACAGTGCCGGCAAGCTCCTCCAGATCGCCGAGGTGCAGGTCTTCGCCGGTGGCGAAAACATCGCGCCGCGCGGCAAGGCGAAGCAGTCCTCGACCTACGCCGACGCCGCCGCGAGCCGCGCGATCGACGGGAAGACCGACGGCGAATACGCGAAGGGCTCGGTCGCGCATACCGCCGATGGCGACAAGGCGCCGTGGTGGGAACTCGATCTCGGCGCCGCGACGGGCATCGAGCGCGTCGTGTTTTGGAATCGCACCGAAGTCCCGGAGCGCATCAAGGGCGCGCGGCTCACGGTGCTCGACGAAGCGCGCAAGCCGCTGCTCGCGCGCACGCTCGAAGCCAAGCCGAGCACGACCTTCGACGGCCTCGGCACGATCGACGCCGTCTTCGCGGTGACGACCGGCGCGACCATCGAGCTAAAGACGCCGCTCGATGTCGGCGGCGACGCGCTGCTCACAATCACGCCCTCCGGGACGCGCATCAGCATCACCACCGCCGCGCCGCCCGTGCGCGAGATGCCGGCGGCGGTGCGCGAGAAGTTCGAGCGCAAGGAACGCGCGCCGGAGGTGCTCGCGTATTTCCGCCCGCTCTCGAAGCACGACGCGACGACGAGCAAGGCGCTCGCCGATGCGAAGACGCAGCTCGCCGCGATCAAACCGCTCGCATTCCCGGTCATGCGCGAGCTGCCGAAGGACAAGCGGCGCACGACCCATGTGCTGACCAAGGGCAACTACACGATGCCCGGCGACGTCGTGACCGCCGCGCTGCCCGCGGCCTTCCACAAAGTGCCGGACGGCAGCATCGACCGGCTCGCGCTCGCGAAGTGGATCGTCTCCCGCGAAAACCCGCTTACCGCGCGCGTGGCCGTGAACCGCTTTTGGGCGCAGCTCTTCGGCACGGGCCTCGTCGAGAGCGAGGAGGACTTCGGCACGCAGGGCACGCTGCCTTCGCATCCCGAGTTGCTCGACTGGCTCGCGATCGACTTCATGCGCGACTGGGATGTGAAGCGCGCGCTCAAGCTCATCGTGAGCAGCGCGACCTACCGGCAGAGCGCGAAGGTGACGCCCGCTCTTCTCGCCAAGGATCCGCGCAACCAACTGCTCTCGCGCTACCCGCGCCGCCGGCTCGGTGCCGAGGAAATCCGCGACTCGGCGCTTTCGGTGTCCGGGCTGCTCAGCCACAAGCTCGGCGGACCGAGCGTCTATCCGCCGCAGCCCGACGGGCTGTGGAATGTCGCGTTCAACGGCGGGCAGAACAAATACGAGACCAGCACGGGCGGGGACCGCTACCGGCGAGGGCTCTACACCTTCTGGCGCCGCACGATGCCGAACCCGACGATGGCCACCTTCGACGCGCCGAGCCGCGAGACCTGCACGCTCCGCCGCGTGCCGACGAATACGCCGCTGCAAGCGTTCGTGATGCTGAACGATCCGGTCTTCGTCGAATGCGCGCAGGCGCTCGCGCGGCGGATCATGCGCGATGGCGGTCGTGAGACGGACGCGCGCATTCGTTTCGGTCTCGAAGTCGTCCTCGGGCGCGCCGCCGACGCGAAGCAAATCGCGCCGCTTCGCAAGCTGCTCGACGCCGAGCTCGCGAAATACAAACAGACGCCCGGCGACGCCCTCACGCTGGCGACCAAGCCGCTCGGCCCCCTGCCCTCCGGCGTCGATCCGGTCGAAGCCGCCGCGTGGACCGCCGTCGCCAACGTGCTGCTCAACCTCGACGCCGTCCTCACGAGGAGCTGATGAGATCATCCCGCCGTCGCGCTCATCCCGGTCGCGGAGCGACCAGCGAAAATAGCCCGGCACTTCAGTGCCGGGTGGGACGTCTCTCGCGGACACGTCGCGGAGCGACGATTGGCCTTGCCCGCCCGGCGCGATCAACCGTCGCTACGCGACGCATCCTCCGGTCGGGGAGCCGTCCCGGCACTAAAGTGCCGGGCTACGCTCGGGCGTTCGCTCCGCGAACTGTTTCGAGCGCCACTGAGTCTTCTCCCGCTCGCGATTCTTAACCGATGAACCCGCACCTTGCCCACACCCGCCGCCAGTTCCTCCACGACGCCTCGCGCTTCAGCCTCGGTGCCATCGCGCTCGAGTCGCTCCGCGCACACGGCGCGAATGTCGTGAACCCGCTCGCGCCGAAGCCCGCGCCGCTGCCGTCGAAAGTGAAGTCGGTCATCTACCTCTCGATGTCCGGCGCGCCGCCGCAGCACGATCTCTTCGATTGGAAGCCGGAGCTCAAGGCGCACAACAAGGAGGACTGCCCGGAGAAGTTCATGCAGGGCGAGAAGTTCGCCTTCATCAAGGGGACGCCGAAGCTGCTCGGCACGCCGCACGAGTTCAAGCAACACGGTCAGAGCGGCGCGTGGGTCAGCTCGATGCTCCCGCACTTCACGAAGATCGCTGACGACGTGACGATCGTGAAGTCGATGAACACCGATCAGTTCAACCACGCGCCGGCGGAGCTGTTCATCTACACGGGCTCGCCGCGCAACGGCGGTGCGTCCATGGGCTCGTGGGTGACGTATGGGCTGGGGAGTGAAAACCAGGACCTGCCCGGCTTTGTCGTGCTGCTCAGCGGCGGCACCGATCCGACCGGCGGCAAGGCGTGCTGGGGCACGGGATTTCTGCCCGGCGTTTTTCAAGGCGTGCAGTGCCGCGCGGTCGGCGACCCGATCCTCTTCGCCGGCGATCCCGCGGGCATGAGTCGCGACACGCGCCGCCGCACGCTCGACGCGCTGCGCACGCTGAATGAGGCCGAGGCCGCGGCCTTCGGCGACCCGGAGACGCTCACCCGCATCTCGCAATACGAACTCGCCTACCGGATGCAGCTCGCGGTGCCTGAGGTGTTCGACTTGAAAAAGGAACCGAAGGAGATGCTCGACTTCTACGGCGCGGAGCCGGGGAAAGGATCGTTTGCCAACAACTGCGTGCTCGCGCGGCGGCTCGTCGAGAATGGCGTGCGCTTCGTGCAGCTCTTCGACTGGGGCTGGGACATGCACGGCACGGGCGAATCGAACGACCTGCTCAAGGGTCTCCCGCGCAAGTGCGCCGATGTCGATCAAGCCTGCGCCGCGCTCGTGCTCGACCTCAAGCAGCGCGGCTTGCTCGACAGCACGCTCGTCGTGTGGGGCGGCGAATTCGGCCGCACGCCGATGAACGAGGAGCGTGGCGGCAGCAAGTTCCTCGGCCGCGATCACCACCCGCATTGCTTCACGATGTGGATGGCCGGCGCCGGCGTGAAGAAAGGCTACTCCCACGGCGCGACCGACGAGCTGGGCTACCGGGTGGCCGAGGGCAAGGTGACCGTGCGCGATTTGCAGGCGACGGTGATGCATCTGCTCGGCTTCGATCCCTACAAGTTCAGCTATCGCTATCAAGGCCTGAACAACCGGCTCATCGGCCCGACCAATGAAGGCAGGATCGCGAAGGCGCTGCTGGCGTAACGCCCGCTTGCAAACACGGTAGGAGTGCCGGAAAGGTTTTATCACCCGATGAACCGCGCCCTCCATCTTCCCCGCATCGAACCCCTCGAGGCGCGCATCGCCCCCGCGACCTTCACTTTCAATGACACCGACGGCGCCGCGGTGATCGTGACCACGAACAAGGGCAGCGACGCCGACCTCGCGCAGGTCGTCAAGCTGGCAGCGGAAGGCGTGGGCTTCGAACTGCAGGAAATCCGGCTGAGCGAACTCGCGTCCGTTTTCCAAGGCACGAACCTCACGGTGCTCAAGGGCACGGCGGATGACGCGCCGGTGGCGAATGTCGGCTACCTCAATGCGACTGGCGTGAGCATCGGCACCGTGCTGATCGACGGCGACCTCGCGCAGATCGACGCGGGCACGACGACCACCGGCACGATCAACAGCCAGGCCGTGCAAATCGGCTCGGGCACCGCGGTGAAAAAGCTCACGGTCGGCACGTTCGGCGCGCAGGGGCTCGCGACGCAAGACGCCGGCACCGCGAGCCTCGACAGCCTCATCATCGGCAAGCTCGGTTCGCTCACCGTCGCTGGCGATTTCAAGGATGCCGCGCTCACCGTCTATGGCGCCTTCCCAGACACCGATCCGATGGTCAGCGACCGCTTCGATTCCCGCGGGCGGATCGGCGACATCTTCATCGGCGGCGATCTCATCGGCGGCAGCACGGCGCGCGCGGGGTCCATCTACGCGAGAGGCATCATCGGCGACCTGAAAGTCGTCGGCAGCATTCTCGGCGGCGTCGGCGACGACAGCGGCTCCGTCATCAGCGAACGCGACCTGGGCAAGGTCGATATCGGCGGCGATCTCAAGGGCGGCATCCTCTCCGGGCCGGGCACGGCAGACCGCGCCGGGCGCGTCTTCTCCGGCGGCGTCATGGGTTCGGTGAAGATCACCGGCAAGCTCATCGGCGGCGATGGCATCGAGAGCGGCAACGTCTCCAGCGCCACCCGACTCGGCGCGCTCACCATCGGCGGCATCGTCGGCGGCGCGGGGGCGAAGTCCGGCGCGGTCGGCACCGGCGGCAATATCGGCAAGATCGCGGTCCTCGGCGACATCATGGGCGGCATGGGCGACTTCTCCGCGCTGATCGCCGCCAGCGGCGGCATCTCGAGCGCGCGCGTCGAGGGCAACCTCATCGGCAACGACGGCTTTCAGAGCGGCGCGATCGGCAGCTTCAAGCCCTTCGGCGCCATCACCATCACCGGCAATATCATGGGCGGCGTGGGCCAGCTCTCAGGCGTCATCATCAGCGCCACCACCATCAAGAGCGTCTCCGTGCTCGGCAGCGTCATCGGCGGCGGCGGCGAAGAGAGCGGCGCTATCGGCTGCGGCGGCGTGCTCGGGCCGGTGAGCATCGGCGTGGACATCATGGGCGGCGCAGGCTTGCGCAGCGGCGCCGTCGTCGGCGGCACGAACGCCACGAAGGTCACCGTCACCGGCTCGGTCATCGGCGGCGGCGGCGATCAATCCGGCACGGTCTTCAGCAACGGCGACCTCGGCATCATCACCATCGGCGGAAATGTCGATGGCGGCCCGATCAGCGCCATGACCCCCGGCGACGACGCGGGCTCGATCAACGCCGCGGGCTCGATCAAGCGCGTGACGATCGCCGGCAGCCTCATCGGCTCCGACGGCGAGAGCAGCGGCACCGTGCAGAGCACGCTCGACCTCGGCACCGTCAGCGTCGGCACCGATCTCATGGGCGGCACCGGCGTCTTCTCCGGCTCGATCATCAGCGGCGGAAAAATCGCGCGCGTGACGGTGACCGGCAGCGTGCTCGGCGGGCGGGGCGACAACAGCGCGAGCATCGAGAGCGACGGCGACGGCGAAGCCGGCGACATGGGAACGATCGTCATCGGCGCGCAACTTCGCGGCGGCGATGGCGACGGCTCAGGCGCGGTCTTCAGCTCCGGCGCACTAGCGAAACTAACCGTCGGCAGCATCCTGGGCGGGCTCGGCATCGGCTCCGGCGCAGTCAGCAGCGATTCCGACATGGGCGCCGTGCTCGTGAACGGCGACGTGCAGGGCGGCACCGGCGACGAAGCCGGAAAAATCTTCACCGCAGGCAAACTCAGGAGCCTCACCATCACCGGCTCCCTGCTCGGCGACGACGGTCGCTTCGACACCACGATCGCGGCGAACGCCTCGCTCGGCCAGATCTACAGCGCCGACGCGATGGGCGCCGTGAAGATCGCCGGCGGCGTCATCGGCGGCGGCGGCGCATTCTCCGCGCAGATCCGCGGCGCATCGATCACGAGCGTCGCCATCGGCGGCGACCTCACCGGCACCGGCCCCGCGACGGCGTCGATCGTCGCCGAGGAAAGCAACCTCGGCGCCGTCAGCATCGGCGGCACCTTCACGCCCGCACTCGGCTCGCAGATCAGCGCGCAGGGCAAGCTCGCGTCGGTGCTCGTCGGCGACCTCGCCGGCTCGGTCAACACGCGCGGCGCCATCACCGCCGGCACCAGCATCGGCAAAATCACGATCGCCGGTTCGGTCGGGTTCTTCGACATCCTCGCCGGATACGACGTGGACTTCGCTCCGCTCCCCGGCACGGCGACGATCGGCCGCGTCATCATCGGGACGACCGGCGCGGGCAACTGGCAGGCCACCAATCTCGTCGCCGGCGCCATCCCCGGCGGGGACGGTTTATTCGGCACTGGCGACGACGCCCTCATCGGAACGGAGAATGCCTCAGCCGGATCGGGGATCGACTCCGTCATCATCAATGGCACGGTCAGTTCGTCGCCAGTGGTCGCCCACTTCGGGATCGTCTCCGCGAGGATCAGCTCCGTGAAGGTCGGCACCACCACGATCGCGCTCACCGGCGGCGGGGATGTCATCGACATCAACGGCGGCGGCGGCCTTCCGACCGATCTCACCGTCCGGGAAATCGTCCCGCCCACGTAGGTCTGAGCAGCTAAGATCGCCCACGGCCGTAAGCTTTACCGCACTGCCGATGCGCCCCCACTTCCTTCTCGTCCTCGCGGCGATCCGCCTCAGCGCGGCCACGCCACCGCCGGAATCGCAGCCGCTTTCACCGCTCGACGCGATGAAGAAGCTCCAGATCCGCGCCGGCTACGGCGTCGAGCTCGTCGCCGCAGAGCCGCTCACGATCGATCCCGTCGCGATCGACTGGGATACAGCCGGAAGGCTGTGGGTCGTCGAGATGGCCGACTACCCGCTCGGCATGGACGGCAACGGCAAAGCCGGCGGACGCGTGCGCGTGCTCGACGACACCGACGGCGACGGACGCTACGACAAGTCCACGCTCTTCGCCGATGGCCTCAACTTCCCCAACGGCGTGCTCGCATGGCGCGACGGCGTCATCATCACCGCCGCGCCCGACATCCTTTTCCTCCGCGACACCGATGGTGACGGACGCGCCGATCAGCGCGAAGTGCTCGTGACCGGCCTGCTTGAGGGCAACCAGCAGCTCCGCGCCAACGGCCTGCGCTGGGGACTCGACAACTGGGTCTATTGCGCCGCCGGCGGCCACCACGGCAACTACGGCGCGGACACCAGGCTGCGCTCGAATCGCGCCGGCATCGATGTCGCCGTCGGCAGCCGCGATTTTCGTTTTCGTCCCGACACCGGGGCGCTCGAACCCGAGAGTGGCCCGTCGCAATTCGGGCGCAATCGCGACGACTGGGGCCATTGGTTCGGCACGCAAAACTCGCGGCCGCTCTGGCACTACGTGCTCGCGGATCGCTACCTGCGCCGCAATCCGCACGTGCCCGCGCCGGACCCGACGCGACAGGTCGTCGTGCCGCTGAATCCGAAAGTCTGGCCCGCGAGCCCGCCGGAAAAACGCTTTCACAGCTTCAACCAGTCCGGCCATTTCACCTCCGCGTGCGCCGGCATGATCTATCGCGACGAACTGCTCTTCCCGCGGGGCGAGCGGCACGCGTTCACGTGCGAGCCCTTCCACAATCTCGTGCAGCACAATGTCGTGACCGACGACGCAACGAGCTTCGCCGCGCACCGCGCGCCCGGCGAGGAGACAAGCGAATTCTTCTCGAGCGAAGACCGCTGGTGCCGCCCCGTGATGACGCGCACCGGTCCCGACGGCGCGCTGTGGGTCGTGGACATGTATCGCTACATGATCGAGCACCCGCAGTTCCTCACCGACGCGGGCAAAGCCGAACTGCTCCCGCACTACCGGCTCGGCGACGACAAGGGCCGCATCTACCGCCTCTTCCCCGTCGGCGCGAAGCTGCGCACGCCGCCGCGCCTCGCCGACATGGACACCGCCACGCTCGTCCATGCGCTCGACTCGCCAAACGAATGGCAGCGCGACAAGGCGCACCAGCTCCTGCTCTGGCGCGCCGACAAAGCCGCGCGCGATCCGCTCGCCACACTCGCGCGCGAAAGCGCGAACCCACTCGCGCGGCTGCACGCGCTCTGCGTGCTCGATGGTCTCGATGCGCTCGCTCCAGAACTCGTCGTCCACGCACTCGCCGATCCGCATCCCGGCGTGCGCGAGAACGCGCTGCGCCTCGCCGAGAATCGCGGCACGCCCGAGGTGATCGCCGCGTCGGTGAAGCTCGTCGATGACGCCGACGCGAAGGTGCGGCTGCGACTCGCCTGCACGCTCGGCGAATGGAAGGACGCGAGCGCAGGCGAAGCGCTCGCGCGACTTGCGCTCAAGGATCGCGCAGACTCATTCACGCTCGCGGCGGTGATGAGTTCCGCAGTGCCGCACGCACGCGCCCTCTCGAACGCGGGGATCGACGCGCTCTCGGACCCGCTCATCCGCCTCGCGCTCGGGCTCGACGACCGCGACTCCCTCGCCACGCTGCTCGCGCCCATCGTCACATCGGTGGACAGCCGCTTCACGGTCGCGCAGATGGAGGGGTTCGGGCGTTTTCTCGAGATGACCAACGGCACTGACAGAGCCGGCTTCGGCACAGCGATCCTGGCCTTCGCGCGCACGCTGCTCGGCGACGAGGCGCAGCCGACAGCCCAGCGTGCCGCCGCCGCCGGCCTGCTCGCGCGCGATCCCACGAAGCGCGCCGACTTGCTCAAGGTGCTGCCCCGCTGGCTCGCCCCCTCACAGCCCGGCGACCTCCAGCGCGCCGCGGTGCGCGCGCTGGGCGCGACCGGCGACTCTTCGGTGCCCGCGACGTTGCTCGAAGGCTGGCCGGCCTTCACTCCCGGGACGCGCGCCGTCGCGATCGACGTGCTGCTCGCACGCGAACCGTGGGCCTTCGCGCTGCTCGACAGCGGGAATGCGCCCGCGCTCGACGGGACGCAGCGTGGACGTTTGCAGAAGCACAGCTCGCCGCGGGTCCGCACGCTCGCCGGTAAGATCTTCAAGGCCGCCGGCACGCGCGCGGCGGTCGTCGCAAAGTTTCAGCCCGCGCTGAAACTCGCCGGCGACGGCGCGCGTGGACGTGAGGTTTTCACGAAGCTGTGCGTCGCCTGCCACAAGCTCGGCGACGCCGGCAACGAAGTCGGGCCGAACCTGGCGTCAGTCGTCGAGCATCCGCCGGAGAAGCTGCTGCTCAACATCCTCGACCCGAACGCCGACGTGCAGCCGGGCTTTTACGCCTACTTCTGCCAGCTCGCAGACAGCACGGAACTCTACGGCCTCATGGCATCGGAGACCGGCACGAGCATCACCTTCAAGCTCGCCGACGGCACGCAGCGGCCGGTGCTGCGCAAGGACATCAAGTCGCTCCGCAGCGCGAATGCGTCGCTCATGCCCGAGGGCCTCGAAGCCGCGATGACGCCGCAGGATCTCGCGGACCTCATCGGCTTTTTGCGCACGGGCGGGAAGGGAAAGAAGTCCGGGATGCGCGAGCTTGCACCGGCGAAAGCAGCCCGGTAGCCTGCGCCTCTTCGCGCCATGAGCCAGACCAAAGCCGCACCTTCCCGCAAAGCCCGTATCTCCGATCCGCACTCGCTGCACCGCAAGTGGAGCGCGGAAGTCGTCGATGGTTACGAACGCGCCGCGTCGCGCGCGATGCTGCACGCGGTGGGTTTCACGCGCGACGATTTCCGCAAGTCGCAGGTCGGCATCGCGAGCACGTGGGCGCAGGTGACGCCGTGCAACATCCACATCGACCAGCTCGCGCGGCAGGCGGAAGCCGGCGTGAGCGCGGCGGGCGGGAAGTCGCTCATCTTCAACACGATCACAATCTCCGACGGCATCTCGATGGGCACCGAGGGGATGAAATACTCGCTCGTCTCGCGCGAAGTGATCGCCGACTCGATCGAGACGGTCGTCGCATGCGAAGGCTTTGACGGGATCGTGGCGATCGGCGGGTGCGACAAGAACATGCCGGGCTGCCTGATCGCGATGGCGCGCCTGAACCGGCCGGGAATCTTCGTTTATGGCGGCACGATTTTGCCCGGCTGCATCACCGGCGAACTCGCGGCGCGCCGGCTGCGCAAGGATCAGGCCGAGCGGATCGCGGACAAGAAACTCGACGTGGTGAGCTGCTTTGAAGCCGTGGGTAAACACGCGGCGGGCGACCTGGATGATCGCGAGCTGGCACTGATCGAGGAGCAGGCGATCCCCGGCGCGGGTTCATGCGGCGGCATGTATACGGCGAACACGATGGCCTCGGCGATCGAGGCGCTGGGCATGAGCTTGCCGAACTCAAGCGCGCAGAACGCGGTCTCAAGGGAAAAGGCGATGGATGCGCGCATGGCGGGCCTTCAGTGCTACGAGCTGATCAAGCGCGGCATCCGCCCGCTCGACATCATGACGAAGGAGGCGTTCGAGAATGCGATCACGCTCACCATCGCGCTCGGCGGCTCGACCAATGCAGTGCTGCATCTCATCGCGATGGCGCACGCGGCGGGCGTCGCGCTCGGCATCGACGACTTCACGCGCGTCGGCAAGCGCGTGCCCGTGCTCGCGGATCTCAAGCCGAGCGGACGTTTTCTCATGAGCGAACTCATCGGGATCGGCGGCCAGGCGCCGCTGATGAAAATGCTGCTCGACGAAAAACTGCTGCACGGCAAGTGCATGACCGTGACCGGGAAAACGCTCGCCGAGAATCTCAAGAAGGTGAAGGCGTATCCGAAGGGCCAGGAGATCGTGCGGTCGTTTTCCAACCCGATCAAAAAGGACAGCCATCTCGTGATCCTCCGCGGAAATCTCGCGCCCGACGGCGCGGTGGCGAAGATCAGCGGCAAGGAGGGGCTGCAGTTTTCAGGGAAGGCGATCGTGTTTGAAAACGAGCAGGACGCGCTCGCCGCGATCCTCGACGGCCGCGTGAAGCACGGTCACGTGATCGTGATCCGTCACGAGGGACCGGTGGGCGGGCCCGGCATGCGCGAGATGCTTTCACCCACGAGCGCGGTGATGGGCCGCGGGCTGGGCAAGGACGTGGCGTTGATCACCGACGGGCGATTCTCCGGCGGATCGCACGGCTTCGTGGTCGGCCACATCACTCCCGAGGCCGCGCTCGGCGGGCCGCTCGCGATCGTGAAGAACGGCGATCCGCTCACCATCGACGCGGACAAACGCGTGCTCACACTCGACGTGCCGAAGAGCGAGATCGATGCGCGACTCGCGAAATGGAAGGCGCCTGCGCCGCGTTACACCCGTGGCGTGCTCGCGAAGTATGCGCGCGTCGTGAAGAGCGCGAGCCTCGGCGCGGTCACGGACTGAGACCAGTTCGCGTCCAGGATGAGATTGACCGCGGAGCGGTCGCCGACGGTAGTCGTGGACGTTAGTCCACGGTGGGTTCGGGACGAAGCGCGCGTCGCGTAGCGACGGCTGATACAAGCGTCGCTACGCGACGAAGAGCCACTCCAACCCCGATCCGTGGACTGAAATCCACGGATACTTCATTGACCTCCCGCGGTCGCCGACGCGCCGAACATTGCGCTCGTTGTGAACGCGGTGACGGACTGATCGCTCAGACCGTCGTATCGTCGATCCACTTCACGAGGCTCGTCTCGATGACGAACCAGCACGCGCGTGCGGTGCGGCGGGACTCGGGGGTCGGACATTCCGCGCCGACCAGCCACTCGCGCAGAAGCGGCAGGGCTTTTTCCTTGATGATGCCCTGGATGAATTCGCGCGACTCCGCGGGCGTCGGCAGCACCTCGAGCGCCCAACGTTCGCCGCCTTGCGGCAGCCGCGTGATCGTGCCGGGCCTCGGCTCATAGACGGGATAGTTCGTGTAGGTGATGCGCAGCATCGGGAAGCCTTTGATCGGCCGCGGCATCGTGAAGATCGGCGAGCGATTCGAGTAGCGCAGCGTGAAGCGCTCGAACTGTGCGATCCCCATGAGTCCTTCGCCGATGGCCGACGCGCCGATGGGGTAGCTGAACCCGGGAGGATGCGGACTTTTTCCAAGCACCGGGATGCGTGGGATGAAGACCGGCTGGATCGGCGCCTCGAGATCCGGGGAAGCGGTTGCAGGGAGCTGTTCAGGAATCGGTTGGTCCGTCAGTTCGTCGTTCACGGGGTGGCGTGGGTTCGGTTATCATTGAGCCTGCGGGAGCGGGCAGCAGTTGGCACTCGGAATTTGATACCCGGTGTTTCTCCTGAAAGGCAATAGGTAAATTTCCCTACTTTCCGGGCTCCTTTGACAACTCCGAAGGAGCCCGGCGCGGTGCGCCATCTTCCGTGTTGAGCTGAACCGGCGCGGCGGGCGGTGTGGCTTTCACCTCAACGCGATGCAGCAGCCGGTAGCTGTTAAATTTCTCGGGCAGCAGCGGTGTGCTCGCGAGCAAATCGAAGGGCTCGAGCGCCGCGCGGTGTTTATCGAAATCGCCCTCGCTCAACACAAGCCAGTCGATGCGCTTGAAGCGCCACGCCGCGATGGCGTCGTCCATCCGCGTAAATCGCTGCGCGCCCGCGTAGAGCAGCATGCCCTCATCCTTGCCGCTCACCACGACGAGGCGGTCCCGTTTTTCCTGCACGGCGGCGCGAGTTGCCGCGCCGAAGGCCACCAGCGCGCGCGCGTCGTTGTCGAAGCTCCCGAACATTCTCAAGCCGGCATAGCCCGCCGCCAGCGGCACCGCGAGCAGCGGCGCGAGAATCGCGATGCGCCCGATGGGCTGGCCGCGCAGCTCGAACTTCGGAAGATGCCGAGCGGCCGCCGCGAGCAAGAGGCACATCGGCGGCACGACCGGCAGGATGCGGTCGAAACGCTTTGACGGCACACATTCCATGAACACAAGCCCGCCGAGCGTCCAGCACAGCAGCCACGTCAGCGCCGCGTCGCTCCGGCACGCGACGCGCACTTGTTTGACCGTGAACATGGCGATGAGCAGGAGCGTCCACGGCAGCGTGCGCCCGAGCAGGCCAAGTGAGTAGGTGCCCGGCCAGCCGGTGTGATGCACCGCGCGTTCGCCGACCGTGAAGCGCCCGAAGAATTCCTTCACCACGACCTGATCGTAGAATCCCGGCACGTTCACGCAACCATGCCAGATCCATGCGCCGAAGATCGCGGCCGGAAGCAACCACGCGATCCAGCCCGCCCACACACGGCGATTGATCTCCCATTTTCGGGTGACGAGCAGGAAGGCGACAATACCCGGCAGCAGGAAGCCGTAGGCGATCGGCCCTTTCGTGAGCGTGGAGCCGAGCAGCAGCAGGCACGTCGCAGCGCGCTCGCGAAAAGTCCACGGCTCGCCGCTGCGCAGCTTGCGCACGATGATCAGCCCGGTGAAAAAGATGAACGCCGTGAGCAGCATGTCCGTGCGCACGAGCGAGGCGAGGCGCGGCACGTAGGAGTTCAGCCCGAACGCGCCCGCGGCGAGCATCGCGCCGACGTTGTTGCCGTAGAGTTCATCGCCCGCGCGCCACAATCCTCGCAGAATCAACAGCGCCGCCACGAACGCCGGCAGTCGCCACGCCACCTCCCAGCCGTGCCCGCCTGCGACGAGATACGCGAGCGCGGAGAGCCAACCCTGCAGCGGCGGCTTCGTAGCAGGACGCGGCCTGTCCGAGACCGCCGAGTCCGGCAACTCCTGCACGAGCCACTTCCCGTCCTCGATCATTTGATACGACACGAACGCCTGCTTCGCCTGGTCGAGATCATCGAGATGCCATGGCAGATTCCGCACGGCGAAGAGCACGATGATGCTCGCGAGAACGAGCACAGCAAATCCGGGCAGGACGTCGTCCTTGGGTCGTTGGTGCGAGTTCATGAGCTGGAGGAAAGTGCGCGCAAGATGCACGCGGCGGCACGACCACCCGCGCCGGGCTCGCCGAGTTGAGCGATCACCGCCGTGAGTTCGCGCTGCTGCGCGGTGCGCGCGGCGGCGTCACCCACGAGCGCGCGCATCGCTTCCGCGATCGGCTGCGGCTGCGCGGCGCCCTGGAGGAATTCACGCGCGATTTCGCGACCGGCGAGGATGTTGGGCATCCCGAGATGCGGCACCCGGACGAGTTGCCGTCCGACGACCCACGTGAGCCACGCGACCTTGTAGAGAATCACCATCGGCAGGCCGAAGTATGCCGCCTCGAGCGTCGCCGTGCCGGAGCAGACCATGCCCGCGGTGGCGCGCTGCATGAGGTCGTGCGCGTTTCCGGTGCTCACTTCGCAAACATCGCCGGCGAGTGCGCGCATCTCACGTGCGAGTGCGTCGGAGGCGGCGGCCGAGGCGAAGCGCAGCGCGGGATTGCCGCGGCGCATCAGACGCGCGGCGTCGAGCATCGCGGGAAAGATCCTGCGCACTTCCTTGCCGCGACTGCCTGGCAGCAGCGCAACGAGATCCGACTCGCGCCCGATGCCGGCGCGCTTCGCGGCAAGCGAGTCGAGCATGGGATGGCCGACGAATTCCGTGCGCAGGCCCGAGGCTTCATAGAGCGGCTTCTCGAACGGAAAGATGCACAGCATCAGGTCGAGATATTTCGCCATCTCCGGGATGCGCCCGCGATTCCACGCCCAGACCTGCGGGCTGATGTAGTCGATGATCTTCATCGCCGGGCGGCGCACGCGCGCGGCTTTCGCGAGCCGGTGATTGAAGCCGGGGTAGTCGATCAGGATGAGCGCATCGGGCTGCACGCGGTCGATGTCGTCGAGCATCCGGCGAAACTGCGCGCGGAAGTAGCCATACTTTTTCAGCACATCCCAAAGTCCGACGACCGCTTCGTGCGCCCAGTCGAAAAACTCGCCACCCGCCAGCGCGCGCATCTGCGGCCCGCCGGCGCCGAAGAACTCAATGCCCGGCGCCTGCTCGCGGAGCGAGCGCATCAACTCCTCCCCGCGCGCATCGCCGCTCGCCTCGCCAGCGACGAGGTAGAGCTTCACGACACGCGTGGCCGCGCCCCTGCGGCCTCGATCTGCCGGGTGATCTCGAGCGCAAGTTCGAGCGCAGCCGTCGCTTCGCTGCCTCCGACCTTCGGCTGCGCGCCGGCTTTCGCGCACTCGATGAACGCTGCAAGCTCGCGCTTCAGCGGCTCGCCTTTGTCCACCTCGACCGGCTCGCGCACGATCTTCCGCCCGGCGAATGCGGTCACGATCGTCGAGTCGGTCGCGACGCCGAGCAGCTTGCCGAAGAGCGAACTTTCCTTTTCGTCATCCCCCGCGAGACGCAGCAGGTAACCGGACTGGTTTTGGTAATCGAGCGACACGTAGGCGTCCTCCTGGAAGACGCGGATCTTGCGCAGCTTCTCCTGGCTGATGCGACTGGCGGTGATGTTCGCGACGCAGCCGTTTTCGAATCGCAACCGCACGTTCGCGATGTCCTCGCCGCGGCTGAGCACCGGCACGCCGACCGCATCCACGCTTGCGAGCGGCGACTTCACGAGATGCAGAATGATCTCCAGATCGTGGATCATCAGATCGAGCACGACGCCGATGTCGATGCTGCGGCCCGGATACGGCGAAAGCCGCGATACCTCGATGAATCGCGGACGCGCGAGCCGGGCCTCGAGCGCGCTGAGGACCGGATTGAAACGCTCGATGTGCCCGACTTGAAGCACCAGCCCGCGCTCCCGCGCGAGCGTCGAGAGCGCGATCGCATCGGCGGTGGTCTCGGTGATCGGCTTCTCGACGAGCACATGTTTGCCCGCCTCGAGCAGCGCCTTGCCGACCGGGAAGTGCGTGGAGGTCGGCGTGGCGACGGTCGCCGCATCTACCAGCGCGATGAACTCCTCGATCGTCGCGCACGCTTTCGCGCCAAACTTCTCCGCCAACTCCCGCGCGACCGCCTCGTTCGTGTCGAAGATCGCCGTGAAGTTGCACGATGGCAGCTCGGCGAGGATGCGCGCGTGATTGCGCCCGATGCTGCCGGTGCCGACGACGCCGGCGCGAAACTGGGATGACTCGGATGATTTAACCACGGATAGCACGGATTACACGGATGGAGGGACGACGCGGCGCCATTCGAGCTTCGCGTGTTTAAAGTTGAACAGCAGCGCGAGGGAGAGACGCGTGATGGCGAGATAGCCGAGCATTTGGGCGATGTGCGCGTCGTTGAATTCGGTCACCACTTTCGGGTCCACGATGATCAGATCCTCGACGATGAAGTCAGGAATGAATGTTCCGATCGGCACTCCCTTGTAGGTCACTTGAAATTGTTTTTGCCGCTCCACCTTGAGGCCGCGCAGGCCCAACTCCACTTCGAGCGCCCGCTCATAGATGCGCTCGTCCTGTCCTGGCCGCAGTTCATTGAGCACCTCCATCGCCGCGCCAATGATCTGCCTCGAAAGGTCTTCGTGTTTCAGGTTGGAGTTCATCGTGTGGAATCCATCCGTGTAATCCGTGTTATCCGTGGTTCAATCATCCGCGTGATCCGTGGAAAGACCGTAGATGGAAATGCCCCGCTCGTCAGCAAGCGCGCGGGTTTTCTCGGGTTCGAGCAGAAGTGTCTTCCCCGCTTCGATACCGATCACCCGCAGCTTCGCGTCGCGCGCCGCGTCGAGCGTGAGCGGGCCGATCACCGGCACGTCGAAGCGCAGATCCTGGTTCGGCTTGGACACCTTCACCATCGTCGCGTCCTTGCGCCCGAGCTCGCCGCCGCGCGCGATGGCGGCATTCGTGCCCTCGAAGGCTTCGACCGCGAGCACAGTGCCGGACTTGACGACGACGGTCTGGCCGATGTCCAGCCGGCTCGACTCCTTCGCGATGCGGAAGCCGAACTCGACATCGCCCTGCTCGCGCCGGCTCAGCCGCGGCCCGGCGATGAGCCCGGGCGTCGCGAGGTGGTCTTCGAGAAAAGTCGTCGCCGGCAAAAGCTCGACACCAACCTTGCTCATCTCCGAGCCGATCGCGGCGAAGATCGACTCGGCATTGCGCTCGCGCAGCGTGGCGAGCAGCACGAGCGCCTTCATGTCCGGCCGAAGATCGAAGAGATTCTTCGGCGCGATCTGCCCGGCCATGATCGCGTGAGTGGCGCCGCTCGACTTGAGGAAGCCAAGCATCTTCCCAAGCTGCCCGACGCGCAGCCACGCGACTTCATCGACCTGCGCGGCGAGGTCCGGGTTCGTCTCGCCCTCGAACGCCACGGCCACGATACGCGCGACGCCGCCCGCCCGCGCGCCGCGAACGGTCGCGAACGGATACGTTCCATTTCCGGCGATGATCGCGAGGGTCGATGGTGTCGTTTGCAAAGGGGCGCGAGCGTAGCGGCGGCGAGCGGCGTGTCACGCGCGCAGGCACGCGAGGAACTCCGTGTTCCCCTCCCCGCCTTTGAGCGGCGATTCGATCACGCCGGTCCATGCCAGCCAGGGCAGCGCGCTCGCGCAGATCGTGCGCACTTTCTCCACAGCCTCGGCGTGGAGCGCGGGGTCGCGGATGACTCCACCGCGCGCGACTTGCTCGCGGCGCAGCTCGAACTGCGGCTTGATGAGCGGGATCATCACGGCGCCGGGCTTGAGCAGTTCGGCGGCGGGCGGGAGGATGAGGCCGAGCGAGATGAAGGACACGTCGATGACGATGAGGTCGAGCGGGTCGGGCACTTCGTCGGCGCTGAGGTAACGGGCGTTGAGGCCCTCGCGCACGACGACGCGCGGGTCGTTGCGGATGCGCCACGCGAGTTGGTCGCGACCGACGTCGATCGCCCACACTTTCGCGGCGCCGTGCTGGAGCATGCAGTCGGTGAAGCCGCCGGTGCTCGCGCCGATGTCGAGGCAGGTCCAGCCGGTGGGATCGATCGCGAACGCCTTCAGCGCGCCCTCGAGCTTGTGGCCGCCGCGGCCGACGTAGCGGTCGGCGGCTTTCACCACGACCTCGGCGTCGTCGGCTACTTTGAAGTCCGACTTGTCCACCATGTGCCCGGCGACGGTGACTTCGCCGGCCATGATGAGGCGCTGCGCCTTCTCGCGACTTTCGCACAGCCCACGTGCGACGAGGAATTGATCAAGGCGGAGCTTCGTCATTGCCGAATACACCTCTCTCGTAGATATGCGCGCCCGCCAACTAAATCCGCAATGTCCGAAGACCTCCGCGACCAGATCAAGACGCTGCTCGTCGAAAACCTCATGCTCAAAGTGCCCAAGGAGCAGATCGGGGATGATCTGCCGCTGTTTTCGCCCGACGGGCTGGGGCTCGATTCGATCGATGCGCTGGAGTTGGTCGTGTCGCTCGAGAAGAAATTCGGCGTGACGGTGCCCAACTCCGAGACGGCGAAGACGGCGCTCGCGTCGGTCAATTCGATACACGATTACGTGCTGGCGAACCGGAAGGATTAGCGGACGTTCCCCCGCTCCTCATGCGCAGTCTTACCCTCCTCCTGCTTGCAAGTGCGGTCGTCGCCAGCGCTCACGAGTTTGTGACGCCGGACCCGAAGCTGCTGCAGGATCGCGTGCCGGTGTCGCGACTCGGCGGCGACCATGGCGACGGCGCGACCTTCAAGATCGAAATCCCGCCGGACGCGGAGAATTTCGTGGTGAAGACGACGGGCGGCTCGGGCGATGTGGATCTGTTCATTCGCTTCGGCGCGCACCCGTCGCCGACGCAGTGGGACTTCGCGAGCGAGAGCGACGACACGAGCGAACTCATCCGCGTCGGCACGCCGACGGCGGGCGTGTGGTATGTGCGGGTCGTGGGGTTCTCGACGTTTCGCAATGTGCGGCTGACGGCGAGCTACGAACTCCCGCGCGGCGTCGCCCGTCCGCCGCGGCTGACGCCGGCGCCGGGCAACTATTCGGAGCGCGTGCTCGTGCGCGTGATCCGCCCGCGCGGGACGACCGTTCACTTCACGACCGACGGATCGTCTCCGACGGTGAATTCCCCTTCCTACACGAGGCGCCTGACTTTCACCGCCACGACGCAGTTGCGCGCGCGCACCTTTGGCAGGGATGCCTCGTTTTCCATCGAGACCGTGGGCGACTACGCGGTCGTGCCGAAGGGGACGATCGAGCCGCTGACCGTGGGGATGCCGGTGCATCATCTCGCGGCGGTGCGCGGGACGGCGCACGAGTTCAAGCTCACCGTGCCCGCGGGCGCGAGCCGGCTGATGGTGAGGATGGAGGGCGGTCCCGGCAATGCGCAGCTCTACGCGAAGGCGGGTGCTGCGCCGACCACGCGCGTCTTCGACCGGCGCGCGGTCGGAGGGGGCAATAACGCAACGCTCGAAATCCTCAATCCAGCCGCGGGCGACTGGTATCTGTTCGTGCACGCGCGAGCCGGCTACTCCGGCGTGTCGCTCCTCGCGACCGCGCGACCGCCCGGCGTCGATCTCATCTCGTGGGGACCGGCCCTCGATCCTTACCTGACCACCGAGAGTTTTACGGCGGCGGACTGCGAAGTGGACGAGGGCTTGATCACCGCCGGCACACACCGACTGCTGCGCTTCAACACCCAGACGCGCAACGTCGGCTCGCAAGATCTCGTGCTCGGCGACCCGGCGGGAAATCCGGACTTTGAATTCCAGGCGTGCCACGGCCACTACCACTTCCGCGGATTCGCGAGCTACCAATTGCTCGACGACAACGATCAGCCCGTCGCGACGGGCCGGAAAGTTTCCTTCTGCCTGCTCGACGGCCTGCGCTGGGATCCGAAAGCGCCCGCCACCGCCCACTACGACTGCGAGACACAAGGCATCCAGGCCGGCTGGGCCGACGTATATGATGCCGGCCTGCCTGGCCAGTGGATCGACGTGTCCGGCGTGCCACCGGGCACCTACACGCTCGTCATCACGATGAATCCCGACCGGCTCATCACCGAGAGCGACTACTCGAACAACAGCGCCTCGACGCAGGTGGTCATCACGGCGCCCTGATTCTCCCAATCCCCATGACCCTCGCCTCCGCACTCCGCACCCTCGTCTTCATCGCGCTCGCCGTGCCGGCCATCGCGCGCACGCCGGACGGAAAGCAAAAGCTCGTGCTCGTCGCCGGAAAGCCGAGCCACCCGGCCGGCATGCACGAATTCAATGCCGGCGTGCAACTCCTCGCGAAATGCCTCGCGAATGTGCAGGGGCTGAAGACCGAGTTCGTGCTCAATGGCTGGCCCGCGGATGAAGCCATCTTCGCCGATGCGGACGCCGTCGTTTTCTACATGGACGGTGGGCCGAAGCACGAAGTCGTGCAGGACGGCGGCAAGCGGCTCGCGATCGTCGATGGCTGGGCGAAGCGCGGCGTCGGTCTCGGCTTCATGCACTACGGCGTTGAAGTCGTCGCCGATCAGGCGGGCGCGGAGTTCAAGCGCTGGATCGGCGGCCACTACGAGAACTCGTATTCGTGCAATCCGATGTGGGAGCCAGGCTTCGAGACATTCGCGGAGCACCCGGTCACGCGCGGCGTGAAGCCGTTCACGATCAAGGACGAGTGGTATTTCAACATGCGCTTCGTCGAGGGCTTCGCCGCCGATGGCGCGGCTGAGCGGGCCGGGGTGAAGTTCACGCCCATCCTCGTCGCCAAGCCGTCCGACGCCACGCGCGACGGTCCCTACGTTTATCCGAAAGGCCCGTATCCGCACATCCAGGCCGCGAAGGGTCGCCCCGAGGCGATGATGTGGGCGGTCGAGCGCGCCGACGGCGGACGCGGGGTCGGCTTCACCGGCGGGCACTACCACACGAACTGGGGAAATGATCACTTCCGCAAGACCGTGCTCAACGCGCTCGCATGGATCGCGAAAGTCGAGGTGCCGGCCGACGGCATCGCATCGCGCGTCTCGCCCACCGACCTCGAGGCGAACCTCGACCCGAAAAAGAAGTAACCAGCCGGGAAAAACCGGCCCGGCGTGGTTTGCCCCCTGCTACTCGCACGGAGGCGTATGGACATCCTCGCCATCACTCTCATCGCCCTCGGCGCCATCACCGCCGCAGTCGGCGGCATCATGCTGCTCATCGCCGCATTTCGCGAAAGCGTCCTTTGGGGCCTCGCCTACCTGCTCCTGCCGCTGGCCGGGCTGGTCTTCATCGTCATGCACTGGGACAAGTCGCGACGCGGCTTTCTGTTGAACCTCGCGGGCGTGTGCGTCGTGATCGCCGGATTCTTTTCCTCGCCCATGTTGCAGAAAAGCATCGCCAGCGGCGTCACCGCGAGCGTCCCGAAAAACCTGCCGATCAGCATCCCGATGCTGGAGAAAAAGAAGCCGGAGGACTTGAACGCCAGGATCGCCGAGCAGCGCACCGCGATCGACACGATGGAGGCGCAGTTCGAACAAGATGGCGTGACGCTCGCCCAGCAATACCGCGCGCTCGACGCCCGCCGCTCGGCCTTCAAGCCAGAAGACGCCGCGGGCGTGACCGCCTACAACGCCGAAGCCGCCGCATATCAGCAGGCCAACGCCGCGCACAAACAGCTCCGCCAGCAAATCGACGCCGCGCAGCAGGAACTCTCCGGCCTTCTCGACGAACGTTCCCGGCTAAAAGCCATCGCGCCCAAGGGCCCACCTGGCAAAAAGCAAACGGCGCGCAATTAGGCAACGTCACGCTGCCGCAGCTCGCGCTCGCGCAGCCACGCGAAGATCACGGGCGTGACCACGAGAATGTGCAGCAGGCTGCTGAGCATCCCGCCGATCACCGGCGTCGCGAGCGGCTTCATCACCTCGGACCCGGCGCGCGTGCTCCACATGATCGGCAGCAGGCTCGCCACAATCGTCGCGACAGTCATCACCTTCGGCCGCAGCCGCAGCCGCGCGCCTTCCTTGATCGCAGCGAGTAGCTCGTCGCGTGTGCGCGGATTGCGCCGGTTCACGGCCTCTTCGAGATACACGACCATCACGACGCCGGTCTGGATCGCGGTGCCGAAGAGCGCGATGTATCCCACGCTCACCGCTGCGCTGAAATTGTAGCCGAGCAGCCATTGCAGCAGCACCCCGCCGGTCAGCGCGAATGGCACGGCGAGGATCACGTGCGCGGCTTCCTTCGCGTTGCGATAGACGATGTAGAGCAGCAGGAAAATGATCAGCAGCGCGCCCGGCACGACGAAGGCGAGCGTGCGGTTGGTCTTGATCTGCTCTTCGTAAGCGCCCGCGTAATCTACGACGACGCCACTCCCCGCGAGCTTCGGTCCCAGCTCCGCGTCGATGCGCTGCCGCACCTCGCGCACGAACCCGCCGAGATCGCGCCCCTGCACATTCGCCTGCACGAAGACGCGCAGCCGTCCATTCTCGCTCTGGATCTCGCTCGGACCCGAGCGACGCCGGATCGTGGCGACCTGCCCGAGCGGGATGTGCATCCCTGCGGGCGTGGCGATGAGCAGATCGCCGAGCCGCTCGATGTCCTCGCGCTCGCTGCGATCGAGCCGGACCTGTATGGGAAAGCGCTGCCGTCCCTCGATCGTCGTCGTCACGTTCCGCCCGCCGATGCCGGCTTCGACGACATCGAGCACGTCCTGCACGCGCAGCCCAAATCGCGCCGCGGCCTCGCGATCCGCCTCGATCTCGACATACGGTTTGCCTTGCACGCGCAGCGGCGCCACGCCGGTCGCGCCCGGCACCGCGCGCACGATGCGCTCGACCTCAAAGGCGAGTTGCTGGAGCTGATCGAGATTGTCGCCGAGCAGCTTCACCCCGACCTGCGCGCGGATTCCGGTCGAGAGCATGAGGATGCGGTTCTCGATCGGCTGGAGGAAACCGGGCACGTAGCCCGGCACGTTGCTCAGCTTCTCCGTGAGTTCCGCGATGAGTTTGTCCGTCGTCATGCCGGCGCGCCATTCGCTCTCCGGTTTGAGCATGATCGTCGTCTCGATCATCTCGACCGGCGCGGGATCGGTCGCCGTCTCCGAGCGTCCGAGCTTGCCCGCGACGCTCGCGACTTCCGGCGTCGCGGCGATGATCTTGTCCTGCCAGCTCATCACACGCTTCACCTCGGTCAGTGAGGTTTGCGGGAGCATGACCGGCATGAACAGCAGCGAGCCTTCGTTGAGCGGCGGCATGAACTCCGAGCCCATGCGCGTGGTGAGCAGCCCCGCGCCAGCGAGCATCGACGCTGCGAGCGCGATCACCGTCTTGCGATGTCGCAGCGCCCAGTCGAGCACCGGATCGTAGAGCCGCAGGAGCACGCGCATCACGATGTTGTCCTGCTCGCGGTGAAACGGACCGCGCACGAGCAGGCTGCACAGCACCGGCACGACGGTGACCGCGAGCAGCGTGGAGCCGATCATCGCGAAGGTCTTCGTGAACGCGAGCGGGTGGAAAAGTTTTCCCGACTGTCCGCTGAGCGCGAAGACCGGAACGAAGGCGAGGATGATGATCGCCATCGCGAAGAAGATCGGCCGCCCGACCTGCCGCGACGCCTCGAGCGTGACCTGCCACGTCTCGGCGGGCGTGAGCCGCCCGCCCTTTTTATCCTCCGCCGTCTCGCAATGCCGGATCACATTTTCCGTCAGCACGATCGCGGCATCGACGAGCACGCCGATCGCGATCGCGATGCCGGCGAGCGACATGATGTTCGACGTGATGCCCGTCTGCCGCATGAGGATGAACGCGATGAGAATCGAAACCGGTAGCGGGAAGGTGACGATGAGGATGCTGCGGAAGTGAAACAGGAAGATGATGTGCGCGAGCGTCACGAGGATGAACTCCTCGGCCAGCGCGTGCTTGAGCGTGTCGATCGTGCGGTCGATCAACTCGCTGCGATCGTAGAACGGGCGCACGGTCACACCGGGCGGCAGGCTCGGCGCGATCTGCGCGAGGCGCTGCTTCACAGCGGCGATCACCGCGTGCGCGTTCTCGCCGGTGCGCATCACCACGACGCCGCCGACGACTTCGTTGCCGTTCACGTCGAGCGCGCCGCGGCGGAAGTCGCCGCCGACCTGCACCGTCGCCACGTCGCGCAGGTAGATCGGCGTGCCTTCGCGCTGCACGAGCACCGTCTTCTCCAGATCCGCCGCGCTCGTGACGAGGCCGAGCCCGCGCACGATGAACTCCATCCCGTTTTCCTCGATCACCTTGCCGCCGACGTTGAGATTGCTCTGCCCGACAGCCGCCATCACTTCCGAGAGCGAGACGCGCGCGGCGGTCATCTTTCGCGACGAGACTTCGATTTGATACTGCCGCACAAATCCACCGACGCTCGCGACTTCGGCGACGCCGGGCACGGAGTTGAGCTGGTAGCGGATGAACCAATCCTGCACCGCGCGGAGCTGGCCGAGGTCGTAGGTGCCCTTCGTCGGATCGACGTCGAGGTAATACTGATACACCCAGCCGAGGCCGGTCGCGTCGGGGCCGAGCTTCGGGATCACGCCCTGCGGCAGCGCGTCGCCGAGGTAGTTGAGCCGCTCGAGCACGCGTGTGCGGGCGAAGTAGTTGTCGATCTTTTCGTCGAAGATAATCGTGAGCAGCGAGAAGCCGAACATCGAAGTGGCCCGCACGGTCTTCACTCCCGCGAGACCCTGCAGGTTCACCGACAGCGGATACGTGACTTGATCCTCGACCTCCTGCGGCGAGCGCCCGAGCCAGTCGGCGAAGACGATGACCTGATTCTCGCTCAAGTCGGGGATCGCATCGACCGGTGCGCGGCGCAGCTCGAAGACGCCGATCGCGATGACGATCAGCGCGCCGCAGAGGACGAGGAAACGATTCCGCAGCGACCACTCGATGAGTCGATGGATCACGGCTTCACCTCCTGGCCGCACTCGAGCATTTCGGCACCGAAGAACGGATTCCGCAGCGGCGCGGCGAACTGAACCCACCGGCCTGCGGCTGTCTCGGCGCTCGGCACCGCAGAGTTCACCATCGGGCACTCGTAGATTCTCACGTCGGCGAAATCGGGCGACTGCTTGCGAAGCTCGGCCGCAAGCTCCGCGGCGATCATGCTCAGCGGGTAATAGGCCTTCCGCGCCTCGGGCAGGCCGGCGGCTTCGCCGATGTGCGCGGCTTTCTCGACCCGGTCCGCACGGACGCCAAGGAGTCCGGCGAGTTCCATCGACGCGGAGTGCAGTGCGGCGACCTGCTTGTTGTATCCCGCGAGATCGTCTGCCGCGAGCGGCACACCGCTTTGCGCGGCCGCGGCGATAAACTTCCGCGCGGCGGCGCGCTGCGTGTCGCTAAATGCCGGCACGACGGCGGCGACTTCGGACGGCGCGCTGCCGCCCTGGTCGAGTTGCATCTGCGAGTCGATGAAAAGATTGCCCGTCGTCACGACGCGCTCGCCTTCACGCAAGCCGCTGAGCACTTCGCTCACATCGTCGCCCGCGCGGCCGAGCAGGACGCGGCGCGCCTCGTATTCGCCCACCTGCCGCTCGACATACACGAGAGGCCCGCTGCCCGCCGAGAGCACTGCGGAGCGTGGCACGGCTAGCACTGGCTCTGTTGCAACGACGATGCGCCCTTCGGCATAAACCTTGTGAAGCAGCTCGTGGCGATGCTTGCCGGGATCGGCACTCGACGGGTTGTCGAGCACCACTCGAATGCGCGCGCTGCGCGTCATCGGGTTGAGGTTCGGGTCGATGAACGCGACGGGCGCGAGGATCTTCTTTCCGGGAATCGATGACGAGGTGATTTCCACCTTCTGCCCGACCTTGAACCACGTCAGGTCGCGCTCATAGGCATCGAAGACGAACCACATCCGCGAGAAGTCTGCGATCTCGAAGAGCACGTCACCCTCCTTTACGTATTGGCCTTCATAGACCTTGCGCGCTACGACCGTTCCGCTGGCGGGCGCGACGATGGGAATGGTGTCGCCGGTCTGGCCCGCGAGCTTGTCGATCTGCTCGAGCGTGAGCCCCATCCGGCGAAGTTTCTCGCGGCTGCCATTGATGGCCAGCTCCCGCTGCACGCCGGCAGGCATCCGCGTCGCGAGGGTGTATTCGCTGCGCGCGACGATGAGGTCGCGGCTGAAGAAATCCGCGAGCGGCTGGCCGGCGGTGACTTCGGCGCCGATGAAGTTGACGTGAAGCTTGTCGATGCGGCCGTCCACGTAGGCGCTGAGGATTCGGTGCGTCGAGTCGTCGTCCTCGATCGTGCCGGCGACGCGGATCGCGCGGTGCAAAGGCTGGCGCACGACGGGCGAGGTCTCGACGTGGATGACGTTCGCCGCCTGCTCGCTGAGCGTGGGCGTGGGCGTCGTCGAGCCAGTTTCGTCGAAGCTTTTCTCACCCTCGTAAACGGGCACGAGCTTCATGCCGCAGATCGTGCAGTTGCCCGGTTGGTCGGACTTGATCCACGGGTGCATCGGCGACTGGTAGAAGAGCACCTTGCGGGCGGCGACTTCGGCGGCGCGCGGTAGCTGGCGGCCAAAATACCAGCCGCCAAGCGCGGCGGCGCCGGCGACGATGATTATGAGAAGTGCGGTCAGTTGAGCGCGACCGCGCGCGTTACGGGATAGGGATAGGTTCATGGATCAGAGAGGTTGAAGTTGCTTCGACACGGACACGCCCACGACGGGTGGGCACACTGCGGGCGTCGAAGCCCTCTCAGATCAGGCGAACGCAAGTCAGCTCGATCCGCGCGAGCCGAAGCACCGGCTGTGTCGCGCGTGCGACAGCAACAAAGTCATCGCGCTCGCAGCCAAACTGTTTCGGCAGCAGCGAAACGACCGACTGAAGCCCCGCCTTGAAATCAAACGCAACACCACTCGACGGGACATTGATCGGCTGAACAGGCGCGCCACTCGACTCGCAGCAACTCGCCTCAGTCATCGGCAAACAGCATCCTCCGCACGCTACCTTCGCGCCTTCCCCACAGCCGCCGCGCGCGCCGACCGGCGCGCCGATAAGTCCGGCAAACACGGCGATGATGAGCAGTGCGCGAGCGATCACGACCGCAAGGTGCCGCCGCATTCCGCCGCGGTCAACCGCCCATCGCGGCTCACAGCTTGTGATAGATCAGCTCGAGCGCGAGCACGCAGTAGCTGGTGACGAGCACCGGATCGCTCTCCATCCAGCGCCCCGTGTCATTCACCCAATGGCCGTCGCCCTTTTGGAGGTTGAGCAGCTTGAGCGCGACCTCGCGCTTCCAATCCACCTTCCGGCCGTCCGCCAGCACGAGAGTGTCCACTCCCGCCGCGGCGAGGCCCTTGGTCATGAGGTGATAGTAATAAAAAAGCCCCTGCGCCTCCATGCCGGGATTTTTCTCGAGGGTGAAGTTTCCCTTCAGCCAGCCGAGCGCGCCTTGCACGCGCGGATCGTCGGCTTTCACATCGGCGTAGAGCAGGCTGAGCATGCCGCCGTAGGTCATCGAACCGTAACTGCGCCACGCGGTCTTGCCGGGCGCGGGCTCGAAGCTGCCCGCGTTGCTGAAGCCGGGGAAATAGATGAAGCCGCCCTTGTTCCCCTGCTCCTCGCTCACCCACGGCTCCTTGTTTGTCGCGGCGAGGTTCTGAGTCCGGCTGATGAAATCGGCGGCGGCTTTCCAGTTCAGATCCTTCGCGCCCGCGAGTTCGGAGTTCGGCCGCATCTTTTCGTAAAGCCGCAGCGCCTCGAGCGCGACGAGCGTGTTGTCGAGGTCGGGATGCTGGCGCTTCGGGCTCGCGCCAGTCGGGCCGTAGCCGAAGCCGCCGCTGGTCTCGGGCTTGGCCATGTTCGTAGCCTGCTGGCCCGCGATGAACCTGCGCGCCGCCTCGATCAGCGGCTCGTCCTTCGGCTCGCCGGTGCTCAGCAGCGCCATCATCACCACGCTCGTGTTGTAATTGGAGAGCCCGCTCCCATAGATGCCGCCGTCCGGCTTCGCGAACGTCCGCAGGTGCGCGTAGGCCTTGCGCAAAAACTCGGGCGGCTGCTTGAGATTGCGCCCCGACGGCTCGCGCTGGAAAGCCACCACCGCGAGCGCCGTGAGCGCGGGATGATCGGCGCTCGACCACGAGCCGTCCGCCTTCTGCTGACTCTTGAGCCACGACAGCCCGCGGTCGATCGCCGTCTGCACTTCGTTGCGCAGCGAGAGATTCTTCGGGTCATCGAGCGCCGCCCTGTCCTGCGCGAACGCAGTGGCGGTGAAGGCGAGAGCGGCGAGTAGTTGGTGTTTCATTTTGTTTCGGAAGTTCCCTCGCTGAGCGTGATGATGATCTCGACCGGAGTATCGACAGGCGGCACTGCCTTCTCGTTCACCGCCCACGCCTTGTCATCATCGTTGCCACGGCGCGGATTATTGATTAGCGCGCCGGGGTTCGTGATCACCGATGCGAAAAGCCCCTGCTGCTGAGCGAGAAAGCCGCCATCCTGGCCAAACATCGAGCCGGAGTAGATCCACGGTCCGCGCGGCGCGGCG
The DNA here is from genome assembly GCA_040081625.1 of Chthoniobacteraceae bacterium. Taxonomy (GTDB): domain Bacteria; phylum Verrucomicrobiota; class Verrucomicrobiia; order Chthoniobacterales; family Chthoniobacteraceae; genus VFJQ01. The sequence goes on from JBEBGD010000007.1 coordinate 69,840, forward strand.
CGGCGCGTCTTCTCGTTCATCAGCCAGTCCTCGACCGGCGCGGTCTGCTCGACGCCCGCCTTGTCCTTCCACTTCACGCTGAAGGTCACGTTGTCGCCCTTGAGCCGCGGGGCCTTGCGCAGGTAGTCGGCATCGATCTGCGCCGGCGGCGCGTCGCCCGGCTGCGGCGCGAGCAAGCCGGCGCCCTTTGCGCCGAGCAGCAGCATCGCGAAGTGCAAGTCCGACGGCTGAATCTCCGATGTGAGCAAGCTCTCATGCGTCGGCCCCATCGGCGTCACGAGCACGTATTCCACGAAATCCTTCGCCTGATTCAGCCTGCCGGAAAACGACACCGAACGCGCGTTCTTATCGAGCCGCAACGCGCCGAGTTGGAAAACGCCAGGCCCGATTTCTTTCATCACAGACCGCTCCTGCGCGCGGACGCCCTGCACGCCCAGCAGCGCCGGGACGACGAGGAGCAAACGGGCCCATTTCATCGCGAGAGCCGCGCAGCGTCGCCAGACGCCGGGAGCATCATCACCGCGAGCACTGTCCCTCACCACAGCACGACTTGGCCGGCACTTTGCGCTCCACGATACCCGTGGCGCAGGCGCTGAACGCGACGGTGATGACGATGGCGAGGAGGACGGTGAGGAGTTTCATCGGCCCGCATACTGCGCGAGACCCCCTCCCGGGCGCAACCCCGAATTCCCGCAACCCCGATCGGCGAGCTGTCGCCGTGCGCGTGCGCGAGGCGATTGGCGGTGGGCTGTGAAGGCAGCCTGCCGATGCGGGTAAGCGTTGGCTTCACGCCGCCATTGCCGCGCATTTGCGCGGCGTGTAACCTCGCGCGCCCATGGAAGAATCCGCCGAGCCTTTAGTCCACACCTGCCACACGTGCGGCACGCTGATCGATATCAACGACCAGGAGCCGCTCACGCTCGTTCACTGCCCGTCGTGCGGCACCGGGCAGCGCGTGCGGACAAAGTTCGACCACTTCGAAATCCAGGAAGTGCTCGGCGCGGGCGGAATGGGCGCGGTGTATCGCGCGTGGGACACGACGCTCAACCGCCCGGTCGCGCTCAAGCTGCTGCGCAAGGAATTCGGATCGGACCCGGCGTTCGTCGCGCAGTTCCAGCGCGAAGCGGCGATCACCGCGCAGATGAATCATCCGCACATCGTGAAGGTCTATTCGACCGGCAACGACCACGGGCTGCTCTACATCGCCATGGAACTCGTGGACAAGGGCTCGCTCGACGACTTGATGACGCTGCAAGGCCGCGTCGCCGAGGCGCAGGTGCTCGAGATCGGCGCGCAGATCGCGCGCGGGCTCGACGCGGCGCTCCAGCGCGGGCTGATCCATCGCGATGTGAAGCCTGGCAATATTCTCTTCACCGATGCGCACTCGGCAAAGATCGTCGATTTCGGCCTCGCCACGCTCCAGGAGCACGCGGGAAAGGTCGGCGGCGAAGTCTGGGGCACGCCTTATTACGTCGCGCCGGAGAAGCTCGACACGCCGCCGCGCGAGGATTTCCGCAGCGACCTCTACTCGCTCGGCGCCACACTTTTTCACGCGCTCGCGGGCCGGCCGCCGTTCGAGGCGGAGACGGCGTCGATGGTCGCGCTCAAGCATCTCAAGTCGCAGGCGGTGAGCCTCCAGGCATTCGCGCCCGACGTGTCGAGCGCGACGGCATTCGTCGTGAACAAGGCGCTGAGCAAGGAACCCGCGGATCGCTACCAGAGCTACACGGAACTTGCCGAACACCTCGACTACGCCCGGGCGCAATTGACCAAAGCCGGCGCCGGCGCTTCGCACAAGCGCGCGCGAGTGAGGATGGAAAGCGCGGACGACGCGCGGACGATGAGTTGGATTACTTTTGCGATGATCGCCATCGTCGTGATGGGCGGCGTGGGAGCGTGGGTGATGCGCGACAAGCTTTTCGGCAAGCGGCAGATGCAGGTCACGCCGGAGATGCTGGCCCAGCGCAAGGTGCGGGCCGAGCAGGAGCAGCGCTTCGCCGCCACGCGCGCCGTGCTCGTGCGCGGCGAGTTCGCCAAGGCCGCGACGGGTTTCGCGGCCTTCGCCGAGGAGCCCGACGTGCCGAAGCCGCTGCTCAACTGGCTGACCGTTCACGAGGGCCTCGCACACCTTTTCGCCGGCGATGAAAAGACCGCGCGCCGGGTCTTCTCGCGGCTCGAGGCACGCCCGCCGACCGGGCGCGGCGCGGTCGAGCGCAAGCAGTCGGAGTTTTTCATCAACCTCGGCAAGACGCTCCAGGCCGCGCGCCCCATCCCCTCCGACGCCGCGCAATACTACGACAAGACCAACTACGAATGCGTCGCGCTGCTGCTGGCCGGGCTCAAGGACTGGATGCTTGGCGATTACGACGAAGGCGGCCGGCTCCTGCGCCAGTTCCAGAGCTCCACGCCCGATGGGACCGCGCCGTGGCTGATCGACTACAAGGAGCTGCTCACGCCGTTCCTCGACGAGGTCACCGTCTTCCGCAGCGTCGCCGAACTGCTGAAGGAGACCGACCTCGCGAAGGCACGCACGCAGCTCGACAAGCTCAAGGCCGCGCGCGCCAAGCTCAAGGTCAACGCGACGCTGCGCGAGCAGGTGGACGCGGTGATCACGCGCATCGAGAAGGAAAGCGAAGCCGCGGACATGGCCGCGAAGGAGCAGGTCGCGAAGGCCGAGGCCGAGGACGAAGCGAAGCTCGCCGATGCGCGCGCCAAGGGCACCGCGCTGCTCGGGCAGCTGAAATTCGCCGAGGCCTACGCGATCGGCGAAGCCGCGAAGCCCGCGACCGACAAGACGAGGAAAGCGCACGGGATCCTCATGCAGCGCCTCGACGCGCTCGTGAAATTCAAGGCGCAACTCGTCAAGGATCTCGGCAGCCCCGGTTACACCGGGCCGCTCGTGCGCGTGACCGGCGTCGCCATTCCACCCGGCACCCTCACCGGCAGCGACGCCGACCTGAGCATTCGCTCGCAGTTCGGCCTCATCCCGCTGAACTGGACCGACCTCTCGATGGATTCGCTCATCACGATCGCGCAGAGCTTCATCAAACCCGGGCTCCCGCCCGAGGAAGCCGGCGAGCGCCAGTGGCTGCTCGGCAATTTCGCGCTGGTCATGGGCCGCGGCGCCGTCGCGCAACAGGCGCTCAACGCCGCCGCCGCCGCCAAGCCCGAATACAAGGACGCCGTCGCCACGCTCCTGGCTCCGCCGCCGCCAGCGGAGAAAAAGGAATAGCCGATGCCGTCGCGCTCCAACCTCATCCTCACCGGCTTCATGGGCAGTGGAAAGAGCGCCATCGGGCGCATCATCGCGCATCGGCTGCGCTTTCAGTTCCTCGACACCGATACGCTCGTGAGCGAGCGCGCCGGGATGGATATCCCGGAGATTTTCGCGCGGCACGGCGAGGCGCACTTCCGCGAACTGGAGACGCGTGCGATCGAGTCACTCGCCGGGTTGGATCGCTACGTCATCGCCACGGGAGGCGGCTCGGCGCTGGGCGAGGGAAACCGCGCGCTGCTGCGGGCGCTTGGCTTTGTGGTGCTGCTGACCGCGCGCGAGGATATCCTCTTCGACCGCGTGTCGCGGACCACGAAACGGCCACTGCTTCACACCGAGGATCCGCGCGCGACCGTCGCCGCCCTGCTCGCCGAACGCCAGCCTGCCTACGATGCCGCGGCCCACTGGACGCTCGACACCTCGAACCTCGACCGCGAAGCCGCCAGCGACGCCGTCGTGGCTGCGGCGCGCGAGGCGTTCGGCTGGCGTTAAGGCGCGACGACCATCCCCACGCTCCCGGCATCGGTGGTGCCGAGGAAGAAGCCGGCGACCGTCTTGTCGCGCAGCACGAGCACGCCCCGGTATTTCACCGCCTTCTTCGCCGGCTTGAAGTTGCCGCTGACCAGCCCGGTGCGTCCGTCCAATTTCGTCGTGGCCTTCGCGTCGTCGCTGCCCGCGACGACGACCGCCTTCGCGCCGGTGAATGTGAAGCGGCTCGACAGCATCGCGAAGAGGCCGCCGCGATCGAACGTCGCGACGAGCTGCCCGCCCATGAGATCGAGCGGCGGCGTGTTCTTCGCGGGCACGGTGTGCCTGCCGCCAAAGGGCATCATCTTCGTGCCGAACCCGCCGGGGAATCGCCTGGACTTGGATTGCGCCGGCTTCTCCCAGCGCGCCGTGGTGCCGGGCGCGGGCTCGATGGTGCCAGCCATGGTATCGACGATGAGTTCGCCGTCGAAGGTGCCGCCTTTGCCTTTGGCCAGCAGGGCGCGGAAGGGCATCTTGCCATCCGGATCGACGACAGACTTCGCGGAGAAGGTGGAGCCATCGGGCAGCGCGCCGACGAGCGTGGCGCGCGCGTTCGCGCCCTGGCGCACCACTGCAAAGCCGCTGCCGGCGGGCAGGCCGCTGGCGCTGGTCGGGTCGGAGAATTCCGTGGGATCGAAGCGCATCGTGAAGTCGCTCTTCGGCCGGGGCGCGGCGCCGGGCACGGCGGCGAAGGCCTGGCCCGCGCGCATGATGAGCGTGCGTCCGTTGAAGGCGATGCGCGCCTCGATGCCGGCGGGCGTCGTGCGCACCGCACCGCCGAAGCTCCGGCCCGAGGCGATGCGCGTGCCGCGATTCGCAGCCATCGTTCCCTTCACCGAGACGCTGCGCGCGCCGACCTGGAAGCGCGCGCTGAAGCGCCGGCCCCGCGAGAGCGCGAACTGCGCGAAGCCCGCGGCGATCTGGTCGGGAGACGGGATGAGCGCGAGTTCGCGCGGGATCAGCGAGCCGTCGGGATCGTCGAAGATCAGCCCCGCGTATTCGCCCGTGATCGCGATGTCGCTGAGCACATCGACCGTCGCCATCGCGGTGAGCGCGGGCGTCTGGTCGTCCTTGATCGTGTAGGTGAATGTGTCGCGGCCGCCGTTGTCGAAGAACGCCTGCGTGGGCGTATAGACGAGCGTCCCGCCGACCTGCGCGACGCCACCGTAGGTGCCTTGCGTGAAGCCTTGGATCTCGATCGCGTCGTCGTCGAGGTCCACGTCGTTGTCGAGCACCTCGCCGGGGAAGTCGCCGGTGGTAGCGGTGACGAGGATCGTGTCGTTGAGCGCGACGGGCGCGCCGTTCGGCGTGGTAAAGACAACCTGCCCGCCGTTCACCACGACCGCATCCGCACCGAAGCCGACCTTCGCATTGAACTGCGCGACGTAGGTGCGGTGCCCCTTCAGCCCGGTGATGACTTGCGAGAGCGGCTCCGTCCCGTGGAAGCCGCCGGTGAAAAGGTGCGCGCTCTCGTTGTCGAGGTTCAGCGAGTCGGTGCCGAAGGTGAACCAATACTCCACGTTGTATCCGTTGTTCGTCAGGTTGCCGGAGAGTGTCGCGATGTGCGCGGCGATCCCACTCGCGGGCTGCGTGCCGCCGGTCGCCTGCGGGGTGGTGAAAATCTTGAAGATCGTGCCGCCTCCATTCGGGCCACCCGCCTCGGTGACGCCGTAGATCGCGCCTGCGGCGGAGTTGAAAGTCAGGCCGGCACTCGGGGTGGTGCCCGCGTTGATGGCCGGGAGGGTGACGGGGAACTCGAAGAGAACCCGCGTCGTGCCGTCGGTGTCGGTGCGATAAAGCAAGCCGGTGCCATTCGCGCCGCCCGACTCGACGGCGCCGTAGATGCGCCCCTGCGTATCCTGCGCGAGCGGAGCGAGGATGTGTTCGTCGGCCTGGTGCACGCTGACCTGGCCGACCTTGCTCGCCTTCCCCGTGCTCGAAAGCCGGACGATCGCGACGACGTCATCGCCGCCCGTGGCCTGAACGAGGAAGCTGCCGCCCGGTTCGCGCAGCAGAGGGCCGACGGGATTGCTGCCCACGGAGCCGCCGAAGTTGGTGAAGGTCACCACATTGCCGCCCATGCCGAGGCGGAAGACCTTACCCGGGCCCGGGCCCTCGAGGACGCCGAGGTAGTGCAACCCATCGCCGACCGGCACCAGCGGACCGGAAAAGCTGTCGTCCGGCGTCCCGATCGCGGGCAGGCCCGCGCCGGGATTGATCCGCGTGATCGTGCTGCCGCTGAGTCGGTAGGCTGCGAGAGCATCGGGACCGTCGCCGCCACTGGTCAGCGAATGCGCGAGGCCGAAGAACGTGCCGGAGCCATCGTGCGCAAGCCCCTCAGCGGGACGGATGACTCCGGTTGCTTCGCTCGTATCGGTGAACGACGCGCGCGTGCTGAGGACGCCCGCCGGCGTGATCTGCAAGATGCGTCCGTTCCCGTTCATGCCGCCGTATTGATCCGTGATCAGCACGTTATTCGCCGGGTCGAGCGCGAGGAATTGTTCGCGAAAGTTCGAGGAATCCGCCGGCAACGGCGCGAGCAAGCTGACCGCACTCGCCGGCGGCTGCTTGATCACGGTGCCGCGGAAGTTTGCGCCGCCCGCGCGAGTCAGCGTGTGGAGCGTGCCGCCGGGTGTGAAGACCACCGGGCTGTTTGGGATCGTGCCGAGGCCTGTGCCGGCGTCGGGCGTGGCCAGTGTGATCACATCCACCGAGCCGGGGAGCGGCACGCGCACGATCTCGTCGTCCGTGGTCGTGAGGAAGGTCGTGCCGAACTCGAGCGCGAGCCCGAACTGCGGATAGCCCAGGACGGCTTCACCCGAACTGCCGTCGAAGAGTGCCTCCGTCGAGACCACGCCCGCGGGCGTGATCCGAAATACGCCGCCGCGGCCCGAGGATTGGGTGTCCGCACACACCACGAGCAGGTCCCCATTCGTCGCGAACGCAAGCGGCGCGAGCGGATGCGCAGGCCCCGAGCCAAAGCCGAAACTGAACGCCACGAGGATGCTCGGCGTGCCCGCTGGATCGATCTTCCAGATGAAGCCCGCATTGCCCTGCTGCGTGCCGTTTCGCGACTCACCGACGCCGTATAGCGTGCCATCGGGCGCTGCGATGGGGCGGCCGGTCGGGTTCGCGCCGGGCAGTGTGCCGCCATCGCCGGTGAAGGTCGCGAGCGTCGTCACGGTCCCGTCCGCATTCACGCGAAAGACCGTGCCATTCTCCTTCGCGCCGCCCTCGGGCAGCACGCCCACGAGCGTGCCGTCCGGTCGCGCGAGCAGCGGGTTGGTCCTGGAACCGCCGCCCGAATCGCCGGAGATGCTGAACTCGAACAGGAACTGGTAACGCCCGTCCGGCGAGACGCGGAAGAGCCCCGGGCGTCCGCGCCCGCTCGATCCAGAGCCGAGCATGCCGTAGAAATTTCTATCCGCGCCGAGCGTCAACCCTGCGCTCGGCTCGAATCCCGGCGCCGCGCCGTCGTGACCGGAGAGATCGACGAGCGTCTCGACCGCGCCGGCGATCGTCGTGCGAAAGACCGTGCCCGCGCCGAATCGCCCGCCTTCGTTGGTGACGCCGTAGAAGTAGGTGCCGCCGTCATGCACCAGCTCGCCGATCGGAAAGCGCCCGCGCGCGCCCGAATCCGGCAGCCCGAAGCTCGCCAATACGGTCGCCGTGCCATTCGCGTCGACCTCGAAGAACGTGCCGTAGCCAAACGCGCCGCCATGCTCCGACACGCCGTAAAAAACGCTCCCCTGAACGACGAGCCCATTGCGGAAGTCGGAGATCGCCGTGCTGAATCCGTGAACGAGCAAGGGTCTGACTTCGGGAGCGCCGTCGGCGGCGCCAATGCGCGCAAGCAAGACCAGCCCGCCCGCAAGGAGTGAAAGCCGCAGTGTTTTCATAAGACGTAAGTTCCTGTTCGTAGCGCTTACGCCCCGCCACCTGCGCGGTCAACAAACTCAGGGCTCCACGTTCATCTGCACGCTGCCGGCGTCGGCGGTGCCGAGGAAGAAGCCGCCGACGACGTTGTCCTGCAACACAAGCACGCCCCGGTATTTCACCGCCTTGAGGCCGGGCTTGAACGTTCCGCTCACGAGGCCCGTGCGGGCGTTGAATTTCGCCTTCGCCAGCGCGCCGTCGCTGCCGGGCACCACGACTGCCTTCGTGCGGTCGAAGGTGAAGCGCGTCGTCAACGGCGCGAAGAGTCCGCCGCGGTCGAATGTCGCGACGAGTTCCCCGCCCATCAGGTCGAGCGGCGGCTCGCCCCGGCCGGGCACCGTGTATTTCCGGCCCGCCGGGTTCAGCCGCATCGTGAATCCATCCGCGAATCGCGTCGCGCGCGGCTGCGGGGTCTTCGTCCATCGCGCGGTCGTGCCCGGTGCGGGTGCGACCGTGCCGCCGTCGATGTCGATGATGAGTTCGCCGTCGAAAGTGCCGTCACGGCCCCGCTTGATATTCACGAGGAAAGGCGCACGTCCATCCGGCTCGATGATCGTTTTCGCCGAGAACTTCGTGCCATCGGGCAGCGCGCCGACGATTCTCGCGCGCGAGTTCGCGCTCTGCCGCACGACGGCGAAGCCGGTGCCCGCGGGCTGCCCGGGATCGCCGACCGGATCGGGCGGATCGGCCGGTTGCAGCCGCATCGTGAAATCGCTCTTTGGCTTCACGACGCCTTGCGCGGAAAATGCCTGCCCCGCGCGCAGCACGAGCGTGCGGCCATTGATGGAGATGCGCGCCTCGATCCCGCCGGCCATCGGACGAAAGCTCCCCGCGAATCCACCACTCCCCCGGACGCGCGTGTTGCTGGCCGCCGCCATCCTGCCCCGCGCGGTGAAGCTGCGTCCGCCGACCTGGAAGCGCGCTGAAAACCGCCGCCCGCGCGCGAGCGCGAACTGCGCAAAGCCCGCCGCGATCTGGTCCGGCGTCGGCGCCGCCGAGGCGTCGCGCGGGATGCCGTCGGCGCCCGTCTCATCGAAGAGCAGCCCGGCGTATTCGCCGACCGTCACCCCATCGGAGAGCACCGTGACGGTCGCCATCGCGCTCAGCGCGGAGGGTTGATCGTCCTTGATCGTGTAGGTGAACGTGTCTCTTCCGTTGCCGAACTTCGGAGAGAAGAACCGGTCGGTCGGCGTATAGACCAGCGTGTTCCCGACCAGCGCGACGGAGCCGTAGGCACCCTGCGTGAAGCTGTCGATCGTGAGCGGGTCGCCGTCGGGCTCGATGTCGTTGTCGAGCACTTCGCCGATGAACTCGTCGCCGGGGTTCGTGGAGGTGACGAGGATCGTGTCGTCAAACGCGAGCGGCTCGCCATTCGGCGTCATGAACGAAAGCACGTCGCCGCTCTCGACGAGTGTGTCGGGATCGAACCCCACCTTCGTATTGAACTGCACGGAATAGGACGTGTGCCCCTTGAGCCCCGTGACTGCTTGCATGAAGGTCTGCGCACCGTGGTAGCCGCCGGTGAAGAAGTGCGCCGTCTCGTTGTCGAGCTCCTTCGCGTTCGTCCCGTAGCTGAACCACACCTCCACGTTGTATCCGTTGTCGGTGAGCTCTCCGGAAAAGAGCGCGCTGTTCGCGAGCACGCTGCCCGCGCTGAACGTGGTCGCCGTCGCCTGCGGGTCGGGGAAGATCTTGAAGATCGCGCCGCCGCCGCGCGGACCGCCACGCGAGGTGTTGCCGTAGATCGCGCCATCGGGGCCGACGGAGAGCCCGCCACCCGCCTCGAAGCCCACGTCGTCGAACTCGTTGCCGATGCGGAAGCGGTAGATGACCCGCACCTTGCCCGTGGTATCCGCGCGATAGAGCACACCCACATTCTCCCCGCCGTCTCGCTGGTTGAGGACGCCATACACGCGTCCCGACCCGTCTTCCGCCAGCGGCGCGAGGATCTCGTGCGCGCCGAAAAAATCCGCCGCCGATGCGGAGCCGAGCTTCGTCGGGACGCCGGTCGGCGAGACGCGCACGATGGTGCCGACATCGCGCGATGAAAGCGAGTAGGCCGGCACGATGAAGCTGCCGCTTGCTTCCTGGAAGAGCGGCCCGATCGGATCCTTGCTGCCGGTCGCCGACGTGCCGAACACCGTGAACGTCGTCACATTCCCGCCGATGCCGACCCTGAAGATGCGCCCGCGTTTCGTCGGACCGCTATTCTGCTGCACGCCGAGGAAGTGATTCGCGTCGAGCTGCACGAGCGGGCCGTAGGCGAACTCGTCCGGCTCGCCGACCACGCCGATGCGCGTGATCGTGCTGCCCGAGAGCCGATAGACCGCGGGCGGATTAGGCCCGTTGGCGCTCACCTGGAAGGCCTGGCCGTAGAAGCTCCCGAAGCCATCCGGCGTGAGGCCGTAGATGGGGTGGATGGCGGTTAGCGTGTCGAATGTCGCACGCGTGGTGACGATGCCCGATCCGTCGATCTGCAAAACCCTCCCGACGCCACCCATGCCCCCGAATCGATCGACCAGCAGCAGGTTGTTCGAGATGTCGATGGCCAGCGGTTGCGAATCGAATTGCGAGGCGAAAAAATTCGGCGGGAGCGCGGCGAGCGGTTGGAGCGGCCCGACGACGCCCGCGCGTTTCACGATCGAGCCCTTGCCGTTCGCGCCGCCCGCGCGCGTGCGTTGGAAGAGGTCGCCGTTCCCGAAAAACACGGGATCGATCGGCCGCGACCCCTCGGCCGTGTTGTCGTCCGGAGTCGTGACAGACAACTCGCCGACGAAATTGGACATGTTGACCACGAAGAGCTTCTCGCGAGTCGTGAAGGCGAGGGTTGACCCCGCGGCCGTGACTCCGCTCGTGAATGGCGTCCCCACCGGAAGCTCCACGCCATTGCTTCCGTCGAAGGCCGTCCGCCGCGAGAGAAACGGAGCGCCCGTGAGGCTCAGGTTGAACACTCCGCCCTTGCTCTGCGAGACGCCGAACTTGAACAGGATCGCCGCCGCATCCACGCCCACCGACGTCAGCCCGCCGACCGGACTGCTCGGAAAATCCGGCGATTGCCTCAACTCGAGCGCGATGACCGGCGCGCCGCCGGGCGGGAGCTTCCACAGCACGCCGCCGGGATCGCGGTCGAAAGTCTCGCCGGTGAAGAACTCCGCGAGCCCATATACCGAACCATCGCCCGCGAGGAAGAGCCGCCCGGACGGCTCCGCGCCAGGCAGCGTGCCGCCGAACTTCGTGAACTCAAACGACGTGAACGTGCCGTCCGCCGCGATGCGGAAAATCGTGCCGCGATCGAACCTCCCGCCACGCCGCGTGGTGCCGACGAGGCTGCCATCCGGCAGCGGCAGCACCGGCCCGTCCGGCTCTGCACCCGGCGTCGCGCCGCGGGTGCCGGTGAATTTCACGACCGTCTCGAAACGTCCCGTCGCAGTCGAAATGCGGAACACCGAGCCGAAGTCCACGACGTTCGTGCGGCTGTCCTCCTTCTCCACGCCGGCAGTGGTGCCATAGAGGATTCCGCCGGCACCCTCGCTCAGACCAACCCTCGGAAAAAAACCCGGCGCCGCACCGGCCGCGCCGGAGAAATCGACGAGCGTCTGGCCCTCGCCCGCTCCAACCGGGACGCGAAAGACCGTGCCCACGCCGAACCGCCCACCCCGCTCGGTGACACCGTAGAAAAACCCGTCGAACCTGAGGACGAGCTGCCCGGCAGGCTCTGCGCCCCGAAGCGAGCCAGACGGGTCGCCGAAGCTGCGATGCACGGATACCACGCCGGATCCACCATCGATGGCGAAGAGCGTGCCGCGATCGAACATGCCGCCAGCTTTCGAGAGCCCGAAGTAGTTGCCGTCCTCGACCAGCACGCCATTCCCAAAATCAGGGACGCCGGTGCTGAACGCGCCGACGAGCGCGGGCTTGATCTCGGGTGTGCCCGCGCTTTCAGCGCGGAGCAGCGGCGCGACGAGGAACTGAGCCATCGTGATTCCGAGACGGACATGCAGCGAAGTCTTCATGGGCGGTAAAACTTCCACGCGCATACGCCCCGTGTGCGGGCGGGTCAAGCGATGCGCCTGCCTTACATCCGCTCGGGCACCTCGATGCCGAGGAGCCCGAGCCCGCGCGAGAGCACCCGCGCGCTGACATCGCACAGCGCGAGCCGCGTCGCCTGCGCTGCTCCCTCGCTCTTGAGCACCGGGCACGACTCGAAGAACGAGTGAAACGTCGCTGCGAGTTCGTAGAGATAATTGGCGAGCAGATTCGGCCGGTAGTCCTCGAGGATCTGCGGCACCACTTCGCCGAACTGGGAGAGCTTCTTCGCGAGCGCCTGCTCGGCCGGTTCGGCGAGAATGACGGATGACGGGTGACGAATGACGGATTCGTCGATCTCGCCTTTGCGGAAGATCGAGCGAATGCGCACGTAGCTGTATTGCAGATACGGCGCGGTGTTGCCCTGGAAGCTGAGCATCTTCTCCCACGAGAAGACGTAGTCGCTCTGCCGGTTCGGCAGCAGGTCCGCGTATTTCACCGCGCCGAGCCCGACCACGCGCGCGATCTCGCGCCGGGCCGATTCGGCGAGCGTCGCGTTCTTCTCGCTCACGAGTGCAAACGCGCGCTCCTCCGCTTCATCGAGCAGGTCCGAAAGCCGCACCGTCTCGCCGCTGCGCGTTTTGAAAGGCTTGCCGTCCTCGCCGAGGATCGAGCCGAACCAGACGTGCGCGAGCTTCACGTTCGCATCCGCCTTCCAGCGCCGGAAGATCGCGAAGAGCTGCCGGAAGTGGTGCTGCTGGCGGCCATCGGTCACATACACGATCTCGTCCGGCGTCCACTCGCGCAGCCGGTGAGCGAGCGTCGCGAGGTCGGTCGTCGTGTAGTTCGCCGCGCCGTCGGCTTTCTGCACGAGCGCGGGGATGTCCACCCACTCCCCATCGCGCGAGATGAGAAAGGGGTCGTCCTTCTCCGGGCCGCTGCGGTCGGAGAAGACGCACATCGCGCCGTCGCTCTCGCGCGCGATGCCGCCGTCGGCGAGATCGGACACGACGTCGCGCAGCCATGGATTGTAGAAGCTCTCGCCAAGCGTCACATCGAAGCGGATGCCGAGCCGGCCGTAGATCGCGTCGAACTGCGCCTCCGAAAGCCGGATCATCTCGCGCCAGATACCGAGGTTTTCCTCGTCTCCGCCTTGCAGCTTCACGAGCTCCCCGCGCGCGGACTCGCGCACGCTCTCGTCGGCCTGCTGGCGAGCGTTCACGTCCTTATAGATGCGCTCCATCTCCGCGATCGGATCGCGCGCGAGCGCCTCGCGATCGAGGATCGTCTTCCACCCCACGAGCAGCATCCCGAACTGCGTGCCCCAGTCGCCGATGTGATTGTCGCGCACGACGCGGTGCCCGATGAACTCCGCGATCCGTGCGAGTGCGTCGCCGAGGATGGTCGAGCGGATATGGCCGACGTGCATCGGCTTCGCCACGTTCGGCGAACTGAAGTCGATGACGACGCTCTTCACCTTCGCCGGCACCGGCACGCCGAGCCGCTCATCCTGCGCCAGCTCGACAAATCGCACCGCGAGCCACTCGGGCCGCAGGCGGAAATTGATGAACCCCGCGCCGGCGATCTCCGGCGGCGCGCACAGGTCGGCCACGTCGAGCTTGTCGATGATCTGCTGCGCGAGCTGCCGCGGATTCGCGCGGGCCTGCTTCGCGAGGACCATCGCGGCATTGGTCTGGTAATCGCCGAACCGCGTGTCCGTCGCGGCGGAAACACCCGGTTCCGCGCCGGGGAAATCGGCCAGAGCGGCGCGGAGTCGGGAGGCAAGAATCGAAGGAATCGTCAGCATATGAAACGGGGCGCGCTGACTACACCGGCGATGCTGCCACGCAAGCGCACGGGGTTACTTCGGAGCCTGCCCGAGGAAGATCCCATGGATCGCCGGCGCGTCCGCGGCTTCACCGAGCCGGTCGCGCACCGCGCGGTCGTTGAGGAATTTCGCGATCGCCGCGAGCGTCCGCAGGTGGGTCTGAAACTGGTCCTTCGGCACCACAAAGAGCACGATGAAACGCACGGGTGCATTGTCGAGCGAGTCGAACTCGATGCCGCGCGAGGAGCGTCCGAAGGCGGCGACGACCTCGGTGATCCGGTCGCTCGATGCGTGCGGGATGGCGATGCCAAAGCCGATGCCGGTGCTCATGGTCTCCTCGCGCTGGCGCAATGCCGCGAGGATGAGTTCGCGATCCTCCGCCCGCACGCGGTCACGTGCGACGAGGAGATCGACCAGTTCGACAATCGCGGACCACCGTTCGGTGGCCTGCATCTCCGGGAGGATGAGATCAGCCGAGAGAAGATTACCGAGGTTCATTCGGTTGTTTGAGCCGGTTTCTGAAGCAAAGTCCGCCGACTCTACTGGTCGCGCTTGATGCGACAAGCGCGATTTGCCCGCGATTTCACGCGTCCACAATTCCCCGGCCTCAACGAGGCGGCGCGATCTTCAGCCCGGTGCGACCGGGGAGCTGCGTGACTTGTTTCTCGAAGCAATCGGGGCAGATGCCGTGGCTGAACTGCGAGCCGGTCTGCTGGTGGATGTAGGTCTCGACCTGCTGCCAGTAATCCGAGTCGTCGCGCACGCGCTTGCAATACATGCAGATCGGGATCAGCTCCTTGAGCAGCTTGATCTCGGTGGTGAAGCCGAGGATCCGCTCCGCCACTCGCAGCCTCATGAATACAGCCTCGCGGTCGATCGGCTTGGCCACAAAGTCGTCGATGCCGGCGTCCATCGCCTTGCGCAGGTTTTCGCGGCCGGTGTGGATGGCGGTCAGCAGGATGAAGTAGGTGTATTCGCTCTTCGGCCGCGTCCGCACTTTCTGGCAAAGCTCGAGCCCATCGAGGCCCGGCATCATCCAGTCGCTGATGATCACGCGCACCGGCTCGCGATCGAAATGCTCCCAAGCCTCAGCGCCGTCGCCGGCGACGATGATCTCGTGTCCCCAATGCTCGAGGGTGAACTGGAGAATCTTGATTGAGACGGGATCGTCTTCGGCGATGAGGATTTTCATGCGGCAGCGTGGGCGGGCAGTTCCTTCTCGAGCACGACACGGACGTGGCCGAAAGCTTTTTCGATGTCTTCGAGCAAACGAGCCGCGCCTTCGAGCGATCCGGCGCCCGCGCGCGTCTCGAGTTCGAAACACACGTCGCGCATCCGGTGCGCGCCGAAATTCGAGCAGCTTCCCTTGAGCGTGTGCGCGAGCCGCTGGACCTTCGGCAGCACCTTGTCGCCGATGGCCGAGCGCAGTTCGCCGAGCAGCGTCGGCGTGTTATCCAGGAATACCGCGATGAGCTGGACGAGAATGCCGCCGCTGCCGTCGCCGTCGAGTTCCCGGAAGGCGTCGAGAGCCGACAGGTCGATGATGTCCTTGCCGACCGGCTCGCGCACATCGATCTCAGCGATTTTGCAGCCCTCGATGCGATCGAGCGCCGCCTTCAAGTCCTCCACCTTCACCGGCTTGGCGATGTAGTCGTCCATTCCCGCCGCGAGGCATTTCTCCCGGTCACCTTCGAGCGAGTGCGCCGTCATCGCGACGATCCACGTGTGCCGTTCCGTGCCCTCGCGCTTGCGGATCTCGCCGGTCGCCGCGTAGCCGTCGAGCTCGGGCATCTGGCAGTCCATGAAGATCAAGTCGTAGCGCTGCCGGGCGAGCGCCTCGAGCACCATCGCGCCGTTGTCCACCGCGTCGGCCAGATATCCGAGCTTCTGGAGCTGATGCAGCGCGACCTTTTGATTCACCACATTGTCCTCGGCGATGAGGATGCGCAGCGCAGGTCCGTGTTTCGAGACTGGCTCCGCGGCGACCGGCGCATCCATGGCGATGAGACCGGACACGAGCGAGCGCGGGCCGTCCTGGCTGCGAACGACGCTGAGCAGTGCATCGAGCAGCGGTTTGCGTTTGACCGGCTTGGTCAGGTAGTCGTCCACGCCCGATTCGCGGAACGTATTGAGGTCGTCCTTGCGGTCGAGCGTCGAGAGCATGATCAGCCTCGCCTGCGAGATGCGCGGGTCGGACTTGATGGCGCGCGCAAGCATGAGGCCGTCCATCCCCGGCATGGTGAGATCGATGACGATCAGCTCGAAGGGCCGGCCACGGTTCGCCTCGCGCCGCATGAGCGAGAGCGCCTCCTCACCGGAGGGCACGATGTGCTGCTCGACTCCCCACGCGGCCAGCAGATGCTGAAGGACGAGGCGGGAAGTTTCGTTGTCATCGACGGCGAGCACGCGGCGGTTTTGCAACTCGGCCCGCCGTGCCGGAGCCACCATCTTGCCGGGCTGCTGCTTGCCGAAGCGCGCGGTGAACCAGAACGTCGAACCTTTTCCCGAGTCGCTCTGGACGCCGATCTGACCGCCCATCTGCTTGACCAACTGCTTGCAGATCGCCAGCCCGAGGCCGGTGCCGCCATACTTGCGCGTGGTCGAGCCGTCGGCCTGCACGAAGGCCTGGAAAAGTTTCGCCTGCGCCTCGGGCCCGATGCCGATGCCCGTGTCACAGATTTCAAATCGCACGACAGCCTCACCCCACGTCTCCTCGACGATGCGCGCGCGCACGAGCACCTCGCCGTTCTCGGTGAATTTGACCGCGTTGCCGACCAGATTGGTGATGACCTGCCGCAGCCGGCCCGGATCGCCGCGCAACGCAACAGGCACATCGCTGTGCACCATCGTGAGCAACTCGAGTTTCTTCGCCGCGGCGCGACCGGAGAGCAGCTCGGTCGCGCCTTCGACGACCGAGGGCAGATCGAACTCGATCTCCTCGAAGATGAGCATGCCCGCCTCGATCTTCGAGAAGTCGAGGATGTCATTGACGATGTGCAGCAGCGCATCGGAGCTTTGCTGGATGGTGTGCGTGAAGTCGCGCTGCTTGGGCGCCAGTTCGCTGTCCAGGAGCAGGCCGGTCATTCCGATGATGCCGTTCATCGGCGTGCGGATTTCGTGGCTCATGTTCGCGAGGAATTCGCTCTTGAGCCGCGCCGACTCGAGCGCCGCGTCGCGCGCCTTCGCGATCTCGTCCTCGGCCGCGCGCCGCGCCGTGATGTCTTCGACGGTGCCCTCGAAGTAGAGCACGTGCCCGCGTTCATCCATCACGCCGCGCGCGTGTTCGCTGATCCAGATGACGGCCCCATCCTGCCGGTAAACCTGCGAGACAAAGCCCGACACCGCGCCCTGCTCGGCCATGATGCGGATGAACTCCTTGCGCCTCTCAGGATCGACATAGAGCTGCCGCTCGATGTCGCTGAGCTGGCGGCTCAATTCATCCGGCGACGCGTAGCCGAGGATGCGCGCGAGCGCGGGATTGGCGCTCTTGACGCGCCCCTCGGGCGACGTCTGGAAGATTCCCTCAATCGCGTTCTCGAAGATCGAGCGGTATTTTTCCTCCGCCTGCCGCAGCTCATGCTCGACGCGCTTGAGCGCGGAGATGTCCTGGAGTGTCGAGCGCATCCCGCACACCTCGCCATTGGTGTCGGTGATGAGCCGGTGCCGCATCAACACCGGCACGGTGCTGCCGTCCTTGCGGCTGAAGCTCCGCTGCGTCGCCTCGAGGTGCAGCTCGCTGGCGAGCCGGACCGGGATGCTGTCGTGGCCCGTATCCTCGACGATGAAATCCCACACGGGCCGGCCGACCATTTCCTCCGCGGAATAGCCGAGCATCCCCAGCTCGGTCTGGTTCACTCGCGTGATGCGATTCTCCGTGTCCAATTCGTGGTAGGCCACGGGCGCGTCGTCGAACAGCCCGCGGAACTCCGCCTCGCGTTCGCGCAGCGCACGCTCGGCGTTTTTCTGCTTTGAAATATCGATGCCCACGCCGCCGATCAGCCGGTGGCCATCCGCCGTGCCCATCGGGAATTTCAGCACCAGCCACTCGCGCGTATCGCCTTCGGCGCTCGGGACGACTTCGAGGATGCGCACCGGCTTGCCGGTCTGGAGCACCTTGCGATCACCCTCGGCGATGATGCGCGCCGTCTCCGCGGGCAGCCAGTCCGCGTCGGTCTTGCCCTTCACGTCGATCTCAAACTCGACGCCGAACTGCTCCTCGAAGGGTGTGTTCACATAGACGTAGCGGCCCGCGTCATCCTTGATGAAGGCGATCGTCGGGCTGTGTTCCATGAACGCCTTGAAACGGTCCTCGCTCTCGCGCAGCGCCAGCTCCGCGCGCTTGCGCTCGGTCAAGTCGCGCCACACCGCGAGCATGGCCGCCTTGTCGTCGAGATGCACCCGCGTAAGCGTGAGATCGACAGGAAACACTTCGCCGTCCACGCGCCGGAGCAGCCACTCGTCGCGGAATTCACCGATCTCGATCGCCAGCCGGTGCATCTCGGCGATCTTCTCCGCCGAGCTGACGCCGTCGCCCTGCCGCGGCGGCGAGAGCGACGCGAAGGTCGCGGCGCACAACGCCTGCTTGTCCTGGTAGCGCAGCATGAGCACCGCGGCGCGGTTGCAGTCGATGATCCGCTGTCCGTCGAAAAGCACGTGCGCGTCGGCCGTGCTCTCAAAGAGAACTTCGAACCGCTGCTCGGCAGCGTGCGCCTCGGTCATATCACGCGAGATCGCGAGCAGGCTCTCCGGCTGGCCCGACGCATCGAGCGCCGGCATCACCGTCACATCCCACCATTTCATCTGCTGCTTGAAGTTGAACGCGCCGCCCTGAAAACGCGTGCTCTGGCCGATGCGCGCCTGGCCGATCGCCTGCCGCGCCCGCGGCGCCACGTCGCCGGGCCACAGATCGAGCCACGAGGTATTGAGCACCTGGCCGAGCCGCGCCACGCCGAGCCGCCGCTGCCCCTCGGCGCTCATCGAGAGGATCCGCCCATTGAGATCGAGCACGCATGCGCAGTCCCCACTCGCCTCGATCAATCGCGCCTGCGCTACTCCGGCACGCTTGAGCAATTCATCCACGCCTTGCCGCGACCGCGACTGCTTGCGCCCGAGCACCACCGCAACCCCGAATCCGGCCAGCGACACCACGCAAACGGCCAGGAGAATGCCGCGAACCACACCCGCCTCCGAGTCGAGTGCCACCGCGCTACGCCAGCCGATGAACGCGATCAGCGCGATAAGCAGCAACGTGCCCGCTGCGACAGCGAGAAAAGTCGGTTGAACAGTGGATCGGGGCACATGCGCGGAAGGCACATCGTTGAGATAGCAAAATGCTTGCCCACGCCGACTACGCTGTCCCGGCAACAAAAAAACCCTGTCCCGCAAGGAGGCGGAACAGGGCTTTTGAAATAGCGGGGAACTCTCCCCGGCGGCGGCTAGAGCTTGGACTTGAGGTCCTTGCCCGCGCCGAACTTCACGCCCTTCGAGGCCTTGATCTTGATCTTCTCGCCAGTCTTCGGGTTCACGCCCGTGCGAGCCTTGCGCTGCACGACCTTGAAGGTTCCGAATCCGACGAGCTGCACGGACTTGCCTTTCTTGAGGCCGGCCTTGATTCCATCGACGACAGCCTCGACCGCGCGCTCCGCGCACGCCTTGCTGCATTCCTTGCCGAGCGATTTCTGCACACTTTCAACGAGCTCTGCTTTGTTCATATGCGTAACGATTTCTCCGAGTGGGTTTGATTGTTTTTGTTACTGGGAAGCTCGGGGTTGGGAAAACTCAACCACCGACGTGCGCGCGTTCTGCCCACCGGCCCATGGAGCGTCAATACTTCTTCGAAAACTTTTTCGCCCTCGCCGCGTTTGCTTTTGCCCCGCGCGCACGCTCAATCTCGCGCATGGACTTTCACACACGCGTCGATCGCTTCCTCGGCGCCGCGCCGAAGATTCACGACACCGCCTACATCGCGCCGGGCGCGACCGTCATCGGCGACGTCACGCTCGGCGAGCAATCCAGCGTGTGGTTCTCCGCCGTGCTGCGCGGCGACATCAACCGCATCGTCGTCGGCCCGCGCAGCAACGTGCAGGACGGCGCCGTCGTCCACCTCGCGGACGACTTCGGCACCTTCGTCGGCGAACTCGTGACCATCGGCCACAAG
This sequence comes from Chthoniobacteraceae bacterium, assembly GCA_040081625.1. GTDB lineage: Bacteria > Verrucomicrobiota > Verrucomicrobiia > Chthoniobacterales > Chthoniobacteraceae > VFJQ01. Next base: position 89,589 of record JBEBGD010000007.1, read on the forward strand.
GCCGTGCTCCACGCCTGCACCGTCGGCGACGAAGTGCTCATCGGCATGGGCGCGATCGTGCTCGACGGCGCGGAGATCGGCGCACGCTCCATCATCGGCGCGGGCGCGGTCGTCACCGGCGGGAAGAAGATCCCGCCCGGTTCGCTCGTGCTCGGCGCGCCGGGCAAGATCGTTCGCACGCTCGCGCTCGATGAGCAGGCCGGGCTCCGCGTGTGGGCCGAGCGCTACGTCGAACTCTCGCACATCTACCGCGAACGCCAGCCGCAGCCCTTTTCACGCGGGCTTTGACATCGCGGGCGCGGGCTGATTTAACGCCGCTCGCTTGAGCGCAGAGCCCGCATCCGGAAAGCCCACAGTGTCGCTGTTCGCAGCGACCTGCATAGTCATTGCCAACATGATCGGCACCGGCGTCTTCACTTCGCTCGGCTTTCAAGTCGGCGGCCTGCCATCGGGCTTCGTCATCATGCTCCTGTGGCTGCTCGGCGGCGTGTGCGCGCTGTGCGGCGCGCTTTGCTACGCGGAGCTCGCCGCGGCCCTGCCGCGCTCCGGCGGCGAATACCATCTCATCGGCCGCACGCTCCATCCCCTGCCCGGCTTCCTCGCGGGCTGGCTCTCGGCGACCGTCGGCTTCGCCGCTCCGATCGCACTCGCGGCGATGGCGCTCGGAAAATACTTCGCCGGCGTGGTGCTGCCAGAGGACGTGATCATGCTCACGCAACCGGCACCGATCGGCCCGTGGCAGCCGCCCGCGCTCGCGCTCGATGCGATCGTCGCGCTCGCCGTCGTCGCGCTCGTGACCGCGATCCACCTCTTCGGCGTGCGCATCGGCAGCCTTTTCCAAAACACCACGACCGCCTTCAAGCTCGCGCTCATCGCCGTCGTGCTCGTCGCCGGCTGGCTGGCCGGGAGCACGCAGGGCGTGGCTTTCGTGCCCGCGACCGGCGACGCCGCGCTCATCAACTCGACGCCCTTCGCCATCAGCCTCGTCTATGTGATGTATGCCTACACCGGCTGGAATGCGGCCACCTACATCGTCGGCGAAATCCGCGACCCGGCGCGCAATGTTCCGCGCGCGCTGCTCATCGGCACCGGGCTCGTCACCGTCCTCTACGTCGGCTTGAACGCCGTCTTTCTCCGCACGACTCCGATGGATGCGCTGCGCGGCAAGGTCGAGGTCGGGCTCGTCGCCGGCCAGCACATCTTCGGCGACACGGGCGGGCGCATCGTCGCCGCGTTCATCTGCCTCGGCCTGGTCGCATCGGTCAGCGCGATGACGTGGATCGGCCCGCGCGTCGCGGCGACGATGGGCGAGGACTTCGCCGCGCTGCGATGGCTGGCGAAGAAGAACGGCGCGGGCGTCCCGGCCACCGCGCTGATCGTGCAATTGATCATCGTCGGTGTGCTCATCGTCACCTCCACGTTCGAGAAAGTGCTGATCTACATCCAGCTCGCGCTCACCCTTTTCTCCGCGCTCGCCGTCGTCGGTCTCGTCGTCCTGCGCTGGCGGCAGCCCGGACTGCCGCGGCCCTTTCGCGTGCCTCTCTATCCGCTCACGCCGCTGATCTTCCTCGCGGTCAGCGGATGGATGCTCTGGCACATCGCCATCGAAAAACCCCGCGAATCCCTCGCCGGGCTCGCCACCATCGCCGCCGGGCTGCTGCTCTACGCTCTCTCACCGAAATCCAAACCACACCCATGAAACTGCTCGCAGTCCTCCTCGCATTCGCCGTCGCCGCGCACGCGCGCGACTACGTCTCCGCCAACGACCAGGCCCGTTACCTCGCCGGCCTGCCCGTCCCGGAAAGCTCCCCACTCGCCGCTTACACAAAGCACCCCGCATGGCAGCAGCACGCCGCCGAGATGGACGCCGCATGGGCGAAGTGCGAGCGCCAGTCGCTCAGCAAGACGCGCTCGTGGGCCGGCAAATTCGTCAAGTCCAGCGGCAGCTCCGCGCCTTGCTACTACATGTTCAGCGGGCCGGATATTCTCTACGCGCACACCATTTACCCGAACGCCTCGGCCTACGTCCTCTGCGGCATCGAGCCCGTCGGCGGCGTGCCCGACTTGATGAAGACCTCGCCCGATCGCGCCGCCGCCGGCCTCGGCTCGCTGCGTCGTTCCCTCAACAACGTCCTGCGCTTTTCCTACTTCATCACCAAGGACATGAAGGTCGATCTCGGCGGCAGCGAACTGAGCGGCACCGTGCCCATCCTCTACTTCTTCCTCGCCCGCATGGGCTGCGACATCACCAACGTCTCGAACACCAACGCCGGCGGCGCGCCCGGCGTGCGCATCGACTTCCGCTCGGGCTTCGGCACGCAGACGGTCTATTACTTCCGCGGCGATCTCTCGAACGGCGGCAGCGGCGCGGGCGTGATGAGTTACTGCCGCAAGCTCGGCCCGAACGGACTCGGCCTGCTCAAGGCCGCATCCTATCTCCTCCACGAGGGCAGCTTCTCCTCGTGCCGCGAATTCCTCCTCTCGAACTGCCGCGTGCTCGTGCAGGACGACAGCGGCATCCCGCACCGCAACTTCACTCCGCAGCGCTGGCAGCTCCGCTACTTCGGCAGCTACGCCGGCACCACCGGCGGGCCTTTCGCGAAATACTACCAACCCGACCTCGCCGCCGCCTACGGCTCCGTCAGCCCCGTCGCGATCGACTTCCAGCTCAGCTACCAATGGGACCGCGCGAAGGCGAACCTTGTCGTCGCCACTCGCACCGCCGCGCCCGCACCTCCGCCGACGCCCAAGCCCATCGTAAAAGCCGCGCCCAAGCCCGCTGCGAAGCCGGTAAAAAAGAGCGCGAAGCCGGCAGCTCAGAATCCGTTCACCAAACTCTTCGGGCCGAAGGCCACGCCTACTCCGCCAGCAAAGTCCGCAAAAAAGTCCCGTCGGAAAACTTCGTGAGCACGCCCTGCCGCACGACGATCAAGTTCATCGACGGGATCGCATAGAGCCGCTGCCCGCCCGAGCCGATCGAGGCCACGAGATCACCCGGCGCCGCCTTGCTCAGGCACGTGTTGCGCCACGATTGCCGATGCCACTTCAGGTGCAGCACATCCTCCGGGTCCACCTCGCGCCCGCCCGACGACGCCAGCCGGTTGTTCCAAAATCCGAGCCCGAACATCGGGTTCGCCCCCGACCCGCGCAACGCCTGGCCGAGCGACCCATGCAGCACCGGCGCCCCGCCCGCCAGCAGCGCGCGGCCCATCTTCGCCCACTGCAGCGCCGTCATGGAGAAGCCCGTCGCGAGCAGCGGATTGCCCGACTTGTCCGCGAGATACCGCTGCGAGCCGAGCCCGAGCGGACGCAACACCCGCCGCTCGAGATACCGCGTCGGCGTCTCCCGCCGCGGCGCCAGCTTGCGCTTGAGCACCTCGTGAAAGCACTGCAACCCGGTCGGCCCATAAATGAAAGTTCCGCCCGGCGAACCGAGCACCGGCTGCTTGAGCGCGTATGCGTTGCGGTCGCTCCATCCATCGTTGTGCAGCGAATACGCCTCGTTCAGTCCCGCCGAGAAATTCAGCAGCTCGCGCAAGGTCAGCCGCGACTTCTTCGCATCGCCCGTCCACTCGGCCAGCGTCGCGCACGCCTTCTCATCGAGATCGAGCAGCCCATCCTCCTGCGCCGCAAGCGCCGCGAAATTCCAAAAGCCTTTCGTGCCCGAATAAATCTTCGTCGCCGTGCCACGCGATCCGCCATTCCCATACTGCTCGAAGATCACCTTCCCGCCGGACATCACGACCATCGCCGTCCCGCGCTTCGACGCCGAATACGCCGCCGCGCGCCGGATCGCCTCGGGTGAAGGATTCGCGAACACCGCGCCGGCAACGAAGACAACAAGGAGAGCCGATTTCATCGCGCCGACGCTGCCACCGCGCGCCGCGACCGCAAGCTCGCCAAAACCAAATTGCCGCGTAACGTGCCGCCGCGCTTCCGGGGCTGTAGCTCAACGGTTAGAGCAGGCGACTCATAATCGCTTGGTTGCGGGTTCAAGTCCCGCCGGCCCCACTACCGCCCCGGCATCAGCTCGAAGAGGAAGCCCTTGAGATACTCCGTCTCCGGCAGCGTGGAGACGATGGGGTGATCGAGGCTCTGCGTGTAGGTCGCGAGTTGCCGCAGCGTTTTCTTCGAATCGACGACGGCTTCGTTGATGATGTCGCGGAAGCTCTGCGCGCTGACGTGGTGCGAGCAGCAGTAGGTCGCGAGCAGACCGTCGGGCGCGAGCAGCTTGAGCGCGCGCAGGTGGATTTCCTTGTAGCCGCGGCGCGCGTCATCGACGCGGTTCTTCGACTTCGTAAAGCTCGGCGGGTCGAGGATGATGAGGTCGAAGGTGCGGTCCTGTCGCTCGAGGTCGTGCAGGATGTCGAAGACGTTGGCGGCGTGGGTTTCGATGCGCAGTTGGTTGCGCGCGGCGTTGCGCTTGATCTGCTCGACGCACTCCGCGCTGATCTCGACGGCGGTGACTTCCTTCGCGCCGGCACGGGCGCAGGCGAGGGCGAAGCCGCCGGCGTTTGAAAAGCAATCGAGCACCCGGCGACCGGCGGCGTGCGGGGCGACGGCGCGGTAGCTGGCGAGTTGGTCGAGGTAGAGGCCGGTCTTCTGCCCGCGCATGAGATCGACCTCGAAGCTGACGCCATCGACTTCGATGACGAAGGGCTCGGGCGCGGTGCCGTGCAACATGCCGGTGCGGAGTTCGAGGCCCTCGGCCTGGCGCACGGGACTGTCGTTTCGCTCGACGATGCTGGCGGGTGCGAGTTCGCCGCGCAGGACTTCGACGATTAGGTCGCGGCGCAGGTCCATGCCGAGCGTGAGGGTCTGGAGGACGAGGTGGTCGCCGTAACGATCGACGATGAGGCCGGGCAGGCCGTCGCTTTCGCTCCACACAAGCCGCGCGAGGCGCATGTCGATGCCGTGACGGGCGCGGTATTGCAGCGCGAGGCGGATGCGGCGCTGGAAGAAGTCGAGGTCGAGATCCTGCCGCTGCCGGCTGAAGCGGCGAGCGACGATGACGGAGCGTGCATTATATATTGCACTGCCGAGGAGCTGGTCGCGGTCGGTCTTGAGCGTGACGACTTCGCCATCCTGCGGCTGACCGAGGGGCTTGAGGACTTCGCTGGCATAGACCCAGTCGTGGCCGTGAAAGATGCGGGAGCGTGGACGAACGATGAGGCCGGGCATGTGGAAAAGAGTGGGTCAGTCGCGGTGATACGGCCGGCCGGTCTTGATGGTGTAGGCGCGGTAGAGTTGCTCGAGGGCGACGAGGAGGGCGAGTTCGTGCTGGAGGGTGTGCCTGCCGAGGCTCCAGCACCAGCCGGCGGCCTGGCGCAGTTCGGGGGTGTGGCCATCGGCGCCGCCGACGATGAGGGCGAGGTCGCGCTTCGCGTGCAGCTCCCATTCGCCGAGCTTGCTCGCGAGGGCGCGGCTGGGGAGGTGCTCGCCGGTTTCATCGAGCACGATGCGAAACATGGCCTTGCTCCGGTCGAGCAGCGCGGCGCTCTCGCGATCGGGCGCGGCGCGCAGGAAGCTGATCTCGACGGGCACGAAGGGTTTCAAGCGCGCGACGTATTCCTCCACGCCGAGCCGCGCGTATTCGAGTTTGGGCTTGCCGATCGCGAGGATGTGCCAGCGCATCGGCTTACGCGACGGGGACGAAATCGACCTGGCGCTTGAAGCGATCGACGCGCGAGACGATGACGGTCAATTCGTCGCCGAGCGAGAAGCGCTTGCGGCCGCGGCGGCTGAAGAAGCACTGCCGCACGGCGTCGAACTGGAAGAAGTCGTCGCCGAGCGTGCTGACGTGGATCACGCCGCTCTGGCCCGCGTCGGGCAGCTCGACGATGAGGCCGAAGCTGCGCGCCTCGGTGACGATGGCGCGGAATTCCTGCGGCTGGCGGCTGGCGATCTGGCGCTCGAAGAAGTCGAACTTCTTGAGCTGCACGCTCTCGAACTCGGCGTCGGAGGAGGTGCGCTCGGTGGTGGAAATGTGTGCGGCGATCTGGCCTAGTCCGCCCATGTGCTGGGGCTTCGTGTCGTGCTTTCCGCGCGCGATGGCAAAGGCGGTCGAGCGATGCACGATGAGGTCGGAGTAGCGGCGGATGGGGCTGGTGAAGTGCGTGTAGTGTCCCTTGGCGAGGCCGTAGTGACCGAGCGGCTGCGTGTCGTAACGCGCACGCATGAGCCGGCGCAGCAGCGCGAGCTTCACGCTCAGTTCCTCGGGCTGTCCATGCACGGCGCGCAGGGCTTTCTGCAGCTCGCTGCGCAGTTCGGGATTGCCGATGCGGATGCCGTGCGTCGCGACGATCTCGCGGAATTCGCGCAGGCGCGTCGGCACGGGCTTTTCGTGGACTCGATAGACGGTGGGAATGTTTCCGCGGGTGAGCATCGAGGCGACGGCCTCGTTCGCGGCGAGCATGAATTCCTCGACGAGCTGGTGGGAGATGTCGTTTTCGATGCGTTCGATGCGGACGGCGTTGCCTGCGTCGTCGAGGCGGACTTTCAGCTCGGGGAAGTCGAGTTCGAGCGAGCCGGCGGCGAAGCGGTTTTTGCGCAACAGCGACGCGAGTTCCCACGCGGTGTGCAGGCGCTCGTCGATCGCCGACCCGGGCTTCCGCTGGAGCGCGGCGAAGGCCTCCTTGTAGGTGAAGCGATGCGCGCTGCGGATGATGGCGCGGGCGAAATGCGAGTGCGTGGGCCGGCCGGCCTTATCGAACTCGATGAACGCGGCGAAGGTGAGCCGCTCGACATGCGGCTTGAGCGAGCAGATGCCGTTGCTGAGCCGCTCGGGGAGCATCGGGATCACGCGATCGACGAGGTAGGTCGAGTTGCCGCGGATGGCGGCTTCATTGTCGAGCTCGCCGCCGGGGGTCACGTAGTGCGAGACGTCGGCGATGTGAACCTGCAGGCGCCAGCCATTCGCGAGGCGCTCGACGTGGATCGCGTCGTCGAAGTCCTTCGCGTCATCGGGATCGATCGTGACGATGTCGATGCCGCGGCAGTCTTCGCGACGCGCGATTTCCTCCGGGTCGATCTCCTCGGCGATGCGGTCGGCCTCGGCGAGCACAGCGTCGGGGAAGCGCTCGGGCAGGTCGTGCTTGCGGATGATCGCGAGCATATCCACGCCGGGCGCGCCGGCGGGGCCGAGCACTTCGACGATGGTGCCCTCGGGATTGACGTGACGGGATTCCCAACGGTCGAGCCGGACGACGACCTTGTAGCCGATGCGCGCGGCGGGTGTGGTCTCGACGTAAACGTCGTGCGGCATCCGCGGGTCGTCGGGCACGACGTAGTGGAAGCGCTCCGAGCGCTGGAGCGTGCCGACGATGCGCTGCGTGCCGCGCTCGATGATGCGGATGACACGGCCTTCGCGCCGCTCGGTCGCACGATCGTCGAGGCGCACGACGACGAGGTCGCCGTGGAGCGAAGTGCCGGCGTTGATGGAGGTGACGAAGACGTCGTCTTCGCCGCGGCGTTCGCCGACGACGTGCGCGTTGCTGTTGCGGTGGAACTCGATGCGCCCGGTGAAGAGCTGCGCGGTCTCAGGCAGGACGTAGCGATCCTTGCGGATGCACACGATCGCGCCATCGCGCTCGAGTCCGTCGAGCGCATCGCTGATGCGCCGGCGCTCGGCGCTGTGAATGTCGAGAGCCTTCGCGATGCCGGCTTTGTCGAGCGGCTGGTAGTCGGCGTGCTCGAGGAGTGCGAGGATGCGGGCGTTTAATCCGTCGTCATTTCGAGCGGGCTGCACGGAGCTTGGCGGACGCGGAGCAAGGCGCTTTCGCGCCGCATCCATCGGCGCGGGATTCCTCTGCTTCGCTCCGCCCGCTTTGCCCCCTCCCCTACGCTCGGACTGAGCGCGGGGCGGCGGTGCCTTTTGACCGCGAGGAGGCGCTGTCTTCCCGCCGCCGGACGGGCGCGGCTGCTGTCCTTTGCGATGCTTCACCCGGCGAGGCTGAAGACGCGCACCGTTTGTTCCTTGCCTTTGAGCGACTGGTCGCCGTGGTCTTCAAAGTCGCCTGTGAGGCTGAGGTGTTCGGAGAATTCCTGCGAGAAGATGAGCGACCGGCCGAGTTGCTTCGAGAGCGCCTCGAGCCGGAAGACCGTGTTCACCGCGTCGCCGATGATCGTCGCGTCGCGCTCCGCGGCGACGCCGACGTTGCTGCACGTGACGTTGCCGTAGTGTAGCGCGATGGCGACGCGAAACGGATCGCCGCCCGGCCAGGTGCGGACCGCCGCCTTCGCGAGCATCTTGCGCGCAGCGTCGAATGCGCCGGCTGCATCAATCGGCGCATCGCCCCCGCAGCCCCAGTAGGCGAGCATCGCGTCGCCGATGAACTTATCGATCGTGCCATTGCTCTCGGTCACGAGATTGCCCGTCTCGCGGAACCATGCGCCGAGCACCTGTGCCACGTCGTTCGGCGGGGTCTTCTCGCTCATGGCGCTGAAGCCGCGGATGTCGCACACGAGCAGCGCGACCGGTCGCGTCACGATGGCGTGCCCGGCACCGGAGCCGGCGACGGTCATCTGCAAATGCTCGCCGGTCGTGTCCGGGATTTCTTCACTGAAGGTCATCACGTTGTCCGCGATACGGATCCGGGCGCCGTCGCTGAGCGTCATCGGGACGACGACGCGCTGGTCATTGACGAACGTGCCGTTGCGGCTGCCGAGGTCGATGATCTGATATTGGTAGCCGTTGTGGCAGCGCAGGACGGCGTGCTGCCGCGAGACGAGCGGACTGTTGTTCAGGCAGACGGTATTCTCGCGGGTGCGGCCAATGGTGGCCGTGTTGCCGATCGGCACATCGAACGGCTCTCCTTGGGCTGGTTGAACAAAAAGCTTGGCTCCCATTCCGGGTTAGGTCTGGCCGGCGGAAGCCGCCGGCACGGAGTCAGAGCAAAGGCAATGGGGGCGCATCACGCAAGCACTCAATCGCGGTGTGCCTCTGTAGCGTCGGCGGCGATCTGCGCGCGCAGCGCGTCGAGCGACGGGAATTTCTGCTCCGCGCGGATGAAACGACGAAAGACGACCTCAAGATCGGCGCCGTAGATTTCGCGGGCGAAGTCGAGCACGTGGACTTCGAGAAGCCGCTCGCCGGTCGCGTGCGCGATGGTGGGGCGCACGCCGATGTTTGCGACACCGCGCAGCCGCGCGTCGTCGATGAGCACATCGACGGCATAGACGCCATTCGGCGGGAACTGCTCGTTGTGCGCCGCGAGGTTCGCGGTGGGGAAGCCGAGCTTGCGGCCGAGCTGCTCGCCGCGCTGGACGGTGCCGAGGATGGAATACTCACGACCAAGAAGCCGCGCGGCGCGGGCGAGATCGCCGTTCTCGATCGCCGCTCGAAGAGCGGTGCTGCTGACGACTTCGCCATCGATCTCGACGGCGGGCACGCCAACCTCGTCGAAGCCCAGCTCGCCACCGAGCTGGTCGAGGAGCGCGAGGTTGCCGGCGCGATCTTTTCCGAAGGCCCACTCGTGGCCCACGCAGATCTCGCGCAGCTCGCACGCGGCGGCGATGGCGCGGATGAAATCGGCCGGCTCGGTAGCCGCGAACTCGCGCGTGAAAGGCAGCGCGAGGATGTGTTCCGCGCCAAGCGAGCGGATGATGCGCAGCTTGTGCGCAGTCGAGGTGAGCAGGCGCGGCGCCTTTTCGGGCCGGAGGATTTTCGCGGGATGCGGATCGAAGGTCACGACGGCGGCATTGCCGCCGCCCGCGCGCGCATCGGCGAGAGCGCGGGAGATCACGGCGCGATGTCCGGGATGCACGCCATCGAAGACGCCGATGGCGAGGAAGACCGGGCCGGGGATCGCGGCGAGATTGGCGAGCGTTTCCATCACGCCCCGCGCATCCGCGACACGGTCGGGAGGTCGAGCAGCCTCGGCATGAGGGTGGCGGGATTGCCAGCCTTGAGCTCGGCCACGGTCACCGCGTTATCGACGCTGAAGCGACCGCTCTTGGTGCGGCGCAGACTTTTGAGATGCGCGCCGCAGCCGAGATCGAGGCCGATGTCATGCACGTAGGTGCGGACGTAGAAGCCTTTCGAGCACGTGACTCGAAAGTCGATCGCGGGCAGGCGCACGGCCTGCACATCATGGCCGAAGACGTGAACGAAGCGCGGCTCGCGCTCCACGGTCTTGCCCTGACGCGCGAGTTTGTAGAGCGGCACGCCGTCCTTCTTGATCGCGCTGACCATCGGCGGCGTCTGGTAGAAGTCGCCATGGAGTTTTGCGAACGCGGCGACGATCTGCTCGCGCGTGAACTCGGGCACGGGGCGCGTCTCGATGACTTCGCCGTCGGCGTCCTGGCTGTCGGTGATCTCGCCGAGTTCCATCGTGCCGACGTATTCCTTGTCCTCGGCCATGAGCAGGTCCTGGATCTTCGTGGCGCGCCCGACGACGACGATGAGCAGGCCGGTGGCGAGCGGATCGAGGGTGCCGCAGTGGCCGATTTTTTTGGTGCCGAGGCTGCGGCGCGCGATGGCGACGACGTCGTGGGACGTCATGCCGGTTGCCTTGTCCACGAGGAGAACGCCGTCAATTTCCGATGAGTGCATGGTCGATAGCTGTAAGAACTTTTTCCTGAACCCCGGCGAGCGAGCCGCGGATGCGCGCGCCGGCCGCGAGCGGGTGGCCGCCGCCGCCGAACTCCGCGCAGAGTGCGCTGGCGTTGAAACTCTCGTCCTTGGAGCGAAGGCTGAGTCGCACGGTGCCCTCGGGCAGTTCTTCAAAAAACGCGGCGGCGATCACGCCCTGGATGGAGCGGATGTGGTCGATGAGCCCTTCGTTGTCCTCGGGCAGCGCGCCGACCTGCGCGACGATCTCCGGCGTGAGCGCGATGCTCGCGCAGCGACCGCCGCTGGTGAAGCGAAGCGTGTTGAGAAGCGCGCGCAGCAGCTCGAGGCGGCGGCGTGGGTAGTTCTCATACATTTTGCGAGAGAGGTCGGCGACGCTGACGCCGGCGCGGATGAGCTCGGCGCCGATCTCGTAGGTGCGCGCGGTGGTGCCGGCGTATTGGAAGCAGCCGGTGTCGGTGCTGATGGCGACGTAGAGATTGTCGGCCATGGCGTAGGTCAGCGGCAGGTCGCCGGCGCGAAAAAGCTCGTAGAGGATCTGCCCGGTCGCGGGCGCGGAGGGATCGACGTGGACGAGGTCGCCGAAGCGCGGGTTGGTGACGTGGTGGTCGATGTTGATCCACATGTCGGCGCGGCCGACCGCGGGCAGGCAGCGACCGACGCGATCGAGCACGCTGGTGTCGAGCGCGATGGCCACGTCGAACTGTTGCGGCTCGGCGGGCGGCTGCACGACGATCTCGTGGCCCGGCAGGTAACGGAATTTCTCGAGCACGCCGTCTTCGTTCCACGCGAGCACGTCCTTGCCGAGTTGCTTCAGGCAAAGGGCCATCGCGATCGTGCAGCCGAGCGCATCGCCATCGGGGCGCGCATGGGACATGACGACGAAGCGCTGCCGCGTGCGGAGCACTTCGGCGATTTCGGCGAGCGTCGCGTCAGCTTTCATCCGTATCGGCCAGCGGAGCGGGCGGCGGCTCGGCCAGGTCGAGTGCGCTGAGGATGTTCAGCACGCGGTCGCCGCGCTCGCCGGTTTCGTCGAGCTTGAAATGGATCTGCGGCGTGAACTTGAGCACGACACGCTTGGAGAGCTGCGACTGGAGCGATTTGCGCGCGCCGTGCAGGAGCGCCATCGATGCGTATTGCTCGGCAGGCGTGCCCATCATGCCCATCCATACCGAGGCATGCTTGAGGTCGGGGGCGACATCGACTTCGCGGACGGTGACGAGCTTGGCCGGCATCTGCGGCACTTCGCGGCGGATGAGCGTGTCGAGCTCGCGCTTGATGAGTTCGTTGACGCGGACGAGGCGGTTTTTCATCGGTGTGACGGGTGGCAGGGCGAGTCGGGCGGCGACAGGTCACTTGGACACTTGCCACCCGCTACTCGCCGCGAGTCCTTACAGCTTCTGCGGGACCTTCTCCAGCAGGTAGCACTCGATGGTGTCGCCGACTTCGTAGTCGTTGAAGTCGCCGAGCTTGATGCCGCACTCGAGGCCGGTGCGCACTTCCTTCACGTCGTCGGTGAAGCGCTTGAGCGTGGCGAAACCGCCATCGTAAATCGGAGTGCGGCCGCGCAGCACGCGGGCGCGGGCGTTGCGCTGGACGCGGCCGTCGGTGACGGCGCAGCCGGCGACCGTGCCCTTGGTGAGGTCGAACACTTTTTTGATCTCGGCGTGACCGATGACTTGCTCGCGCGACTCGGGCTCGAGCAGCCCAGCCATGGCTTCCTTCACCTGGTCGATGAGTTCGTAGATGATCGAGAAGAGCTTGAGCTGCACGCCTTCGCGCTTGGCGATGGTCGCTGCGACGGCTTCGACTTTCACATTGAAGCCGATGATGACGGCGTTCGACGCGGTGGCGAGCAGCACGTCGTTCTCGCTGATCGGGCCGACGGCGGTATGGACGAAATCGATATCGACCTTCTTGCTGTCGATCAGCTTGAGCGAGCCCTCGACGGCTTCGAGCGAGCCCTGCACGTCGGACTTGATGACGAGCTTGAGCGTGGGCCGCTGGCCGGCGGCGATGGACTCGAAGAGATTCTCGAGCGTGGCGCGCTGCGGCGCGGCGAGCTTTTGCTGGCGCAGCGCGGCCTGGCGCTCGGCGGCGAGTTGCTTGGTCTCGCGGTCGCTCTTGAGCACGACGAGTTCGTCGCCGGCATTGGGCAGGCCGGTAAACCCGAGGACTTTGCACGGCGTGCTCGGGCCGGCGGATTTCAACGGCTTGTTCGCGTCGTCGAGCAGGCCCTTCACTTTGCCATCGAAGTTGCCACAGATGAACGCATCGCCTGGCCTGAGCGTGCCGCTTCGCACGATGATGGTCGCGGTCGGACCGCGGCCTTGCTCGACTTGCGCTTCGATGACTGTCGCGCGGGAGGCGCCGGCGTCGGTGGCCTTGATCTCCATGACCTCGGCCTCAAGAAGGATGCGCTCGATGAGTTCGGTGACGCCCTGGCCCTTGACCGCGGAGACCGGGCATACGCCGATCTCGCCGCCCCAATCCTCGGCCTGAAGCCCGCGATCCTGAAGCTGGCCTTTGACCTTCTCGATGTTGGCGCCGGGCAGGTCGGTCTTGGTGATCGCGACGATGATTTTCACCTTCGCGGCCTTCGCGTGGTTCATGGCCTCGATGGTCTGCGGCATGATGCCGTCGTCCGCGGCGACGATGAGCACGACGATGTCGGTGACGTTCGCGCCGCGCGCACGCATGGCGGTGAAGGCGGCGTGGCCGGGGGTGTCGAGGAAGGTGATCGGCTGGCCTTTGTAGAGGACCGAGTAGGCGCCGATGTGCTGGGTGATGCCGCCGGCTTCACCCGCGGCGACGCGGGTCTTGCGGACGGCGTCCATGAGGGTCGTCTTTCCGTGATCGACGTGGCCCATGAAAGTGACAATCGGCGCGCGCAGCTTGAACTCGGTCGGCTTGTCCTTCTTCTCTTCTTCAATCTCGGCGGCTTTGACTTCCTCGGCCGTGGTCGGCGTCGCGGGCGGCAGCTCGACCTTGGCTTCCGGCTTGTGGACGCCCTCGCCCTTCTGGCGCTTGTCCTTCTCGAAAGTGTAGCCGTGCAGGTCGCAGACTTTCGTCGCGATCTCGGCGTCGATCGCCTGGGTCGGGTTGGCGAAAATGCCCATGTCCATCAGGTCCTTGATGACCTGGAACGGCTTCACTCCCATCGCGGTCGCGAGATCCTTGACGATGATCGGCGGCTTGACGTGGATGATCTTTTTTCCGTCCTCCTCGATGACCTCCGCGCCGTCCGGCACGACGACCACGACCGGCACGGGCAGCGCCGCGATGGCCGCCGCGACCTGCTCAGCTTCGATGATCCTGGAGATCGGGGCGAGGAGAAGAAATCCTTCTTCGCCCCGATCTCCAGGAT
>JBEBGD010000209.1:0-2209 GCA_040081625.1 Chthoniobacteraceae bacterium
CCTCGACACCAGCACCGGCGGCGGCCTCACGAACAACGCCACGATCCGCGCCGCCGACGACATCGGCCCGATCACGGTCAAGGGAAGCATCGCCGGCACGAGCACCGCCGATGGCACCACGCGCCCCGTCATCGGCGCGCGGGGCCAGGAGACTCCCGGACCCGGCGCCACGATGGACCTCGCGATCAAGAGCCTCACCGTCGGCGGGCGGATCGATCGCGCGCTGATCCTCGCCGGCTACGCCTCGACAGATTCCCTCACCGCCGGCAGCAACGGCAACGCCTCGATCGGCCCGGTGCGCGTGGGCGGCGACTGGATCGCCAGCAGCATTTCCGCCGGCGTGAACGACACCAACAACAACGGCTTCGGCAACGACGACCTGCGCATCGCCGGCGCCACGCTCGTCGCGCGGATCGCGAGCATCACGATCAAGGGCACCGTCGCCGGCAGCGCCGCCCCGGGCGACCACTTCGGCTTCACCGCCGCGCACATCGGCAAGTTCAAATCGCTCGGCTTCACCGCCCCGCTCACCGCCGCCACCAACGTGATCGAGCTCTCGCTGGTCACCGGCGACGTGACCATCCGCGAGGTCTGAGCCTGCCTATGGAAATAGCCCGCGCGCTTTCTTCGCCGCGAGCACACGCTCCACGCCGATGGCCATCGCGGCCATGCGGTGCGGGAGCTTGGCCGCCTTGGCGCGCTTGATTACAGCCTGGAACGCCGTTTCCAGGATGCGGAAGAGCTGGTCGGTGACTTCCGTCTCGGTCCAGAACATCTGTTGCAGGCCTTGCACCCATTCGAAGTAGCTCACGATCACGCCGCCCGCGTTGCAGAGGATGTCGGGGATGACGAAGATCTCGTTCCAGCGCTCGAAAAGGATCTGATCGGCGGCGGGAGTCGTCGGGCCGTTCGCGCCTTCGGCCAGGATTCGGCAGCGGAGGCGGCCGGCGTTCTCGCCGGTGATCACCGCCTCGAGCGCGGCGGGGACGAGCACGTCGCACTCGAGCGTGAGCAGATCGTCGGGCGCGATCGGATCGGCGCCGGGGAAGCCGGCGAGTGTGCCGCCGTGCTCGCGCGTCCACTTCTCGGCGACGGCGATGTCGATGCCGCCCTTGCGGTAAAACGCGCCGGTGTGATCGCTGATGCCTATCACTCTCATGCCGTCCTTGAACGCGAGACCTTGCGCGGCGACGCCGCCGACGTTGCCGAAGCCCTGGATGACGGCGGTGCATTTGTCGGGCTGCATCTTCAGCAGGTCGAGCGCGCGCTCGATGAGATATACGACGCCGCGACCGGTCGCCTCGCGTCGCCCGGCGGTGCCGCCGACGGCGACGGGTTTGCCGGTGACTATCCCCGGCACGCAATACCCCGTGTTGATCGAGTAGGTGTCCATGAACCACGCCATGACTTGCTCGTTCGTTCCCATGTCGGGGCCCATCACGTCGGTGCGCTCGCCGATGAAGGGAATCATCTCCTGCATGTAGCGGCGGCTGACGGATTCGAGTTCGCGCGGGCTGAGTGTGCGCGGGTCCACGGTCACGCCGCCTTTCGCGCCGCCATAGGGCAGCCCGGTGAGCGCGCACTTCCAGCTCATCCAAGTGGCGAGCGCGGTCACTTCGCCGAGCGTGACGCTGGGATGAAAGCGCGTGCCGCCTTTCGTCGGACCCATCGAGAGATGATGCTGCACGCGGTAGCCCTGGAAGGTCTCGACGCGTCCGTCGTCGCGCCGGATGGGGAGCGTGACGATGACGGAGCGCTTCGGCTGGAGCATGCGGGCGCGCAGCGAGTCGTCGATTTCGAGGTAGTCGGCGATGAGGCGGAATTGTTCCGCGGCCATCGCAAAGGCTGGATCGGCGTAGAGGTCCATGCGCCGGAGGTTATCCCCCCGGCGCCCGCGCTGGCAACCCCTCGCTGCGGCGGGCGCTCAGGCGCCGACGACTTTCGTCACCGTCGGCGAAGCAGCGCCGGTGCCGCCGTCGTTCATGGGCACTACGTAGAGTTCGATCGTGCCGCCGACGGTCAGGTTCTTGAGCGTATGCTCGAGGTCGTGCGCGTCGGCCACGTTGATGAAATCGTCGTCGGTGCCCACGCGCTTGAGGAAGACGCGGTAATACTCCGCGCGCACCCCGTAGGACCAGACCGCGAGTTCGCGCCCGATGCCGGCGGTGGTGACGGTGAGGGTGGCGACGCCGCCGGGTGGGTTCGGGTG
>JBEBGD010000210.1:0-2209 GCA_040081625.1 Chthoniobacteraceae bacterium
GCGCGGCGAAGAGCGCGTAGCCCTTGCGCCGGACCTGCGCCGCCAGCGCCGCGCGAAACTGCTCCAACCCCGCCTCGGCGAATTGCACCTGCCGGTCGGCGATGGCCTTGCGCAGTGAGACGCGCCCCGGCCATTCAAAGCTCTGCTGCACCGACACCGCCCACGCCGTGCCCTCGGCGGAGACATCGCCGCGCACCCGCTTGCGCCCGGCCTCGCCGGAGACTTCGGGATTCGCCCAGGCGCCCGCAACTTTACGTTCGCCTTTCGCGGCAGCGATCTCGGCTTCGTAGAATTTGAGTTCGGGATTCTCCGCGAGCGCTTGCACGACAAGCGCGTCGAGCCGCACCGCTTCGGCAGCGCCGAGCGGCGCGAGCGGCAGGAGGAGGAGAAGGATGAGTGCGAATTTCATGGAAAGTATGCGGACACAAGCGGGACAGACGCAGGCGCGCGCAAGCGCGCCACGAGGGCGAGGCAGCCAACCCGAGCGGGCGGCTGTTTACGCTGCGAGCGAAGGCCCGCGCACCGGCAGAGCCTTCAACCCCTCCCGCCACGGCGGCACCGGGATCGCAGCCGGATCGGGCGGAGCAGCAGAGACCTCTTCCACTACGGCAGCCGCTAAGCGGCGCATCAGCTCTGCAATTTCGTAAGCTTGCGGCACAGGAACGGCCAGAGGGGTAAGGGCAGCGAGATTCACCCCGGATTCAAGCGTCGCGCATGGGGCACACTCATTTCCACCGCACGGCAGGCCACGCTCAGAATCGCCCGGCACGCGCTCATTCTCACAGCACTCCTCAACCTCGCCCGGAAACGCTGCCGCAATGGCGCAGCGGTTCGTGGAGAATACGAACAGAAGCGACAGAAAGGCGACGAGAATGGCGCGGGAAGCCTGCATCAATGGGGATGCTCAGTAACCGAAAGCGCAGGTTTGGCAAGCATCCGGACGGGGAGCGGTCTTCCGGGGAGCGCTTTGACAATCGCCACGAGGCATGTCGCTCCACGATGAAAAAGCTGCCGCGCTCGCCGAGGTTCTCGCCGCCACGGGCGAGGAGATTGTTTGGAAGGGGCGAACACTTCACGCACTCGTTTCCGACAACCCGCTGAGCCAAGACCTCGGCCTTGGCGGATTCGAGGCGAAGGGCGATTGCACGATGAAGGTGCTGCGCTCGGAGCTTGGTGCGGATCGGCCAAAGGTCGGCGAAACGCTGACGTTCCAGGGCGTGACCTACCGTATCACGCGCGTCACCGACCACCCGCAGTTCCCGATGATCGTGCTCGTTGTCGAGCCGGAAGACTGATGCCATGCACGACCACACGCTCGACGAACTCCTGCTCGCGCATTTGAAGACCGTGCCGGCACTCGCGGCGCTCAACGGCTACACCGGCCAGGACAACGCGGATCACAAACTGCCGGCGCTGACGGTGAGCACCACGTCGGAACCACTCGCTGCCTCGGACACCGCCTTTCGCGGCGAGGTCGGTGTCATCGTGGAGAGCGAGGCGCACGACACGACCGCGGCGGCGCACGGTGAGCGCGTCGAGGCGGTGCGCGCCGCGCTCGCCAATCGCGCGGCGGTCAGCGCCGCAATCAACGCTACCGGACGGCTGCACATCTACGGCTACGCACCGCTCGGAACCGAGCCCACGGCAGGCGACGCTCGTTTCAACACGAAGCTCAAGTATCGCTTCGGCTTCGGCCCGGCGTGAATTGACATGACTTCGCCGGTATGCCCGCCAACGACGTAAAATTCGGCATCACCCGCCACGAAGGCGCGCTGATCGACTCGGTCGAAACCGATGACAGTGTGCAGATCAAGGAACTCACCGGCAGCGATGGCGAGATCGCCCGCGTGAAGTCGTATCGCAACATGACGGAAGGCAGCGTGAAAGGCCACGGAGAGCTCGCGGTGGTGCCCGGCGTCGGCGATCCGGGCGTAAGCGGGCTGCCCAACGGTGGCGTGACCGTGATCACCAACGTGAAGCGCAACGAGAACAACGAGGACTTCGACGGCTGGGAATACAGCTTCAAGCATTACCCGTCCGCTGAAGCCGTCGGCGGCGCACCGAATCCGTAACCGATGAAGAAAGGCGACCAACTCTGCATCCTGCGCGCTGAGGTGAAGACCGACGCGGATGCGCTCAACCTTCTGCGCCTCGTCGGCGCGCTCACCGCCATCGGCATCCCGCTCGATGACGACTGCCCGTCTCTCGA
>JBEBGD010000008.1:0-101606 GCA_040081625.1 Chthoniobacteraceae bacterium
CCTTTCCCCGCTCGCCAGCGGGGGCGAAGCGCGCTCTGCTCTCCCGCCATGAAGACTCGCGCGTTCCCCTCCCGCCCCGAACCGCTCGAAGCCCGCATCGCCCCCGCGACGCTCTTCGCGCTCACCACCGCCGGCACGATCCTCGTCTTCGACAGCGCCACGCCCGGCACGATCGCAGACACGCTCACCATCACCGGCCTCGGCGCGGGCGAGACCGTCGTCGGGCTCGACTTCCGCCCGGCGGGCGGCGAACTGCTCGCCACCACGGCGGCCACGGGCTCGGCGAACAACTCGATCGCGACGACCTATCGCATCGACACGGACACCGGCGCCGCGACGCTCCTCGGCGCGACCGCCACGGCGTTCGCGGGCTGGGGCGATGTCGCGAGCGGCTACGATTTCAACCCGACCCTGGATCGCATCCGCGTGGTGAATGTGAGCAACGAAAACGCGCGCATCAACCCGAACAACGGCGCGCTCGCGGGCAACGACACGGACCTGACTTTCACCGCGCCCGCGACCGGCCCGATCATCGGCGCCGCATACGACCGGAACTTCGTCCACAGCGCCTCCTTCGAGACGACGCTCTACGGCATCGACCGCGGTGCGAGCCGGCTCGTGCTCATCGGCGGCATCAACAGCAGCCCCAGCCCGAATGTAGGCTCGGTCACGAGCGTCGGCGCGCTCGGCATCCCGCTCGATCCCAGTTTCGATGCGGGCTTCGAGATCGAAAACGGCACCGGCACCGCCTTCGCCGCGCTGCGCGACGACAACACGAATCTCACCGGCCTCTACACGATCGACCTCGCCAACGGCGCGGCCACGCTCCTCGGCGCCATCGGCGCAGGCGGCGACGATATTCGCAGCCTCAGCGCAGCGATGCCCGTCGTGTCGCGGGTGAATGCGACCACCGCGACCTACACGGATTCGGACGGCGACCGCGTGACGGTGAAGGTCTCCAAGGGCGACCTCATCGACGCCACCCTCCTGCTCAACGCCGGGCCGAACGGCGGCGGCCAACTCTCGCTCCTCGACTTCAATGGCGTCGCGACCTTCAACACCACGAACATCAAGATCACCGTGAAAAAGGCGGGCCTCGGCGACGGCTTTGCGAACGTCGGCTTCATCGACGCCACCGGCATCGACCTCGGCGCGGTGAGCATCCCCGGCGACCTCGGCGCGATCGACGCCGGCGACGCCACTCCCACGACCGCCGCCGTGAGGAGCCTCGCCGTGCAGAGCCTGGGCCTCGTCGGCATCGTCCCCGGCGTGCTCAGCCTCCAGAGCGATCTCGTCGGCGGGCTCGGCAAGCTGACGGTGAAGACCAACGTGAAGGACGCCTTCCTCGACGTGACCGGCGGCGTGGATGGAAAAATCGGCTCGGTGCAGATCGGCGGCTCGATCATCGGCGGCACGGCGACAAGCAGCGGGCGCATCGCCGCCAGCGACGACATCGGCACGGTGAAAATCGGGCGCGACCTCGTCGGCGGCTCCGGCGCCCTCACGGGCACGCTCTTTAGCGGCGGCGACGTCCGTAGTCTCAGCGTCGGCGGTTCCCTGCTCGGCGGCTCCGGCTCCGCTACGGCCAACGTCACCATCAGCGGAAATCTTGGGTCGCTCAAGATCGGGCGCGACGTGCAGGGTGGCTCGGGCGCCAACTCGGGCCTGGTTCAGGTCACCGGCAAAATCCTCGCGGCCACGATCGGCGGAGACATGCAGGGGAGCGCTTTTGGATCGGCGAAGATCTCGGGCTCTCTCGGCATCGACCGCCTCACTCTCGGCGGCTCATTGCGCGGCGGTGCGGGCGACGAGTCCGGCAAGATCGAGTCCACCGGCGGCGCCCTCGGCACGATCAAGATCGGCGGCAACCTCGAGGGCGGCAGCCTCGCGGGCAGCGCCGCCTCCGGCCTCTCGAGAAGCGGCGGGATCTTCGGCCAGCACATCGGCTCCGTGCTCATCGGCGGCAGCATGCTCGCCGGGCGCGACGACAGCGCCGGCTTCAGCATCGATCGCAGCGGCGCCATCATCGCCACCGACGCCATCGGCAGCGTGACCATCCGCGGCGACCTTGCGGGCCGCACCGGCACGAGTGGCACCACGGCCGCGGTCATCGCCGCCCGCGGCCAGGCCTTTCCGTTCCCAGCCGGCGCCACCACCGACATGGCGATCAAGTCGCTCACCGTCGGCGGCCGCGTCGAGCGGGCAAATATCCTCGCCGGTTACGACGACACGCTCACCGCCACGAACGCCGACGCGCAGATCGGCAAAGTGACCGTCGCCGGCGACTGGATCGCGAGCAACCTCGTCGCCGGGATCCAGGACGATGCCGGCGCCGCGTTCAACGCCTTTTTCGGCGATCGCGACGACGAGGTCATCGCCGGCGGCAACGCCGCATTGGTCTCGCGCATCGGCGCGATCGTCATCAAAGGCCAGGTCTCCGGCAGCGCATTCGGTAGCGATTCCTTCGGCTTCGCCGCGCAGCAGATCGGCGCATTCACCGTCGGGAAAGCGAAGCTCCCGCTGACCGCGAACACCGATCCGGCGTTCCGCCTCGCCCTCCCCACGCTCGATGTGTCCGTGCAGGAGTTCGCGGTCTGAGCGCACCCGCGCGCAACGCCCTGCGCTTTCTCCCGCTCGCAATCACCCGAAGACCCGGCATGGTGGAGGACCATGAAAACCCCTCCCCCCTTCACCCGCATCGAACCTCTCGAAGCCCGCATCGCCCCGGCGACACTCGTCGGCACAAAAGTCGTTACCTACACCGACGTGGACGGCGACGCGGTCACCATCAAGACCACCGCCGGCGCCTTCGATCTCATCACGCAGTTCGACTTCGTCCTCGCGGGCGCGGGCGAGCAACTGCAAGGCATCAACCTCGGTGCCGACGCCACCTTCGCGGGCGCGAGCATCACCATCACCGCCAAGGCCGTGCCCGGCGGCGACGGCTTCGTCAATGTCGGCGCCATCCGCGCGCTGGTCGATCTCGGCAAAGTCACCGTCAACGGCGACCTCGGCGTGATCGAGGCCGGCGACGGCGGCGCCACGCAGCCCGCACTCAAGGCACTCACCGTGCAGTCCATGGGCCGCTTCGGCGTCGAGACGCAGGCGGGCGGCGCGGCGCTCGTCTCCACCATCGACGGCACCCTCCCGGCCTTCACCGTGAAGACCGACCTGCGCGACGTGGAGATCAACGTGCTCGGCGACCTCTCGAAACTCACGCTCGGCTCGCTCATCGGCGGCATGTCCGATCTCTCCGGGCGCATCACCACCACCGGCGATGTCGGCACGGTGAAAATCACGCGCGACGTTCGCGGCGGCGTCGGCAGCTCGAGCGGCACCATCGAAGCCGGCGGTGCGATCAAGTCGCTCACCATCCTCGGTTCGGTCATCGGCGGCACCGGCGACAACTCCGCGCGCATCAGCAGCGTCACGACCATGGGCAAGGTCAGCATCACCGGAAACCTCATGGGCTCACAGGGCATCGAGTCCGGCTTCCTGCATGCCGGCGGCGCCATCGCCGGCGTAACGCTCGGCGCCATGTTTGGCGGCGTCGGCATGAGCAGCGGCAGCATCACCAGCGACACCGCGATCGGCACGGTGAAAATCAAACGCGGCATCGACGGCGGCATCGGCGAACACTCCGGCGAACTCGTCGCCGGCACCACGCTCGGCTCCGTCACCCTCGGCGCCTCGCTCACCGGCGCCATGGGCATGTTCAGCGGCCGGATCGCCGCGGGGACCAGCGCCGGCGCGATCAAGATCGGCGGCGACGTGGTCGGCGGCAGCAGCGAGAACTCCGGCGTCATCCAGAGCGATGCCGACATCAAATCCGTCACCCTCGGCGGCTCACTCATCGGCGGCCCGGCCCCATTCACCGGCACCCTCTCCGCCTTCGGCACCCTCGGCCCCGTCAAGATCGGCGGCGATTTGCTCGGCGGAAATGCGGAGTTCGACGGCGTGGCGGTCGAGCGCAGTGGCGGCATCCGCGCAGGCCGCCTGCCGGCCATCACCATCGGCGGCTCCATGCTCTCCGGCGTGAACCGCAGCGGCACCGGCACGCTCGACACCAGCGGCACCATCGTCGCCACCGACGACATCGGAACAATCTCCATCAAGGGCGACCTGCTCGGAAGCGCGAGCACGAACGCGAGCATCACCGCGCGCGGCCAGTCCGTGCTCGCGGTCGCTGCGACGGGCGACCTCGCCATCAAGAGCGTCTCCATCGGCGGCAGCGTGGATCGCGCCGTCATCTCCGTCGGCGCCGGGCTCAACGCCGACGCGCAGATCGGCAGCCTGAGCGTGGGCGGCGACTGGTCGCGCAGCAGCATCGCAGCCGGCATCGATCCGGTGAACGGATTCTTCGGCGGCACGAACGACCTGCTCATCGCAGACGCAGACGACCGCGCGAATATCGACTCGTGCATCGGCTCGATCATCATCAAGGGCCAGGCACTCGGCACCGCGGACGGCACCGGCGAGTTCGGCTTCGTCGCCGAGCAGATCGGCTCGCTGAAGATCGGCAGCGCCAAATTCCCGCTGACCTCCGGCGACGACGTGATCCCCATCGGCGGCAGCGGCGACTTCTTCGTGCGCGAGATTTAAGGTCGGCGCTTTACCCGCCGCCGTGGCTGGCTAGTCTGCGCGCCCTTTTTCCCGATGCTCACCAGCGCCCAAATCCGCCAGCAGTTCCTCGATTTCTTCCGCGAGAAGCAGCACACCATCGTGCCGAGCAGCTCGCTCATGCCCGACTCGCCGAACCTGCTCTTCACCAACGCGGGCATGAACCAGTTCGTGCCGATCTTCCTCAACGAGCTGCCCTGCCCCTACACGCCAGGCCGCGCCGCCGACACGCAGAAATGCATCCGCGCCGGCGGCAAACACAACGACCTCGATGACGTCGGCCTCGACACGTATCACCACACGTTCTTCGAGATGCTCGGCAACTGGAGCTTCGGCGATTACTTCAAAAAGGAAGCCATCGCGTGGGCGTGGGAGCTGATCGTCGAGCGGTGGAAATTTCCCGCCCAGCGCATCTACGCGACCATCTACCAACCGGACAAAGGCGACCCCGCCGAGCGCGACCAGGAGGCGTGGGAGCTATGGGCCGCATTTTTCCGCGCCAAGGGCCTCGACCCCGCCGTCCACATCGTCAATGGCAACAAGAAGGACAACTTCTGGATGATGGGCGAGACCGGCCCGTGCGGTCCATGCAGCGAACTGCACGTCGATCTCACCCCCGCCGGCGACACGCGCGGCCTGCTGGTGAACCAAGGCACCGCCGAGTGCATCGAGATCTGGAACCTGGTCTTCATCCAGTTCAACGCGAACCCCGACGGCAGCTTCAGCCCGCTCCCCGCCCAGCACGTCGATACCGGCATGGGCTTCGAGCGCGTCGCCAGCATCATCCAGGGCACCAAAGGCTTCACCGACTTCGCCAACGCGAAGATCAGCAACTACGAGACGGACATCTTCCGCCCCATTTTCGACGAGCTCGAGAAGATGAGCGGCAAGCGCTACGGGAGCACCCTCCCGGGAGGGCAAAAAGAGCCAATTTTGCCCCCTCAACCCTCGTCGGGGAGCACTCCTTTGCCTTCGGGAAGCGCTCCTCAGCCTTCGGGGAGCACTCCTTTGCCTTCGGGAAGCGCTCCTCAGCCTTCGGGGAGCACTCCTTTGCCTTCGGGGAGCGCTCCTCTGCCGTCGGGCAGCGCTCCTCTGCCGTCGGGGAGCACTCCTCCGACCTCGGAAATGGGGGACCAAATCGCCCTAGACGTGGCCTTCCGCGTGATCGCCGACCACATCCGCACGCTCAGCTTCGCCATCGCCGACGGCATCCAGCCCGGCAACACGGATCGCAACTACGTCCTGCGCCGCATCCTGCGCCGGGCCGTCCGCTACGGCCGCACGCTCGGCTTCCACGAGCCGTTCTTCTACAAGCTCGTCGCCGTCCTCGCGGGCACGATGGGCGAAGTCTTCCCCGAACTGCGCGCGAAGCAGAAGCACGTCGAGGAAGTGCTGCGGCGCGAGGAGGAGGCGTTTAATCGGACGCTGGATCGGGGGATCGAGTTGTTTACAGAAATAATCCTAAACAAGGAAGCGTTGGTTGCCGAAGTGGAAAAGGTCGCCCCGCTCGTTGAAGCAGCAGTCCGTGGTGACTTTTCGGGCATTGATTCTTGGTCCCGCGACTTACCGCTCACTGATGATGCAATGTATGCCTACGGTTCCGACGCAGATCGGGCGTGCATTGACCACATTCACGTCCTAATCGGCGACGAAGACGAACCAAACCGCGATCAACTCGCCGAGCAAACGTCGAAGTTCATGTCTCTCGTTCGTAACGAAAAAATCCTTTTCTCGGGCAGAGCTGCATTTGTCCTCTACGACACGTATGGCTTCCCGCTGGATTTGACTGAGTTAATGGCGCGAGAGCGGCACTACCTTGTGGACACGGACGGATTTGAAGAACGCATGGAAGAGCAGCGCGACCGCGCGCGGAAGGCGCAGAAGAAAACCGTGATCGAGCTGAGCGAGATCGAGACGAAGACGCCCACCACATTCCTCGGCTACGACCAGCTCTCGACGCCCGCGACGGTGCTCGAAGTCGTCGCGCTCAAGGACAAGACCGCGGTGGTGCTCGATACGACGACCGCTTACGCCGAGATGGGCGGGCAGGTCGGCGATTCCGGCGAACTCGCGCTCGGCGCGGAGACGTGGCGCATCGCGAACACACAAAAGACCGGGCACACCTGGCTGCACTTCATCGAGTCCAGCGAGTCCATCCCGTCCACCGGTGCGCAGGTGCAGCTGACCGTGGACCCCGCGCGCCGCCGCGCGATCGAGCGCCACCACAGCGTCACGCATCTGCTGCACTGGGCGCTGCACGAAGTCGTCTCGCGCGAGGCGACGCAGAAAGGCTCCTTCGTCGGCCCCGACAAGCTGACCTTCGACTTCAACAGCGCCGCGCTCACGCCCGCGCAGGTGCGCGACATCGAGCGACTCGTGAACGAGCGCATCGTCGAGAACGCCGCCGTGCAATGGAACGAAGTGCCTTACGCCGACGTGAAAGGCCGCGCCGACATCATGCAGTTCTTCGGCGACAAATACGGCGAACTCGTCCGCGTGGTCGATATCGGCGGCTACAGCAAGGAGCTGTGCGCCGGCACGCACACGCGCGCCACCGGCGAGATCGGCCTCTTCCGCATCGCGAGCGAAGCCGCCATCGCCGCCGGCGTGCGCCGCATCGAAGCGCAGGCCGGCCTGAACGCCTACGACCTCGCGACCGCCGACACACAGCGCCTCCACGCGCTCGCCATCGCGATCGGCACGCCACTTCCCGAGCTCGAGAAAAAGATCGAAGCCCTGCTCGCGCACCAAAAGGAACTCGAGAAGGCACTCAAGGCCGCGAACCAACGCGAAGCCGCCGGCCGCGCGAAGGACCTGCTCGCGAGCGCCGAGACGATCGGCGGCACGCCCGCGATCATCGCGAAGATCGAAGGCGCAGACGGCGACACCTTGCAGACCATCGCCGACGCGCTGAAGACGCACGCCTTCTCCGGAGTCGTCGTCCTCGGCGGCAACGCGAACGCATCCGTCGCCTTGGTCGCATCCGTCTCATCCGATCACACCGCGCGCTTCCAGGCCGGAAAAATCATCCAACAGATCGCCCCGATCGTCGGCGGCAAAGGCGGCGGCAAGCCCGACAACGCGCGCGGCGGAGGCAAGGACCCGTCGAAGCTCGACGAAGCGCTCGCGCAAGCCCGCGCGCTGCTGGCTTGATCGCGCATGGCGAAGCGCAGCGAGTTCGTCGACTACATCCTCGAGCAGCTCGCGCCGCTCGGTGAGGTGACCGCGCGGTCGATGTTCGGCGGCTACGGCATTTATCTCGACGGCCGCATGTTTGCGCTCGTGGCCGACGACACGCTGTATGTGAAGGTGGACGACGGGAACCGAGCGGAGTTCGAGCGCGAGGGCTTGCAGCCGTTTCGCTACGCGCGGACCGATTCGGAAGTGGCCGTGATGTCCTACTATCAGCCCCCGGGCGCTGCGATCGATGATCGCGAGGCGCTCTGCGCATGGGCGCAAAAGGGCGTGGAGGCTGCAACGCGCGCCGCAGCGAAGCCCCGCCGCCGGAAGAAGTGAGCGAGACTCCGGCTCCTGCTCTCAAGGAGTGGTTCAACGAAGCGCGCTACCGGCAGATCGCGCGCGACGTGGCGGCGATC
This sequence comes from Chthoniobacteraceae bacterium, assembly GCA_040081625.1. GTDB lineage: Bacteria > Verrucomicrobiota > Verrucomicrobiia > Chthoniobacterales > Chthoniobacteraceae > VFJQ01. The sequence continues at coordinate 8,217 of JBEBGD010000008.1, forward strand.
CATCGCGGATTCGATACGCGCCGGTTTCTCGCGCTCACGCTGCCCGACCTCGCGCCGCTCGCCCTTCTCGCGCGCCTGCGCCGCGCGACCGAAGCCCTGCGCGCCACGCTGCCCGACGACTACGCCACCGCGCTCGACGTGCTGCGCGAGCTGGCGCCGAGCTTCGATCACAATTTCGTTTCGCTGGTGCTGCCCGATTTCGTCGGCCTCTACGGGCTCGATGACTTCGACCGCTCGCTCGATGCGCTGAAGTTCTTCACCACATTCGGCTCGTCCGAGTTTGCGATCCGCGAATTTCTCCGTCGCGACCTGCCGCGGACCTTGCGCACGATGGAGCGCTGGTCGCGCGACGACAACGAGCACGTCCGCCGTCTCGCGAGCGAAGGCAGCCGGCCGCGCCTGCCGTGGTCGTTCAAGCTCACCGCGCTCATCGCCGATCCCTCGCCCGTCGCGCCGATCCTCGAAAACCTCCGCGCCGACCCGAGCCTCTACGTGCGCAAGTCGGTCGCGAATCACCTCAACGACATCACCAAGGATCATCCCGCATGGGTGCTCGACCGGCTGGCCACGTGGGATCTCGGCCACCCGCACACCGCGTGGATCGCGAAGCGCGCACTGCGCACGCTGATCAAGATGGGCGACCGCCGCGCGCTCGGCGTCATCGGAGCCGGCGAGCGCGCGCGGATCCAGCTCGACGCTTTCTCCGTGAGCCCGCGAAGGCTGCAGCTCGGCGAAACACTGACGTTCGCCTGCACGATCACGTCCACCGCGCGCAGAGCGCAGAAGCTCGTGATCGACTACGCGATCCACTACGTGAAGCAGTCGGGCACGGCGTCGGCGAAGGTCTTCAAGTGGAAGGAAACCACGCTCGCCCCCGGCGCGAGCCTGACGCTCGTGAAACGCCAGCGCATTCAAGACTTCACCACACGCAAACACCACGCCGGGAAACACGCGGCGGAGCTGATGGTGAACGGCGAACGGATCGCGGAAGGCGCGTTCAATTTGGTGCTCGCGAAACCTTCGGCGTGAGTGGAAACCTCGCTTCGCTCCGATCGCTCGCGCGATTTGACGTCCGGCGGGAGAATCCCTAAACCAATGACCATGCCCTCCGAAAAGCACTTCGAGATTCGCCGCTTCGAGCGCGCCGATCGCGAGCGCGTGCGCGAGCTGTGCTGCGAGACGGGCTTTCTCGGCAAGGCGATCGACCCGGTCTTCGAGGATCGCGAACTCTTCGCCGACTACCTCACCGCCTACTACACGGACTGGGAACCGCAGTCGTCCTTCGTGCTGCTCGTGAACGGCAAAATCCTCGGCTACCTGCTCGGCTCGCGCTTTCCGCTGCGGCAGCAGCTCTACAACTTCTACAACAACATCGCGCTCTTCCTGCGCGGCGTCGTCCGCTACCCGCGCTACAACGCGGCGTCGAAGAAGTTCGTGAAGTGGGTGCTCACGCAGGCGTGGCGCGAAGTCCCGCAGGCGCCGCGGCGCACCGCGCACTTTCACATCAACCTGCTCCCCGACGCCCGCAGCGTCGCGAACGCGCGCGCGATCACGAACGCATATCTCCAATACCTCCACGACGCTGGCGAGAAGCGCGTCTTCGGGCAGATGGTCGTCTTCGAGGACCGGCGCGGGACGAAGATGTTCGAGCGCTACGGTTTCAAGGTGCTGAACAAGGCCGAGATCACCAAGTATCGCGACCTGCACCCCGAGCCGGTCTATCTCTGCACCGTTGTGAAGGACCTCGACGACAACAGCCACCTCTGCGTGAAAGGCCCGTAACGACGTGGCGACACCGCGGTGGTTCGCACTTCTGCTGATCCTGCTCTGCGGCGTCCGCGCGGAGCTGAAGGTCGCGACGGATTTCGAGGGCGGCTCGGCGCGCGTGATCTCCATCGACGACGCGACGCAGACGATCCGCTTCATGCCCGGCGGCGATCCCGCGCGCGGGTGGCCATGCTGGTGGTTTCTGCGCGTCGATGGCGCGGAGCCGGGCGCGATCATCGCGTTCGAGATCGTCGCATCCGATCGCGTCATTCCGCAGACCGGCGGAAATAAGGGCAAGCCGTTGCCCGTAAGTTGGGCCACTCCGGTGCGCGCTGCGGTGTCTTCGGACGGCACGACGTTGCAGCACACCGAGCCCGGCGGGAAGCGCGCCGACGGGATGACGTGGCGAGTGAAGGCAGGCGCGAAAAGTGTGTGGCTCGCGTGGGGGCCGCCGTTCACGCCGCGCGATGCCGCCGCGCTCGTGAAGTCGCTGCCGCATGGCGAGCCGTTCACGCTCGCCCGCTCACGCGAAGGGCGCGACGTGCCGGGGGTTCGCGTCGGAAATGGCGGCTTCGGCGTGTGGGTGCAGGCGCGGCAACATGCGTGGGAAAGCGGTTCGAGCTGGGTGTGCCGCGGCTTCGCGGAATGGATCGCGGGCGACGACGAGGCCGCGCGCTGGCTGCGCGAGCACGCGGAGATTTTCATCGTGCCGTTGATGGACGTGGATCACGTTGCGACCGGCGACGGCGGAAAGGAGGCGCTGCCGCAGGATCACAATCGCGACTGGTCGGACGCGGCGCACTGGCCGGAAGTCGCCGCCGCGCAACAACGCCTCGCGAGCCTCGCCGCGGCGAACCGGCTCGACGTTTTCCTCGACCTTCACAACCCCGGCCCGGGCGATCTCAGCAGCTTCTTCTTCGCCGGCGAGGACTCGATGGTGCCGGAAGCCGCGCGGAAGAATCGCGACCGCTTTTTCGCGCTCACGAAGGAACATCTACGCGGCCCGATTCCGCACGATCCGAAGCCGCGGCCGAGCGGCGCGAACTATCACCCGCTCTGGCGGCAGATGAGCGGCAACTGGGTGACCGCCCACGGCAACCCGCACACGCTTTCGCTCTGCCTCGAAACGGCATGGAACACTCCCGCGAGCACGACCGCCGGCTACATGAGCACCGGCGCGCAGCTCGCGGCAGCAGTCGCCGCCTACCTCCGCGAGAACCCGCGCGCGGCCCGGTAGATTCGCCGGGCAACGAGTCGCGGAGCGATGCCCCGACAATAGCCCGGCGCTTCAGCGCCGGGACCCGCCCGCCAAACGGACACGTCGCGGAGCGACGGCTGCGCTGTTCAACCGTCGCTCCGCGACGCATCCATGCGGTCCGCACGAACCCGGCAGTGAACTGCCGGGCTATTTTTCGGGGCGTCGCTCCGCGACGAACGTGCGGAGCCGGATGTGCTTTAGCAGCGCTACCGTTTCGGCCAGTCGCTCCAGAGCCAGCGCAACGTGTCGGGCAGGATCGATGCGCCGTGCTTCGCGCTGTGGCTGCCGGTCCCGAACTCAAACTTGTAATCGTAGCCGGCGAACTTCAGCGCCGCGGCCATGTCCTGGTTCGCGAGCGGCCAGTGGCCGTGCATGTTGTCGAGATCGTTCGAGCCTTCCTGCAGGAAGACACGCAGCGGCTTGCGCTCGGTCTTGCGAATGAGCGCGGGAAAGACGTGGCCGCCGCGGATGTTCGTGAAGCTGCCGATCCAACTCACCACCTTGCGAAATTTGTCCGGCCGCTCCCACGCGACGGTGAATGCCGCGATGCCACCGCTCGACGCGCCGGCGATGCTCCAACCGTCGGGATTGTCGGTGAGGTTGTAGTCCTTCCGCACCTGCGGGACGATCTCGTCGATGACAAAGCGCGCGTTCGCATCGCCGAGCGAATCGTATTCGAAGCTGCGATTGCTGCGGTCCTTCGCGCCCAGCGCGGTCGCCTTGAACATGCCGGGCTGGATGAAGATGCCGATGATCACGGGCAGTTCCTTTTTCGCGATGAGGTTGTCGAGCACCACGGGCACGCGCGTGCCGCCGTCGCGCTTCGCGTAGCCGTTGCCGTCGAAGCATACCATCACGCACGCGGGCTTCGCGGCGTTGTATTGCGCGGGCACGTAGAGCTGCCAGTCGTGCGTGGTGCCGGGGAAAACCTTGCTGTCGGTGAAGCTGAACGTCTTCAACTCGCCCTGCGGCACGCCGGGCTGCGACTGGCTGTCGGGGCCGAGCACGTAGGCGGCGTTCGGATCTTCGGCGGCGAAGGCGGCAGTGGCGGCGAGGATGAGGAGAGGGCGCATGGCCGGCGTGTTTGCACGGCGGCCCGCGCCGGCACAACGCGAAATCCGCGAATCGAAAAGTTGTTCCTTGTCTGGCGCAGCGCGCACGCGTTCTCCTGCACGCCATGAATACCCCGTTCCTTCTCGATGCGGTCGTGCTGGTCGCCTATTTCGCCGTGATCGTCGGCATCGGCCTCTCGCAGCGCTCGAAGAGCGGAAGCGTCGAGGGCTTCTCGCTCGGCGATCGGCAGATCCCGTGGTGGGCGGTGCTCACCTCGATCCTCGCGGCGGAGATCAGCGCGGCGACCTTCCTCGGCGCGCCGGGCGAGGGCTTCGACAAGAAGAACTGGACCTACGCGCAACTCGCCATCGGCACGGTCATCGCGCGCGTCTTCGTGAGCTTCATCTTCATCCCGATCTATTACCGGCATGGGGTCATCTCGATTTACGAGTTCCTCGAGACGCGCTTCGGAAATTTCACGCGCAAGCTGGCGTCGGCGATCTTCCTCGTCACGCGCGTGCTCGCGATGGGGACCCGGCTTTATGTGTCGGCGATCATCGTCGTCCTCGCGGTGGTGATGTGGCGCGGCGGCACCGCCGTGACACCCGGGGAGAAGTTCGCGCTCTACGCGGGCGCGCTGGTGCTCGTGACGCTCCTGACTGCGCTCTACACGACGATCGGCGGCATTCGCGCGGTGATTTGGACCGACTTCATCCAGGTCGGCGTGCTCGTGCTCGCGCTGGGGTTCACCGTTCCATTCCTGTTCGGGAAAATCGACGGCGGCTGGGCGACCGTCTCGCAGCATATCAACGCGCCGGCATTCATCGACACGGTGCCGCGCACGGAAGGCGAGGGGTTCGGTGCCTGGCTCGCGCGGATGTTTTCGCTCGAATACACCGTGTATGCCGCGTTCATCGGCTCGACGTTCGTGACGATGGCGACGCACGGCATCGACCAGGACACCGTGCAGCGAATGCTCACGGCGAAGAACCGCCGGCAGAGCGCGGTGGCGACGGTGCTCTCGGGGCTCGCCGACCTGCCGATCGTCGCGGCATTCATCCTCATTGGCGTGCTGCTCGCGGTCTATTACAGCGTGAATCCGCCAGCCGATCTGCCGACGGAAGGACGCGAGGTGTTCCCGTATTTCATCCTGCACGAGATGTCTCCGGGGCTGCGCGGGTTGGTCACCGCGGGCATCCTCGCGACAGCCATGGGCTCGCTGAGCACGGCGCTCAACGCGCTGGCGACGAGTTTCGCGCGCGACTTCGCACTGCCGCGACTCGAGCGCGGCGGCATCCTCGTCGATGAATGGCAGCGCGTGCGCGTGCTGCGGCAGAGCACCGTGTTCTTTGCGGTTCTCATCATCATCGTCGGAGTGATCACCGCGGCCTACATGGCCTACAACAAGGACGCGCGAATCATCCCGCTCGTGCTCGGCATCCTCGGCTTCACGTTCGGCTCGCTGCTCGGGATCTTTTTGCTCGGGCTTTTCACGCGCAACCGCGGCAACGACAAGGGCAATGCGTGGGCCATCGCGGCGGGCATCATCGCCGTGCTGTGGTCGAGCGGCGCACCGCACAAGCTCCTGCCCGGGCTGTTCGAGTTTCTGCCCGGCTTCACGCTCGCGTTTCCGTGGCGCATCACGCTCGGCACGCTCGTCACCTTTGGGGTCGCCGCGTGTTTCACGACGCCGCCGGACCGCATCGCAGTGCGCGACAAAGCCGACGCAGCGACGGCGTAGGAACGACCAATGAGCCGCGAAGGCGCGAGTTTTCTAGGCTGCGCGTGTCAGCAAGAAAAAAACACGATTCGGAGAAAAAATAGTTCCTCTGTAGCGGAGAAAAATCTTTGCGCTGCGAACTGCAAAAACTACGCTCCGCGTGCTGCGGCGGAAACGCCGGAGGCCACTGTGAATAACTTGTGAAGAACTCCCAGAATACCCAACCAATCCCCTCCTCGACCGCCGCTCCACGGGAGCGCGCGGCTGGACACGGCGGGAAGACGCAGGTTCTCGGTGTTCCACAGGCTGCCCCTCGGGAACCCCTGTATTTACAAGGGTTCCCGGGCGGATGTTACAGCACGATGGCAGGCGTTCCGCGCGTTAAACGCGCCGCCTGAGGCTTCCACGCCGCGCGAAACCCAACCAAAACCGACCAAAAATGCCTGCAATTGTGACTGTGGATAAATCGCCGAGCGCCGAGGAATTTCCTTTCGTGTGGGGGAAGATCGTCGAGCAGCTCCGCGAAGCGATGAGCGAGGACACTTTTACCCGCTGGTTCAACGGAGTGGAGCTCGCCGCGCTTAGCGATACCGACGCCACGATTTGCGTGCCGTCGCACATCTACCAGCTCTGGATCGAATCCAATTACCTCGACCTTCTGCGCGCTTCGTTCCTCTTCGTGCTCGGGCGCGAGCGGAAGATTCATTTCGCCTTCGTCGCTTCGAGCGGAACCGTGGACGGGGTGTCGCTCGCGCCGCCCGCGAGGCGCAAGGCCGAGCCGGTGGACGAAGAGGAGCAGGAGCAGGAGAAGCCCGCGCGAGCGACGAGCTATGGCTTCAACCCGCGCAACACGTTCGAGGCGTTCGTGGTCGGGGCGACGAATCAATACGCGCACGCGGCCTGCCTCGCCGTCGCGACCCAGCCCGGCAAAACTTACAACCCGCTTTTTCTCCACGGCGGAGTCGGTCTCGGCAAGACGCACCTCATGCAGGCGATCGGGCAGCACATCCACGCGAAGAAGAAGAACGCGAAGGTGCTCTACATCACGAGCGAGCAGTTCACGAACGACTTCATCGACGCGATCCAGAACAACACGCTCGTGAAGTTCCGCCGACGCTACCGGCAGGCGGACGTGATGCTGATTGACGACGTGCAATTTCTCGCCGGCAAGGAGCGCTCGCAGGAGGAATTCTTTCACACGTTCAATTCGCTCTTCGACGGGCACAAACAGATCGTGCTCTCCAGCGACCGGCCGCCGTCGGAGTTCGCGAACCTCGAGGCGCGGCTGGTGAGCCGCTTTGATTGGGGGCTGACGGCTGAGCTTCAGCCGCCGGACATCGAGATGCGCATCGCGATTCTGCGGAAGAAAGCGCAGGCGATGGAGATCCAGCTCAACAAGGAGACCTTCGACTACATCGCCGAGCGCGTGCGGGGGAACGTGCGGCGGCTCGAGGGCGCGCTCAATCGGGTGGCCTCGTATGCGTCGCTCAACGGCACGCAGCCGAGCATCGAGAAGATCGAGCACCTGCTCAAAGACATCCTGCTCGAGGAAGCGCGGCGCGCGGTGACGATGGAGCAGATCCAGAAGCGCGTGGCCGAACACTTCGACGTGCGGCTGGCCGACATGACGAGCAAGCGCCGTCCGGCGAACATCGCCTTCCCTCGGCAGATCGCGATGTATCTCGCGCGCGAAATGACGAAGGGTTCGCTAAGCGAGATCGGCGACGCGTTCGGCGGACGCGATCACGGCACGGTGCTGCACGCGCACCGGTTGGTGAAGGAAAGGATGAAGCAGGAGGAGAAGGTGCGGCAGACGGTCGGCTTCCTCGAGGCGCAGCTCCACCGCTGATCCCCGCAGCGTCGTCGCGTGGCTTGATGCACGAAAATGATTGCGCGCACCCGCGCCATCATTCATCACGACGCAGCCCCAGCCAAAAATTTATGAAATTCAGCGTCAGCAAAGAGAAGCTCCTCGAAGGCCTGCAAGTCGTGCAAAACGTCGTCAGCACACGCACGACCTTGCCGATCCTCTCGAACGTGCTGCTGCAAGCCGACGCCGCAGGAGTGCGTTTGACCACAACCGACCTCGATGTCGGAATCTGCGGCGGCATCGAAGCCCAGGTCGAAAAGGAAGGCGCCACGACGCTGCCGGCGCGCCGGCTCGCGAGCATCGTGCGCGAACTGCCCGCGGCGGAGGTAGTCGTGGAGGTCGATTCGAAGAACGTCGCTTCGATCCGCTGCGGTCAGAGCTTCTTCAAGATCCTCGGCCTGCCGGAGGAGGAGTTCCCGCCGCTGCCGAAATTCGACGGTGCGAAGGAATTCACGCTCAAGCAAAACGACCTGCGCGACGGCTTGCGCAAGACTTCCTACGCCATCTCGACCGACGAGACGCGCTACGTGCTTAACGGCATTCTTTTTTCGTTCAAGGAGAACAAACTCACGATGGTCGCGACCGACGGGCGCCGGCTCGCGCTCGTGGATATCGAGGTCGAGTTCGCGCGCAGCCAGGAAGTCGAGATCATCGTGCCGACCAAGTGCGTGACCGAGCTCCAGCGACTCGTCGGCGGTGAGGGCGACTTGAAGATGAGCGTGGGTGAGAACCAGGTGGCGTTCGAGGTGAATGGCACGCTGCTCATTTCCAAGCTCATCGAGGGAAACTACCCGAACTACCGCCAGGTCATCCCCGGCGAGGCGAAGGAACGCGTGACGCTCGAGCGGGAGCAGTTCTTCAATGCCGTGCATCGCGTGTCGCTGCTCGCGAGCGAGAAGAGTAACTCGGTGAAGCTCGTCTTCAGCAAGGGCAACCTCGAGATCGCCGCGAATACGCCCGATGTCGGCGAGGCGCGCGAAAGCCTCGCGGTGAATTATAAAGGCCGCGAATTCTCGATCGCGTTCAACCCTGAGTTCCTGCAGGCGCCGCTGCGCGCGCTGCCGGACGACGAAGTCTTCCTCGACCTGATCGACGAGATGAGCCCCGGCGTGATCAAGGTGCAGACGCCCTTCCTGTATGTGTTGATGCCAATGCGCATCAGCTAGCCGGAAAACCCGGAGGCGCGCCGGCAGTGCGCGTTAAGATACCCTAAAGATGATCATCAGACGCATCGAACAGATCGAGGCGAGAATCAAAGCCGCATCAAACCTCACGGAGGAAACGCGGGCCGGATTGCTGCGCGATTTGTCGGCCCTCAAGGCCGAGGCAGAGTCGGTGCCTAAGACCGCGGGCGCGGACGTGCCCGCCGAACCGGTGCCGCTCGAAGACGGCCCGATCGGGCCGCTCGTGGATGAATTGTCCGGCTCCATCGACTCGCTGGAGACCTCGCACCCGCGGATGACCGAGATGGCCAACCGCATCGCGATGGTCCTCGCGAACATGGGGATCTGAGCGACCGGCTCGCGGAAAAACCGATTTGCAAAGCGGACGGCATCTGCGAGACATCCCGCCCCTTCGGGGAACGCTCGCGTGGCGGAACTGGCAGACGCGCACGGCTCAGGACCGTGTGGGGTAACCCGTGAAGGTTCGAATCCTTTCGCGAGCACTTTTTGAGGCGGCGCTTGCAGGCGGGTCGCGGTCGCGGATGCTGCGGGCGCCATGAATCGCTTCGTGATCTTCCTCGCCTGCGCGCTTCCACTGCACGGCGAAGACGCCGCGGCGTTGCTCAAGAAGCTCGACGACGCCTTTGCGTCCGTTTTCAAAAAGGTGGCGCCGACCGTCGTCGTGATCGAGGCGACCAAGGCGGAGGGGGAAGCCGACGAACCGGCGAACCGGCCATTCGATTTCTTTTCACGCGATGAAGACGCACCGGGCGACAAGCGTGAACGCAACTGGAGTCTGCCGAAGTCGCCATTGCAAAGCGAAGGCAGCGGCTTCGTCATCCGCGCCGACGGCCACATCATCACGAACCGCCACGTCGTCATCGACTCCGAGAGAATCGAGGTGCGCGGATACGATGGCCGGCGCTGGAAGGCGACGCTCGTCGCAGCGGACGAACGCACCGACATCGCCGTGCTCAAGGTCGATGCGGCGGATTTGGCTGTGCCTCAATGGGGCGACAGCGACACGCTGCGGATCGGGCAGCTCGTCTGCGCGATCGGCGCGCCGTTCAATCAGGACTACAGCTTCTCGTGCGGCTGGGTCAGCGGCAAAGGCCGCAGCAATCTGCTCACGTCCGCTTCGGGCAAGCCGCTTTTCGAGGACTACATTCAGACCGACGCCTTCATCAATCCGGGCAACAGCGGCGGACCGCTTTTCAATGTCGAGGGGCGCGTGGTGGGGATGAATACGCTGATCAAAGGCATCGGGCGCGGACTGGCCTTTGCCATCCCGTCGAACCTGCTTCGCGACGTCGCGGAACAACTCATCACCACCGGACGGGTGCGTCGGCCATGGCTCGGCGTGCGCATCACTTCGCTCGAGACGAGCACCGCGCTCCGGCAGCAATTCCCCGATACCGCGCACGGGGTGGTCATCAATACCATCGAAGCCGGCACGCCCGCCGCGACGAGCGATCTTCGACCGGGCGATCTCGTCACTGCGATCGACGCGGTGCCGCTGCGCAACGCCCAGGATCTCGTCCGCCACGTGCAGCGGCTGAAGGTGGGTCAGACGATTCAATTCTCCGTCGTCCGGAAAGGCGAAACGCTGAACGTCGCGCTCGTCACGGCCGAGCAACCGGACTCTCCAGTCCGTCTCCCACGACCCGTTCCGGCGGTTCCGGGCCTCGGATTAACGCTCAGCACCAGCGACTCCGATGGCGTGCTCGTGACGGAAGTCGCTCCCGGCAGCCCGGCCGATCGCGCCGACCTGCGGCCTGGCGACATCATTACCGAGGTGGAATCCGAACCAGTCCACGCGCCCGAACCGGCGATGAAAGCAATCGAATCGGCGCTGGCCGGACAGCCGAAAAAAGGCGCGCTACTTCACTTTTTCCGGGATGGAAAAAAAAGTTGGTCCGTCATTGAACGACCTGCCCGCTGACCGGTCCAATCGTTCAGTTGTCTTTCATTTCCTTGGTTGGGGCGGGCCGGCGCTATCAATTTGGCGCCGGCCCGTTTTTTATGCCCGAACGCGATCAGGCGCGGGGGAGGAGGATCTCGATTTGAGGAAAGAGCGCCAGCACGGTCCGCGCGACCGATTCAACACTCACGCCGCCAGCGCCTTCCCGCTCGAGGCTCGTCATTTCCACTCCCCCGATGCCGCAAGGCGTGATGTGCGCGAAGCCATCCAGCGGCCCGCAGACATTCAGCGCGAAGCCGTGCATCGTGACCCAACGCCGCACGCCCACGCCGATGCTGGCGATTTTCCGTTCCCCGACCCAGACGCCGGTGAGCCCATCCCGCCGACCGGCAGACACGCCCGATGCGGCGCAAGTGGCGACGATGATCTCCTCCAGCGCGCGCATGTAACGGTGGAGATCCTGCCCGCGCGAGCGCAGGTCCATGATCGGGTAGCCGACGAGCTGGCCCGGACCGTGGTAGGTCGCCTGCCCGCCGCGGTTGGTCACCTGCACGGGGTAGGGCAGCGCGCCCGGATCGCGGAGGCTCGATTGATCCTGCGTCCGGCCGATGGTGAAGACCGGCTCGTGCTCGAGCAGCAGCAATTGCTCGTCGCCCGACGGCTCGGCGATTCTCAGCGCCACGAGATCCTCCTGCAACGCCAGCGCGTCGGCGTAGGGCACCCGGCCCAGCCATCGGACCACGACCGCGCTCAAATCCGCGCGAGCGCTGCAACTCCGCGCGCCGCGCTTTCCATGGTTTGAAAATGAGTGATGCCGATCGCGAGCGCATCGGCCGCATCGGCCGGCGGCATCTCGGTCAGCCCGAGCAGCGCGCGAACCATGAACCCGACCTGCCCTTTCTGCGCGCCGCCATGTCCGACCACGCCCTGCTTCACGCGCCGCGGCGCATATTCGTGGATGGGCAGCCCGCGTTGCGCCGCGGCTAGCAGCGCTGCGCCGCGCGCCGTGCCGAGAGTGATCGCCGTCTTCATGCTCTGGACAAAGATCACCGCCTCGAACGCCGCCTCGACCGGCTGATACTGCTCGATCAACTCGCGCACGCGCTCATGAATCGCGACCAGGCAGCCGCTCGGCAGCAGAGCCGGCGCATTCTTTATCGTGCCGTAGGTCAGCGCGACGATGCGGCTGCCGTCCTTTTCCAAAATTGCATAGCCGGTGTTTCTGAGTGCCGGATCGATCGCCAGGACGCGCGCGGGCGCGGGCATCAGAAAAGATTTCCCAGCCGCAGACCCGGCACCGTCTTCATCGCCCACAGCGCGACGATCACCAGGCCGATGCCGAACGCCGCGTAGGCGAGCTTCACGCCGAGTTGGGCGCGCTTGAGCCGGACGATCTGCACGTGGCGCTGCTCGAGCTCCGCGTTCTGCCGCGCGATGATCCCGCGCAGCACTTCATTGTCCTGGCGAAGACGGACCTCGCTCGCGGCATCCACCCGGCGGCGTGTTTCGTCGAGCTCGCGCTGGAGCGACTTGAGCTGCTCTTCGATCCCGCTCCGCTGCGTCCGCCCGGCTTCGATCTCCACCTCGAGCTGCTGCACTCGCACGGTGAGCCGGTCGCGCTCCTTGCCCGTCACGCGCAGATGTTCGCGCGCCTCCACCAGGTCCTTTCCGGTCGTGTCCTCCGAGAGACTCTTTCGCAGCCCGTCTCGATCCTTCTCCAGCTCCTCGACGCAGATCGCGAGCGACTTTGCTCTCTCTTCGGCTTCGGCGAGGCTCTTCTTTTCCGTGGCGATCTCTTCGATCGCCACGAGCAGCCTCGCATCGGTCTCCGAGGCGGAGCGATTCGTAACGGCCAACTCGGCATCGAGCGCAGTGACCCGTGCTTCGAGCACCTGAATCTCGCGCAAAGCCGCGGTGCGCTCCGCCTGAGTGCCACTCAATTTCGTCCGCAACTCGCCGATCTCGATGTCGCACTCCCTCAGCCGCAGGCTCGCAGTTTCGGCCTCGAGCTCAGCCGCTTCGAGGCGGGGCAAAATCTCCGCGCGTTCGCTCGTGAGCGTTTCCGACTCTGCGCGAAGCCGGATGGCCTCTTCCTGCGCCATCATCAGCTCGCCTTCGATCTTGTTCAGCTCACCCGCGAGCGCGACGGCGCGGCTCTCGGCATCCTCGCGGGCCGCGAGCACTTCGCCGACGGCGGTATCCTTTGCCGCGATCTCATTCCGCAAGCGCGCGACTTCATCCCGCAACTTGCGGCGCTCCTTCTTCAGCTTTTCGATCGCGGCCTGGCTCTCCGAGAGTTCGCCCTCGACCCGCGTGATCTGCACGCTCGCGTCGGTGAGTTCCTGCCGCAGCGCCCCGATCTCCGGATCCGAATACTCCCCGCGCGTCCCGCCCTTCCGGCGATGCGTTGGAGCAATATCGTAATCCCGGTCATGCATCGAGCCACGTTTCGGGATCTCGACGCTGGCGTTGCAGCATGGACACTCCGTCGCTAGCCCGGCGGCGGAAGATTCCACCACCATCCTCTGCCCGCAGTGTGAACAATCGAATTTGATGTCGGTTAGCATGAATTCGTTCCCGCCCCTTCGTATCTGCGTTTCGCGCCGCCGGGTCAAAAAGTTTTTCCGCCTGGTCAAAGATATTGCCTCACCCGTGGCGCTGGCCTAGAACTCGCGCCCTATGATCGACTTCATGCAAAAAGGAGGGCCTGTCATGTGGCTCATCCTCGCGTGCAGCGTGCTCGCCGGGGCGATTTTCTTGGAGCGGGTCACGTATTTTCACCGCGTTTCGCTGCGCGTCGGCGAATTCCTGCGCGGTCTCGCCCGGCTCATCGAAGGCCAGCGCTTCGCCGACGCTCTCCACGAGTGCGCCATCGTCCGCGCGCCTGTCGCCCGCGTCGTCCATGCAGCCGTGCTCCGGCACGATGCACCACGTGCCGAGCTCAAGGACATCGTGCAGGAGGCCGGCCAGCTCGAAGTGCCGCGCCTCGAGCGCCGCCTCGCGATGCTCGCGACTGTCGTCTTCACCGCGCCGCTGCTCGGCCTGCTCGGCACCGTCATGGGGTTGATCGATGCCTTCACGAACCTCTCCGCGCAGACTGGTTACACGAGCCTCACCGACCTTGCCGCCGGCATTTATCAGGCGCTCATCACCACCGCCGGCGGGCTCGTCGTCGCCATCCCGAGCGCCGTCGCCTACGGCTACCTCAACTCGCGCGTCAACACGCTCCTCCACGACATGGAACGCGCCGGCATCGAGATCGTGAACCTCATCTGCGACCAGCGCAGCAAGACCCCGGAGATCATCGATTTCGTCCCGCCGGAGAAAGCCGCACGCCTCCAGCAGGGCGAGTAGCCGCGTGCCGTGAAGCTCGAGCGAAACTTCCAGATCAACCCGGCGTTCGTCGGCGTCGTGCCGCTGATCAACGTGATGTTCCTCGTCATCCTCTTCTTCGCGCTCAGCTCGCGCTTTCTGCTCCAGTCCGGCCTCGCCGTCTCGCTGCCGGCCTCGAGCTTCACGATCAGCCCTGCGCGCCAGCCGCAACTCGTGAGCATCGCCGCCACGCCCGTCCTCTCGATCTACCACGGAGACCGTCGCATCGCGATCGAGGAACTCGGCCCGCGCCTTGCAGCCGTCGAGGGCAATGAGCGCTCGCTCGTCATCAAGGCCGACCGCGGCGCCCCCTACGACCTCGTGATCAACGTCATGAACATCGGCCTCCAGCACGGCTACTCCATCGTGCTCGCGACCGCGCGCGAGGCGCGATGAATGTCGCCGGTGCCGAGCGGGCGTTGATCTTCGCGTGGGATCGCGTGCGGCGCGTGCCGATGATCCTGCCCGGCTTTCTGCTGCTCACCCTCATCGGACACGTTGGCGCGTTCTTTCTCTTCCACGTCGTCTATCCGACTCAGGCTTCACTGCCGATGCCGCAGCCGACGGTCGCCGTGCTCGATCCATCGCGCCCCGATCACCAGGCGCTGCTGCGCTGGGCCGAATCCGAGGATCCCGCGCCCGCAGCGACGCAATCCGGCATAACCGAGCGGCTGCTCGGCGTGCCCTACCAACCGTCCTTCGCCACCGTCCGCACCGCGCCACTCACGCTGCCGCCGGACCCCGGGAGCCTGCAATACCCGCCGCCGCGCGAGCCGATCGCGCTTATCCGCAGCGTCGAACCCAGGCCCGCTCCGCCACCACCGCCACCACCCTCGGGACCGACACGCATCAAGCTCAGCCGCGAGCTGGCCGGTCGAATGCCCGGCGCGGTTGCGTTCACATTCAAAACTAAAAGCCCCGAGCCGATCGACGCCGCGGAGTTTCTCATCGGCGTCACCGACCGCGGCGAAGTGCGCTCCGCGATTCTCCAGCGCTCCTCCGGCAGCGATTCCTTCGACGCGCAAGCGGCCGATCAGCTCACCCGCCTCTCGCTCACCACGGCTGAGGCGCCGATCACATGGGGGCGCGCCACCATCCTGTGGGGCGCGGACGCCTACTCCCGATGATCCCCGTCGGCCTCGGCACGCTCGTCTTTTTCTGCGTCGGCGGAATGCTCGCTGGGATCTTCGGCGCATGGCTCATCTCCGAGTGCCGGCGCCAGCGCCGCGAACGTCACGCCTTCCGCGACGTGCTGCGCTGCACGATGTGCGGCTGCGAGTTTGAAAACGCCGCAGGTGAATCGATCGCGCGCTGCCCGCGCTGCGACACGCTCAACGAGCGCCGCAGTTTCTCGCGCTTGTAGCCGCGCAATTTCCCTTTGCACGCAGCGCCGCCGCCGCTATCCGGCGCCATGGCAGCTCACTCCTCGTCCATCGACGCCGGCTTCTACCTCTCCGCCGACGACTTTTTTCCAAGCCAGGGCGGCACCGCGCTCACATACGACGACGTCACGCTCGCCACGCAATTCAGCGACGTGCTCCCGCGCGAGACCGTGCTCGAGACCGTGCTCCACGAGCGCCTGCGACTCCCGCTGCCGATCCTCTCCGCCGACATGGACACCGTCACCGAATCGCGCATGGCCATCGCGATGGCGCGCAATGGCGGCCTCGGCCTCATCCACGCGAACCTGCCCGAGAAGCAGCAGCTCAGCGAAGTCAGCCGCGTCAAAAACAACGTCCACGGCCTCATCCAGGAGCCGATCAAAATCGCGCCGACGCAATCCATCGGCGACGTGCTCGCCATCATCGACGAACGCGGCTTCGGTTTCCGCACCTTCCCCGTCGTCGATGAAAACGACACGCTCATCGGCCTGCTGCCCGGCCACGTCGTGCGCCCGCGCTACGCCGCGATCCGTGTCGCCGACGCGATGACGAAACGCGCGCACGTCGAGACGATCCTCGAGAGCGAGCTCGGCGACGACCCGATCGCGCGCGCCGATCGATTCTTCAGCGAGCGCGTCGGCATCCACAAGCTGCTCGTCGTGGACCAGGCCGACCACCTGCGCGGCCTCTTCACCATCTCCGACATCGAGCGCATCCTGCACGAGCGCTCCGCGCAGACCTTCAAGCCCGCGCGCGACGAGAAATTCCGCCTGCTCTGCGGCGCAGCCATCAGCGCGACGCGCACCGCCACCGGCGACCTCGATCGCGACCGCATCTTCGCGCAGATCGGCGCACTCGTGGAGCGCGGCCTCGATGCTGTCGCCGTCAGCACTGCGCACGGCTTCACGCGCGGCGTCGGCGATACCGTGCGCATGATCCGCGACGCCTTCCCCGAACTGCCCATCATCGCCGGCAACGTCACCAGCGCCGCCGGCGTCGAATTCCTCGCCGACTGCGGCGCGAACGCCATCAAGGTCGGACAGGGCCCAGGCTCCATCTGCACGACCCGCATCGTCGCCGGCGTCGGCATTCCCCAGCTCACCGCGCTCTACGTCTGCGCGAAAGCGGCCGCGGGAAAAGGCGTGAAGACCATCGCCGACGGCGGCATCTCCAAAAGCGGCGACATCGTCAAGGCGCTCACGCTTTCCGACGCGGTGATCTGCGGCGGACTGCTCGCCGGCTGCCCCGAGGCGCCCGGCCAGCTCCTCGAGATCGACGGCAAATTCTACAAGCAATACCGTGGCATGGGCAGCCTCGCCGCGATGCAAGCCGGCAGCGCCGCGCGCTACGGCCACCACGTGAAGGACGCCACGCGCAAGATCGCCGCCGAAGGCGTCGAAGCGCTAAAGGAAGCCGGCCCGCAGCTCGACGCCGTGCTGCTCCAGCTCGCCGGCGGCACGCAGAGCGGCCTCGGCTACCTCGGCGCGCGCAACCTCGGCGAGCTTCGCGAAAAGGCGCGATACATCCGCGTCACCCCCGCCGGCCAGCGCGAGAGCGTCCCGCACGACATCGTCGAGATGAAGGCCGGCACGTAGCCGCTACGCCGGCCGCACGATTGCCGTGATGCCGGGCTGCTCGGCGAAATATTTCCGCGCGACACGGCGGATGTCTTCGAGCGTCACCGCATCCACCTCGCCTCGCCAGCGCGTGTAGTGGTCGAAGCCTAGACCGTAGAGCTCGTCGAGCGCGCACGAGAACGCCAGCGCGTCATTGCTCTGGTTGCGGATGTCCAGCCCGCCGTTGAGCTTCGCTTTCGCGCGGGCGAGTTCCTCCGCGGTGAGCCCGTCGCTTGCGAGCTTCGCGATTTCCTCGTGCAGCGCGCCCTTCACCTCCTCAAGCTTCGCCGGATCGGTGCCGAGGTAGAACGTGAACCCGCCGCGCGAGAGACCCATGAGCTGGCCGGTGCCGACGAAATACGCGAGGCCCATCTGTTCGCGAATGCGCAGGAAAAGTCGCGAGCCGAGATCGCTGCACGCCTCGTCGATGAGTTCGAGCGGCGCGCGATCCGGGCTGGTGAGATCCACGCTGAGGAAGCCGGTCATCAACACCGCCTGCTGCTTCGGCATGATCTCGATGAACTCGCTCGCAGCGCGCAGTGGCGCCGGCTGCGGCGGTGCGACGACGGCGGGTTCGCCGCTGCGGAAGGCCGCGAGCTCGCGTTCGACCATCTCGCGCACCTCACCGGCCTTCACCGCGCCGAAGATCGCGAGCACGCCGTTGCGCGCGCAGAGATGCCGGTCGCGGAACGCGAGCAAGTCGTCGCGCGTGATCTTCGCGACGGTCTCCGGCGTGCCGAGCGCCGTCATGCCGAAGGGATGCCCAGCGAAAAGATGCTGCCGCAGGAGATTGCGCGCGACGCTCGTCACCTCCTCCTCGTCGGCCTTGATCGCGCCGAGCTGCACCTCGCGTTCGCGGCTGATGGCCTTTTCCGGCAGCGTCGCCTCGCGCAGCACCTCGGAGAGAATGCTCAGCCCGCGCGCGAGGTCGGGCTGCATCACGCGCACGGTCACGTTGATGGAATTGTTGCCGCCCTCCGCGCCGATGCCGCCGCCGAGGCTCTCGAGTTCGTCGGCGATTTGCTCGGCGGTTCGCGTCGGCGTGCCCTTGAGCAGCGTCCTCGCGAAAAGTCGCGTGATGCCGTTGATCTCCGGCGTCTCGGCGAGCAGGCCGGCCTTGAAAGTCGTGGCGATCGAAATGAGCGGCAGGCGCGGGTCTTCGCGCACGAGCAGGCGCAGGCCATTCGGCAGCTCAAACCGCTGGATCTCGCCGCCGGCGGCGATGCTCGCGACGTTCGTAGTCTTCGCGGTCGAGCCTTCGGGACTGAGCGACGTGACGACGAGATTCGACTCGCGGCAGTGACGCTCGATCGCGCGCCGGACGCTGTCGGCACTCACTTGCTGGATCGCCTCGAGGTAATCGTGCGAGAAGTGCAGGTTGCGCGTGAGAAGCCAGTTCGCGCCGATGTCGCCGGCCTTCCCTCGCATCGTGGTGAATTGCCCGAGCTGATGGCTCAGCGCGATCTTGCGCGCCTTCTCGATCTCGGCCTCGCTCACGCCGTTCGTGCGCACTTGATCGATCAGCCCGAGACACTCGCGCTCGACCTCCGCGCGGTGTGCGGGCTCGAGGATTGCGTCGATACCGAACAGCCCCGTCTCCGTCGGCGACCAGCACCACGTGTCGATCGAGTGAACGATGCCGCGCACTTCCCGCAGCCGCTGGTAAAGGCGCGAGCTGCGCCCGCCCCCGAGCGCGACCGCGGCGACATCGAGCGACGGCACATCGGGATGCGTGATGTCCGGCACGTGCCACGCGAGATGGAGCCGCGTGAGCTCGGTCGGGAATTCGCGATGCATGTCGCGCCGGCCGAGTTGCGAGGGTTCGGCGGGGATGAACACGTCCGGCAGCGCGCGCCGGGGCGTGGAGAAAGTCGCGGCGAGCAGCGCCTCGATCTCGACCGCCTTCACGTCGCCGACGACGACGAAGAACACGTTGTTCGGCGCGTAGCGCTCGCGGTAGTAGCGCGCGAGGTCGTCGTGCGTGAGCTGGTTGAAAACGTCGAGCCGTCCGATGACGGGATGCCGATACGGATGCGCGACGTAGGCGGTGTCGAAGAGCGCCTGGCTGGCCATGCGATCGGCGTCGTCGAAGCCCATCGCGAATTCACGCCGGATGACTTCGCGTTCCTTCACGAGTTCGTCCGGCGGCAGCGTTGAGTTCTGGATCGCGTCGGCGAGCAGTTCGATCGCGATGGCCGCGCCGCGCGCCGGCACATCGACCCAATACACCGTGCGATCGAACGACGTGTAGGCGTTGATGTAGCCGCCCTGGTCCTGCACCGCCTGCGCGAACTCGCTCGCGCCGCGCCGTGGCGTGCCCTTGAAAAGCATGTGCTCGAGCAGGTGCGAAATGCCGCCGCCGAGCCAGCGACCCTCGTGGATCGAGCCCGTCTGCACCCACGCCTGCACGCTGACGACGGGCGCGCTGTGGTCTTCCTCGACGATGAGCGTCAGGCCATTGGGCAGAGTGAAAACTTCGGCAGCCGGAAGCGGGAGCGTGAGCATGTGCAGGACGCGTGTCCTACACTCAGTTCAGCTCTTCCGCCGGTGAATCCACGACGATCCGCACCGGCGGCGCGTCCGCTTTCGGCGCCGGCAGGAACGGCGCGACGAAGGCGTCGTGGAAATCATACACGCCGCGGAAGTCGGAGATCGAGTCGCGCTCGGTCTTCCCGAAGATGCCGACGGCCACGAGCGCGAAGACCATGTGGCCGAAGTCTTCCGTGCTCTGGATCCGCCAGTGCTCAAAGACGCTCGGCACCATCGGGCCGAACTGCTTGAGCCCATACCGGCGGACGCCTTCGAGCAATTGCTGGCCGGTCACATGGCCGGTCTCACCCGTGCTCTTCTTGCGCTCCTTGCGGGTGTATTCGAGCGCGTCGCGCAGGAAATAGTAAGCCGCGCGGGCGTATCGCGTTTCATGAGCGATGATTTCGTCGAGTGCTTCTTCGAACTTCGATTGGTCCATACCGGAGAGGGCGCGCGACGGTAAGCACGCGCTGCGGAGCGCGTCAATGGGCAGCAATCAAAGCTCAGCGAAAAGCAGCCGCTTTGCGGTCGCCCTGGCTGAGCAGATACGCCACGAGATCGAGCACTTCGTCCTCCTTGAGCGTGTTGAGCAGGCCGGGCGGCATGAGGCTGAACTTCGACGGCTCGATCGACTTGATCTTCTTGCCGATCACATTCTCGGACTGGCTCGGGTCGAACATGTCGGTGTTCACGCGGTAACTGTCGCCGTTCGCATTCACGATGCGGCCGATGACCTGGCTGCCGTCCTCCATCGTGAAGATGTTCGGCGCGTATTGGTCGCTCACGACCTTGTTCGGATCGATGATCGCCTCGATCAGGTCGCGCGGCGTGAAGCGACCGCCGGCTGCGGTGAGGTCCGGCCCCATCGCGCCACCGTCGCCGTCGATGCGATGACACGCGCCGCACGCGGCGTCGGCGAACAATTTTCGCCCACGGTCGAAGTTGCGTCCGCGCATCCCGTTTGCGGCGGCGCCGGCGAGTTCATCGAGCGTCCACGCCTTCACAAACGTGCGGCCCGCGAGACTCTCGGCGAGGATTTCCTGCGGCGTCTTGATCTTCGGCACCGTGTCGAGGATCGGCTGCACGGCGGCCTTCGCGGCGGGATCGAGCATCGCGACGGCCTCGTCCTTGATGTTCTTCACGAAGCCCTGGAAGCTCGCGCCGCCCTTGTAGCTGGCGGCCTTGAGGAACCACGAGAAGTAGGTCTTGCGAAGCTCGGGCGTCCAGCCGGTCTTGAGCACGCGCAGCGACTTCGCGTAGTCGAGCTGCTCCTCCTGAGTCGGCGCGGCTTCGAGCAAGGCGACCGTCTTTGCCGCGGCGGACGGCGCATCGAGGTAGATGAGCATCTGCGCCAGCTCCACATTCAGCGCGCGGTTCTGCGACGGGAAAATGGTGTCGAGCATCTCGACGATCTTCCCGCGCGTCTCATCGTCGGGAGCGCCCGTGCGGATGAAGATGAGGCCGAGCACGCGCAGCGCGTCGATCTGCTGCGCATCGGTCAGCGGTGCGCGCACGGCCTTGCCCAGGGTCTTGAGCACCTGCTCGCGAGCCTGCGCTCCGCCGACCCGCGCGCCCGCGAGCGCCGCGGTGATCAGCGCCTGCGGGTTCGTCTCCTCCTGCAGCTTCTCGACCGGCCAAGTGCTGAGGTCCTGGTGCTCGATCGCCACCCGCGCCGCCCAGCGCACGAACCGATCCGGGTGCCCGAGATACGGCCACGCGATCGCCGCGGCCTGCGGATCTTTCTTCCCATGAAACGCCTCGAGCTTCGCGCGGATCGCGAACTCCTCCGGCAGCTTCGTGTCCGTCTGCGCCGGCGCCGTCGATTCGCTGCCCGTGTAGGTCACGCGATAAAGCGCCGACTGCACCTTGCGCCCGCCCGTCGTAAAATACATCGCGCCATCCTGCGGACGGATGAGCACGTCCGTCAGCGCCAGCGGCTGGCCCTGCACGAACTCCTCGCGCTCCGCCTTATACGTGCCGCCGCTCGGCGTGAGATGCAGCGCGTAGAGCTTCCCGTAGCTCCAGTCGCAGATGTAGAGCGCGTCCTGATACTTCGCGGGAAATTTCGCGCCGTATCCGAACACGAGACTCGTCGGCGAGCCGGGCCCGATGTCGATCACCGGCGGCAGATTGTCCGGGTAAGTCGCGGGCCACTTCCCCGTGCCGGAGCGCCAGCCAAACTCGCTCCCGCTCACCGCATGCATGACTCGCGTGGGCCGATACCACGGCGTGTTCATGTCCCACTCCATGTCGCTGTCGTAGCTGAAAAGATCGCCGTTCCGGTTGAGCGCCGCGTCGTATTGATTGCGATAGCCCATGCTCAGCAGCGTCCAGTCCTCCCCGTCCGGCGTGACTCGATAGATGCACCCGCCCGGCGCCAGCACGCCCTTCGCGTGGCCGCGCGCGTCCCACATCCGCGGCAGCAAATGATCCTCGGCCCACACGAGCGGCACCGTCGAACCGCTCACCTCCGTCGGCTTCGTATGATTGCCCGTGATCACGATCAGCGACTTCCCATCCGGCGAGAGCAGCACCTGATGCGGCCCGTGATCGCCCTTGCCCTCGAGCGCGCGGAGGAACTCGACCTTGTCGAGCGCGCCGTCGCCATTCGTATCCGTCACGCGGTAGAGCCCGCTCGCATACTTCCCCGTCTGGCAGACGACCGCGTAAAGCACATCGCCCATCCACACGAGTCCGGTCGCCTCGCCGATCGGCGCCGCGATTTTCTCCACCACCGGCGCGGCGCTGCTGCCGAGCGGCGGCGGCGTGATGGTGTAAAGATCGCCGTATTGATCGCTCACGGTAAGCCGGCCCTTCGGGTCGATCGCCATCGCCACCCACGACCCCTGCGTCTCGCCCGGCACCGCGTAAAGCAGCTCGACCTTGAAGCCTTTCGCCACATGCATCGTGGCGGGTGAAGTGGCCGTCGGCGGCACGGCGAGGGCGGCGGAAGCGACGAGCGAAGCGAGGAGGATGCGGGAGGTCATGCGGGCCGGGAGGCTGGCGAGGGATGAACTCGATTCAACTACTCGTCTCGACGGAAAGCCGCCCGCAATCCGGACAGTCCGCGCGCTTCGCGATACGGTGCCGGCGGAAGCGCATCGAGCCGAGATCCATCGTCAGCAGCGTGCCCGCGAGCGTCTCGCCGAGCCCGGCGATGAGCTTGATCACCTCCACCGCGCCCAGACACCCCACCGTCCCCGACACCGCACCGATCACGGGAAACTGCCGCTTCCAATCCGGCGGCGGCTCTGGCGCGAGACATCGCAGACACGGTGTGCGGCCGGGGATGATCGTCGTGAGATGCGCCTCCAGCGCATACATCGCGCACTCGACCATCGGCTTGCCCGCCTGCACCGCAGCGCGATTGAGCGCGTAGCGTTCGGGGAAAAGCGGCGCCGCATCCACCACCACATCCACCTGCGCCACGAGCGCGTCCGCATTCGCCTCGCTCACATTTTCCTCCACCGCCACGATCTCCACGCGCGGATTCAATTCCCTCAACCGCTGCACGACCGCCGGCAACCGTGGCTGCCCGATGCGCGCGTGCGACTGCTGGAGATGCCGATGCAAATCGCTCGGCTTCACCACCCCACCCATCGCCAGCACTAGCTTCCCGACTCCCGCCGCCGCGAGCTGATACGCCACCACCCCGCCGAGCCCGCCGACGCGAGAGATGAGCACCGACGCGGCCTTGAGCTTCCGCTGCCCTTCCTCGCCAAACCCCGGCACCCACATCTGCCATTCGTAGATGGCGCGCTCCTCGGGCGTGAGTTCGCTCATGTTGTCACGTCGCGGATGCTTCCATCGTCGAGGCGGAAGATCACGTCGGCGAGCTGCGCGGCCTCGGCGCGGCTGTGGGTGATGTGCAGCGCGGTCACGCCGTGTTCGCGTTGCACGCGCTTGAGCAGCGCGGCGAGGTCGTCGCGGAGTTCCTCGTCGAGCGCGGAGAGCGGCTCGTCGAGCACGAGCACGCGCGGCTTCGCGGCGAGCGCGCGGCCGAGGGCGACGCGCTGGCGTTCGCCGCCGGAGAGATTCTGCGGGAGGCGGTCGAGCAGCGCGGTGATGCCGAGTTCGTCCGCGAGGCGGCTCACGATTTCGTCGCACGGCTGGCGGCGCAGGCGCAGCGCGAAGCCGAGCTGCTCGCGCACCGTCATCGTCGGGAACATCGCGCCATCCTGCGGCACGTAGCCGACGCCGCGCGCGGCGGGCGGCTCGTGCGTCACGTCGCGGTCGCCGATGATCACGCGGCCGGAGTGGGGGCGGCGCAGGCCGCAGATGATCTCGAGCAGCGTGGTTTTCCCGCAGCCCGTGCGGCCCATGAGCACGGCGTAACTTCCCGACGGAATGTTGAGGTTCACGTTTTCCAAGCGGAACGAGCCGACGCGCCATGCGATCGAGTGGAGCTGGATCACAGCTTCTCCCCCGCGAGGCGAACGGCGACGAGCACGACGAGCGCGAGCGCGACCATGAGCAGGCTGACGGCGATGGCGGCTTCGAGCCGGCCGACGCTTAGTTCGATGAATACGCTCGTCGGCAGCACCTCGGTTTTCATCCGCGTCGCGCCGGCGAAGACGAGGATCGGCCCGAACTCGCCGAGGCTGCGCGCCCACGCGATGCTGAACGCGGCGAACATGCCGCGTCGCGCGGCGGGCAGCGTGACGAGCCACACGGCCTGTCCGCGCGAGCAGCCGAGCGTCATCGCGACATTCTCCGGGCGCGCCGAGAGGTGGTCGAAGACGCCGCGCATCGTGCGCACGGCGAAGGCGGCGCCGATGATGAACTGCGCGAGGACGACGCCGTAGATCGTGTAGGTGAACGGGATCGCGCGCTCGATGAGCTTGCCCGCTCCGGTTTGAAAGAAGATGAGCAGGCACAAGCCGACAACGAGCGGCGGCAGCACGATCGGGATGTCGAGCATCGCGTCGAGCAGCGGCTTGCCGGGGAAGCGTCCGCGCGAGAGCAGGTAGCCGACGGGGGTGGCGAGCAGCAGCGCGAGCAGCGAGGACGCCGTGCAGGTGACGAGGCTCAGGCCGATCGAGTATCGGATCTCGGGCGAGTTGAGCGCGGCGAGAAGGTGGTGCGGCGACGTGTAGGTCGCGGTCGCGCCGATCAGCGCGAGGAGAAAGGCGAGGTAGAGCCCGGCGACGATCGCAAGGGCGATCCAGAATGGAGTGGGCCGCGGGAGCGGCGCGCTCACTTTTCCTTCAGCCACTCCGGCACCTCGATGTCCTTGCTCTTGAGCGCGGGCTCGTCGCCACGCCACTGGAAACCGGATTGCTCGAACTGGCCGCGGTTGGCCTTGAGGTAGGCGAGCAGCCGCAGGCCGAGCTGGTAGTTGGGCGAGGTGTGGCGCACGGCGAAAGGCTGGATGGCTTTCGCGCCCTCGTGCTCGATGGTGAGAAAGTCGAGGTGCTCGCCAGCGGCGGCCAGCACGTTCACGCGATAGACGACAGCCGCATCGAGACCGCCGGCGCGGATCTGAGTCACGAGCAAGTCGGCGGTCGGCGTCTCGACGACGACGTTTTTGCGCACGCTCGCGTCGAGGCCGGAGGACTTGAGCATCCCGCGCGTCATGTAGCCGAGCGTGGATTGCTCGGCGTTGCAGAGACCGACTTTGAGATCGGGCTGCGCGAGGTCGGCGAGCGTCTTCACGCCGCGCGGATTGCCTTTGCGCACGACGATGCCGATGTCGGTCTGGGTGAGGATGACGGCCTCTGGAAAGGCCTCGGCGACCGGGGGGACGAAGCAGAGGTCGCAGGCGAAATAGGCGTCGGGGAACTTCGGGTTGGTCGCGTCGCCCATCGTTTTCATCGTCGCGCAGAGGATGCCGCAGCCATTGAAAACGGTCGTGATGCTCACGCCTTCGCGGTCGGCGAACTTTTTCAGCAGACCCTCGATTGCCGGCCGGTTCACTCCGCCGCTGTAAAGAATCAGCTCGGGTTTCTCGGCCCAGTTGTCGCCGTTCGCGGGCGTGAAACCGCCGGCCTTGAAGATCGCGCCGCCTTTGTCCGGCGCGGTGAGGTAGCGCGCGAACCGCAACGCGGCGGCGGTCTGCGTGCAGGAGGCGAGCACCGTCGCCGACGCGTTCTCGCTGCGCTCGGAAAGGACGGGCACTTCGACAGCTTCCGTGTCCTTGAATTGCGCGACGGTCGCGTCCCACACGATCGCGGCATCGACAGTGCCGAGCGCGAGGTCGGCGATGATCTCGGTGACGGTCGGTTTCATCACCGCGGCGCGCGCGGCGAGCTTCGGCCATGTGTCGCCGAGCACGGCTTTGGACACGCGCGAGATGCTCGCGGCCTCGGGGTTCGCGAGGGCGAGCTTCACGTCGTCGCGCAGCAGGTCGTCGATGGACTTGATGGACTTTGGATTTCCCGCGCGCACGGCGATGACGGGGCGCTGCTTTGCGAGCGGGAGGACTTCGCGGGCGAGGTCGGCTTTGCGCGCATCGGCGAGGACGCCGTCGTCGGCGGCGATGAAAAGATCGCCCTGCTTCGCGACGCGGAGCTGGCTGAGCAGCGTGCCGCTGCCGCCGAACTGCAGCCGGACCTCGACGCCGGACTCGCGCTGGTATTGCTGCGCGGCGGCCTCTACCGGCGCGCGTAACCCGGCGGCGCAGAAGACGGTGAGCGACTGCGCACCTACGCCGGGCGCGGAGCGTTGCTGGTAGAACGCGACGCCGCCGAGCAGCAGCGCGAGCGCGACGAGGATGAGGGCGAGCTTTTTCATGGGGATCGACGCATCATCCACCAACCGAAGCCGCAGCCAAGGATGACTAACGCGATTACGCCGAGCATCGGGATCCGCGGGGGACGCGCGGGCTCAGCGGCGGGGAGCGGATCGGCGGCGGCGATGGTGACGGTCTCGATGGCGGGCGGCGCGGGCGCCGGCGCGGTCCCGACCACGGCGGGGAAGCCGATCGCGCGCAGCTTCTCATCCCAGTCGGCAGTGAGCAGCAGGTCCCATCCGGGGTTCATCCGCTTCACCTGGCACGAGCACGCGCCGAGCAGGAAGAGGCACGCCTCGTCGATCTGCTCGTCGCCGAATCCTTCCGCCGGCCACGCGCCGAGCACGCGACCGCGGCCGAAGACGAGCGCGAACCACGGGGCGGCGGGCGCGTCCTCGGCGCCGGCGAGCAGCTTCACGAAGGTCTGCTCGGCGGCGTCGCCGGCGGGCACGCGCAGGAGAGAGAAGCCGACGCGCAGCGCGGGGCCGGGGCCGAGTTTGCTGGTGGGATCGGTCGGGTCGATGACCGGGAGTTGCGCGACTTGCTCGAGGTAGCGCAGGCGCTTCTCCAGGGTCGCCGCCGCGGCGTCGTCGGCGTCGCGACGGCCGCTCTCGACGAGCACCCACACACCGTTTTCACCCGAGAGGATGCGGCGGACGATCTCGGCGCGCGCGGGCGAGTCGGTGAGCGTGGCGAGCGCGGGGCCGAGCGCGCCGGTCCACGCGGTCGCGGCGTCGGGGAAGACGAGGCGCGAGGCTTCCGGCACGCGCGCGATCTCGATGTTGATCGGCGTGCTGTCGGTGAAGTTGCGTAGGAACTTTGCGACGCCTTCGTCGGCCGCGTCGGCGGTGGAGACTTCGAGGCGGAACTTGTCCGCCGGCCAGCGATCGAGCGCGTAGCGGAAGACGGGGATGCTGCACGCGTGCGCGACTGAACCGAGCGCGAGCACGGCGAGGAGAGCACGGGAGAGATGGGGGCGATGGGACGGATTCAACGGGCGGTGACGCTGCGGGCGATGCGCGTCGTGGGCAAACTGCGCTTTCAGGCTGGCGCGCGGTTTTAGCGCAGCGGCACGAAGGTGGACGCGAGCCACACGAGCACGAGGCCGGCGATGGAGTTCACGGTGAGCATCACCGTCCAGCTCCGCAGGGTCTCGCTCTCGGTCATGCCGCTGAGGCGGTTCACGACCCAGAAGCCGGAGTCGTTCATCCACGAGCCGGCGAAGCCGCCGAAGCCGATGGCGAGGAAGAGATACATCGGGTGATACGGCAGCGGCGGGTTGGTCGCGGGGTCGATCATCGGCCAGAGGATCGCCGACGTGGTGAGCATCGCGACGGTCGCGGAGCCTTGCGCGATGCGGAGCACGGCGGAGACGAGCCAGCCGAGCAGGATGAGGCTGATGCCATGGCCGTCCGCGACCGTCTTGATCGCTTCGCCGACGCCCGCGTTCCGCAACATCCCGCCGAACGCGCCACCCGCGGCGGTAATGAGGATGATGACACCGGCGGTCTCGATCGGCGCTCCGAGCAACTTCTCGACTTCGGCGAAGGTAAAGTGCCGCTGCCTGGCGAGCGTCCACAGGGCGAAGACTGTGCCGAGGGCGAGCGCGATGTTTTTGTTTCCGAGGAAGAGCAGCGTCTCGGCCCACAGCGGCAGCGCTTCGGGCGCGACGCCGGGGTGCATGATCTTCGCGGCGGACGCGAAGCTGATGAGCAGGATCGGCAGGATGACGGGCGTGATGCTCGCGAGGAAGGACGGCAGCTCATTCTCGGGCCGGGCCGAAATGCCCTCGACCTCGGCGAGCGTCACGCCGGGCACTTCGCGCAGGGGGACTTCCATCCGCGAGTTGATCCAGCGCGCGATGAGATAGCCGATGCCGCACGGCACGATGCCCGCGCCGATGCCCCAGAGCAGCGACGCGCCCGCGTCCACCTTGAGATTGTCCACCATCGCGAGCGGCCCCGGGTGCGGCACGGTGAGCGAATGCGTGATGACGCCGCCGCAGCAGATGCACAGGAGGTAGAGCAGATAGTCCTTGCCCGTGCGCAGCCGCAGCGCGCGGGCGAGCGGCACCATGAGCATGAACATCGTGTCGAAAAAGATCGGGATGCTGAGGAAGTAAGTGCTGGTGAGGATCGCGAGCGCGGCGCGTTTTTCGCCGAAGACGGCGAGGAAACGGCGCACGACCTTGTCCGCCGCGCCGCTCTCCATGAGGCAGAGGCCGATGATCGACGCGAGGCCGATCGAGATCGCGATCGAGCCCGCAGCCTTGCCGAACTCAATGCTCGTCAGCTCGACCGCGGCGACGAAGTGGCTGGCCTTCGCGTCGTAGTTGAGCGCCTTCACCGCATCGGGCGCGAAGCTATCGGTCAGGAACCCGGCCAGAAACGCCGCGCCGATGAGCGCGATGAAGGCGTGGACACGCAGCACGGAGATCATCGTGATGACAGCCGCGATGCTGATGAACATCACAACGAACGGCCACGGAATCGGCGAAGACATGGCGAGAGTGAACATGGGCGCGTCTTGTGCCGGGGCGCGCGGGGAGGCGCAAGCGCTGGATTTCCGCGCCGGCGCGCGAGAAGCTCCGCGCATGACGAAGCCACTCCAACCCGGCGACCAAGCTCCCGCCTTCACCGCGCCCGGCGTCGGCGGCAGCCATGACGGCCGGCGCGTCTCGCTCGCAAGTCTGCGCGGCCGGACGGTCGTGCTCTACTTCTACCCGAAGGACGACACGCCCGGCTGCACCACGCAGGCGTGCGGCGTGCGCGATGCGTGGCGCGAGCTTTCGGCGAAGGCGGAGGTCTTCGGCGTGAGCATCGACAGCGCGGCGAGCCACGCGAAATTCATCAAGAAACACGCGCTCCCGTTCCCGATCCTCGTCGATGAAGACCACGCGCTGGTCGATGCGTTCGGCGTTTGGGTGGAGAAGTCGATGTATGGGCGTAAATACATGGGCACCGAGCGCAGCACATTCGTCATCGGGCCGGACGGAAAACTGCGCGCAATCTTCCGCAAGGTGAAGCCCGCGGAGCACGTCGCGCAGGTGCTCGCGGTGCTCTGAGGCAGCTACTGCGCGCCCGCTTTCACGCCGCTCATCGGGTAGGCCGATACCGCGTCCCACGCGATCTGCTGGAGCAAACGGTTGAGCTCCTCCGCGTGCGGCGCGCCCTTGAACTGCTCGGGCAGCGGCAAGCCCACCGGGCTGCGCTGGCAGATCGCGGCGAAGTGGCAATACGTGACCAGCGCCGCCAGCGGCGCCTGCGGGTGGCCGAGATCGTCGCGAAACAAATCGGTCTGCTTGCTCAAGCCCGGCGCCTTGCCCTCCGCGAGCCGCGCGCGCAGCGCAAAGACCGCATCGCCCACGGGCACGATGAAAACGCTCTCGCGGCCGACCGACGCATTGAGCGCGCGCACCTGCGCCTCGAGGCCGGAGAGCCACGAGGCACGGAAGCCGTCGCGCATCTCGCCGAGACTCTCGACCGTCGCCGCGTTGCGCTCTTCATTCCTGAATGCGCGGCCCGTCACGCCATCGCGCGGCGGCCACGACGCCTGCACGAGCACGCGCAGTTTCGGGTTCTTCCCGAGGCCGAGCCGCGTGAAGTTCTCGATGCCTTCGTCCGGCAACAGCAGGTGAGGCGAGAGCGTGAGCACATCCACCTTTCCCTCGCGCAGCGCCGCCTTCGCCAGGTTCTTTTCGTCCGGCAGATTCCAGTGCTGGATCACGCGCGACCCGCCGATCATCTGCTGCCCCGCGGCGACATAGCCGACGCCCGCCGACTGCGCGACCATCGGCAGCCCCTTCGCCGTGAAGATCATGAAGCTGTGCGCGCAGACGAAGACGCGCGGGCTCGCCTGGTCGGCGTAAAGCGAGCCGCAGAGCGCGAGGATGAGTGAGGCGAGGACGGAGCGGAGGTGGATCATGGCGAAGTGTGGGTGCGGGTCCGGGATGAACACCATCCGCGGCGGAAAGTCACCGCCAACTGCGGAATCGACTGCGCATTCAGGTCGGCGGATGCCCGGCATGGAGCCTGGCAGCCGGGAGCGGCGACGGAGCCGCGGCAGTGAACCCGCTGGCGCGCGGGCGATTTGACGGCACTGTCCGCCGTGCCTGAGATCGTCCTCGCCACGCTCAACGCGAAATACATCCACGCCGCCTTCGGGCTGCGTTACCTGCTGGCGAATCTCGGCGAACTGCGCGGGCGCGCGACGATCGCGGAGTTCGACATCAACCAGCGGCCGATCGAGATCGTCGAGCGGTTGCTCGCGCACGAGCCGCGCATCATCGGGCTCGGCGTCTATATTTGGAATGTCGTGCCGACGACCGAAGTCGTGGCGCTGATCAAGCGCGTGCGGCCCGATGTGCGCATCGTGCTCGGCGGGCCGGAGGTCAGCTACGAGTGCGACGAGCAGGAGATCGTGCGGCTCGCGGATCACACGATCACCGGCGAGGCGGATTTGAAATTCGCCGAGGTCTGCCGCGCGCTGCTGGAAAGCGGAGAGCGGAATGCGGAGAGCGGAGAGATTGATGGCGTGCGCGTGGCTGATCTTTCCCGTTTCCGCTCTCCGCTCTCCGCTCTCCCCAAGATCATCCCCGCCGAACTGCCGCAGCCGGCGCAGCTCGCGCTGCCTTACGAGCTCTACACCGACGACGACATCGCGCATCGCGTGCTCTACGTCGAGGCGTCGCGCGGCTGCCCGTTCACCTGCGAGTTCTGCCTCTCGTCGCTCGACATCCCGGTGCGCGCGTTTGCGCTCGATGCCTTTCTCGCCGCGCTCGACGGGCTGCTCGCGCGCGGCGCGCGGCAGTTCAAGTTCGTCGATCGCACCTTCAACCTGCACCTGCCCACCGCCCGCGCGATCCTCGGCATTTTCCTCGAGCGCTGGCGCGACGGATTGTTCGTCCACTTCGAGATGGTGCCCGACCGGCTGCCGCCCGAGCTGCGCGAATTGATCGCGCAGTTCCCGCCCGGCGCGCTGCAATTCGAGGTCGGCATCCAGACCTTCGACGACGCGACCTCGAAGAACATCAGCCGCCGGCAAAATCTCGCGCGGCTCGACGACAACCTCCGCTACCTGCGCGCGGAGACTGGCGTCCACGTCCACGCCGATCTCATCGTCGGCCTGCCGGGCGAAGACCTCGCGAGTTTCGGGCGCGGCTTCGACCGGCTCGTGGCGCTCGCGCCGCAGGAGATCCAGGTCGGCATCCTCAAGCGGTTGCGCGGCACGCCGATCGTGCGGCACGACGCGGAGTTCGCGATGATCTACTCGCCGGAGCCGCCCTACGAAATCCTCCAGACGCGCGACATCGACTTCGCCGCGATGCAGCGGATGCGCCGGTTCGCGCGCTACTGGGATCTCGTGGCAAACAGCGGCCGCTTCGCGCGGGCGCTGCCGCTTTTGTGGAGGGACGCGTCGCCGTTCGAGCGGTTCCTGCGCTTCAGCGACTGGCTGCACGCGCGCCTGCGCCGCACGCACGAGATCGCGCTGAACACGCTCGCGGAGTCGCTCTCGGTTTTCCTCACCGACGAGTTGGGAATCGGCGAGGCCGATGCCGCGGCTGCGCTAGCGGGCACTCGCGAACGCAGCCCTGGCGAAAGCCGGCAGCGGCTGCGCCGCCAGGCGCGGCACACCGCAGGATCGGTCTGAACAGGCGTCCGACCCGCGGCGCGAGTCTCGCACGGTGGACGCGCAGTTTGGACTTCCATCCCGTCATGGGCGGCGAATAGCGTGTCGCGCGGAGAGTAACCCATGAACACACCCGATCATGCCACGTCCGCCGCGCCGACTCTTGCCGAACGCGTCTATCCCGACGCATTGGCGCACGCCGAGTCGGAGCTGTTGAAGCGACGCAGGGAGAAAGCCGGAGTCGTGGCGTCGGAAAAAGCATCACCGCGCGAGGCGATGAACGACGCAACCGGGCTCGCGTTCTCGGGCGGCGGGATTCGCAGTGCGACGTTCTGTCTGGGCGTGGCGCAAGTGCTCGCGCGGCGCGGCTTGCTCGGAAAGTTCGATGTGCTCTCGACCGTCTCGGGCGGCGGCTATTGCGGCAGCTTCATCGGGAAGCTTTTCCAGCAACGCGGCGATCCTGTCGCCGCGAGCGGGGAGATCGCGAACAACCAATCGTGGCCGGTGCGATGGCTGCGCGAGAGCGGCTACTATCTCGCGCCCGGCGGCAGTGCGGACTCGTGGGTGATCCTCTCGCTGCTCCTGCGCAATTGGTTGGCGATCCACGTGGTGCTCGCGTCATATCTTCTCCTGCCTTTCCTTTTCGCCGCAGCCGCGCGGCGCGGGCTGTGGAACTGCCCGGCGTGGGTCGAGTGCGAGAAATGGTTTGTCCCCGGACTCGATCCGGGGGTGTTCGCGGTCAGTCCGTGGTTCGTGCTCCTCGCGGCCATTGGCGCGCTCATGATGTTCTTGCCGGGCGCGCTCTTCTGGCTCACGCAATGGCGCGCGCTGTTCGGGGACGTGGACGCTCAGGAGAAGGCGCAGTCGGGATTCACGCGATGGCTGGCCTTTGGCGCGAAGCTCGCCGCGGGCGTGCTGCTCGTGGCGGTGATGGATACCGCGGCGAGTTGGATCCACCACGCCTTCGAAAAGTCGCCGGGGGTCATGGGCGGCTTCGCTGCGGTCTATGCGGCGGCGGCGGCTGGGTTCGGATGGGTGCAGAAAGCCGCCGGCAAACTCTCCGCGCTCGCGGCAAAGCCGCAGAAGAACCCGTCGATGTGGACCATCGCAAAGATCGCCGGCTTTGCGTGGGCGGCGTTGTTCTGGCTGCTGCTCGCGGTGGCCGGGCAGGCGGTCTTGTGGAGTGGGGGGGCGGAAATGAGCGACCTGGCCGGGCTGGGCAAACAGTGGTCGTGCATCGCCGCGCTCGCGTTCGGTGCGCTGATCGGCGTGTGGCTGCTGGCCAAGGTGTATCCCTTCGTGAACCTCTCCTCGCTTCACCATTTCTATAGCGCGCGGCTCGGGCGCGCCTACCTCGGCGCATCCAATGACGAGCGCAAAAGCGAGCGGCTGCCGGTGACCGAACCGCACCGAAGCGACGATTGCGAATGGCGCGCCTATCGCCCGCACGAGCACGGCGGCCCGCTGCACATCATCAACACGACGCTCAACGAAACCGTCTCCGGAAAATCGCAGATCGAGCAGATCGACCGAAAGGGGCTCAACTTCGCGCTCGGGCCGGCCGGGCTGAGCGCCAGCGGCGGACATCACGCGCTATGGGTGTCGGACCCCGCGACGCCAGCTGGATCGGATAAGATCGCCGGGATCGCGCTGCCGGTCTCGAACGGGAAGCCGCCTTTCGCTGTTTTCCCCGCCGAAACCAAAAACGTCGAAAAGCTCTGGCTCAGCGATTGGGTCGGCATCAGCGGCGCGGCCTTTTCGACCGGCATGGGCGCGAATACCAGCGTGGGCCTGAGCCTGCTGCTGGGTTTTGCGAATGTGCGACTGGGCTATTGGTGGGACAGCGGCATCGAGCATCCGTCGGACGCGAACGGCAATTCGCGCAAGCTCGCCGAGCTTCTCGCGCGCCTGTTTCCCGCGCCGGGCAGCCTGCTCGATGAATTGCTGGCGCGCTTCCACGGTCCGCAGCGCCGGCGCTGGTATCTCTCCGACGGCGGGCATTTTGAAAACACGGCGTGCTACGAGCTGATCCGCCGGCGCGTCCGCTTCATCCTTTGCATCGACTGTGGGCAGGACGAAGCGATGACCTTCGAGGACATGGCCAATCTCGTCCGCAAGGCGCGGATCGACTTCGGCGCGGAAATCGAATTCGTGCCGGAGGGCGAAGTGGCCGCCGCGCTGGCGCCGCCGCACGTGCCGGCGGAATTCGCGACGCTCAACAAGGAATGGATCGGCCTTCCGGACGGCTTCGAATCGCTCGCCGCGAAGGATGGCGCCGCGGTGAAAACGTCCGGCAAATGCCACGCGCTGCTTGCACGGGTCTTCTACGATCGGAAGCCAGGTGAGCCGCGTGGGCTGAGCGAACCGGGCACCGTGATCGTCTTCATCAAGCCGACACTGACCGGCGACGAGCCGCTCGACATCCGCCAATACCACAGCGCGCAGCCGTCATTCCCGCAGCAGACGACGATGGATCAGTTTTTCGACGAATCGCAGTGGGAAAGCTACCGGCGGCTCGGCGAACACATCGCCGAATCGCTGATCCCGGTGCCAGCCGCGCCGAGCGCCCCGGCCGGCGCGACTGGAGCCGATTCGTAGGATCTCGGTAGTTTCCCTGGCGCGTTCCCAGCAGTCGCCCACCCGCCGGGGTGGCACGGCATGGGCTAAATGATCCGCCGTCATGAATACCAACCCCTGCACATCCGCCCTTCAATTCGATGCCGCCCGCGTGGCGCTTTTCCTGAACGTCTTCGTTCGCGTCCCGAAACGCGCCCGCGCCCGTCGCCGGCCGTAAGCCTCGCCCAATCAGCCCGAAAGGCTCGTCTTCGCCAGGGACGGCGACGACGTTGCTCGCGGGTTCGGAACGAGTGACGGCGCTTCGTGCCTATCGGGCGAGACTCTTTTCAGCCAGCTTGCGGGCGCGATTCCAATACATCGTCTCGTGGCGCGGGCGGGTGATGTTTCCGTGCCGGTCGCGTTCATCCTTGATCGGCACATCGCCGCCGTGCCATTCGCGGAGCAGGAGCAAATTGTAGTATAGGCGCTGCATTGCCTCGGCTGGCGTGTCTTTCGTGGCGCCCTTCTGGCGAAGAGTTGCGCGCTCCTTGCCCTCGCTTTCACGCCACGTGTGGAGGCCGAAGACGCTCCAAACGCTGCGCGCGCCGTCGAAATAGTCGTTTGGCGCCTTCCCAAAGTAGAGGCTGCCGTCTGGCGGGTTCTCGGTCTGGAGTCCCCGTGGCGGCGGCTTCGCGCCCTCGATCTCATCGAGAGTCACGTCCAAGGCGCTGCTGGCTCGGAGAAGGCCGGCGCCGAGGTATTTGTCGGCTTTCTGCTTGTCGCCGCGGGAGGCGCTCTTGAGCAGCGCGTGATAGACGGCCTCGGCCTTGCGCCAGTTGGACCAGTATCCCTTCGCTTCGAGTTCGGCGCGGTTCTTTTGCAGCCACAGCGCGGCGGCGGCGGCGACTTGCGGTGTGGCGGCGGAAGTGCCTGCGCCATCGAGATCGACCCCGTCGGCGACGCGCTTGCCTTTCACGTCGCGGACGCTGATCCACGGGATGTTTGGCGCATACGCCGCGATGGGGTGCGGCCGGAGCTGGCCGAGGCGCTTGAGCTGGCTCGGGTCGGGTTTGCGATTGGGCCGGAGAAGGACCGTGCTGGTGCCGTCGGCGCCGTGGCTGCCGCGAGCGGCCCATTTGGCGATGCCGGTGATGTCGCCCAGCAGCCGCCACAGGCTGTTGCTCGCGTAGCTGCGTTGGTCGGCGGTGACGCCGGTGACTCCGACGACGCGGCGGAACGCAGCGGGATAGACCGGGCTGGCCGGGACGATGATTCCGTGAGGTGCGAAGGGGTCGCAGATGAGCGAGAAGAAATCGCCTTCCGCCGCGAACATCGCGGTGCCGCGTTCGTAGGCGGCATTCACCG
This sequence comes from Chthoniobacteraceae bacterium, assembly GCA_040081625.1. Taxonomy (GTDB): domain Bacteria; phylum Verrucomicrobiota; class Verrucomicrobiia; order Chthoniobacterales; family Chthoniobacteraceae; genus VFJQ01. The sequence continues at coordinate 44,147 of JBEBGD010000008.1, forward strand.
CATCGACCCAGGCCTGCGTCGGCGCACCACCGTGACTCATGGAGATGATGTCGCATTTCCGCCGCCGGCTCGCGTAGTCGATGGAATAGGCGAGCTCCGCGGTGCTGAGGGAGATGACCCAAGGCGCGACCTTCACCGGCACGACGGTGGCGTGCGGCGCGCCGCCGAGCCAGCCGTAATACTCTTTGATGCGGCCGCCTGGCACAGTCTTCTCGTCGATCGCCACCCAACTCCCGGCGAGGATGCCTGCCGTGCCGAGGCCGTGCGAACTGCCGGTCAGCTCGGGCGGAATGGGGTTCGGTGGGTTCTCACCGCGGCTTTGCCTTTGGGCGAAGTCGAGCAAGCCCACCGCATTGGCCAGCCGCCGGCCGCCTTCGAGGTTCATCGGGCTGGCGGGATGCCGGGCGTCGAGGCCATTGTCGAGGTGGCCGATGCGGATGCCTTCGCCAGCCTTGCCCAGCCGCTCCCGCGCTTTCGCGAGTTGCGAATGGTCTTCATCGAGATGCCACATCGGATCGATGATGAATTTGCCGGGATGCCGCGGGTCGGGCTTGCGGGCGTCGGACCACACTTTCAGCGTCGGTTTGTCGATCACCAACCGCACACCCTCTCCGAATTCTGACTTCACCCGCTCGCCGCGCGCAGGCTCGGGCGGTTGTTTGGCAGCGACCTGGCTGAAGCTGCGGTTTGGCTCGATGAGCAGCGGGTAACGCCCGAAGGCGCCTTTCGTAGCCGCGGCGATCTCGGCCGCGCGGGAGAAGATCGTCCGCCAATACGCGCCGAGGCGGCTGGTCACAATCGGCTTCTGGTCATTCCACGCGACATACCACTGGCCGCGGCGCTCCTCGTCCTTCGGCGCTTCGAGCACGTGGAGGAACTTCCAGCCGTCGCTGCTGCCGGCGGTGATCGGGGTGTCGATCGGCACCTTGACGAGCACTGTTTTTTTCAGGCTCAGGGATTCGCCGATGCCCGCGCAGCCGCAGAGCAGCAGCGTCCAGAGCGCGAGCGTCACCGAACTGGTGCGAGTGAGGAATGCGAGTCGCTTCATGCCGTCGCGTGTAGCGGCACACACCGCCGCCCGACAATCCATTTTTGGCGGGTTCCCCTCGCGGATCGGCGTCCTGTCAGGCGAACACGATCTTCCCGTCGCGGGCGTCGGCGGTGATCGTCTGGCCCTCGCGCAGTTTGCCGTCGAGGATGTCGAGGGCGAGGGGATCGAGCAGTTCGCGCTGGATCACCCGCTTGAGCGGGCGCGCGCCATAGACGGGATCGTAGCCTTCGCGGGCGAGGTGGACTTTCGCCGCGTCGGTGAGGACGAGCGCGAGCTTCTGGTCGGCGAGACGACTCGTGAGCCGCGCGAGCTGGATCTCGACGATGTGCGTGAGGTCGGCGTCGGTCAGGCGGTCGAAAGTGACGATTTCATCGACGCGATTGAGGAACTCGGGGCGGAAGTGGCCGCGCAGCGCTTCCATCGCGCGGGCTTCGCGCTGCTCGGCGTTTTCGGCATCGAGGATCGCGGCGCTCCCGATGTTGCTCGTCATGATGATGACGGTGTTTTTGAAATCGACCGTGCGGCCCTGGCCGTCGGTGATGCGGCCGTCGTCGAGCACCTGCAGCAGCACGTTGAAGGTGTCGTGGTGCGCCTTCTCGATCTCGTCGAAAAGGATGACGGCATACGGCCGGCGGCGCACGGCTTCGGTGAGCTGGCCGCCTTCCTCGAAGCCGACGTAGCCCGGAGGCGCGCCGATCAGTCGCGCGACGCTGTGCTTCTCCATGTATTCGCTCATGTCGATGCGGACCATTGCGTTCTCGTCGTCGAAGAGGAACTCGGCGAGCGCGCGGGAGAGTTCTGTTTTTCCGACGCCGGTCGGGCCTAGGAAAATGAAGCTGCCGATCGGGCGCTGCGGATCGCCGAGGCCCGAGCGTGCGCGGCGCACGGCGTTGCTCACGGCGGTGATCGCTTTCTTCTGCCCGATCACTCGCTTCGCGAGGCGCTGCTCCATCTTCACGAGCTTCTCGCGCTCGCCTTCGCGGAGATTGGAAACGGGGATGCCCGTCCACGCGCTGACGACTGCGGCGATGTCGTCCTCAGTGACTTCCTCCTTGAGCATCGCGCGGCCGTCCTGTGCCTTTTCGGCGAGCTTCGCATTGTGCGCGTCGATCTGTTTCTGCACGGCGGGGATGTTGCCGTATTGGATTTCGCTGGCCGTGCTGAGGTCGCCGCGGCGCTGCGCGCGCTCGAGGTCGATCTTCAATTGCTCGAGCTGCTCGTTGAGCTTGCGCTGCACGTCGATCACGGCCTTCTCGCCCTGCCACTGCGCCTTCATCGCGGCGCTCTTTTCGCGCAGCGCGGCGAGGTCCTTCTCGATGCGGGTGAGGCGTTCCTTCGACGCGGCGTCCTTCTCCTTTTTCAAGGCCTGGCGCTCCATTTCGAGCTGCATGACCTCGCGCTCGACGACGTCGATCTCGGTCGGCATCGACTCGATCTCGATCTTCAAGCGGCTCGCCGCTTCATCGACGAGATCGACGGCTTTGTCGGGCAGGAACCGGTCGGCGATGTAGCGGTGCGAAAGCGTCGCGGCGGCGACGAGCGCTGCGTCCTGGATGCGCACACCGTGGTGGACCTCGTAGCGTTCCTTCAGCCCGCGGAGGATCGCGATGGTGTCGGGCACGCTCGGCTCCTCGACGAAGACGGGCTGGAAGCGCCGCTCGAGCGCGGGATCTTTCTCGATGTGCTTGCGATACTCGTCGAGCGTGGTCGCGCCGACGGTGCGCAGTTCGCCGCGCGCGAGCGCGGGCTTGAGGATGTTGCCCGCGTCCATCGAGCCCTCGGCCTTGCCCGCGCCGACGATGGTGTGCAGTTCGTCGATGAAAAGGATGATGCCGCCCTCGGCGTCGGTGACTTCCTTCACGAAGGCCTTGAGCCGGTCCTCGAACTCGCCGCGGAACTTCGCGCCGGCGATCATCGCGCCGAGATCCATCGCAATGAGCCGCTTATCTTTCAGCGAATCGGGCACGTCGCCCGCGATGATGCGGCGCGCGAGGCCCTCGACGATCGCCGTCTTGCCCACGCCGGGTTCGCCGATGAGCACGGGATTGTTTTTCGTCCGGCGCGAGAGCACCTGCATCACGCGGCGGATTTCGTTGTCGCGTCCGATGACGGGATCGATTTTTCCCTTCCGCGCGAGCGCGGTGAGATCGCGCCCGTATTTTTCGAGCGTCTGGTATTTGTCCTCGGGATTCTGGTCGGTCACGCGCTGCGACCCTCGCACCTGCTGGAGCGCCTGCATGAGCTTTGCGCGGGCGATGCCGGTTTCCTTGAGCAGCTTGCCGCAGCCGACGCCGCTGTCGCTGAGCGCGAGCAAGTAGTGCTCGGCGGAGAGGTATTCATCCTTGAGCCCGGCCATCTCCTTCTCGGCTGCGCGCAGGATCGCGAGCAGCTCGGCGGAGGCGTTCGGCTGCGCAGCTCCGCCGTGGACCTGCGCGCGGTTGCTGATTGCTGCTGCGAGTTTTCCGCGCAGTGCGCCGACGTTTGCACCGACTTTTTCAAAGAGCGGCGCGGCGAGTCCGTCGGGCTGGTCGAGCAGCGCGAGCAGGACGTGTTCGTTGTCGAGTTCGGAATGGCTGCGGTCGGCTGCTGCGGACTGGGCGGTCTGCAGCGCTTCCTGCATTTTCTGGGTGAGACGGTCGAGGCGCATGGTGAAGCGGATCGTTAGCAGGTCCTTGTCCGGGTCGTGTTACACTGACAAGTCCGAACGCAGCGGGCCATGCTGGCGCGCCTGCCCGTTCCAGCGCGAGGCCGCGTGTCGCATCGCCGGCGCTCCGCGAGCGTGGCGGACGGGTTCCCTCGCCAGTCGCAGCCGCCGCTTGACTAGGACGATCAAGACTGGTCCATCAAGCGACCGCCAAACCGAGCGCCTCCCTCGAATCCTCCCGTGAACCTTTTCCTCATTGTCAAAACCGGATCGCAGTGCGGGCATGTCATCCGGGATTCGACGCCGATCCGATGAAAGTCGTCATTCTCTGCGGCGGAAAGGGAACCCGGCTCCGGGAAGAAACCGAGTATCGACCGAAGCCAATGGTGCCGATCGGCGACCGGCCCATCCTCTGGCACATCATGAAGGGGTATGCGGTGCATGGCTTCAAGGAGTTCATCCTTTGCCTGGGTTCCAAGGGCGAGATGATCAAGGAGTATTTCCGGAACTACCAATGGATGGCCACCGACGTGACGTTGAGCCTAGGCCCGAAACCCGCCGTCCATTTCCACGATCGCCACGATGAGGAGGACTGGTCGGTGACGCTGGCCGACACCGGCCTCGAGACGATGACCGGCGGACGACTCAATCGCATCCGGCGTTATCTCGGAAGCGACGAGACGTTCCTCTTCACCTACGGCGACGGCGTCGGGAATATCGACATCCCGGCGGCAGTCGCGTTTCACCGTGCGCATGGGAAGCTGCTCACGCTCACCGCGGTGCATCCGCCGGGGCGGTTTGGCGAACTCGGGATCGCGCCGGGTGGCGTCGTGCGCGAGTTCGACGAAAAGCCGCAGACCGAGGGCGGCTGGATCAATGGCGGCTTTTTCGTCGCCTCATCCCGCGTGTTCGATTTCATCCCCGACGACGATCAGGCGGTCTTCGAGCAGGAAGCCGTGCGCGCGATCGCCGCGGCCGGCGAGTTGCGCGCGTTCGAGCACCGCGGCTTTTGGCAGCCGATGGATACGCACCGCGAATTCCTGCTCCTGGACCGCCTTTGGACCGAGGCCAGGGCGCCGTGGAAGACGTGGTGACGATGCCTTTCGGCGATGTCTTTCGCGGCAGGCGCGTGCTGCTCACCGGCCACACCGGATTCAAGGGCGCGTGGCTCGCCGAGTGGCTGCTGACGCTCGGCGCGGAAGTCACAGGATTCGCGCTGGCGCCGCCGACGGAGCCGTCGCTCTTCGTGCAACTGGGCCTCGAAGCGCGACTCGATCACCATCCCGGCGACATCCGCGACGAAGCGGCGGTTCGCCGGGTCGTGGACGATGCGCGGCCTGAGTTCGTGTTCCACCTCGCGGCACAGTCGCTCGTGCGCCTTTCCTACGCGCAGCCGGTCGGGACGTTTGCCACCAACGCGATGGGCACGGCGCATGTGCTCGAAGCGATTCGTCTCGCGGGCCGGCCGTGTGTCGTCGTGAGCGTGACTTCCGACAAATGCTACGAACCTCGCGAAGGGTCCGCCGCCTTCTGCGAAGACGACCGGCTCGGCGGGCACGATCCCTACAGCTCGAGCAAGGCCGCCGCCGAGCTCGTCATCGCGGCTTACCAGCGCTCATTTTTTCAAGCGGATCGCGCTCCCGGCGTGGCACTCGCCAGCGGGCGCGCGGGGAATGTCGTCGGGGGAGGGGATTGGGCGGCGGATCGGCTCGTCCCGGATGCCATGGCCGCGCTCGATCGCGGGGTGCCGATCCCGGTGCGCAATCCGCTATCCACGCGGCCGTGGCAGCACGTGCTCGAGCCGCTGGCTGGCTATCTCGCGCTCGCCGCGGCGCTCGCGGAAGCGCAGCGCGAGAACGATCGCGCGCGAGTCGCCGACCTCGCGTCATCCTTCAATTTTGGCTCGCACCCCGATTCCACCCGCAGCGTGCGCGATGTCGTGGCCGAGATTTTGAAGCACCGCACCGGCACATGGAATGCGACCGGCGATGCGAACGCCGTGCATGAAGCCGTGACGCTGAACCTCGCGATCGACAAGGCCGCCGACCTGCTCGGTTGGACGCCGGTGTGGGGGTTCGAGCGCGCGATTGCGGAGACGGTTCGATGGTATCGCAGCGCGGTGGATTCCGATCCCGATGAGCTGACGCGGGAGCAGATCCGCGCCTACTTGCATGAAGCGTCCGCAGCCGGGCTGCGGTGGGCGGTCGGGCGATGAGCGGGCCATTCCGCTGCCTTTCGTGTGGCAGTCCGCACGGGCGCACCGTCCTCGATCTCGGTTCGCAACCGCTCGCCAACAATCTCCTGCGGCCCGCCGATCTCGGCAAAACTGAGCCGCGCTTTCCGCTGCGCGTCGCCGTCTGCGAAGCCTGCTGGCTGCTGCAAATCACGGAGGTCGTCCCGCCGGTCGAGCTGTTCTCCGAGTATCCTTACTTCTCGTCGTTTTCGGATTCCTTCGTCCGGCACGCGCGTGCGGCGGCTGAGCGCTACGCGCGGGAGTTTGCCCTCGGCCCCGCGAGCTCTGTCGTCGAGATCGCGAGCAATGACGGGTGCCTGTTGCGAAACTTCATCCGGCTCGGCGTGCCCTGCCTCGGCATCGAACCGGCAGCCAACGTCGCCGACGTGGCGCGCGCTCACGGCGTGGAAACCATCGCCGATTTTTTTGGCGGAAAACTCGCCGAACGAATTGCGGACGAGGACGGACCAGCCGACCTGATCCTCGGCAACAACGTGCTCGCGCACGCGCCGGACACGAACGATTTCGTCGCGGGCCTCGCGCGACTGTTGCGGCGTGGCGGACGCATCGTGCTGGAGTTCCCCTATGCCGTCGATCTCGTCGCGCAGACCGAGTTCGACACGATCTATCACGAGCACGTTTTTTACTTCACGCTGACGTCGTTGCAGCCGCTCTTCGCGCGGCACGCGCTCGAGATTATTCATGTCGAGCACCTGGACATTCACGGCGGCTCGCTCCGCATTTTCGTCGGCCATCCGGGTGATCACGCGCGCGAAACTTCAGTCGGCGGGTTCCTCGCGCGGGAAGCGGCGCTCGGCGTCGGGAGCATCGCGCTGTATGAAAACTTCGCGGCGCACGTGGAGCGCGTCCGGCACGAACTCCTCGCGTTGCTCGCGAGACTCCGCGCCGGGGGAAAGTCGATCGCCGCCTACGGCGCATCGGCCAAGGGCAGCACGCTGCTGAACTTTCTCCAGCCGCCCGCCGGCACGATCGAGTTCATCGTGGACCGCAGCCCGCACAAGCAGGGCGCGCTGAGTCCCGGCCTGCATCTTCCGATTCTCCCGCCCGAAACTCTGCTCGCGCGGCAGCCGGATTTTGCGCTGCTGCTGACGTGGAATTTTGCCGGCGAAATCTTCGATCAACAGGCGGAATACCGCGCGCGGGGCGGCCGCTTCATCGTGCCGATCCCGCAGGTGACGATAAGATGACCGCGCCATGAAATTTGAACGCACCATCTTTGACGGATTGTGGATCGTGGAGATCGAGTCCGCCGTGGACGAGCGCGGTTCCTTTGCGCGGACGTTTTGCGCGGATGAGTTCGCCGCTCACGGTCTCCAGACGGCTTGGGCGCAGACCAATATCTCGCGCAACTCGCTGCGCGGGACGCTGCGCGGTTTGCATTTCCAGTCCGGGCCGCAGCCCGAGGTGAAGCTGATTCGCTGCACCGCCGGCGCGATCTTCGATGTCGTCGTGGATGTGCGCCGCGACTCGCCGACCTTCGGCCGCTGGCAGGGCTTTGAACTCACCGCGACCAGCGGTCGCGCGCTCCATGTGCCGGGTGGATTCGCGCACGGCATTCAGGCGATCACAGACGATGCGGAGGTTTCTTACATGATGAGCACGGCCTACGACCCCGGCCTCGCGCGCGGCATCCGGTGGGATGATCCCGCCGTCGGCATCAAATGGCCGCTGCTACCCATCGCGATCTCGCCGCGTGATCGCGCGCTGCCGCTGCTGGCGGAACTCGCGTGAGGATTCTCATCACCGGCGCCACGGGTTTCATCGGTCGCGCGTGCGCGTGCGCGGCGCTCGCCCGCGGGCACGAAGTCGCCGCGCTCGTGCGTCCCGGTTCGTCGCGGCCCGTCGATGCCGCGCTCGTGCGGATCGACGGCGAGCTCGCCCGGCCGGACTGGCGCGCGATCGAAGCCTTCGCGCCGGACTCCTGCCTGCACACTGCGTGGATCGCGACGCCCGGCGAATACCTGCTCTCGCCGCTCAATCACGACTACCTCGACTGGAGCGTCGCCTTCCTCCATGGCCTCGCCGGGCGCGGCGTGCGCCACTGCATCGCGACCGGCACCTGCCTCGAGTATGCGCCGCAGGACGGGCCGCTGCGCGAAGACGCATCGCCGCTCGCCCCGGCCTCGCCATATGCGCGGAGCAAGGACGCGCTGCGTCGCGCGATGGAGAGCAGCGCGCTTGACCTCGGCTGGGCGCGCATCTTCCTTCCGTTTGGCCCGGGCGAAGACCCGCGCCGCCTCCCGACCTCGATCATCCAACACACCTTGAAGCAAGAATCCATCGTGCTGAAAACGCCTGACAGCATCCGGGATTTCGTCTTCATCGGCGACGTCGCCGGGGCGCTGCTCACCGCTCTCGAGCATCGCTTTTGCGGAAGCCTCAATGTGGGCACCGGCGTCGGCGTGAGCGTTCGTGAATTCGCCGCGCACATCGCGCGGCTTCTCGGTGAGCCAGCCCGCGTCATTGCGGCTGAAGCGGCGGTCGATCCGTATCCGGCGATCGTCGCCGATCCCGCGCGGCTCTGCGCGCTCGGCTGGCGCCCTCGCACTTCGATCGAGGACGGTCTTGCGCAGATCATCCGTTCGTTCGCTCCTGAATCAATCACTCCCTTATGATCAAACTCTCATCGCCGACATTGGCCGGACACACACCGATGGAGTTGGGGGAAGACGTGACGGTCGGGATCTCGACCTACGGGCACTGCCCGACGACGCTCACCGCGCTCCAATCGCTATTCCTCGCGGCTCGCGGAAATTTTGAGCTGTTGCTGATCGATAATCACTCGCCGGACGAGGCGGTGCGGGATCTCATCCGGCAGGCGCGGCTGGAGCATCCGAACACGACGTCGTTTTTCTATTCCGAGAACCGCGAATACTCCGGCGCGGTCAACGGCATCCTCTCCCACGCCCGCGGTCAATGGGTCATCTTCCTCTCGAACGACATCTTTGTAACGCCCGACTATCTGCGCGAAATCATGGCCGCCGTCCGCGCGAATCCGCGACACGGCATCGTGCGCGGCTGCTCGAACTTCGTGGACAACAAAAAGCCGTCCCACAACGTGCAACTCAGTCGCGCGCCGACGACGTTCGAGGATCTCTTCGCGGTGGGAAAGACAGTCGCCGCGCAGTATCCCCGAGAGCCCATCATCGATGAGTTTTTCGTCGGCGATGCGTTTGTCGTTTCGCGCGCAGTGCTCGATCGGATCGGCACCTACGACCCGGCATTCTTCGGCTACTTCGCCGATCCCGATTTCGGCCTGCGCACCCAGATTTCCGGCTTCGAACATGTGCTCGTGCCCAGCGCTTTCGCCTACCACCAGAGGGAGGCAAATTTCAACTGCCTGCCGCAGGTGGCCCGTGATGAAAAGTTGGCCGAAAGATGGCGGCTCGTGGATCTAAACTGGAACCGGTTCAGGGCGAAGTATGGGTTGCCAGCGGACGAGCCCTATTCGTCGATCTCGCAAGTGCCGTGGCAGGCTTTGAGGTCGGTGCCTTTCGACCCGGCGAAGCATTACTCGGCGCCGGGCGATTACTCCGCCGACCGGCTTCCGTAGCGCGCCGGTCCCCGCTTCAGCGCGCCTTCCGGATCACCGCCAGGCCGTGATGGAATGCGACGCTGTGAATGTCTGTCGTCACGTCGCGCGCCCGCGCCAGCGCGCCGCGCGCCTGCATTCCGGTGGTCAGACCGAAGAGGAACTGCATCACGTTCACGCCCGCGGGACAATGCTCCGCGCTCCAAGCGGTGTGCAGGTCCTCGATGATCCAGACTCCGCCCGGCGACACGTGCTTCCACCCGAGTTGGAATCCCGCGGTCTGTTCCGTGGCGAGATGGCTGCCGTCGTCGATGACGATGTCCTGCGCCCCGATCCCCGGCCAGAGACCCGGATCGGTCGCGGACGCGCGGAGGATCGTGATGCGCGGGTCGGGCAACGGCATGCACCGCGTCGTGTCGATGTCGATGCCGATGAAGCGGGCGTCCGCATGGCGAAACCACGCCGCCCACATCGCGATGCTCGATCCGCCGAGGACGCCGATTTCGAGCAGTCGCACGGGCTGGGCGAGCAGCGGGCGCAACAGCTCCTCGTAGATCGGAGCGTAGCCGTGGAATGCGCTGCATTTGTCGGTCCCGAACGCGAGCGCCAGGTCGTCCAGCGAAGCGGATTCGGGGGCGGATTGGGAGACTTCGGGCATGGAGGCGGGGCGCGCACCAAAGTAGAGCGAGCGCGCCGGCGCAAGGCGAGATCGGCGAGGGGCGTGCGCGGGTCAAAGAGCGTGCGCACACGCGAGCCCTATGTATATGGCCGCGCCATGCCCCACCTGACGCCCCAGCAAGCGCTCGATCTCGCGATGGATCACCACGCCGCGGGCCGATTTGCGGAGGCTGAGAATTTCTACCGCAAGCTGCTCGCGGTCGAGCCGGGGAATCCCGACATCATCCACCTCCTCGGCGCCGTCGCCGCGAACACGAACCGGCAGGCAGAGGGACTCGTGCTGATGGAGCGCGCGATCGCGATGAATCCGAACGTCGCGCGTTACCACAGCAACCTCGGCACGCTGCTGCTGAACATGCGCGACTACGATCGCGCGATCACCTGCTACCAGGAGGCGCTGCGGCTCGACCCGAACTGCGCCGGCGCCTACTACAACATGGGCCTCACCCGCTTCAACCAGCGGCGCTGGGACGAGTCGATCGCGGCCTATCGCGCGGCGCTGCGGCTCCAGCCGGACTACCCGGCCTGCGAGCTCAACCTCGGCTCCTCGCTCGTCGCCGCCGGGCAGATCGACGCCGCCATCGGGCTCTATCGCTCCGTGCTCCAGCGGCGGCCCGGCGACGCGCCCATCGCGACGAATCTCGGCAATTGCCTCAAGGAAAAGGGGGAGCTGGACGCCGCGATCGAGGTCTATCGCCACGCGCTCGCGATCGCCCCGGGGGACGCTCCGACATGGAACAACCTGGGTGTAGCGCTCAAGGACCAGGGGATGATCGAAGGCTCGATCGCTGCCTTTCAGCACAGCCTCGAGCTGCAGCCCGGCAGCGCCGAGGTCCGCAGCAATCTCGTCTTCACGATGCTCTTCGATCCGCGCTGCGAACCGGCGGCGCTCGCCGCCGAGGAGCGCGAGTGGAATCGCCACCACGTCGCGCCGCTTCGCGCGCAGTTCCAGCCGCACGCCAACGACCGCTCGCCGGAGCGCCGTTTGCGCGTCGGCTACGTCTCCGCGGACTTCCGCGAGCACGTCGTCGGGCGCGCGCTCTTGCCGGTCTTCGAGAGGCACGACCGTGAAAAAGTCGAGGTCGTCTGCTACGCGGTTTGCGCGCCCGATCCTGTCACCCGTCGTTTTGTGGAAAAAGCCGCGCTCTGGCGCGACGTCGCCGACGTTCCCGATGCGGAACTCGCCGCAAGGATCCGCGACGATGGCATCGACATCCTCGTCGATCTCGCGCTCCATACTTCGGACAACCGGCTGAAGCTCTTCGCCCACAAACCGGCTCCAGTGCAGGTTTCGTGGCTGGGCTATCCGGGTTCGTCCGGCGTGGAGACGATCGACTGGCGGATCACCGATCCCTTCCTCGAGCCGCCCGGTGGCGAGTCGTCGCCGTCGGCCGAGCAGCCCTTCCGTCTGCCGCACTGCTGGAGCTGCTACGAACCGCCGGCCGGCTCGCCGCCGGTAAATGCGCTTCCCGTCCTCAGCCGGGGATTTTTCACGTTCGGATCGCTCAACAATTTCTGCAAGATCAACGACACCGTCCTCGAGACGTGGGCGCGCATCCTCGGCGCGGTCGCTGAGTCGCGCCTGGTGCTGCTCACGAAGACCGGCAGCCACCGCTCGCGCATGGCGGATTTCATGCGTGCGCACGGCATCGCGCCGGAGCGGTTCGAGTTCCTCGATTACCGCTCCTCGGCGGAGGGTCTTGCGCCCGGCGATTACCTGCGCCGCTACGAGCGGATCGACCTCGCGCTCGATACCTTCCCCTACAACGGGATGACCACGACCTTCGACGCGCTCTGGATGGGCGTGCCGGTCGTTTCGCTCGTCGGAAAGTTCAGCCTCGGCCGCGCCGGGCTGAGCATTTTGTCGAACGTCGGGCTGTCGGAATTTGCCGTCGAATCGCGCGACGATTACGTGCGTTGTGCCGTCGAGTCCGCGCACAAGATTCAGCGCCTCGTCGAATTGCGGACCGGCCTGCGATCAAGGCTGCAAGCCTCTCCGCTGCTCGATCCCGCCGCGCTCACGCGCGAAGTCGAGGCCGCGTATCGTGCGATGTGGCGGTGCTGGTGCGGAACGCAATCCGCGGCGCTTCCGGGTGCTGAGATTCGCTGACGGAAACCGAGGTTCCGACGTGACGGCTGAATGGGGCGAAGGTTTACGGGGAAAGTAATTTAATTGCGAGCAGCCTCGCGCGGTGCGGTGCGTGGAGTCGGGCATTTCCCGCAAGTCGCGGTGCACGGACGATCGGCTGCCAAGCCGCATGAATACAAGCTTTGTCGGGATTTCGCCGCGCCGGTCGGGGTGGCCTTTCCGGCCCGTCGCAGTCTTGCATTCCGGGATTGCACGAACGCCCCCCAAAAACGTGCGCGGAACCGCAAAGAAATCCTTTACAGCCCAGTGTCACAGGGTTCTTGTGCGACCAATCCCGGTTGGGAGCGGTGTGTCCGCACACCTCTCCCTCCCCCCCAAACTCCCCGCTCAGTCCCACTACTCCTATGCGCAAGTCCACCCGTCCCTCCCGCCTGACCTCCCGCCGCAGCGCCCGCATCCTCGCGCGCATGAAACGCCGGTTGCCACGCTTCATTCTCGCAACCGCAGCCGCATTTCTCCTGCCACACGCGGTAAAAGCTGCGACCCTCGTCTGGGACGGCGATACCGACGGCTCGAACAGTGCCATCGGCGGCACCGGGACATGGGATCAGGTCCTGGGGAATTGGGACCCCGATTTCAATCCGATCGACAACTCGAACAGCAACAACCAGGCGTGGACCAATGCCACGTTCGACATCGCGCTCTTCGGCGGGACCGCGGGGACGGTCACGCTCGGTGAGTCGATCGTCGCGGGCGGGCTGGTCTTCAATACCACGGGATACACGCTTCAGTCGTCCGTTCCGGCGAACACACTGACGCTCACGCCGCCGGCCGGCGTGAACTCGCCGATCATCCATGTTGGCTCGGCGGTTGGGGAGCGCGCGACCATCGCGAGCACGCTCGCGGGCACTGCGGGCTTCACCAAGACGGGCAACGGCACGCTGGCGCTCACCGGCACGGTGGCGAACACCATCAGCGGCGACATCGTCATCAAGGCGGGCAACCTCGTGATCAACAACGCCAACCAACTCGGGACGGGCACGACGGCGATCTCGATCACCGGTATCGCCGGCACGGGCAACCCCGGCTTCAGTGGTGGTTCGCTCGTGCTCGATGGCTCACTCGGCGGCATCACGATGAACCGCGAGATCTCGGTCTCCGGTCGTGGTCCGGGTGCGGTGAATTCCAGCGGCGGTCTCGTGAGCGTGGGCTACAACACGATCGCTGGCGGCCTCACGATTGGCACCGGCGCGACCGAGGGTCGCGCAGTGGCTACGCATGGCATCACCACCATCAGCGGTGGGCTCTACCTCGGCGTCACGAACAGCACGAATGTCAGCTCCTCGGTGTTTTACGGTAACGGCAACTGGATCATCAGCGGTCGCATCGGCGGCAGCGAGATTCAGAACGACGACTTCATCAAGACCGGCAACGTGGTCGCGACCACGATGTGGCTGCAAAACATCGACAATGACTTTGCCCAATCCTTCCGTATCGACTCCGGCACGATCCGGGTGTCAGACGACCGCGCGCTCGGTCTGAATACCGGCACGCAGTCGCTCGATTTGAACGCCGGCAGGCTCGAGGCTCGCAGCGACACGCCGAACTTCAACACCCGCAACGTCAACCTCCGCGGCAACACGGTCCAGATGTTCGTGGATCGCGCGATCGGCGGCTCGGCGCTGAACCAGGAGTTCGTCTTCGGTAATCTTAATAACTCTGCGATCAACGGCGGCCTCACGATGGAGGGTCGCAACGGTGCAGGTCTGACGATCAATGGCCCGAGCGGAACCATCAACTGGATCAACGGCGGCACGCTGAACTTCACGAACAGCGGCAACGGTCTTTACAAGATCAACGCCAGCGTCAACCGCCTGAGCGAAACCTCGGGCCGCACGATCACCCTAGGGGCGACAGGCGAGATTCAGCTCACGGGCAACCTGCTGCAGGCCGGCACCGGCGCGGTCAGCCTGAGCAAGACCGGCGTGGGCACCCTCACGATCGGCGGCACAGCCTCGACCGCGACGGGCAGCACGTCGATCACCGACGGCACGCTGTCGATCAGCTCATTCGCCTCGATTCCGAGCGGAGCCATCAGCTTCGCAAATGCCACGACGACCCCGGGCACGCTGACCTATACCGGCGGCACGACGACGGCGGCGAATCCGCTGACGTTCAACACGACGACGGCTCCGGTTTACATCAACGCGAGCGGCACTGGTGCGTTGACGCTCACCGGCGCCATCACCAGCACGCTGACCAACGCGAAGACGCTGGTTCTTGGCGGCACCGCGCAGTTCGACAACTCCTTTAACGCGGTCCTCGCCAATGGTGGCGCCTCGACGAATGCCACCAGCCTCCAGAAGATCGGCAGCGGTCGGTGGCTCCTTTCGGGCTCGGCAAACAACACCTTCACCGGCAGCACGACCGTCTCACAGGGCACGCTGAAGATTCAGGAGTTCGGCACCGGCGCGAACGACTTCGACGTCCTGCCGAATGCTGGCGCGATCATCTTCAACGTCGATACCTTCACCCAGTCCGCGGGCGGCACGCTGAACTACGCGGGTATCGCCAGCCTCCCGGTCGCTGAGTCGGTCGGCGCGCTGACCAACACCGCGGGCAGCAACACTCTCTCCGTGACCCCCGGTGCCGGCGGCACTGCGGCTCTTACCTTCGCCTCCCTCGCGGTGCCTGCGGTGGGCTCGGGCTTGAATATCACGACGACGGCCGGTGGAACCGTCACCCTGACCGGTGCGGCGAACGTCAACGGCATCCTCAGCCCGAAGCTCGTCTTCAACGGCGCGGATTTCGCGGCGGGCAGTGCAGTCGGCGCGGCGACCTATACGAATAGCGCTGTCGCCCTCGTAGCCGCCAACACGACCCCGTATCGCATTACCGGCTCGTTCAACCAGCCCACCGTCTCGGTGAATGCGGGTCTCAAGTTCGACACCGCCCAAACGATCACCATCAATAACGGCGCGACACTGACCATCACCAATGGCGGCACGACCGGTGGCGGTATCCTTGTCACGGGCGGCGTCACAGCGACGATCGCCAATGCCGGAACGGCAACCGGCGTCACCACCGGTTCTGGCGGCGACATCGTCGTCCGGACCAATACGAGCGGCGACACGCTCGCGTTCAACGCCCCGATCATCAACAGTGGCACCAACGCCATCTCGCTGACCAAGAACGGCGCGGGCACGATGACCATCGGCGGCACGAATACGATCACGGGCACGGTGACCGTGAACGAAGGCACGTTGCAACTCACCTCGGGTGCGACGCTCGCGGGCACGAATGTCGCCCTCGTCGTCCGCCAGGGCGCAACCCTGGACCTCGGTGGCACAAGCCTGGGCACGGCGACGGGCGGCGGTGCAAATGTCTTCAACGGCGCGGGAACGGTCACGAACTCGGCTGCCGCGACCACTTCGATCCTCCGCGTCGGAAATGGCGGCACCAGCGGTTACTTCTCCGGCATCATCCAGGACGGCGCGGGCACGGTGTCACTTTCCAAGGGTGGCGCTGGAACGACCTCGCTCTCCGGGGCGAACACCTTCAGCGGCGGCATCCGAATCACCGGCGGCGTGGTCGCGGTGACGACGCTCTCGAACATCGGCTCCCCGAGCGGCATCGGCGAGGGCGACGAGACGGATGCGACCAGCAACGCAAACAGCCTGATCTTCGACGGCGGCACGCTGACCTACACTGGCGCGACCGGCGCGATTTACCAGACCACGCAGACGCCGTCGGTCAGCATCGACCGCCTCTTCACCCTCGCGGGGGCCGGCACGATCAGCAGTGAAGGCAGCTACGGCGCGAACCGCCTGACGCGCGGGAACAACAACGCGACGCTGATCTTCAACAACCCGCTCCCGGTCGCCTTCCTCGGCGCAGGAACCCGCACGCTCACCCTGCAGGGTGACTCGATCGGCGATAATCAACTCAACCTTAAGTTGATCGACAACACGAATGCGGCTGAGGCGTTGAGTGTGACCAAGGCCGGAACCGGCTTGTGGATCCTCAGCAACCCGGCCAACACCTACACCGGCGTCACCACCATCAGCGCCGGCGCGCTCCGCGCTCAAGAGGGCACCTCCCTGCCGAGCGGCCCCACTGGTTCGAATCTGTTCATCAATGGCGGCGTGTTTGAGAGCACCGGCACCTTCGCTCGTGCGCTCGGCACGGGTCAGGGCCAGTTGCGTTTCGTTCCCGCCGGCAACGGCGGCTTCTCGGCGGGCGACACGAAGCTGACTTGGGATGTGAGCAGCCTCGGCACGCCGGTCTGGGGCACCACGACCGACTTCATCGGCGCTGGCGTCCTGATCTTGAACTCCACCACCAGCATCGCTGACGTGGAGGTTGCGGGCGATCTCAACCTCGGCGCCGGCGCCACGCCGGTCGTCAACGCGACGACCACCGCCGCAGGCGCGACTGTCACTCTGACGGCCGGCACGACCGCCGGCCTTACGATCGGCCAGACATTCACCGGCAATGCGAACATCCCGGTGGGTGCCTTCATCACCGCGATCACCGGACCGGCGACGTTCACGCTTAACTCCGGCACGGGCGTCCTCGCCGGGACAGGCATCGCAACCACACTGAGCGGGAATGGCTGGCGTGAAGTGGTGGTCAACGACAACCTCTCGACCAACCTCGATTTCGCGACCTTCTCGGGCGTCCTCGGCGGCACGGGCGGCCTCGGCAAGATTGGCACCGGGTCGTTGATCCTTGGCAATGCGAACACCTACTCGGGCAATACCGTTATCCGGCAGGAAGCGGTCTTCGCGACCTCCATCGGCGCGGCAGGCGCCACGTCGAGCAGCTTCGGCACGAATGTCGGCGGCGGAATCGTGGAACTGGGTAACCCCAGCACCAGCACCACGGTCAACCTCATGTATGTCGGCCCGGGCGAAGTCGCCACGCGCCAGATCAACATCACCGGCACGACCGGCACCCGCCGCATCGACTCGAGCGGCGGCGGTCCGTTGGTCCTCACGAACCTGATCAACAGCAGCGCGGCGTCGGTCAACACGACCAGCGGCGCGCGGACGCTGTCGCTCCGCGGCACGAACACCGACGGCAACATGGTCACCTCGACGCTGACCAACGACGGCGCCAACATCCTCACGGTGATCAAGGAAGACGGCGGATTCTGGATTCTGAACCCGAGCGCTCCGAACACGTTCACCGGTGTCCTCGGCGTCAATGGCGGCACGCTGGGCCTGACCGCCAACGGCATCGGGTCCGTCCCGTCGATCAACTTCTCCAATGCCTCCATCCTGGCGTTCGGCGGACCGTTGACCGTGCCCGTGCCGGTTTCCCAATCGAACAACACGACGGCGGTATTCGCGGGCGCAAATGCGATCACTCTCAACGGCACCTACACAGTGGCGGCAGGGAACAACGCCCAGACCATCAGCAACAACCTGGAGGGCGGTGCGGTTCTGACCATCAACAACAACTTCATCAACCTGAAGGCCAATGATCAGACCATCAACTTCCGAGGGTATGGTTCAACCATCTGGAATGGATCGATTCAGAACGCTGCAGCGAACACTACGGCATGGAACATTGCCATCGCGAACGACGCGTTCTTTACGACAAGCGGCGCGGCAAACACCTTCACCGGCACCAAGACCCTCTCGCAAGGCACGCTGAACCTGGACAAGACTGCGCCGTTTGGTCCTTCCGGCCAGTTCAACTTCGGCGGCGGTGTGGTCGTGGCGGGCGTCGATCTCGCGGCCAGTCCGATCACCAACCCGGTATTCCTGACCGGCGACCCGGCGACCTTTAGCGGCTTTAATGGGATTACGTTGAACGGCCTGGTCACGAACAACGCCGGAAACCGGACGCTCTTCAACAACCTCGATACCGCGACTGACCTGACAATCGCCGGCGGCATATTCCTAAGCAATGACGCCACCGGTCGCACCCTGACCCTGCGCGGTTCGGGAGATACGATCGTCAGCAGCATCGTCTCAAACGGTGCCACCGCGACCGCGGCAGGCACGCTCGCCTACTCCGCAGCGGCGGGGAGCCTGACGCTGTCGGCCGCGAACACGGCCACCGGCGCACTCGTCGCAAACCGCAACACCATCCTCCTCAACGGCGCGGGCGCGTGGGCGGGCTCGGGCTCGGTATTCCCGCTCGGGACGATCACCCTCGACAACACCGCCGGTTCAGTGAACCGCCTCGCGGATGCGGGCGGCTTCACCGGCACGGGCGGCACGCTCAACCTCATCGGCAACGACACTGGTGGAACAAACGAGACCACCGGCGCGCTCACGATCAACACGGTGCAGACCTACATCACGATGAACACGCCGTCCTCCGGGTCGAACGTGTTGACGTTTGCGTCTGTCAACTTCGCAAGCGCCGGTTCCTCGCTGAACCTCATCGGCGTTCCGGGCATTGGCACGACCAATCAGGTCAAGATCACGGCGGCGCTTCCGGCCAATGCGGCCATCAACGGCATCATGCCGCGCACCTTCATCAGTGGTGGGACGGACTTCGCGGAATACAACGCGACAAACGGCGTGCAGGCGTTCACGGGTTACGTGTCCGACGTCAACACCGCGACCAACGCGCAGACGGTGGAGTTCACCGCGAGCGCGAACACGACGGCCAACCGCTTTGTCAATGCGATCAAGATCAACGGCGACACGCTGAACATCGGCGGCGGGACGGCGAATCGACTGACGCTCACGGCGGCGGCGATCCTGAACACTGGCGGCAGCAACACGCTGAGCACTCCGCAGGTCAGCTTCGGCACGACGAATGCCGGGTTCATTCAGGTCGCGAGCGGCACCACGCTCACCATGGACAGCATTCTGTTCGGCTCGGCTGGGTGGGCGAAGGCGCTCCCCGGCACGCTCCAACTCAACACGTCCACCTACCTCACTGGCGTGACCAGCCTGCTCAATGGTGTGACGAAGCTGAACGGCGGCTTGAACACGATGTTCCCGAATCAACAGTTGGTCATCAACGAAGGCGCGACGCTGGACCTCAACGGCAACGCCCAATACGTCGAGCGTCTCAACGACCCCGGCACGATGCCCGGCGCGGGTGGTTCGATCACGACGAGCACCGGCACCGGCACGTTCGTGACGAACATGGGCGGCAGCACGCTCTTCTCCGGCGTGATCAGTGGCGACGTGAACTTCGGCCGCGTCAACGGCAACACGCTGACGATCAATACTGCGCAGACCTACACCGGTTCAACGACGCTCATGGGCGGCAACACCACGCTCGAAAGCGACGCCACGCTGCTCACCACCTCGGCGATCGACCTCAACGGCGGCGCGCTCCTCCTGAGCAACAACACCGGCCTCCAGACACAGATCAGCGACCGTATCGGCGACACGATCCCGATCACTCTGCGCGACGGCACGATCAGCGTCACCGGCCGTGTCAGCACGGCGGCGACGGAGACCCTTCTCTCGGTCGATTCCGCGCAAGGCGCGAACACGATCACGGCCACCAACGGCGGCGGCACGTTCACTTCCATGGTGCTGACCATCGGCACACTCACCCGCAACGCAGGCACGACACTCAACTTCACCGGCACGAACCTCGGCCAGCAGGGGAACAACGCGCGCATCGAAGTCTCGACCCCGCTGACGAGCATCGGCAGCGGTCTCCTGGGTGCGTGGGCCATCGCGAACTCCACCGACTACGCGGCATACAACACCTCGCTGGGCATCGGCGTGGTTGGGCAGGGTGGGTTCACCGGCTACGACGCCACGTTCGCCCCCGGAAACATCACGGATATCCCTGTCACAGTGCCGTCCACGACGACGCTGGCAGCCGGCACGACGAATACTGCGCTGCTGAAACTCTCCGGGGCCTTCACCAACGACATCGCCTTCACGGGTGGCAGCGATGTCCTGAACCTCGAACTCGGCGGCATCCTGCGGAGCAACAATAGCAACGCCTCGTCCTTCGGCACGACGGCGATCCGCGGTATCATCACCAGCGGCACGAGCGAACTGGTTGTCTTCAACAACGCCTCCGGCACGACCACCAGCGCGGCCACGGCGACGACGGTCTCCGGCTCGGCGATCATCACCACCGTGCCTTCGACAGTCGGCCTGGCTCCGGGCATGACGATCACCACCGCCAACCTGCCTGCGGGCACCTACATCGTGTCCGTGGACGGTCCGAACCAGGTCACCGTCAGCCAGAACGCGACCACGAGTGCCGCGACCAACGCGCTCGTTTTCGGCATCAGCAACCTGATCGTCAACTCGCAGATCCAGGGCTCGGGAACCACGCTCCTCAAGTCGGGCGCCGGCAGCCTGAACCTGACGGCGAACAACACCTACACCGGCGGCACCACCGTCGTGCAGGGCACCGTCAACCTCATGGGCAGCGGCGTCGTGATCCCGGCGGGCGGAATCACCCTCGGCGGCGCTGCGATGATCATGAACACCAATCAGGGCCAGATCGACCCGAGCAACGCAGTGACCCTGCGCCGTAGCTCGACCCTGACGCTCGTAGGCTTCAACACCCTCGACAGCATCGCCTTCGAGAACAACGGCGGGACAGGCACCCCGATCGTCAACACCGGCGCGATCCTAACCCTGACCGGCGCGACCCCGATCTCGGTCACCTCGAGCAACCCGCTGACGGTCCCGACCATCTCGGGCTCGATCGACATCGGCACCGGCGCGAAGACCATCCACGTGCCCGCCATCGAAGTGGGCGGCGCCCAGATCAGCCAGATCCACCCGACCCTGGCCATCACCGCCGGCATCCTCAGCCCCGGAGTGACGCTGACCAAGACCGGCGCCGGCATCCTGACCCTGAGCGGACAGAGCACCTTTTTCGGCGGCCTGAACCTCAATGCAGGCGGCATCATTATCGGCGGCAACAGCGCCCCGACCTCGGGCGGACGCGGCATCTCGAGCGGTCCGCTCGGCGGCGGCGACGTAGCTGCGGCGTCTGGAACCTACTTCATGGTGGACGGCACGCGCGCCGTCGGCAACGACATCGCATTTGCCGGCACGCCGACCTTTGATGCGACGGCCAACACCGTCTGGACGCTCACCCTCAACGGTGAACTGACCGGCGCGGGCCTGGCCTCGCCGACCCCGACCATCGACATCAAGAATCCGTTCCTGACCGTCGCCCTGCTCGGCAACATCCCGAACATCGGCACGATCACGAACTTCCAGAAGACCGGGCTCGGCACCCTGGTCTTCAACGCCACGGGCTACACCGGCGACTTCAACGCAAGCGAACTCGGCAATCCGCTGACCGTTCAGCTCCTGCATGACGGCACAGGAGCGAACATCGGCAACGGTCTGCCTGAGACGATCATGCTCGGCGACGTCATTTTCGACGCCGGCATCGCTCCGACGATCACCGTCGGTCGCGCGGGCGGCTCGCTGCCGCTCAACGTCGCCCAGAACAAAATCATCCAGCCGTCGAGCATCTCGAACCCGGGCCTCGGGTTCACGATCCTGAACAACAACGCCTACGGCCTCGACGTGACGGAAGCGCAGCCCCTCACGGGCACGCCGACGATCAGCGTCAGCAACGCGTCGAACTCGAACATCACCCAGGGTCTCTACCTGAATGGGGCCGTCAGCGGCACCGGCTTCATCAAGACCGGCAACGGCGCCGTGGTGCTCGGCAACGCGTCGAACAGCTTCACCGGGAACATCGACATCCAGACCGGTCTAGTCTCCGCGGCCAGCGACGCGCACCTCGGAACCGGTTCGAACCAAATCCGGCTGAACCCGACCGCCGGCACCTCGACCCTGCGCGCAACCGGCACCTTCGCCACCAGCCGCACGATCGACCTGACCGTCGCCACCAACCTGCGGGCGATCGAAGTCACCACCGGCAACACGCTGACCCTCAACAGCCCATTCGGCCTCACGGCTGCGGGCGCGGCCCTGATCAAGGCCGACCGCGGCACCTTGGAGCTCGCCGCGGCGAACACCGGCTGGACCGGCGGTCTTACCATCTCCGGCGGCGCCGTGAAGACGGCCCTCGCCTCCGCCCTGCCGACCGGCACGATCATCGTGAACAACCCCGGCGCCGCGCTGCAGCTCGCGGGCGGCGTCACCGTTGCAAACGCGATCACGATCGATGCCGCTGCCAACTTCATCACCCTGACCGGCATCAACACCGGCGGCGCGATCCAGTCGGTGAGCGGCAGCAACACGATCTCGGGGACGATCACCGTCAATGCCAGCTCCGGCACGGATAACCAGGGCCGCAACTACGGATTCGGTGCGGACGCCGGCGCGACCCTCACCCTCGGCGCCATCGACTACGACCGCTCCAACGCCGGCACGGGCCGCAACATCATCGGCTTCTACGGTGGCGCGGGCGACATCGTCCTCGCTGGCGTCATCAACAACACCAACGCCACCCCCGCCGCGAATACGTTTTTCTTCAAGTATGGCACGGGCAACCTGACCATCACCGCGGCCAGCGTGATCCCGGACACGGAAATGCGCCTGTATCGCGGCGCCGTCACTGTGAACGGCGCGGGCACGTTTGGCCTCGGACTCCCCGTGACGCAGCAGGTGCAGGTCTGGCAGAACGCCTCCCTGACGCTCGATAACTCCACCACCAACACGGCGAACCGCTTCAGCACCCGCGTCGTCAACATCGGCGGCGGCACGCTAAACTTCATCCCGAACGCCGCTGGTTCCAGCCATGTCAATGCCGCGGCCGGCACTCTCACGATCAGCCAGGGCACCAACACGATCAATCTCGCGCCGGGCGGAAACCAAACGGTGACCTTCGGCCCGCTCGCCCAAGGTGGCGGCTCGACGTTGAACCTGACGGGCACCTTCGGCACGGCCAACAACAAGCTCACCTTCACGACCGCTCCGACGCTCTCTCCGGTGACGACCGGCCTGCTGGCGCGCGTGTTGACCAATGGCACCGAATTCGCCACCTACGCCGCCGCAACCGGCATCGGCACCTTCTCCGGCTACGCGGCCGCGACGAACATCCTCAGCGTCGGCACCACGCAGACCTTTAATGCGACCGACACCACGGCGAACTCGCTGACGGGCAACCAGACCATCAACGCCCTCAAGCTCACCAGCGGCGGCGGCAGCACCAACGTGGGCGGCCTCTCGGGCTTGAACCCGGCGACCCTGACCATCACCAGCGGCGGCGTCCTCGTAAACGGCTCCGGCTCCGGTTCGACGTTGTCCGTCCCGATCGTCACCTTCGGCACGGGCGCGACGGAAGGTGTCTTCCACGTCATGGCCGGCCAGACCCTCGATGTGAACAGCGGCCTTGTGACCACCGGCGGCATGACCAAGTCGTCGGACGGCACGATGAACCTGAACACGCAGCAGTTCGTGAGCAACAACACGTATGTCAACGGCGGCACGCTGAACCTGCAGCCCGGCGCTATCAACACGCTGCTCTTCAACAACGGACTCGGCATCAACCACAATGCGGTGGTCGATCTCAAGAACGGCGTCCAGTTCATCGGCAGTCTCTTCAGCGCCAATGGGGGCGGCAACACCGACCTGAGCGGCGGCACCGTGACCAACAGCGGTGCGCAAGCAACGCTGGTCACTAACAGCAACTCGAACTTCAGCGGTCAGATCACGGGAACGATCTTCTTGAACAAGACCGGCGTGAACGCACTGAACCTCCAGCAAGCCAACACCTACAACGGCGCGACGCTGCTCACGGGCGGCACGACGACATTGCAGGACATGGGCACGCTCGCCAACACGCCCTCGATCATCATCAGCCGTTCGAACCTGACGCTGACGAACGGCAACCTCTACAACCTGGCTGACCGGGTTAATGACGCTGCGCCGATCACTCTGAACGGCGGCTTTATCTCGTTCAATGGTCGCCAGCAGGAAGACGCTTCCGAGACCCTCGGGGTCGTCACGATCGTCGACGGTCACAACGGCATCCTCCCGGGCTTCGGCGGCAGCGGTGGCAACATCGGGGTCAACTCCAATGTGCTCACGCTCGGTGGCTTCAGCCGGTCAGTCGGTTCCACTGCCACGTTCCGCTTCAGCGCGCTCGGTTCACTGGGCTTGATCGGCAGCAGCCAGCGCATCTATGTGACCGGCGGCGTGACGACCACCAACGACATCATCGGGCCGTGGGCGATCGTCGATCGCGAATTCGCGACCTACGACGCCGCCTACGGTGTCAGCGCGCTCGGGCAGTTGGGCGTGGCCGGTTACGCCGGCAGCGGCATAAACACCAGCCCGCTTGCGACCGACAACGTGCGCCACACGGCGACCGGCACCACGTTTGTGGACGCCGACTTCGTGGTCAACACGCTGACCTTCAACCAGAGCACCTCCAACATGGTGATCGACTTGAACGGCAAGACGGGCCGCATCCAGGGCGGCGGTTTGCTCATCGGCCAGAACACGAACAACACCAGCGTCTCGATCAATAACGGAACGCTCACCAGCGGTGTCATCGGAACGCCGAGCGACTTCTACGTGATCAACGCGTCGTATGACAACACGGGTCGCGTCGCAAACATCGGCGCCGTCATCGCCGACAACGGTGTGACCGGCCCGGTGCGCGTGATCTTCTCCAATGGTGACGGACGCACGGTGGGCTCCTCGCTCAACCTGAACGGCGTGAACACCTACACGGGTGGGAGCGTCTTCAACCAGGCCGTCGTGGTCCTCGGGGCGACGGGCGCGCTCGGCACCGGCGGCATCACCATCCATCAGGCGACGTTGAACCAGACCGCGGGCGGTGTCATCCCGGCCCAGGCGCTGACGATGACCGGCGGTTCCACGCTAAACCTGGCCAATCAGGCAAACAGCCTCTCGGGCATCACCTTTACCAATAACGGTGGCGCGGCCCCGACCCTCAATGCGACCGGCACGCTGACCCTCACCGGCGGCATCACCGCGACCTCGATCTCCGCGGGCGCGAACTCCATCATCGCCAACGGCACCCTCGACCTCAATGCCGCAGGCGCCTATTCGATCGATGTCGATGCGACGACCGTTAACGGCTTCAATGTCGCTCCGTGGCAATCCGACCTGACGATCAACGCGGTCGTCCAGAACGGCAGCATCGTGAAGACCGGTGACGGCATGTTGCAACTCGGCGGCCAGAGCACCTTCGGCACCCTCGCGGTGAACGGAGGCGGCGTGATTCTCGGCGCGAGCAGCACCCCGGCAGGCCTCGGCGACACCGTTACCTCCGGCCCGGTGGGCCTGGGCACGCTGACGATGGCGAACATGACGAGCATGGTAGCCACGGCGGCCTCGACCATCTCGAACAACGTCATCTTCGGCGATGACGGCTTCGGCACCGGCACCCACTTCTTCAACGGCGTCCAGAGTATCACTCTCAACGGTCTCACGACGCTTCCGAGTATCTGGAACGCGACCGTGACCGCGCCGCAGACGACCGTCACCATCGGCGACGCGAACGCGGGCACCGGGACGATCAACAAGTCCGGCCTCGGCCTCCTCATCGTCGGCAACTACGCCGGCGACATCCTCGCGACCGGCGGTCTTGCCTTTAGCGCCGACGGCAACACTCTTGGCACGGCTGAGATTCTGCCTGTTGGCGGCAATGTCATGCTCACTGGCGACACGGCGATCACGGTGAACCGCTCCGGCGGCGCCCCGAATGCGCGCAACAAGGTCATCCAGAAAGCCGACCTGAGCGTTCCGGGGAACATCATGAGCGTCTCGAACCAGAGCGGCTACGGGCTCGAGTTCACCGGCCCGACGACGATGACCGGCCCGTCGCACTTCGCCGTCGGCGTCGCCACCGCATCGAACGTCCCGCAAGGCCTGATCCTCACCGGCGTGGTGGACGATGCCGCGTCCAACTTCGGCATCATCAAGTCCGGCCCAGGCACGCTCGTGCTCAATGGCATCAATACGTTCGGCGGCACCAGCAACACCATCGACATCCTCAACGGTGTCGTGTCCGTGAATTCGGACGCCGCCCTCGGCGACATCACCAACTCGGTGACCCTGAACGTCGATGCCGCCACCGGCGTCGGCTTCCGCGCGACCGAGACCTTCAGCAGCGCCCGCACCTTCAACCTGACCCAGTTGAACAACGCCATCGAAGTCACGGCCGGCAAGATCCTGACCCTCTCGGCGCCGTTCGTTGTCAGCGCGCCTGCGAACGCGCTGTTCAAGAATGACAGCGGCGTCCTCGAATTGAGCGCAGCCAACCCCGGCACCTGGACAGGCGGCGTCACGATCAACGGCGGCGCGGTCCGCGCGTCGCACGCCGACGCATTCGGTTCGCCGACCGCGACGGTCACCATCTCGCCGCTCGTCAATGCGACTGGCGCCGCGCTGCAACTGAGCGGCAACATCAGCCTGCCGAACCCGATCAACCTGCAGGGCGTCAACAACGTCGCCGCGGGTGGCCTCAACTTCGGCGGCCAGTTGGACAGCTTCTCGGGTGCGAATACCGTCACCGGTCAGCTCCGGATGGACTTCGATGCGGCAATCGGCGCGCGCTCCGGCGCATCGCTCGATATCAACGGCGGCATCAACAACACAACCACCACCGCACGCACGCTGTTCTTCAACGCGGTCGGCACGATCAACCTCAACAGCAACGTGACGGCGGCCACGACCACGGCGAACCAGTATTTCGCGGTGCGGAAATATGGCCCCGGCACCTTGAACGTGACCACCGCAAACACGGTGGTTCCGACCACTGACATCACTGTCCACGGCGGCATCCTGAGCCTCAATGGCAGCGGCACGCTCACGGGCGGCAATACGATCGCGCTGACCGTCAACTCGAACGGCACGCTCGACCTGAACAACAGCGGGACCAACGTGGTAAACCGCCTCGGCGCGCGTCCGGTGACCCTCGTGGGCGGCACGTTCAATTACGTGGGCAACGGCGCGGCAAACTCATCGGAAGTCGGGGGCATCCTGACCATCACGCGCCCGGCAAGCACGATCACCACGAATGCCGGCGCAGGGTTCAATAGCATCGTGACCTTCGCCAGCCTGGTGCAGAACGTCGATTCGGCGTTCAACTTCACCGGCACCGCCCTCGGCACGGCGACGAATCAAGTCACCTTCTCCACCCCGCCGGTGCTCTCGCCGGTCACGACCGGAATCCTGGCGCGCGCCACGGTCAACAGTTCGGACTTCGCCACCTACGGTGCAAACGGCATCGCGGCCTTCGCGGGGTATAACAATACGAACAACGTGAACCCGGGCGTCGCGACCGACACGTATAACCTCACGGCAGGCGCGAGCATCACGGCCAACCGCACCTTCAACGCCATCAAGTTCAACGACGCGACCGGCGTCACGCTCGGCGGTTCGGCACTCACACAGTTGGTTCTCACCAGCGGCGGCATCCTCGCCACCGGCGGCGGCACCCACACCCTGAGTGTGCCGGTGTATGCTGGCGGTGCGGTGCAGGACATCTTCAATGTCGATACCGGCACGACCCTCAATGTCACGAGCGTGCTGACCGGCACGGGTGGATGGGTCAAGGCAGGCGCAGGCACGTTGACCCTCACGCCTCCCGGCAGCCCGATCCTCAACCGCACCAGCAACACGATCACCGGCAATGCATCCGTCCTCGGCGGCACGGTGGTCCTGAATGGCGGCAACAACACGCTGCCGGCCAACCAAAACCTGCTCGTCGGCCTCGGCGGCACGCTCGACCTCAACGGCAACTCGCAGTCGGTCGCGATTCTCTTCACGGACCTCGTGTCCACGGAGAATGGCGGAGGCACCATCACCGGCGGCGCGCTCTCGGGCAGCACGCTCGTGGTGAACCAAGGCGCCGCGGACCGCAACTGGGCGGGCAAACTCACGGGAGCCATGAGTTTCCTGCGCACCGGCGTGAACACCCTGTCGATGTATTCGGACAACGACTACTCCGGCAAGACGCTCATCGCTGGCGGCGCGACGACACTGCGCGACGGTGGTCGCCTCTCCGGCACGTCTGACATCGAGATCACCTACTCAACGCTGAACATCGACAACAACGTCGGATTCAGGGAAGACGCCAACCGCGTCAAGGACACCGCGCCGATTACGCTGCGCGGGGCCACGCTCTCCTTCATCGGACGCGCGCAGACCGCCTCGTCGGAAACCGTGGGCGATGTCACGCTGCGGCGTGGCATGTCAACCATCACGAGTGCTGCAGGCGGCACCGGGATCAGCTCGGCGGACTTCATCCTCAACAGCTTCGACAAGGAGGGTGGAAACGGCGCAACCGCGCTCTTCTCCTCGAACCTCGGCGCGATCGGCAGCGTGGCGCGTATCATCATCAACACGCTCAACGGCAACCCGAACGCCAATACGACAGTCGGGGCCGGATTGACCAATAACCTCATCGGCGGCTGGGCGATCACCGGGAACAACGAGTTCGCGACCTACATCCCCGGCCTCGGCGTGGCCAGCCTCAATCAAGTCGGCGCCCCGCAGTATCAACGGACCAACACCTTCGCCGGTGCGGCCGCGACCGACAACATTCGACTGACCGCCACCACGGCTGTCGTGAACGGTGGCGCGACGGTCAACGCGGTCAGCATGACCGGCGCAGCGATCAACCTGAACTTCATCACTGGCAGCGACATCCTGAACATCGTCAGCGGCGGCTTGATCGGCCCGAACAACAACCAGACCATCGGCACGACCGCCCTCCGCGGCGTGATCACCGCAGGCGGCACCGCGAGCAGCGGGACGAACGACATCTACCTCTTCAACCGCACCAACACCGTCACGGTGAACTCGCGGATCGTGGACACCTCCACGGCGATCGGCAGCGGCACCGCGAATACGCGGTTCGTCCTCACCGCGGCGGGCGGCGCGATCACACTCGGAAACGGGACCAACAGCTACACGGGCGGCACCGTGGTCAACGGCGGCACGGTGAACCTCAACGCCACCGTGGGCGGCGTCGTGATTCCGGCGGCGACGGACCCGTCCACGGGCCTCGTCCTCAACGGCGGCACGGTGACCATGTTGAACTTTGCCGGGCAGATCGATCCCGCGAACATCGTCACGATCAACGGTCCTTCGACCCTGAACCTGTTTGGCGACAACACGCTCGCCGGCCTCATCTTCCGCGATGATGGCGGCGGCACGACCGCTTCTGCTGTCAGCTCGAACTCCGGCACGTTGACGCTCACCGGCGATGTGGTTTCCACGACCGCGAATGTCGCGTCCACCTCGATCATCAATGGTCGCGTGGACTTCGGCGCGACGCAGCGCACGTTTGACATCAGCGCGACGCGCTTCAACGGCCAGGAACTCGCGGCACTCCTCTCGGACTTCAACATCCAGGGTATCCAAGGCTCCACCGGCGGCATCGTCAAAGCGGGCGACGGCGTGCTCCAGCTCAACGCCCAGCAGTCCTATTCCGGCATCACGACCGTGAACAACGGCCGCCTCCAGATCGGCCTGGCCAACGGCGGCTCCCGCCTCTCGGCCTACGACCTGACAACCCCCGGCGTCGGCATCAACCTGAACGGCCTCAGCACCGTCCTCGGTTCGATCGAAGGCTCGGGCTTCATCATCAACACGTCCACGACTGCGGGCACGCTGACGACTGGCTTCAATGGCAACTCGACGACCTTCTCGGGCTCGTTCTTCCGCTTCAACGACGCGACGCTCGCCCCGATCAACCTCACGAAGATCGGTGCCGGCACGCTGACTTTGACGAGCAACGCCAACACCTCCGGCGGCACGCTCACCGTCAGCCGCGGCGCGGTGGTCTATAAGGACGACGGCTTCCGCAACTTCATCACGGCAGCCACCGTCGTGAACGAAGGCGGCACGCTGACCCTCGACAACAGCGACGCGAACAGCACGGTCAACGTCAACAACCGCCTCGGCGGAACCGGCGCGCTGACCCTCAACGGCGGCACGTTCAACGTCCTCGGCCGCGATGCGACCGCGACGACGGAGACCGTCACCACCGGAGCGCTGACCTTCGGGCCGAGCGCCTCGGCGGTGAACCTGACCGCGGGCGGCACCGGCGGCACGCTGGTTGTGACCTTCCCGAGCCTGGCGCAGGGAGCGTTCGGCACGGCCATCGTCAGCGGCACGAACTTGGGCATCGACACGAAGCTGGTCTTCACCGCCGCCCCGACGCTCGTCCCCGCGACGACCGGCATCCTGGCCCGCGTCGCGGTCGGCACGGACTTCGCGACCTACGCCGCCGGAACCGGTGTCGTCGCCTTCACCGGCTACACGACACGCACCGACATCAACACCGGTGCGGCAACCGAAACGGTGCGCGTGGACGCGACCTCGACCAACCTCAGCCTGAGCACCGCCCGGACGGTTAATGCGCTGAACGTCGTGGACGACGGCCGCACGATCAACGCGCTGCCTGGCCTCCTGCCGACGCAGGGTCTCACGCTCACCAGCGGCGGCACGCTCGTGAACGGCAACAACGCAACGATCAGCGCTCCGGCGATCGTGCTGGGCGGCGTGGAAGGCATCTTCCGCGTTAACGGCAATTCGCTGACTGTGAACAGCACCATCACCGGCACGGCGGGCATCACCAAGACCGGCACCGGAACGATGACGCTCGGCAGCCTCCAGTCCTACACCGGGGCGACGGCGCTCAACGGCGGCAACCTCATCCTCGGCGGTGGCAACAACACGCTGCTCGTGACCCCGAGCGGCGGCGCCCCTGGCGTGGCCGATATCCAGCTCAATGGCGGTCTGCTCGACCTGAACGGCAGCAACCAGGCCATCCGCACCCTGCTGAATAGCAATACGCTGTCCTTCGTCGCGGGTGAAATCACCAACTCGAACGGCACAGCTGTCACGCTGACCTCGGCGATGAACGCCAGCTCAGTCTTCGGTGCGAAGATCACGGGCAACCTCGCCTTTACCCGCTCGGGCAACAACACGCTCACCCTGCCGGACTCCCACACCTACACCGGTGCGACGATCGTCCGCGGTGGCGGCCTGACCCTGCAGGATCTCGGCGCGCTGAACAACACCAGCTCGGTGACGCTGAACTTCGGCACCCTGACGCTGAACAACGGCAGCTTCAATACGCTCGCGGCGCTCAACCCGAACCGCATCCCGGCGACCACGCCGCTAACCATGCGTGGCGCGACGTTTGCGATCACGCCTGGTGGATCGGTGGACAACACCCACACCCGCAACCTCATCACGATCCAGGCCGGCGGCGCGAATACCATTACCCTGGCTGGCGTAGTCGGCGGCACCAACACGATGACGGTCGGAAACCTCGTCCTGCCCGCGAACACGGGGACAACGCTGAACTTCGCGAGCGGCTTGGGTGGGCCGCTCTCGAGCGGAGCACAGGTCTTCCTGACTCAGTTCAACGGCGCTACTCCGGCGAACAACGCCTTCCTCGGCGCGAACGTCATCCACAACAGCGGTGACTACGCGAACTACAACACGGTGCAGGGTGTCATCAACTACGGCGGCGGCGCCTTCGGCACCAACACCGTCGCGGCCTACGCTGCGGCGCTCGCCAGCGGCAACAACCTGCCGACGAATATCTCGAATATGGGCGCGGCGGATCTCGCGGTCGCCGCGAACACGACCGGTGGCGCGCTCCGCTTCTCCGGCACGAGCGCCCGCACGATCACCTTCACCGCGGGCACCGAGGTGCTGAACCTCGCGCTCGGCGGCCTCCTGCGCAGCAACGAGGCCGGCGGCCTGACGGTCGGCACGACCGCTCTCCGCGGCGTCCTGACCACCGGTGGCACGGCAACCACGGGAACCACGGACTTGGTGATCTTCCACAACAACGGCACGATCACGATGAACTCGGTGATCGCGAACAACGGCCTCGGCAACCTGACGCGTCTCGTCAAGTCCGGTGGGGCCATGACGCTCACCGCCGCGAACACCTACACGGGTGGCACGGTCGTGAATCAGGCCACGCTCACGATCAATGCGACCGCCGGTGCGGGCACGATCGTCATCCCGGGCGACATCACGCTGAACAACGCCACCCTCACCATGAGCACGGTTGACGGCCAGATCGCCGCGACCAGCAACGTGACGATCAACGGCACCGGCGTGCTGACACTCACCGGCACGAACACGCTGGCAACCGTCACGTTCAGCACCAGCGGCGGCCCCGTCACGCCGAGCGTCGCAGCCGGCACGAACCTCATCCTCAGCTCGCTGACCCCGATCACCTCGACCAATGACAGCTACAGCTTCACGCCGACCATCTCCGGCACGTTGCTGACGCTGCAGGACGGCGCGGCGATCTCGACCGGCGGCCTCTCGCCGAACGACCTGATCATCTCGGCCCCGATCGGCACGACCGCCGCGACCCTGCCGCTCTCGAAGACCGGAGCCGGCTCGCTGATCCTCAGCAGCGCCACCAGCGCATTCGCGAACGGCTTCAACCTGAATGCCGGCAGCCTGATCTTCGCCAACAGCAGCGCGGGCACCCCGCCGACCCTCACCGGCGGCCCGATCGGTGTCGGCACGCTCACGCTCGCCAATGGGGTATCCATCCTCAGCGACGGCACGGCCCGCACGATCGGCAACGCGGTGACCGTCAACGGCGGCTTCACCTTCGGCACTCCGATCACAGCGACCTCGCGTGCCAATGCCGGTAACAACCTGACCCTGAGTGGCGTCGTCACCCTCGCCGGTGGCAACCACACGATCACCGTCGGCGGCCAGCTCATGACCGGCACGATCAGCGGCGTCCTCGCCGAGACCACGCCGGCCAACCTGATCAAGGACGGCAGCGGCACACTGGTCCTCTCCAACGCCGCGAACACCTACACGGGCAATACGACGGTCAACGCCGGCGTCCTCCGCCTCGGCAACGCGAACGCGCTCCCGATCACCAGCCTCCTGACGATCAATGCGGCGGGTATGCTGGACGCGACGGGCAGTCCGTTCATCAACAAGATCGCGGGCACCGGCGCCATCGGCAGCACGGCCAACACGACCCTCAGCATCGGCGGCATCAGCGCAGCCGACGTGACGACGGTTGAGAACAACACGTTCGGCGGTGTGATCGGCAACGGTGCCGGCACGCTCTCCCTCCGCACGGTCGGCGCGGGCAGCCTGACGCTGACTGGCGCGAACAACTACCTCGGCGCCACCACGGTGGCCAGCGCCACGCTGATCATCGGCGCGACGAACACCCTGCCGGCCACCACGACGGTGATCCTCGGCACGCTCGGCGTCGGCGGCAGCGCGGGTAACCTGACCGCCTCCGGCTTCAACCAGGCCGTCTCCGGCCTGACCGCCGTGAGCGACTCGGTGACCGCGAACATCCTCACCATCGGCGCTGGCCGGACGCTGACCGTCAACGGCAACGTCCTCCTCGGCTCCACTCAGGCGGCCATCACGACGACAAATGTCACCGCGGCCGGCACCGGCACGCTCACTGTCCTCAACCTGACTGCTGGAGCGCAATTCCGCGTCGGCGGCACCGCTGCTGAAGGCAACACGACGACCGTTGACCTGAGCACGTTGAGCGCCCTCAACGTCAGCCTGAACACGACCGACGGCATCTTCCGCGTCAACTCGACCAGCACCACGAACTCCGTCGGCAAGGCGACCCTGACTCTCCCGGGAACCACCGTCATCACGGCCAAGACCCTCGCAGTGGGCGATGGCGGCCAGTTCGCGGGCAACACGGCGAACCAGGTCAACAGCCTGCGACTCGGCGCGACCTCGACCACGATCAACGCAGATGCCGTCAACATCGGCACCGGCTTGCGCCAATTCGGTTCCATCACGTTCAACTCCGGCACCGGTAGCATCACCATCCGCGACGCAGCGGGCACGGGCCGCGCGGCCTTCAACATGGGCACCACGGGTGGGGCCACCGGAGTGGTCACCTTCGACAGCACCAACGCGAACACGTTCAACGTGACCGGCCACAATGCCGACCTGCTCCTCGGGGCGGTCGCCATCGGCACGCAGAATCGCGGCGATACGCTGACGAGCACGTTCTCGTTCGATACCGGAACCCTCGACATGACCAGCCTGGCGATGTCGATCCGGACGGGCACGCCGCTCGGCGGAACGCACACGACCAACAGCTTCGTGAACCTCGGCGGCGGAACGGTCATCATCGGCGACGGCATCCTGATGGGCCAGACCGCGACCGGCGACAACGTAGCCAACGCGACCGTCAACATCTCCGGCGGCACCGTTACGATCGGAAACACGGCTGGAACCTCAATCGGCATGGCATCTGCCGGCACCGGCACGACGGCCACGGCAACGCTGAACCTCACGGGTGGATCGACCACGATGAGCGGCGACATCGTCAACATCGGCGGAACTGGCACGTCCTCGGCCACGGTGACCCTCAACGGCGCCACGGCGCTGCTGAACATGGGCGGCAACTCCATCGGTGGCGTGACCCCGGTGACCTTCAACCTCGAGGCCGGCACCCTGCAGAACCTCGAAGAGTTCAACAACGGCGCGGACCTGATCAAGACCACCGCGGGCACGGTCGTCGTCAGCGGCACGAACACCTACACCGGCAAGACGCTCGTCAACGACGGCATCGTGCGCGTCGGCTCGGCCGAGACGATCCCGGATGGATCCGAGATCGTGATCGGCGCCCCGGGCACCTTCGACCTCGACGGCTTCTCCGAGACAGTCGGCGGCCTGAGCGGCTCGGGCATCGTGACGAACTCACATGCCACCAACAACGGGTTGCTCATCGTCAACTACAATGGCGGAACTGACTCGACCTTCTCCGGCCAGATCACCAATGGCGGCGGCAGCGGCACGCTCAGCCTGACCAAGAGCGGAACCGGTAAGCTGATCCTGAGCGGAACGAACACCTACGCAGGTCTGACGTCGATCAACGGCGGCATCCTGAGCGTGGGCGACAGCACCAACCTAGGTGACGCCTCTGCGACCAACGGCCTGGCCTTCAATGGCGGCACGCTGGAAGCGACCGGCACCTTCGGCCTCGGCAGCAATCGCGGTATCGTCCTGAACGCTGGCGGCGGCACGATCAGCGTCACCGGCTCCAACATCCTCATTGCATCGGGCGTCGTGAGCGGCGGCGGAGCATTGACGAAGGCTGACGCCGGCAAGCTGATCCTCTCCGGCAGCAACACGAACAGCGGTGCAGTCGCGATCAACGGCGGCGTGCTGAGCGTCGGCGCCAGCGACAACCTCGGCGACGCGTCCGCAACCAACGACATCTCGATCGACGGCGGCACCCTCGAGTCCACCGGCACGTTCGACCTCGGCAACGCTCGCGAAGTCGCGCTCGGCGCAGGCGGCGGCACCATCAAGGTGACCACCGGCAACGCGCTGACCGTCTCCGGCACCATCAGCGGTTCGACCACGCTGACCAAGACCGACGATGGCACCCTCGTCCTGAGCGCCACCAACACCAACAGCGGTGAAGTGGCGATCAATGGCGGCACGGTGAGCATCGGCGCGAGCGGCAACCTCGGCGACGCTTCGCCGACCAATACGGTGTCGCTCGCGGGCGGCACGCTCGAGGCGACCGGAATCTTCGGCCTCGGCAGCAACCGCAGTATCGCGCTCGGCGCAGGCGGTGGCACCATCAAGGTCACGGCCGCCAACATCCTGATCGCTTCCGGCGTCGTCAGCGGTAGCACGACGCTGAACAAGACCGACTCCGGCACGCTGATCCTCAGCGGCACGAACACCAACAGCAGCCTGGTGGCCGTCAACGGCGGTGTCCTCAGCATCGGATCGAGCGACAACCTCGGTGACGCCTCGGTGACCAATAACCTCGCCCTTGCAGGTGGCACCTTGAAGGTTACGGAAACCCTCGACCTGACCAGCAATCGCTCAGTCGCCCTCGGCGTCGGTGGCGGCACCGTCGAAGTGGATGCCACCAAGACGGCGACCGTGTCCGGTGTGCTCAGCGGCAGCACAGCGTTCAGCAAGACGGGCAACGGAACGCTGGTCCTCTCGGGCACCAACACCAACAGCGATCTCGTGGCGGTCAATGCCGGCACCTTGGAGATCGGCTCCAGCTCGAACCTTGGCGATGCCTCGGCCACGAACACCCTCGCGCTCGCAGGCGGCACGCTGAAGAGCACCGGTGCAGCCGTCGATCTCACCAGCAATCGCTCGGTCGCCATTGGCGCAGGCGGCGGCACCTTCCAGGTCACCAGCGGCAATACGCTGACGGTCTCCGGCGGGATCAGTGGCAGCACGGGCATGAACAAGACCGACGCGGGCAAGCTCGTCCTGAGCGGCGACAACAGCGGCTTCACCGGCTCGACGACGATCCAGGGCGGCACGCTCTCGGTCGGCAGCGACAGCAACCTTGGCGGAACCTCTGGCATCGTCTTCAACG
The DNA here is from genome assembly GCA_040081625.1 of Chthoniobacteraceae bacterium. Lineage (GTDB taxonomy): Bacteria > Verrucomicrobiota > Verrucomicrobiia > Chthoniobacterales > Chthoniobacteraceae > VFJQ01. Next base: position 80,659 of record JBEBGD010000008.1, read on the forward strand.
GCGCCGGCGCGACATTCGAGGTCACCGATTCGTTCTCGACGACCAAGGGCATGACCTTCACGACGAGCGGCACGATCGACGTGGCGGCGACGAAGACTCTGAGCTACGCGGGTGTCCTTGGTGGAGCCAGCAGCTTCAACAAGGCCGGCTCAGGCACGCTCCTCGTGAATAACGACAACAGCGCCTACACGGGTCCGGTGACGATCAATGCCGGAACCTTCGGCGGCACGGGCGCGGTTGGTGGCGATGTCAATGTTGACGCTGCCGGCACGTTCAGCCCCGGCGGAAGCATCGGCACCTTCGCCGTGGGCGGCGACCTGCTGCTGGCCGACACCAGCACGTTCAGCCTCGAAATCCTCAGTGATCACGCGACGCTCATCCATGCGATGAACTTCCAGAACACGAGCGACCTGGCCTCTGTCACGGGCGCGCTCACCTTGGGCTCGACGTCCTTCGTCAATCTGTCGATCACTGACACGAACGGCGGCGCGAGCACACTGGAGGGTGGCGATTACCTGACCTTCATCACCTACGCCACCGGCAGTTGGAACGGCGTATTCCGGGTGCCGGGCTTCGGCTACGACATCACCGACTATGATGTCTCGCAGATGAATCCGACGACGTTCCTGCTCAACGATGTGACCTACGCCATCGACTACGACTACAACGATCCGCACTACGCCGGGGTCTCCTCGGTGGCGCTCGTGGTGGTGCCTGAACCGGGTGCGATGGCTTCGCTGGCGGGTGCAGCCGGCCTGCTGCTCGGCCTCCGCCGCTTCCGTCGCCGGAACGCGACGGCGTAACGCTCGCGACGAACAATCATGGAACGGTGCCCGGGCGACATGCCTTGGCACCGCTTCCATTTCAAGGCAACGCAGAGCGAGCACTCAGACCTTGCGCGGCGACGGTCTCGCAACGCTCAGGCGATCTGACCATTGATCCGCTGCGGTCCGAAATGTCTTTGGTGCCGACTGGTTCGCAGCTCTCCTCAAAGTGAAAGGAGGTGATACCTATGTCCCGCGAGCAAATTCTCCGTCTTACTGATCTCTCGTCCTGCGCTGGCTGAGCTTCCAAGCTGAGCCAACAGGCCCTGACGCAGGTCTTGCGTCAGCTTCCCCGTAGTGTTGACCCCAACCTGCTCGTCGGCGCTTCCTCCGCCGACGATGCGGGCGTCTATCGCCTCACCCGCGACCTCGCGCTGGTGCAGACGGTGGACTTCTTCACGCCAGTCGTGGACGACCCCCGGGAGTTCGGCCGCATCGCGGCGGCCAACGCGCTGTCGGATGTCTATGCGATGGGCGGCCGGCCGCTCACGGCATTGAACATCATGGGCATTCCGCCGGATTTGGTTCCACCAGAGGCCATCGCTGCGATCCTGCGTGGAGGCGCGCTCAAGGCTCGCGAAGCGGGATGCACGATAGTCGGCGGGCACACGATCCGTAGTCCGGAGCCGATCTACGGTCTCGCGGTCACGGGCTTGGTCTCGCCACGGCGGATGCTGACCAACGCCCGCGCCCGTGCCGGCGACCTGCTCGTGCTCACCAAGCCGCTCGGCACCGGCATCGCCACGACAGGAATCAAACGACATCTCGCTTCCGCTGCGCTGACCAGGAAGGGGATCGCCCTGATGTCAGGCCTCAACACCAGTGGCACGGAGCTGGCGGAGATAGCGCTCGTCCGCGCGGCCGTGGACGTCACCGGTTTCGGCCTGCTCGGGCATCTCGCCTCGATGTGCCGCGCGAGCGGAGTCGGTGCGGAGATCTCCGCGGAGACCGTCCCCGCGATCAGTGCGGAAATCTTCTCGCTGATCGCGGAAGGGTGCGTGCCCGGCGGCAGCAAGCAGAATCACGAAGCGGCTGACGCGGTCGTGGATTGGAACCGCACGCCCGCGCGCTACCAGGCGTTGCTCACCGATGCACAGACCAGCGGTGGTCTCCTGCTTTGCGTGCCGCCGAGGCGGTTGGACGCCGTGCTGGCGATCCTGAAAAAGCATCGCACTCCCTGCGCGGCGGTGATCGGAAAAATCGTCCGCGACGAAACACCGCCAATCTCCATCCGCAGCTCCGGAAAACGCTGAATCAGCGCGGACCCGGAGACGCCGCGCCTTTCGCGCCGAAGGTTTTCTCCAGCCACGCGCGAGCCTCACTCACCGATGGCGGAAAGCCGCGCGGCCCCGGACCGCCCTTCACGGCGATCTTGCCGGCGGCATCGACGATGTAGAGTCGGTCCGGCCACGCGGCGTAGGCCTTGTTCACGGCGTCATCCATCCCGTCGATCAGGCATGGCAGGCTGATCTTCAAAAGCGTGCACGCCTTGCTCGCCACATCGAGCCGCTCGGCATACGTCTTCGGGTCGGCGATGGAAATGCCAGCGCGCTCGTTGCCCGATGTCACCCAGCCGTCACTGGGATGGGCCTCTTTGATATAGATCATGAAGAACTCCGCCTTGTCCTTGTAGCTGGCGAAAAGTTGATCGAGGGAGCCAACCTGGCTCCGGAACGGAGGTCAGGTGTAACTCCCGAAGACAAGAACCACCGGCCGCCTGCCGCGAAAACTGGAGAGCTGGACTTCGCTCGCGCCGTCCTGTGTCTTGAGCTTGAAGTCCGGTGCCGTCTCGCCCACGCGCACGGTATCCGGAATCCGCTGATCGCCCTTTCTTTGCGGCGGTTGTGCTGACGCGGGATAACCAGACGCAATGAAAACTGCGGCGAGAGCGAGGGTGGCGGGCGCTTTCATGGGAAGCAGCCAACGAGGATAACGAACCAGTGTCAAGAGATCGGAGGGCGCGAGTCTGCGGCGGGTTTCGCGGCACGCAGCGACCGCCTGTCCCCGGCGCGCACGGTGAAGCCTTCGCGATCGAGGCGATCGAGGACGGGCAGCATCACGCGGCGAGTGGTCGCGAGTGCCTGGCGCAGTTCGCTGACCGTCGCAGGGCCGTTGGCTTGGATAAATCGCGCGATCGTTTCCCTGATCCGCGCGTAGGCAGTGCTCGTGAGAAAAAGGTCATCCGCGAACTCGATGACCTCGCCCTTCTCCCGCAGAAAACGGAGCGCCTGCTGCGACAGCGAATCCGCGGCCAACTCCCGGCGCGGCGGCGGGTCGAAGGGCTTCGCGGCGAACGCCGCCCGGATCCGCGCGCCCGCGGCTTCGAGGTGCGGAGGAAGCGATGGGCGATGGGAGGCGCGCGCGAGCGCAGTGCCGCTTTGCGCAAAGCCGTCGCCGCAGAGGTCGCGCACGAACGTATCGAACAGGCCGGGTGCGCCGAGTTCGCCTTTGCAGAGAGCCCGCAATTCGGTCAACGGCAATCCCGCGAGATCGGGATGAGCAGCGTGGGCTGCATCGACGGCGTCGGCCGCGCGCTTCGCGAGGGCCTTCCACCAATCCGCATGCACGATGAACTCGCCCACCTGCCGCGCGCGCCCGCACTCCACCAGTCGCGCGGCGGCGGCAGCGATCTCCCGGTCGCTGAAAACCGAATCGGTGAGCAGCGCCGATCCGCGCACGATCCCGTCGCGCTCGACCTGCGTCCCGACGAACACCTCGATATCCGCTGGAGCCGCCGCCCGCTGCGCGAGCAAGCGCTGATGCGCCGGCGCGTGAAAGCGGGCCGGCACGCCGCTTTCCAAAACAATCCCGCCTGCCAGCGTCGCCGTCTCCGACCAATCGCGAACGATGAAGCGATCTCCCGTGCATGCGAACCACGGTCGCTCGAGCCGCAGCCGCGCGACGATACTTTCACCCGGCGCCACGATCGGCGCACGGTAGAGGAGCACGCGCGCCGCGACATTGCCGCTCCCGTGATGAATGCGGACGCGCGCGCCGTGTTTGAGCGCGGGCCTGCCCTTGCCGCTCTCGCAGCGCGCAGAGCGCGAAATCACCGCATCGATGCACATCCCAGACACGCCCATGTTCTCGAGCGCGATCACGTCACCCCGCGCCACCCCCGGTTGGCCCGCCGCAGCGAGCGCGACATCCGGCAGACTCAGCGCCGTGCGCGTTCCCGGTCCCACGGACTCGACTTCGCGGCTGTGGCTCTGGATTCCGCGGACGCGCGCATTCATCCCCGCGGGCTGGATGACGACCGATTGCCCGCGACGAAACTCGCCGCCGCTGAGCGTGCCCGTGACCACCGTGCCAATCCCGCGCAACGTGAAGGCGCGATCCACGGCGAGTCGCGGCTTGCCGGAATCGCGCGGCGGTGGCGTGCTCGCGAGCACGCTGCTGAGTGCGCTCTTGAGTTCGTCGATCCCGCGTCCGGCGACGATTGACGTCGGGACGATCGGCGCATCCGCGAAAGGCGTTCCGCGCAGCTTCTCGCGAACGGCGGCGACGCTCGCCGATTCGTCCGCGCAGAGGTCGATCTTCGTCAGCGCCACAACCGCGTGCCGCACACCTTGATAGCCGAGGATCTGCAAATGCTCCTCGGTCTGCGGCATCCAGCTATCGTCCGCCGCGACGATGAAAAGCGCGGCGTCCACCGCGCCGACGCCGGCGACCATGTTCTTCACAAAATCCTCGTGCCCCGGCACGTCGATGATTCCGATCTCGAACTCGCCGAGCCGCAGATGCGCGAAGCCGAGCTCGATTGTGATCCCGCGCGCCTTTTCCTCCGGGAGTCGATCGGGATCGACGCCGGTGAGCGCGATGACGAGCGCGCTCTTGCCGTGATCGACATGCCCGGCTGTCGCGACGATGAAGTGCTGGGCGCTCACCGGGCCGACGCAGTGCGGATGGACTCGGCGAGTCTGGCATCGTGCCGCGGGAAGATCGTGCGCAGGTCGAGCTTGAAGCGCCTTGCAGAGATGTAGCCGATGACCGGTGGTGTGCCGGTGCGGAGGCGCGCGGCGAGTTCATCGAGCGGCAGCTTCGCAGGCATCAGGTCGAGCGTGATGGATGGTATCTCCGACTGCGGCAGCGTGCCGCCGCCGACTTGCGCATTGCCCCCACCCACGCGCGCCGCGAGCGGCAGCCCGGCAAGCGCAGCGACGAGCTTCTCGCAACGCGCACGCAGTTCGTTCGTGGATACGCGCAGCATCGCGAGCATCGGCACGCTGTCGTGCGCGCCGCTGAGATACAGTTCCGCGGTGGTTTGCAGCGCGGCGAGGATGAGCTTGTCGCAGCGCAGTGCGCGATAGAACGGGTCGCGCTTCAGCGCCGCGATGTGGCGCGCGCGCCCGGCGAGGATGCCGGCCTGCGGACCGCCGAGCAGCTTGTCGCCGCTGAACATCACGAGATCGACACCGCGCTTGAGCACCTCCGCGGGCGTCGGCTCGTGCGCGATCACTGCGAGCTTTTCCGTGGCCGCGATCGCGCCGCTGCCGAGATCCTCGACCAGCGGGACTCGCCGCTTCCGCGCGATCTCCGCGATCTCAGTCGTCTCAGCGGATTCGACGAACCCGCGCATGAAGAAATTGCTGCGGTGAACTTTCAGGATCATCGCCGTGTCCGCGCCGATCGCGCGTTTGTAGTCGGCGAGCGTCGTCTTGTTCGTCGTGCCGATCTCCCGCAGCCGTGCGCCGCTCGCCTCGAGAATCTCCGGGATGCGAAAGCCGCCGCCGATCTGGATCAACTCGCCGCGCGAGATGATCACCTCGGGCTTCTTCTTCGTGAAATGCCGCAGCGTCAGCACCAGCGCCGCCGCGCAGTTGTTCACGACTGTCGCCGCCTCCGCGCCGCAGAGCGCGGCGAGGCACTGCTCGAGATAGGCCGCGCGATCGCCGCGCCCGCCGGTGGCGATGTCGTATTCGAGGTTGTTGTATTCGCTCGCGACTGCCGAGAGTGCCGCGACCACCGGCTCGCCGAGCGGCGCCCTGCCAAAGTTCGTGTGCGCGAGGATACCAGTGCCATTGATCACCGGCTGAATCCGCGACCGGCGCAAATCCTCCACCGCCGCCGTCACGCGCCGCACCGCGTCGTCGAACTCCGGCAGCGCCTTCTCCCCGCGCAGCGCCGCGACTTCGCGCCGCGCTGCTGCGACGACGAGCGGGCGCGGCACGTCGAGCGGGCCGAGAGCCTGCACGAGCTTCTCGACCGACGGGATCGCGCGGAGCCGGGACGCCGCTTTCATCGAGGCGAATGGCGGAGAGGGTAGGAATCGAACCCACCTCGGTCCGCAGAGCGAACCGACAACGGTTTTGAAGACCGCGAGGGCCACCAGGCACCCTTCACTCTCCGGGAAATTCGGAACGCCGCTCCGCTAGAGCTTCGCCCTGACCGCCGCGACGATGGCGTCGAAGTCAGGGAACTCGCCCGTCGCGCGCTTCGAATAGATCGACTTGCCGGCGACGCTGATCTCGAACACGCCGCCGCCCGACGGAACCAGTTTGATTCCACCGATCCGCTGTTTGAACGCCATGAGCTTCTCCGCCAGACCGACGGCCTTGGGCTCATAGTTTCAAGCGGCGCAATACTCGATGATGATCTCGGGTGGCATCGTGAGAAAATGCTAGGCTGGGGCTCGACGACTTCAAGACTCCTCAATCCGAATGTGCATCACGACTTCTGCCCGAGGATGCGGTCGAGCGAATCGCTCGTCTGGTAGATCAGCGCCTCCGGGTAGTGCGGGTAGGGATGGAAATACTCGAAGGTGAGGTAGCCGCGATAGCCGGCCTGATCGAGCGCATCGGTGACGGCAGGCCAGTTGGTGGTGCCATCGAGCAGCGGCCGGAATGTCTCGAGCGAGAAGTCGGTGCCTTTCTTGGTGAACTCCTTGAGATGCACATTCTTCGTCCGCTTGCCGAGGATCTGCGCCCAGTGCTCGGGATGCTGGAACATCGAGATATTGCCCGTGTCGAAATGAATGCGGACATGCTCGCTGGCGAAGTGATCGACGAACGCGTTCATCTCCATCGGCGTCATGAGGTAGCCGTTGAAGAAGATGTTCTCGATGTTCAGGCACACCTTGAGTTTCGCGGCCTGTTTCTCGAGCTGCGCGACGGCATCGCGGGCGCGCTGGTCGCACACGTCGTTCGGGACTGGTTCGTGATCGGTGCGCCACGGGATGTGGACGGCTCCGGGGACGACGAGCACATTCTCGACACCGAGATCGTGCGCGGCTTGTGCGATCTTGCCGGCGAGTTCGATGCCGCGCGCGCGCTTCGCCGGGTCGTTGCTCGTGAGTGGATACGGCCAGAACAGGAACGAGCACAGGCCGCTGATCTCGATCCCGATCTTGTCCGCCATCCGCCGGATCGCGTGAAATTTCGCCGTCCCGGATTTCGGCGAGAGGTCGTTGTCGAGATCGTAGTTGAGTTCGATGCCGTCGAAGCCCGCGGCCTTCGCGAGCCGGAGACACTCCTCGAGCGTCATGCGATCCGGGTAGGGAAACGCCCAGAGATTGATCGACTTTTTCATGTCGTATCGCTTGAGCGCGCCGCGCCGGGCATCGGGCTTCGCGGTGGAAACGGTTTGCGCATGCGCGGGAGCGAGCGCGGCGGCGCCGGCAGCGGCGGCGAACGCAGTCCGCAGCGCATCGCGGCGGTTCACTGCGCTTCGCGGAGGAGGCTCGATGGGATTCGGAGCGGGCACGGACGGCGGGGCGAGTGGCGTGGAGGTCGGCTCGTGCATGGATGCTTCGTCGCATCCGGAGCGAAGCGCTTCAAGATGGATGTGACGATGGCGTGCTTTGAACTGCGCAAAGGCCGGTCGGCTCTCGTGATCGGCGGCTGACCGAACCCGGCTTTCAGTTGTGAATCGGTGCGGAGGAGAACGGTGCTCATTCGGGTTTCCGCCTTTTCGAATCCCGCTCGCCCATCTGCGCTTTGAGGCGGACCAATTCCGCGTCGATCACATCGCCTTCGTAAAACCACAGCGAGCCTTGCAGACGTTTCGTTTCACCCGGCGCGCAGTCGGGGAACTTCGGATCGGAGTGCAGGCAGGGGACGGGCGGGTTCGCCCACGCGCGGTTGCATTCCGTCCACGCCGTGATGATCCAGCGCTTGCCGTCCTCGGACTGGACGGCAGCGATCGGTGACTCGATCCGTTTGTTCTGCGAGGTCTGCGCGGAGAATCCGGCGGCGGCCTTGAGCATCACGCAGTTTTGCACGCGCAGATCGGTCAGCAGTTCGTCGCTGCCATTGCTCAGCCAGAGAGCGAAGCGAACGCCGTCGCGCTGCGGCGTCACCTTCGCGCCGAAGGTGACGTTGTTCGGCAGCGTGCGCTCGCACTCCAGCGTGCCATCGGCGGCGCGCGTCCATTCCAGTCTCGGCAAGGTGACACCTTGCTTGGACCACCGCGTCGGCACGTGCGTGTGGGCGAGGTAGAGCAAGCCAGGCTTTGAGCAGATGGCCTCCGGCACATCGACGACGACATAGCTCGCAGCGTCCCACGGAGTGAAGACGCTCACCTTCGTCTCGCGCTTGGGATCGAGTGCGCCGTCCAGAAAACCGGTGCGCGGATGGCGACCACCGGGATACGGGAGCACTTTCACCACGTCGCCGTTCGTTGCCGGACGCGTCGCTTCGCTAATCTTGAAGCGCGCGAGCGCCGCCTCGATTTCGCCGACAGCCAGGCCCGTGGCGCGACGCACTTCATCCACGCTGAAGCGATGGTGCCACACCATGTTCTCCAGCCAGTAACGAAGCTCGGCTTGGTCCGCCGGTTTGCGCGCGGTGCGTTCGATCTCTGCCGCGTCGTCACGGATGGGCACGCTCTCATACCTCGCAAGTGCGCGCGATGGCTGTTTCACGGAGTTCCGGCGGTTCGTTTCTCGGCGAGCAACTCAACGCCGCACAAAACGGGCGGAGCCGTGGAACCGCGCGCGGAGGTTAGCCGGATCGTCAGCGTGTCCCCGATGAGGACGGAGGGAAACTCGCGGACATGCGTTCTCGCGGTTGCTCCCGCGGCTTGAGCGATGTCGAAGTTCTCCAACGCGGCCTTGCCCTGAATCGCGACCGTGAAGACGCGCCCGCCGTCGGCAACACCATCGGGTTCGGCGAAGTGCAGTCGGACGGTGTAAGGGGCTGGCGGATGAGAAATCTTCGCGACCTGCTCGGCCGCAGGTTTGACTTCCGCGACACCCGGCGTGCTCGCGGGCTTGGCTTTCCCGCCGCCGCCTTCGTCTTCATCTTCATCCTTCTTCTTGGACGATGGCGGCTTCTTCAGCTCGCCTTTGCGAAGTGAGGGCCGGATGACGATTTCTGCTTCTCCAGTCAGCCCGGAAGCGCCTACCCAGAGCAGATCGTCGCCGGCAACCTGCGATGAGTGTCGGCGGAACCAGTCGATCTTGTCGCCCTTGATTTCGATCTCGAGGCCCGGCGAAATCCCGCCGTCGGTTTCGGGATGCTCGAGCCACAGGGTTCCATCGGGTGCGCGCCGATCGCCCGGCGCGCCGAAATTGATGCCGACGCGCTGGATGCGCTCGCCTTCCTCGCCATCGAGTCCGAACTGGCTGTAGGCCCAAAGCTCGATCTCGGGCATGTGGACGAGGCCCAGCGACGTTTGGTTTTGATAAGCGCAACTGCAGGTGCGCGTGTAGTCGGGCGCATTGAGCACGCCGTTGGCGACGACGAGGTTCGACGTGCAGCCGGACTTGAAGCCGCCGAGATTCGCGGTGCCGCTCTTCGTTTCGAGATCATAAAAGCCGGCGGCTCCGGAGCGATACGTGAGCAGGTTCTCACTCGCGACGACGGTGTTGCAACCATAGGTGCGATTGATGCGCCACGGCTCCATTTTTCCGGTGAGCGGATTGGGCACGAGGTGCGGCGTTCCGTCCTTGAGATTGATCACGCCGTTTGAGTTCGCGTAGGAATTGGCGCCGGTGAAGACGAGGTCGTTGTGGAGGATGCAGGGGCCGGTGTATTTGCTTTTCAAATCCTGCCAGAGGATGCCGCCATCGCCGCCGCGGTAGGCGATCATGCCGTCGCCGACTTCGCTGGGCAGTCGGTCGCTGGCCTTGGCTCCGGCCTGAAGCAGGATGTCGTTCTGTTTGGAATAGCCCAACCACGTGCCGAAGATGTTTGCCTGCTGCTCCCAAAGCACAGCGCCGGTGCGGGCATCGAGGGCGACGATGCGATAGTCGGTCGGCAGCGGAGTGCCGCGCCGATCGAGCAGTCCCTCGGCGTAGGTGGTGAGCTTGTCGAGGCAGTAGATCCGGCCATTGCCGGCGACGATGCCGTTGTGCAGGAAGCTGTGCCGCGCCTTTACTCGCCAGAGTTCCCGGCCGCTGTGACGGTCGAATGCGGCGAGGCCGTCGCTTGCGGAGTAGTCCTCGATGGAGGCGGTCTTGGTGCTCGCGGCACCGCCGAGTTTGAGGCTGTAGTGCGCGAACCCGTCGCCGCCGAGCAGGACGTCGTCGAGGACGCCGATGAAGCCCCAGTCGGCGGGCTGCGCTTCATCGCGTTTGAGTCGCAGCGGGATTTTCTGGCGAAGCGATCCGGTGCGCGCGTCGAGGGCGTGGCATTCCCCATGGACGGCGAGATAGACGGTGTCCGCGGTGGCGACGTAGTTGCTGCCGCGGCCGTTGGCGCCGGGGATGTGTTTTTGATTGTAGGCCGTGCTCAGCGGCGTGTCCGCGTAGGTCTCGTTGTAATAGATGCCGAAGGTGCCGAGGTCGTCGAAGGCGTGCTTCCAGAGCACGCTGCCGGTGTAAACATCGCGCGCGCTGATGCTGTTCATGCCCTGGATGAACAGGCGTCCGCCGACGATCTGCTCGGGAGGTCCGTGACCATGGCGCGGCAGCACATCGAGGTTGGAGTTGCCGCCAAACCACAGGATGCCCAACGGCGCCCGGACGAGGCGGTCGTCGGATTTCACCGTGTTACCGATGTCGCCATATTGATGAGTCCAATCAGCCGCGCCCGGCAGCGCTCCTTCGCGAACGACGAGCAGGCCATGCTCCGTCGGACGCAGCGTGGCTTGCTCGATTCCAGCGTTCCTGACGTGATCCGCAAACTGCTGATCGATCTGCGGGAGCGCCAGCACACCGCCATACGGACGCACGGCTTGATAGACGTGACGGAGAACCGCCTCGTCTTTGAGCACTGCCGCCGTGGCGGGGCTGATGACTACGAGTTGGGCGAAATACTGCGGTGGCTTGAAAGTAGCCGGCGTGGCGTGGTGGACGCTGGCACGGGTGCCGTGCAGGCCCGCGGCATCGAGACGGCGGCGCAGCGTTTCCACATGGTCCGCGTCCGGCTCGACGATGACGAACTGCATCGACGACTCATGAACCAGAGCCTCGATCAGCTTCCAGTCATCGGTGCCGTGGCAGAGAATGAAGGCTTGGGGATTCTGCACGAGGCGCAGGAGGGCGCGCGCGCGCTCGACCGCTGCGGCATCGGGCTGGAGATCGACCGGTGTCGTGACGATCGGCTTCGTCTTCGACATCTTCTTCCCGCCGAACGCAAGAATGCGTCCGTCCGCGGTGACTGCGATGAGTTTTCCGTTGGCCGCGAGGAGACGCAGAATCTCGCCGCGCACCGGAAGGGTCCACTTGAGCGACGGCTTGGAAGTCCCGTGCGGCAAACTGATCGCGGTGATGCCGTTCTTGCCGGCGGCGTAAAGTTGGTTGCCGGCCTTGATGAGGTCGCCCGATCCGTCGGCCTCGATCTCCCAATGCACTTCCTCGCTGGTGCCAAGTTCGCGCACGACGGCGACGCCGTTCTCGCTCTCCGCGGCGGAATACAGACGGTTTCCGACGATGACCGGTTCGTTGCACGTGGACTTCGCCGCCTTGCCGGTGAGCAGGTCGTAGGTGCGCACGCCGCGGAGTCGGGTGTGGACGTAGAAATACTCCTCGCTCGCAGCCACGAAGGAGCCGCCGTTACCCTTGCCGCCGTCGTTGAGATTGAAATAGAGCAGACCGCCCGTCTTGCGATCGAAGGCGGCAGGCACGGAACGTCCGCCGGGAACGAGGAGCATTTTTTCCGTGGCGACCAAAGCACCCTGCGGTGCCACGCCGGCGAATGACGACGCACTGTGCGGCTGTTTGATGAACTGCGCGCCGGTGCCGTCATTGACCCAGGCGACCTTTCCCGTTTCGGCATCGAGGGCGTAAAGGAACGTCCCCATGAACGGCCAGATGCTGGCGGCAAAATAAATCCGCCCGTCGCGAATCACCGGTCCGCCGCGCGCCGGCCAGGCGGAGACGAGACGCCCGTTGCCGAGCGCCTTGCGGTCGGATGGGCCGCCGCGAAAGGACCAGAGCGCCTTGCCGTCCGCCGCCGAGAGGCAGTGGAGAAAACCATCGTCGCTCGTGACATAGACTTTGTCCTTCCAGGCGACCGGCGGCATCCGCACCGGGCCTGCGGCAAAAAACGTCCACAGCTCTTTGCCGGTGTCGAGATCCAGCGCGACGACTTTGTCCATGTCATTGAAGCCGATGAACACTCGGCTGCCGAGGACGACGGGCTCGAAGATCTTGTCGTAGGGCATCAGGTCATGATTGAGCGGATCGTCCCAGACCTGCTCCCGCGCCGCATACTTTCGCTCCCACTGCAGGTGCAGCTCGGGCGGGAGCTGCTCCGATGACGCCGCCGTGCGTCCCGCATCGAAGCGCCACATCGGCCAGTCCTCCGCATGTCCGATCGTGAGAGCGATTGCGGCGAAAATGAAGAAGCGGCGCGGAAGCATGCGGAGCGGCGTTGGCGAAGGTCGGAGCTAGAGACAATCTGCCGCCTCCGGATCTATTATCGGAAATGCCACCGCGTGCCGCGGCGTGCGCACTGATCTTTCTCCACAGCATTGACGCTGCGTTTCGCGTTCGCTTGTCTCCCGTCCTTGACTGCCCCCCAGCACCACAAGCCGCCGCCAGCATTCGCTCCGAGTCAGCGCACCGTGCTCTGGGTGCTGTGGCTCACCTACGGATCGTTCTACTTCTGCCGGAACAACCTGGGCGTCGCCCTTCCCGGCATCCAGGAAGAGTTCGGTTATTCGAAGACGCAGATGGGCACGGTGCTCATGGTCTTGAAGCTGGCCTACGGCGCCGGGCAGTTCATCAACGGTCAACTCGCCGAGCACTGGCAGCCACGGCGGCTGCTGGCGGCGGGCATGCTCGCCACTGCGGCGCTCAATGTCGCGTTCGGCTGGGCGACGGCGCTCTACTTCATGACGTTCATCTGGGCCTGCAACGGCTACGTGCAGGCGCTCGGCTGGCCGCCGACGATGCGCGTCGCGGCCAACTGGTTTCCGCCGCTGCAACGCGGCCGCGCCATCGGCATCATCGGCACCGGCTACCAACTCTGCGGCGCGCTGACCTTTGTCGTCGCGGGATGGGCGGCGGATCGCTTCGGCTGGCGCGGCGCGCTGTATGTGCCCGCGGTGCTGGTGACGGCGAGCGCGATCCACATGCTCATGTTTTTGAAAGACAAGCCGCAGGCGGAGCACGCGCTCGAGGAAATCGAGCACTCGGCGGCCAAGGCTTCGGTGCGCGAGAATCTGCGCGTGACGCTGACCAACCCGGCGCTCTGGCTGGTGGCTGTCACGCTCTGCCTGCTCGATGCCTGCCGCTACGGCTTCACCGATTGGGGCGTGACGCATTTGAAGGAAGTGCAGGATGCCAGCGTCAGCTCGGCTGCCTTCAAGTATGCCGTGCTGCCGTTCGGCGGCATCGCCGGCGCATTCCTCTCGGGATGGGCCACGGATCGTTACTTCCAAGGCCGGCGCGCGCCGGTGATCTGCGGTCTGCTCTTCGTCCTGGGTCTGCTCACGGTCGCCTACGACTCGGTGATCCACTGGGGCATGATGCCTTCCGTGTTCATCCTCTTCTGCATCGGCTTCTGCATCTTCGGTCCGCAGGTGCTGCTGGTCGGCACGCTGCCGGTGGACCTCGCCCGTCGCGGCACCGCCGCCGCCGCCGTCGGCTTCGTGAACTTCATGGGCTACATGGGCGCCGCTGCCGGCGACCAAATGACCGGACACCTCGCCGAAGATCACGGCTGGCCCACCGCCGTGCGCTTTTGGGCCGCGTGTGCTTTTGGAGGCGCGCTGATCATCGCCTTCCTGTGGAAGAAAACCGCAGCTCCGAGCGAAACTTCATCGCATTGACGCGCGTCAGCGGTTCCCTTCTCCACATCACGATGTCGTCACTCCTTCCCCGAACGATCATTTCATGAGAGCCATCATCATCGCTGCGGGGCGCGGGCGGCGCCTGATGCCGACCACCGCGGACTCGCCCAAGTGCTATGCCGAGATCCAGGGCCGCCCCATGCTCGGCTGGGCGCTTAAGGCCTTCGCCGACGCGGGCGTGACGGACATTTGCTTCATCGGCGGCTACCAGATCGACAAGGTGCGCGCGGACTACCCGCACTTCACCTTCCGCCACAATGCCGGCTGGGAACAGAACAACATCCTGCTCTCCCTCATGCACGCGGAGGACCTCATGGCCGACGGCTTCGTGTGCTGCTACTCCGACATCCTCTTCACCGGCGATGTCGTGAGAGGCGTGCTCGATCATCCCGCGGACATCGCGCTGAGCGTGGATACGCGTTGGCTGGATCGCTACGTGCATCGCACGCAGCATCCGCCGGACGACGCGGAGAAAGTGATCGTGAGCAACGGCAGGGTCACGCGCATCCATCGCGGCATCACGCCCGACGAAGCGTATGGCGAATACACGGGCATCGCGCGGTTTACTCCCGCCGGGGCCGCGGCGCTGCGCGAGCATTTCCATCGCGCGCAGAAACAATATGCGGGCAAGCCGTTTCGCGAGGCCGCTGTCTTCGAGAAGGCCTACCTGATCCATCTCTTCCAGGAAATGCTGGAGGCCGGCGTCGCCATGTCGCACGCCGACACACCCGGCCGCTACATGGAAGTGGACACGCAGGAAGACTTCGAACTCGCCCGCAAACACTGGACCCCATGAGCAAACCCATCCTCTTCCCCGCCTCCGTCGTCGGCTCGCTGCCGCGTCCGGCCTTCGTCCTCGACCTCATCAACGAACGCCCACCGCTGAGCGCCGAGCGCTACGAACACGAGATGCAGGCCGCCGTGCGCTACGCCGTCGCGATGCAGGAGCACGCGGGGCTCGACGTCATCACCGATGGCGAATGGTGGCGCCGCTCATACATCGGCGTCATCGCCGAACTCGCGCATGGCTTTGAACTCAGTGCCGCGTCCGATGGCCGCCCGATGACCGTGGTCGTGGACAAGCTCTCGCCCAAGACGCCCGGCTTCATCGCGCGAGAAGCGACGTTTTTGAAAACGATCACCACGCGGCAGATCAAGTCCACGCTCCCTTCGCCCGCGCTGCTCGGCGAGCGCATGTGGGACGCCGCGAAGTCCGCCAGGGCGTATCCGAACCGCGACGACTTCGTTCGCGACTGCGTGCCCGTCCTGCGCCGCGAACTCGAACTCGTGCGCGATGCGGGCGCGGACATCGTGCAGATCGACGACCCGCACCTGTGCCTGTTCGTGGACCCCGCGGTGCGCGGCAAGCACGCCGACCCCGATGCCGCCGCCGCTTTCGCCGTGGACATGGTGAACGAAGTGGTCAGCGGCATCACCGGCGTGAAGATCGCCGTGCATCTGTGCCGCCGCGCCGGTGGCCGCGCGCGCGGCGAAGTCTTCCACGGCGGCGGCTACGGCCCGATCATCAAGAACCTCAACAAACTCAACGTGCATCACCTCACGATGGAGTTCACCGCTCCGCAGGCCGGCGACATGGATGTCTTCAAGGAACTGCGCGAGGACCTCGAGATCGGCCTCGGCTGCGTGGACGTGACTCCGGGATTCATCGACTCCGCTGAAACGATCGTGGCACGCGTGCGCAAGGCGCTGAAATTCCTCGCTCCCGAACGCATCTCGCTCAATCCCGACTGCGGCTTCGCCCCCGGCTCCGGCGCCGTGGTGAGCATCGATGAAACTTACCAGAAGCTCTGCAACGAAGCCGAAGCCGCCCGAATCCTCCGCGAGGAATATGCGTGAGAAAAAACCTCAGCGCGGCCGGCCCACTTTGGTGGCAAGCTCCGCGACCTTCTCGACGAGAACTTTCTCCGCTTCCGGCGCGAAGTAGCCGAACCCGGGGCTGAAGAGTCCGCGTGTCTCGTAGCCGCCTTCGCGGAGCACGCGGGCGGAAGGCATGTAGCCAAACGCGTCGTTGCAGTAGCTCGACAGCCACAGGTTGAGCGGGCCAAGCGTGCGCTCCAACAAGGCGGCATAGTCCACCACGACTTCGCCCGAAAGGCCGACCCAAGTGAGATCCTGTCCGAACTGCCACACCGCGATCGGCGCTGTGAAATGAGTCAGGATTTTTCCGTCGAGGCTTTGCACCGCGAGCATCCGCATGGCGACCCACTTCTGCCACGAACCGGCTTTCGCGGCGGTCGTCTCCAATTCCGCTTTGGAAGGCGGAGGTTGCAGCGGCAATTCCGCCGTCGCGTAGGCGGTGCGCAGCGGACCGTTTACCGGCTTGAGCGTGGTGCCGAGCACGCGCGCCACTTCGCGCCCGAGCTCCGCACCGTGCTGTCTGGCGATCTCCACGGACGGACGTTTGGCGGGGTCGTTGGTGCTGTTGGGATAAGGATTCGCATCTCCCGCCAGCCCGATCACGAACATCGCCTGCACGCCCGGGAACGCCTTCTCGACATGCGCCTGCGCGTAGCCCGCGAAGTCGCCGCTGACCTGATTGTCCTTCGATCCGAAGGTCGTGTTGTGGCAGGCGGTGCCGAAGAGAACTCCCATGAGCTTGCCCTCCGGCGTCTCGATGCGGAGCACGGGCACGGTGCGGTCCACCGGGCCGCGCGGGTTCATACCGAGGATCACGCCGCGCGCAGTGAACTCGCGCCGATTCATGGGAAAGTTCACGACACCTCCGCCCCACGACAAGCGCGCAGGCTTCAACTGCTCGATCGCCGCGCCGGCCAGTGCGACGCATTGGTCCTGAAACTTGCGCGTATAGGCGACGAGTTTGTCGGCCTGTCCATTGCCCAAACCATCGTGGCCCTCCTTGTTGAGGATGACGGATGGGCCGCTGTGAATGTGCGACGCATTGAGCAGGATGCGCTCGCGCGGAATGCCGGTGGCAGCAGTGATACGCTCGCAGATCGGCTCGGCAAAATCGGCGCGAAATCCGATCAGGTCCGCCGTGATCACCACCGCGCGCTTCCCGTCGCCGTCCTCCAGCGCCATCGCCTTCGCGTGCAGATCGTCGAGCACGCCGTCCGCAGGTTTGTCGCGGCTTGCATAGCCCGCGAGCAGCAGCGGTTCGTCGGGCGTGATCTTTGCGGCTGCGAAGCCGGCTTTCCAGTCGGCGGCAGCGGCGAGATGAAGAACGAAAAGCAGGCTGAGCGTGAGCAGGCCGGTTCGTGCGGGGCGGCAGATGGGGAGTGTCTTCATGGATGGATGCAGCGGAGAAAAGTTCGTGGCTGTGGGTAATTTAGCTGTCCGTATCGGCGGAGTCACACTCGACGTTGGTGCCGGTCGGGCGCTACTGAGGGGTGAAATGAATTTCGCGCAGACCCTTTGCCTGATCGTTCTCGCGGCAGTTCCGGCGATGGCCGCGGATCTGGTGCTGGAGTCCAGGCGTCTGCATTTGGGGAAGGCAGGGCAGTGGGAGTGGGACTCGTTCAAGGACCGCGCCGTTGACGCGGAGCGGATCGAGTTGCGGTTTCAATCGAATGCAAATGCCGCCGAGCAGACGCTGAGTATCTGGCAGCGGGACGTGAAGCTGTCGTGGCCGGTGCTGCTCAACAGCCGGAAGATTGGAGCACTCGCGACATCCAGATCGGCGATGGAGATCCTGCTCCCGATCGCGCCGGGCATGCTGCGCGACGGAGAGAATGTGCTGATCGTCGAGGCGCCGCCCGTGCTCGATGACATCGAAGTTGGACCGATCGCGATCACGCCGAAGCCCGTGAACGAGGTGCTGAGCGGAGCAAAGATCGATGTAATCGTGACGGACGCCGCGACTGGAAAGGCGATGCCGTGCCGGCTGACGCTCACGCGCACCGATGGCACTTTGCAGCCACTCCGCGCCGAACCGGCGGGCGATGTCGCGGTCCGCGAGGGCGTGGTTTATACGCGCGATGGCCGGGCGCAGTTGTCGCTGCCGGCGGGTGATTACATCCTGCGCGCGGGCCGTGGATTTGAATGGAGCGTGGAACGAGCGGACCTGCATCTGGCCCCTGGAGACACAAAGCCGGCGGCGCTCAAGCTGCGTCGCGAAGTGCCGACCGATGGCTGGATCGCGGCGGACAGCCACATCCACACGCGCACGTTCAGCGGTCATGGCGATGCGAAGATCGAGGAACGAATGCTGACTATCGCGGGCGAGGGCATCGAGTTGGCGATCTCCACCGATCACAATCATCACACCGATTACGCGCCGTTCGCCGCAAGCGCCGGAGTCGCCGAGCGTTTCACGCCGATCATCGGAAACGAGGTCTCCACCAAGCGCGGCCACTTCAATGCGTTTCCCATCGACGCCGGCGCGAAGATCGTGAACCACGCGGAGGAAGACTGGACCAGGCTGCTGCCGGCGATTCGCGCGACGCCGGGCGTGAAGGTCATCGCGCTGAACCATCCGCGCGACATGCACAGCGGTTTCATTCCGCTCGGCGCCACGCAGTTCAAGCCGGGGACCGGCGAGCATCGACAGGCCGCGTCGCTGGATATCGACGCGATGGAGGTCATCACTTCCGCGGCGATGCAGTCCGATTATCTTCTGCTCTACCGCGACTGGTTCGCCCTGCTCAACCGCGGCCACCGCATCGCCGCCATCGCGTCGAGCGACAGTCACGACGTGAACCGTTTCATCCTCGGCCAGGGGCGCACCTACGTGGCTGCGAAGGATGCCGATCCTGCAAACCTGGACCTCGACGAGGTATGGCGCAGCTATCGCGAGGGTCGTCTGCTCATCAGCCTCGGGCTGCTTGCGCAGTTGCGCGTCGATGATCGCTTCGGCGTGGGCGATCTCGCCACGAGTGTCGGCGACACGATCAAGGTGGAGGCGACCGTCTTCGGTCCGTCGTGGGTGCAGGCAGATCACATCGCGCTCTACGCGAACGGCTCCATGATCCGCGAGCAGGCGATCCGGGACGACCGCCGCGCCGGCGAGAAGGCGCGTATCGTGTGGCAGATTCCGAGGCCCGCTCACGATGTTCATCTCGTCGTGATCGCGACCGGGCCTGGTATCACCGAGGCGTTTTGGGAAAGTCCGTGGCCTTATCAGTCGAGTAGCAGGACGTTCGTGCCGCGCGTCATCGGCTCCACGAATCCCATCTGGCTGGATGCCGATGGCGACGGTCAGTTTCAGTCCGCCTTTGCCTACGCGCAGGCTTTGATCAAGCGCCTCGGCAGCGAGCCGGACAAACTTCGCGAAGCCTTGAAGAATTTCGATGATGCCGTTACCGCTCAAGTCGGATCCTTGATCCGACCCAGTCAGGAAAACAAACCGCCAGCGCCATGAAAACTCATTCCCGATTCGCCGTTGTGCTCTCGCTGATCCTGCTGATCGCAGGAAAGGGCGCCGCTCAAGACAACACGCGCGGACCGAGCGCCCGGCAGCTTGAGACGTTTCTCAAACAGAATCCCGGGAGCGACGCGAACAAGGATGGGAAGCTCACGCCCGAGGAAGCGCGGGACTTTCGCCGGAAGCAAAGGAGCACGCAGCCGGATGCCTCAAGACGCGCGGACAGCCAACGACTCGCGCCGACGCACGCCAACGTGGCCTACGGCGACGATCCGCAGCAGGTCTTCGACATCTGGCTCGCGAAGTCGAAGGACGGCGCGCCGGCTCCGCTTTGCATGTTCATCCACGGCGGCGGATTTCGCGGCGGCAGCAAGAACGTGTCGGGTGCCGTGGTGCAGCAGTGCCTCGATGCCGGCATCTCCTTCGCCTCGCTCAACTATCGGCTCACGCAGAGCGGCAAAAATCCGTATCCGATCCCGATGATGGACTGCGCCCGCGCGCTGCAATTCATCCGCAGCAAAGCGGGCGAGTGGAATCTCGATGCGAAGCGCGTCGCGAGTTACGGTGGCTCGGCTGGCGCGGGGATTTCACTGTGGCTCGCGTTTCACGACGACATGGCGAAGCCGGACGCAAGCGATCCGATCGCTCGCCAATCCACACGGCTCGTCGCCGCCGCCACCACCAACGGCCAATCCACGTATGACATGCGCACCTTCAGCGAATGGTTCGGCGTGCCGGACCTGAAACCGCATCCCGCATTGACCGACCTCTACGCGGTGAAGACCGACGCGGACTGGAAGTCGGAGCGCGTGCTCAGACTCATGCACGACGCATCACCCATCTCCCATCTCACGGCTGACGATGTGCCGGTGTTCATGGTGTATGGAAAAGGGGACGTGCCGGTGGATGCGTCCACGAATGAGAGCACGTGGGTGCATCACATCCGGCTCGGTCACAAACTCAAGGAGGCCATGACCAAGCTGGGCCTCGAATGCACGGTGACGCAGGACGGCGGCGACGGCGCGGTGCGCGAGTTTCTGATCGGAAAGCTCCGCGCCGCGAAGTAGCGCCGGTGCTCAGCGCGGCTTCGGCGTCGCGGGTCTTTTCTTCGTCACGTAGTCGGGCCACTTGATTTTCTTCCCCTCGACGCCGGTGAACTTCCACGCGGGCCACGTCGGCGATTCGGCGCGCACTTGCTCGTAGAGCGACTGGAGCCTGGCGCGGAGTTCCTCGAGTCTCGCGGGCTCGCTGGTCGCGAGGTTCGTAGTCTCGCCGATGTCGCGCTTGAGGTTGTAGATCTCGAAGTTCACGAGGCTGGCGGTCTTGAAGTCGCGCTCGCTCTCCTCGGTGATGTCATTGCTCCGCGCGCCGGGTGTCTTGTCGAGACCGGCGAGGATCTTCCAATCGCCGTCGCGCATCGCGACCTTCGGCGCGCTGCTCGCGCGATTGAACTGCCAGTAGAGCGGCTGCTTGCGCGCGACGGTCCCGCCTTTCAGCACCGGCAGAAAACTCGCGCCGTCGAGATGCCGGTCGGTGGGCGGCGCGATGCCGGTGATCTCGCAAACCGTGGGGAGAAGATCGACGAAGGACACGGGTTCATCGCT
>JBEBGD010000066.1:0-29701 GCA_040081625.1 Chthoniobacteraceae bacterium
CCGGGGCTGCCGCGGCACGAGATCGACGCGGCGCTGCGCGCATTTCCGCTGAACGCGTCGCTCCATCTCGCGCGGGCGGAACGCACGCTGCGCAGCGCGAGCCGGGGCGCCGACTGGCAGAATGACCTGCGCATCGCGACGCGGCTGGTGCCGAACTCATGGCAGGTCTGCGCCCGCAGCGCGCGGCTGTGCCGGTCCGTGCAGCCCTCGCTTGCGCTGCACTACTGGCAGCTCGCCATCGAGCGCGCCACGCGGCAGCGCGTCGATGTCTTCGGCACGGCGCTCGCCGAGACGCGCGGCCTGCCTGGCGCCGACGATGTCTGGCAAAGCTACGCCGAAGCCCACGCCGACCTCGCGCTGCTGCTCAGCGAAAGCCTGCCTGCCGACGAAGGCCGCCGCTACTACGAGCTGTGGTGGCAGCAGCGCGGAGCGCAGGCCGCCGACATTTCCGAGGCGGAAGCCGCTGCCTTCATGCGCGTCGCGAAACGCTGGGGCACGCCCGCGCAACTCGCGAGCTGGATGCAGCGTCACTCCGATCGGACCGCGTCCGATTCCCGCGGCTGGGCCGCGCTGCTCCATGGCTGGGGTGAGGACGGGAAGGCGTGGGAGATTCTCCGAGTCGCGCTCCCGGAGCCGGCGTATCCCGAGAACGCGCCGACGCTTTCGCGACAGGAACTCGAGTTTCGCTGGCGTCGCAACCCGGAGGACATCGTGAACGCGCGCAGCTACGCGCAGGCACTCGATCTGAACGGCGAGAGCGACGCGTGCGAGAAGGTGCTGCTTGATGTCGCCGCGCGTCCCGAGGCGCCGAAGTGGTTCGTCGAGAAAGCCGCGTGGCAGCTCGCGAAGCGGAAGGAATTCGCGCGGGCGGTCGAGCTGACCACGCGCTGAGCGGGCAGAACGTTTGACACTCTCCGCGCGGTTTCTATCGTCGCGCGAAATGGACGAAGGTGTTCGCCAACGCATTTACGATTACTTCGCCCACAAAGGGATGCGCCGCACCGTGCAGCGGGATGCCATCATCGAGGCGGCGTTCGGCACGACGGAGCATTACACCGCAGAGGAGCTGCTCGGGATGGCGCACCAGATCGAGAAGAGTGTCTCCCGCGCTACGGTCTATCGCACGCTGCCGCTGCTGGTCGAATGCGGCGTGCTCAAGGAACTCGACTTCGGCAAGGACCACAAATTTTACGACCCGAACTACATCGAGCATCCGGGCCACAACCATCTCATCTGCGCCGATTGCAGCCGCGTGGTCGAGTTCGAGGACCGCAATATCGACACGATCGAGGACTGCATCTCGAAGCGGCTCGGCTTCTCGCCCACGATGAAAATCCTACGCATCGAGGCGACGTGCGACGAGCTGCGGCGCAATGGCGTCTGCGTGAATCGCAAGGCGTGAACGACGCGTTCGCACGGCTCGGGCTGGCGCGGCATCCGTGGATCGAGGCAGACGAAGTCCGCGCCGCCTTCCATCGGCTCGCCGCCACCAATCATCCGGATCGCGCCGGCTCGACCGCGGATTTCTCGGAGCTGACCCGCGCCTATGAAATCCTGCGGGACCCCGCATCGCGGCTGCGGCATTTCCTCGCGATCGAGCAGCCGGATCGCGCCCCCGATGCGGGCATCCCCGCCGATCTCATCGAATGGTTCCCGCGCGTCGCAGCCCAATTGCAGGCGCTCAAGCGCGGGGACGCGGGCGATGCGGAGACGACGCTCGCGGAGCTGACCGCTTCGCGTGAAACCGCGCACGCGCGCATCCGCGAACTGGACGCGAACCACTTCGACGAGCTTGCGCATGCGCTCGCCCGGCTCGGGTTTCTCGACAAATGGATCGCGCAGCTCAGCGAGGGGCTGCTTGCGCTGAAGCTGTAGCGGTTGCCGCGTCGCGGCGTGTGGCGTATCGGCGGCGCCCATGTCTCTCATCGTCGGCATCGACCTCGGCACGACTAATTCGCTCATCGGCGCGATGGACGCCGGCTTTCCCGTGCTCATCGCGGACGACGCTGGCGAGCGGCTCACGCCGTCGGTCGTGCATTTTCCGCGCGACGGCGAGCCGATCATCGGGCGCGCGGCGGCGCGGATGCGGGCGATTGAACCGGAGGCGACCGTGTATTCGGTGAAGCGGTTCATCGGGCGCCGGGCGGGGGAGATCGAAGGTCCAAAGTCCGAAGTCCAAAGTCCAAAGTCGGGCGTGAGCTATGCGATCGGCGGTGAGAGCGGAGCGGCGGTGAAGGTGCTCGTGCGGGGCAGGGGGTTTTCGCCTGAGGAAATCTCCGCTCTCGTGTTGCGCAAGCTGCGCGCCGACGCGGAGCGCGCGCTCGGGTGCGCCGTCACGCGCGCGGTCATCACGGTGCCTGCGTATTTCAACGACGCGCAGCGCAACGCGACGAAGCGCGCGGGCGAACTCGCGGGGTTCAGCGTCGAGCGGATCGTGAACGAACCGACAGCCGCGGCGCTCGCGTATGGACTCGAGCGGCTGGGTGAGCGCTCGAAGGTCGCGGTGTTTGACCTCGGGGGCGGCACGTTCGACATCTCAATTCTCGAACTCAACGCCGGCGTCTTCCACGTCCTCGCGACCAACGGCAACACGCGGCTCGGCGGCGACGACATCGACCACGCGCTCATTTCCGATTTCCGATTGCCGATTGCCGATTGGCAGAAGCGCGACGCCATCGTCGAGGCGAAGCACCGGCTCTCCGTCGAGGAATCCGTCGAGATCCCGCTGCCTTTTGCCGCCGGCGGCGAAAGCCTCGTCTATCGCCTCACGCGTCACGACCTCGAGCGGCTCGCTTTGCCCATCGTCGAGAAAACTCGCGGCCACTGCCTGCGCGCGCTCGCCGATGCGAAAATCGCTCCGGGCGAACTCGACGACGTGATTCTCGTCGGCGGCTCGACGCGGATGCCGCTCGTGCGGCGATTCGTCGCCGAACTTTTCGGACGCGAGCCGAACACTTCGCAAAACCCCGACGAAGCGATCACCATCGGGGCGACGTTGCAGGCGGGCGTGCTGAGCGGCGAGGTTCAAAACGTCGTGCTGCTCGATGTGACGCCGCTTTCGCTCGGCATCGAAACCTTCGGCGGGCTGATGAACGTCATCATCCCGCGCAATTCGACCATCCCGTGCAAGGCCGGCGAGATGTTCACCAACGCGGTGCCCGGCCAGCGCGCCATGCTCATCCGCGTGCTGCAAGGCGAGCGCGAACTGGCGAGGGACAATTGGGAGCTGGGGCAGTTCGAGCTCGAGTTCGAGTCCGCGCCGAAAGGCCAGGCGCGCGTCGGCGTGCAGTTCGAGCTCGATGCGAATGGCATCCTCGCCGTGCTCGCGCGCGACACGAAGACCGGACACGAGCAGCGGATCGAGATGCGCAGCGCCGTCGATGTGACCCACAGCGCGGTCGAGCAGATGCTCGATGCGTCGCTCGAGCACGCGTTCGACGATATGAGCGCGCGGCAATTCGCGGAGGCGAAGCTCAAGGCCGACGATTTGCTCGCCGCCGTGCGTGCCGCGTTGCCGAGGCTTTCGCTATCCGCTGCCGACGAGGCGGAGGTCGCCCGGCTCGTGACGGACGTGGAGAGCGCCATCGCGCTGGCGTCCGCACCCGCGCTGAAGAAGGCGAATGAAGCGCTCGATCGCGGCACCGAGCACCTTGCGGCGTTGCTGCTCGATCAACTCATGGGCGGGTAGGCGACTGCTGGACTGCGGCAGGCGCAGGTTTTACGAGGCTTGAGCCTGATGCTCACGAATGAGCGCGAGGAATGCTTCGCCGAAATCGGCGCGCTTTTTTTCGCCGACGCCGTTGACCTCGAGGAACTGCGCTGCAGTCGTCGGCTTAAGGACTGCCATGTGGCGCAGGGCAGCGTCGGAAAAAATGACGTAGGCGGGCACGCTGCGCTCGTCGGCGAAGGTGCGCCGGAGCTCGCGCAGCTTTTCGAAGAGCGTGTCGTCGGGTGGCTCGTCGGACGCGGATTCGGTGGCGACGGCGACGGACTTCCGGCGCGGCCTGCGCGCGACGGCAGGCGTGGCGAGGGCGCGGGTGAGGGTGATGGGCGCGCGCGCGCGCAACGCATCGAGGCCGGCGTCGGTCACGTCGATGGTGGCGAACTTGTCGGTGCTCTGCACGAGGTAGCCGAGGCGGATGAGCTCGCGCGCGATGGCGGCCCATTCGCCGTGCGGGAGGTCCGCGCCGATGCCGAAGGTCGAAAGGCGCGCGTGGCCCCAGCGATCGGTGCGCTCGGTGGTGTGGCCGAGCAGCACGTCGATGTGATGGTTCAGCCCGAAGGTCATGTCGCCGTCGCGCGAGGACTGCTTGGCGCGGAGGATGGTGGAGATGAGCTTCTGCGCGGGCACGGTGCCGTCGTAGGTGTCGCGCGGGGCGAGGCAGTTGTCGCACGCGCCGCAGTTCGGGTCGGGATAGGTTTCGCCGAAATATGCGAGCAGGTCGGCGCGGCGGCAGCCGGGGCATTCGGCGAAGTGGACCATCTGCCGGAGCTGCGCGCGGGCGATGCGGCGCTCGTCGTCGCTGGTCATCTCGTCGATGAAGCGCTGGTATTTCATCACGTCGCCGGAGGTGAAGAAGAGCAGGCAATCGCTGGGCAGGCCGTCGCGGCCGGCGCGGCCGGTTTCCTGGTAGTAGCCCTCGAGGTTTTTCGGCAGGTCGTAGTGAACGACGAAGCGGACGTTGGGTTTGTTGATCCCCATGCCGAAGGCGATCGTCGCGCAGATGACGTGCGCGTCGTCGCGGAGGAAGGCTTCCTGGTTCTCCGAGCGCTGCGTGTCGGTGAGGCCGGCGTGGTAAGGCCGCGCGCTCACGCCGTCGGCGCGCAGTTTTTCGGCGACGGTCTCCGCGTTCTTGCGGCTGAAGCAATAGACGATGCCGCTCTCGCGCCGGCGCTGGCGGATGAATTCGACGAGCTGCGGATACGCGTCGCGCTTTGGGGTGACGCGGTAGTGGAGGTTCGGGCGGTTGAAGCTGGCGACGAAATTGCTGGCGTCTTCGAGGCGGAGCTGGCGGACGATGTCTTCGCGCACGCGCCCGGTCGCGGTGGCGGTGAGCGCCATCAGCGGGACGCCGGGCAATTCGTCGCGCAGGCGCGAGAGCTGGCGATATTCCGGGCGGAAATCGTGGCCCCATTCCGAGATGCAATGCGCCTCGTCGATCGCGACGAGCGCGACGTTCCACTCGCGCAGCCGCGAGAGAAACGAGTCGATCATCAACCGCTCCGGCGCCGCGTAGAGGAGGCGGTATTCTCCGTTATAGAGCCCCGCGAGCCGCGAGCGCGATTCCTTCTCGCCGAGTGTCGAGTTGAGAAAAGTGGCGGCTACGCCGTTGGCGGTGAGCGAATCGACCTGATCCTTCATCAGCGCGATGAGCGGCGAGACGACGACGGTGAGCCCGTCGCGCACGAGCGCGGGGAGCTGGTAGCAGAGCGACTTCCCAGCGCCCGTGGGCAGCAGCGCGAAGACATCGCGACCCGCGAGTGAGTCGGTGATGATCTCCTCCTGCAGGGGCCGGAAGGAGTCGTAGCCGAAGTGGGTTTTGAGCGCGGCGAGCAGCGCGCTCACGGATGACGCACGGGCGGCGGCACAAGCACCGACTTCATCCCGGCGGCGTCGGCGGCGGCGATGCCGGTGCTCGTGTCCTCGAAGACGAGGCAGCGCTCGGGCGACACGCCGAGGCGCAGCGCGGCTTCGAGAAACGGATCGGGTGCGGGCTTGCCTCGGCGGTAGTCCTCGGCGGTGACGATGGCCTGAAACAGATCGGCGATGCCGAGCGCGCGCAGCGTGCTCATGACGATGCGGCGATGTCCGCCGGAGGCGACGGCCATCGGCTTCACGCCGGCAAAGCTGCGCGCGATGGTGACGACCGGCTCGATCGCCGCGATGCCGTGGCTCATCTCGAGAAAGAGGTGTTCCTTGTGCGCGACGATCTCGTCGATGGGGAGGGAGAGCGAATGGCGCTCATTGAGCAGCTCGACGATGCGCGCGGTGGGCGTGCCGCCCAGCTCGTAAAACATCGCCTCGGGAAAGATCTCTGCGTGCTCGCCGAGCGCGCTGAGCCATGCCTTGTAATGAGTAGGCATGGTGTCGGCGAGCGTGCCATCGCAGTCGAAAATATAGGCTGCGAAGTCGCCTTCCGGGATCATCAGGGGAAACGCATAAGGCGTCTTGTCGGTCACGCGGCGGAGGCTGGGTGCGAGGTGCGGCACCCGCAACAGAAAGTTCGATCCGCGTTGCGAATTCGCTCGTCCCCGCCGCGACTCGCGGCGATAACTGGCGGCAGCCCTTTTCATCCGACCCATGTCCGACATCCGCTTTTCCTGCCCCGAGTGCGACCAGCATCTTGTCGTCGAGCAAACCGCCGCCGGTGTCGCCATCGATTGCCCCTACTGCCAGAGCTCGCTGGTGATCCCCGCCAAGGCCGGCGAAGCGCCCGGTCTCCTCGCGCGCCGGCGAGTGGGTGGTGGCGAGAGCGCCATCGGAAATGCGGCGGTCGCCGAACTCCAGGCGCGGCAGAAGGAGCTGGAGGCTGCGCTGGCCGAGTCGGCAAAGCTGCGCGCGGAGTCGGAGAACTCGCGCAGCGAACTCATCAAGCTGCGCGCGGATCTCGAGGCCGTGGCCAACGAGCGCGAAGGGCTGCGAACGAGTGGCGAACAGACGGGCCAGGAACTCACGCGTCTCAAGAGCGAGGAGGGCCGGCATGTGACGGAACTCAACGAGGTGCGCAGCGAACTGGCCGGCGCGCGAAAGGAACTCGCGAAGCTCGGCGCCGACCTTCAGACCGCCCGCACGCGTGCGGCAGGTGTCGAGGATTTCGAGGTTCTCAAGGGGCGCCTCGCTGTGCTGGAGCGCGAGCGCGACGAGTCGCGCGCACAGGCACAGAAGGCCGCGGAGGAGTTGAAGAAGGCCACCGCGGCGCCCAAGCCCGCGCCGGATCCGCGAAAGCTCACCGAGGCGATCAACGAGCGCGATGAATTGCGCGCTCAGCTCGCGAAGACAATCAGCGAGCTCGCGGCGATCACGGCCGAGCGCGACAAGCACAAGAGCCGCGCCGGGACATCCGGCGACCAATTGAGCACCCTCCGGGAGGATCTCGACAAGTCGCAGCGCGACCTCGAGACCGCGCAGCGCAAGCTGAAGGAAATCGGCGAGAGCTTCGCCACATCCGAGCGCGAGCGCGTCGAGGCGCTGCGCAAGGTGGCGCAATCGGACGCGAGCAGTGAACTCAAGGAACTGCGCGAGCAGCTCGGCGCCGCTCAGTCGCAGCTCGTGAGCGCGCAGGCGATGGCTCAGACGCTCCGCACCGAGCGCGACAGCGTGCGGATGGAGCTGACCGGGCGTGACGAGACGCTGAAGAAAGCTTCGCAGACCGTGGACGCCGCGAAGGCCGAGTTCGACCGCAGCGCGAAGGAAGCGACCACGATCGTCGCGGAAAAGGAACAGCTCACGAGCCAGCTCGCCGAGGTGCAGGAGGAGGCGAAGGAACTTCAAGCCCGCGTGGACAGCCTGCTCGATAATCTCCACGCCCGCGAGCGCGAGGTCGCCGAAGGTCGCGAAAAGCTCACGGCGATCACGACTGAACGCGATCAGGCCCGGGTGACGATCGCCGAGCGCGAGGCCGCGGCGAAGGATCTCCAGGAACGATTTTCCGGACTCGAGGCAAGCCTGGCAGCCGCACGCACCGAGCAAAAGGAAGCCAAGCTGGAGTTCGAGCGCGCGGCGGCGACACTACAGGCGCTCACCGACGAGCACTCGCGTCTCCAGGGCGAGTTGAACGCCGCGCGGCTGAGCAGTGCCGACGGACACTCGCACGCTGAGACTCTCGATTCCGAACTCGCGAACGCGCGCAAGGAGCTCGCCACCCAGACCGAGCGCGCGACCTCGGCATTGCGGCGCGTCGAGAGCCTTGAGAGCGAACTCGCGCACCGCAACGGCGAGTTGGGCGGCCTTCGCCACGACCTCGCCACTTCCGTGGAAAATGAAAAGCGGGCACAGACCGATTTTGTCGCGAGAGAGAACGCGCTGCGCACGCAGGTCGGCAAGCTCGGCACGGACGTAGCCGCTGCGAGTGGACGCGCGGACGATTTGCAGAAGCGACTCGAAGCCGCGCAAAAGGACATCGAGCAAAACAGGCAGACGCTCAGCGCCAGCAGCGAAGAACGCGAAGTGCTCACGCGCAAGCTCGCGGCCCGCGACGTGGAGATTCGCGACCTGGCGGCGCAGATCGAGCGGACGAAGGCGGCCGAGGCTGCGCTCTCGGAACGACTCGCGAAGGTCGAGACCCAGTTCTCGGCGGACCGCGAGAAGTCGCGACTCGTGGAGGCGGAGCGTGACCGGCTGAAGCTGAACCTCGATCGCGTGACCTCCGAAGTGCGCGCCGGCGCGGAAGCCGTAAAGCAGGCGAAGATCGACCAGGAAGCCGCGAAGGCGAGCATGCGCGAAATGGAGCGCCAGCTCGAAGCTTCGCTGGATCAACTCGCCGACACCGAGGGCGATCGCGACCGGCTCAAGGAAGAGGTCGATGGTTTCAAGCAGGGCGTCGATCGCGCCAAGCAGCACATCGCCGTGCTGCAAAGCCGGCGCGACCAGATGCGGGATGAGATCGCCAAGCTGAAGGTCAAGCTCGGCCTCGCGCCCGACGCGGTCGTCTGAGCGGGCGGTGCGCAGCGGCCGCTGACGTCACGCGCGCGGATGAAATTTAAGGTGCACCGCTTTGAGCCGCTGCTGATCGACGTGCGTGTAGATCTGCGTCGTCGAGATGTCGGCGTGCCCGAGCATCTCCTGGATGATGCGCAGATCCGCGCCATTGCTGAGCAGATGCGTCGCGAAGCTGTGGCGGAGAAGATGCGGATACACATTGAGGTCGAGCCCGGCGCGCTTCGCGCACTGCTTGACGATCTGCCAGATGCGCACCGTCGTGAGCTTTGTGCCGCGCGCGCTGAGGAAGATTTCGCTGCCCGTGCGCTTCTTCACCATCCCGGGCCGCTCGCGCTCGATGTAGGCCTTGATCGCGTCGCACGCGCGGCGGCCGACGGGCACGAGCCGGGTCTTGCTGCCCTTGCCGGTGACGCGGATGAAGCGCGAGTCGAAGTCGAGGAACTCCAGCTTCGCATTCACCAACTCGGAGACGCGCAGCCCGCTCGCGTAGAGCAGCTCGACGATGGCGCGGTCGCGAAGGCCGCGCGGGACGTTCGTGGCGATGCCGTCGAGCAGGCGATCGACCTGCAGCTCATTCAGCGTCTCCGGCAGATAGCGCGTGAGCCTCGGCATGGTGAGCACGTCGGCGGGATCGCGCGCGATGCGCTCGCGCTGCGCGAGCCAGCGGAAGAAGATTTTGATCGCGACGATCACGAGCTTGATCGTCGCCGCCGCGAGCCCGAGGCGTTTCTTGTGCGCGAGGTAGTCGGAGATGTGGTCGATGGCGACGTCTCCCGCGGCGATCACGACAGGCGGTAATTCCTCTCCCGCCGCGAGCCGGCGATCAACTTCCGCCTCGCCGATTTTCCGCCGCTCCAGCCATGTCGCAAAGGCTTCGAGCGAGATGCGCGTCGAGAGTTGGTAGCTCGCGGAGAGCCCGCGTTCGGTCGCGAGGAAGCAGATGAATTCGTCGATCTCGGTGCGCACTACGCGGTGGCGAGCTTGGCGCCGGTCAGTCTCTCGAAAGCCTCGATGTATTTCTCGCTCGTGCGGCGGATGACTTCCTCCGGCAGCGGCGGGGCCGGCGGGGTCTTGTCCCAATCGAGCGTCTCAAGGTAGTCGCGGACGAACTGCTTGTCGAAGCTCGGCGGGCTGATGCCGGGACGGTAGTCCACGGCGGGCCAGAAGCGCGAGCTGTCGGGTGTCATGCACTCGTCGATGAGGATGACGCGGCCATCGAGCACGCCGAACTCGAACTTCGTATCCGCGAGGATGATGCCGCGCGGAGCGGCGTGCGCGCAGCCTTGCTCGTAAATGAGCGTGGCGAGGTCGCGCGCCTGCGTGGCGACGCTCTCGCCGCAGAGTTCGACGGCTTTCTCCCACGGGATGTTTTCGTCGTGGCCGCTCACGGCTTTGGTCGCGGGGGTGAAGATGGTGCGGGGGAGCTTCGAGGCTTGCTGCAATCCGGCGGGGAGCGGGATGCCGCACACGGCGCCGGTGGCCTGGTAGTCCTTCCAGCCGGAGCCGATGAGGTAGCCGCGCACGACGCACTCGATCGGAAGCGGCTTCGCTTTCCGCACGATCATCGAGCGCCCGCGCAACTCGCGCTCGAAGGGCTTGAGCGCGGCGGGGAAGCCGGCGAAGTCGGTCGCGACGACGTGGTTCTCGACGAACCCCATCCTCCCAAACCAGAACGCGGAGAGCTGCGTGAGCACTTCGCCTTTGTGCGGGATGGCGTCGGGCAGGATGCAGTCGAAGGCACTGATGCGGTCGGTCGCGACGAAGAGCAGGTGTTCGCCGAGGTCGAAGATTTCGCGCACCTTGCCGCTGGCGACTTTGTGGATGCCGGGAAGATCGAGGGTGAGGAGGTCCATTTGGCGGGGAGGATGAACGTCGAACGTCGAACTTCCAACGTCGAACGTCGAAGTTCAGGCAGGGGTGCGCTCGTGCTGCGCTTCCTCGGCATCGACGAGGGAGAGGAAGATTTTCTCCAGTCCGCCTTGCTCGTCCGCTTGCGTGCGCAGCTCGGCGACGGTGCCGAGCGCGATGAGCTTGCCGTGGTTGATGATGCCGATGCGGTCGGCGATCTCCTCGGCGACGGCGAGCTGGTGAGTGGAGAAGAAAACCGTCATGCCTTTGTTCGCGCGCTCCCGGAGCACCTGCTTGACGATGCGCGCGTGCCGCGGATCGAGGCCGACCATCGGTTCGTCGATGACGAGGATCTTCGGGTCATGCAGCAGTGCGCTCGCGATCACGAGCCGCTGGCGCGTGCCGTGCGAGAGGTTTTCCGACAGCTCGCCGTAGTAGTCGGTGAGATGAAAAAGCTCGAACAACTCATCGGTGCGCTGCTCGACGAGCTTGCGACCCATGCGGAAGACATCGCCGACGAAACGCATGAACTCGTGCGAGGTGAGCTTGTCGTAGATGAATGGAAAGTCGGGCACGTAGGCGAGCTGCGCCTTGGCCTTCTCCGGCTCGCGCTGCACGTCGAAGCCGCCGACGTGCACGGTGCCGCTGGTGGGCTTGAGCAGTCCGCAGATCATCTTGATGGTCGTCGTCTTGCCGGCCGCGTTCGGGCCGAGGAAGGCGAAGAATTCTCCCTGCGGAATGTGGAGATCGAGTCCATCGACGGCGCGGAGAGTGCCGAAATGTTTCGCGAGCGCCTGCGCGTGGATCATGGCGCCAGATCGATCGATCGCAGCGTGTAGCCGAGGAGGGTCGTGGCGTAGAGCGCCTGGCCGAGCTGGCTGAAGTGGGCCTCGATGAGCGTCTGTCCGTTTTGCTCGACCGAGATGAGGTAAGTCTCCGTGCGTTCGCCACGCCACCGCAGCGAGGATTGCCGCGCGCGGATCGTGGCTGGCGCCTGCTGCCGGCCTTGCGCGATGAGCGCATCGAGGCCCGATCCGAGCGGGAGTTGCTTCGCGAGGCCGGTCAGGCCCGCTTCGTTCATCGGCAGATCGCCTTCGTGAATCACGCGCTCCCGCGTGCGCAGGGTGAAATGCGCGACCTTGCCACCCTCGGGCGTGTCGATGTCGGCGCGCAAGTAGGTCGGATCGAGAATGGTGACGCTCCACCGCGAGCGCTGGATCTCACCGGCTGGACTCAGGTCGAGCAGGCCGAGCCAGCCGAAGCGCGTCTTCTGCTCCGGGCTTAGTGCGAGGTGAAAATCGCCGGAGATGTCGAGCACGCGCGTTTTTCGGTGTTTGTCGAAGTGTGGATGAAGCCGCACGTTGCCGATGGAGTTCGGGCCGTTGTAGATGCCCAGCGCGCTCGCCTGCTCGTGGAGATAGAGCAGCTTGAGCACGTGGGCGATCGGCACCTCGCGCAGCCGCGACGCATCGGGGGCGATCTCGTTGCGCACCAGCAGCAGCGTCATCACGAACCAGAAGATGACGATGATGAAGGCGGCGAGGCGGTGCATGGGACTAGTGATCAGTAATCAGTGGGCAGTGCTCAGTCCAAGCAAACGCGACGCCGCGCGACACTGCTCACTGCTCACTCGTCTTCCGTCGCTCGATCCGCGCATACGCGTTGTGATTGTGGATCGACTCGAAGTTCTCCGCCTCGACGCAATACCATGTGATGTCCGCGTGCGCGTCGGCGCGCTCGGCGATGTTGCGCACGAGGTCCTCGACGAAGACCGGGTTGTCGTAGGCCTGCTCGGTGACGGCTTTTTCGTCGGGGCGCTTGAGCAGGCTGTAGAGCTCGCAGCTCGCGCTGTCCTCGACGAGTCGCACGAGGTCCTCGATCCAGATCGGCTTCGCGAAGCGGATGGCGAATGTGACCTGGCCGCGCTGATTGTGCGCGCCGCGCGCGGAGATGGCCTTCGAGCACGGACACACGGTCGTGACCGGGACGATGACGGTGACGACGAAGTCGATCGTGCCGCGCTCGATGGTGGCGGCGAAGCGAACCGTGTAGTCCATGAGCCCCACTGCGCCGGTGACGGGCGCGGGCTTCTCGAGGAAGAAGGGGAAATCGAAATCGACGTGGGCGCTCTCGGAGTCGAGGCGCGTGCGCAGGTCGGCAAGCAGCGTGCGGATGTTGTCCACATGCAGCTCGGGGCCGAACTCGTTGAGCACCTCGACGAAGCGGCTCATGTGCGTGCCCTTGTGGTGATGCGGCAGATCGACGGTGAGCGCACAGGTGGCGATGGTGTGCTGCGATTCGCGCGCCTTGTCGCGGATGCGCAGCGGATAGCGCAGGCCCTTCACGCCGACGCGATCGATGGCGATCTGTCGGAAGTCGGGTTCGCTTTGTGTGTCCTTGAGGTGCGTGGATTCTGCGCTCATCGGGACGGCGAGCGTCGGCGAGGTCGCGGCATTTGGAAAGCAAACGTCTGGACGAAGCGGCGCGCGCTGCTTCAGGTTCGCGAGTTCCATGAGTTCAAAGATTCGCGTCCGCTTCGCCCCATCGCCCACCGGTTACCTGCATGTCGGGGGGGCGCGCACGGCGCTGTTCAACTGGCTCTACGCCCGCAGGCACGGCGGCACTTTCGTCCTGCGGATCGAGGACACCGACGCCGCGCGCAATACGGAGCAGGCGATGCAGGCGATCTTCGACGGGATGCGCTGGCTCGGGCTCGATTGGGACGAGGGACCCGAGGTGGGCGGCGATTGCGGGCCGTATTACCAGAGCCAGCGCGGCGCGATCTACGAGCGCCACGCGCAGAAGCTCATCGATACCGGGAAGGCTTATACCGACGACGCGGGTGCGTTGCGTTTTCGGCTGCCACGCCTGCCGCTGACATTCGACGATCTCGTCTGCGGGCACATGGAGATCGACCGCAGCAAGTCGCAAAGCCGCGACGGTTCGCCCGAGGCCGACATGACGATCCGGCGCGCGGACGGCGGCTGGATCTTCCACTTCGTGAACGTGGTCGATGACATCGAGATGGCGATCACGCACGTGGTGCGCGGAGAAGATCACCTCTCGAATACCCCGAAGCACATCGAGCTGTTTGCGGCGCTCGGCGCGCCACCGCCGGCCTACGCGCACATTCCGCTGATCCTCAACAAGGACGGCAGCAAGATGAGCAAGCGCGACCAGGGCGCGGCGGTCGGCAGCTACATCGACGGCGGCTACGCGCCGGAGGCGGTCGTCAACTACATCGCGCTGCTCGGCTGGAGCCCGAAGGACGACAGCGAGAAGCTGAGCATCGAGGAGCTGACCGCGCGTTTCGACTTCGCGGGCGTGAACCGCAAGGGCGCGCACTTCGACCTCGAAAAGTGCAACTGGCTCAACGCGCAATATCTCATGCACATGCCGATGGAGCGTTACGTCGCGCTCGCGCGGCCGTGGATCGCGAAGGCGGGCATCACGGCGGATGACGCAGCGCTCACGCCGGTGCTCGCGCTGGTGAAGGAGAAGGCGAAGTTCCTCACCGAGCTGCCGGAGTGGATCGGTTTCTTTTTCACCGAGGACTATCCGTTTCTCCCCGATGCGGAGGAAAAGCTGCGCAAGCCCGGCGCGCTCGACCGACTCGCGCAACTCGCCGACGCGTATCGCGAGATCGCTGCGTGGGACGCCGCCGCGCTCGAGGCGAAGCTCAAGGAACTCGCCACCACGCACGCGGTGAAGGCGGCGGAGTTTGTGCATCCGGCGCGCACCGCGGTGAGCGGGAAGACCGTCGGTCCGAGCCTCTATCACATGCTCGAAGTGCTCGGCCGCGAGCGCGTGCTGTCGCGGATGGCGCGGGCGCAATCGACTTTCGCGCCGTGAGTGAGCCTCGCGAGGTCTACACCCTCGACGACCTGCGTCGCTGGCCCGAGGCAACGACCGGCGTGCAGCCACCGCTGCGGCTTGCGGTCATCGGCGATCCCGTCGCGCATTCCGTGTCGCCACAGATGCACAACGCCGCGCTCATGGGGCTCGGCATCGATGTGCGCTACACGCGGCTGCACCTGCGGCCGGAGGAAGTCCACGAGGCGCTCGGCCTGCTCGCTCCGCAATCCTTCATCGGCATCAACTGCACCATCCCTCACAAGACCGCAGTGTATCGCGGTGTGCAGATGCTCGATGTGACCGCGCAGCTCGCCGGCGGCGTGAACACCGTCCTCGTGCGTCGCGACGGCCAGCTCGCCGGGTTCAGCACCGATGGCGAAGGCTTCGCGCGCGCGGTGCAGGAATCCTTCGGCGTCGCCCTCCGCGACCTGCGCGTGGCGGTGCTGGGTGCGGCCGGCGGGGCGGGGCGTGCGGTGGCCATGCAGTGCGCGGGCGTGGGCTGTCCGCGGATATTTCTCCACAACCGCACCGTCGAGAAACTCAACTCGCTCATGGCGGCGGTGCTCAGCTTCTACCCGGAGTGCCCGCTGACCGCCACGGGCCTCGACAACATCCACCCGGGCGAAGTCGATCTGCTGGTCAACTGCACCGCGCTCGGCATGAAGCCCGGCGACGCGTCGGTCGTTCCGCCCGACCGGCTGCGCCCGCAGCATCTCGTCTTCGACACCATCTACACCGCCTCGCGCACGCCGCTAATGCTCGCCGCGGATGCCGTCGGTGCGCGCGCGGAAAACGGGCTGCCGATGCTGCTGCACCAGGGCGCGATTTCTTTCGAGCACTGGTTCGACCGGCCTGCGCCGCTCGAAGTGATGCGCGCGGCGCTGGTCGCCGCAGCGCCGCGGTGAGGGCTGCGCGTTTGGGTGGGTGGGCAAATGATTGCCGCGGAAAGGCGGGGCGCTAACCTCACGATCCTCAAAGATAATGCGCCGGTGCGGGTGAATACGCCTGAGACGATCCCGTCTCAGGCTCACTCCCCGAAACCGGGGCGTCACAACAGCAAACAAAACAGAACCACAAAACACATGAAAACACTGCTCACCCTCGTCTCAGCCCTCGTCCTCGCAGGCACCGCGTTCGCCGGAGAATATCCGGACATCAGCGTTTCCGAGCTCAAGAAGGCGATCGCTGACAAGAAAGTCACCGTCCTCGACGTGAACGGCTCGGCCGGTTACGCCAAGGGTCACATCCCCGGCGCGATCGATTTCCGTGCGAAGAAAGCCGAAATCGCCTCGCTGCTCCCGTCCGACAAGTCCTCGCTCGTCGTCGCCTACTGCGGCGGCCCGACCTGCGGCGCGTATTCCGCGGCGGCCAAGGCGGCCAAGGAACTCGGCTACACGAACGTGAAGCATCTCTCCGCGGGCATCTCCGGCTGGCTGCAAGCCGGTGAAGCCACCGAGAAATAACTCTCGCGCTTCGTAGTTAATTCCGGGCGCTCTCTGCGAAAGCGGGGAGCGCCCGTTTTATTTCCGCGCCGCGTTGGTTACCAGCCCGGCGGCAACCCCGGCAGCGTCTTTCGCAGGATGCCCACGATCGCCTGCTTCTCGGTCGTCGGGAGGTAGGCGTATTCGGCGACCGGCTTCGTCCAGTTCAGCGCGGCGCTGAGCTGGCGAAAGATACGCTGCTTCATCTCCGGCGGCAGGCCATGGAAGGGGGCGCTGTGGATCATGTAGCTGCACCGGTGGCGAAACATCCGCGTCTTCAAGTCGAAGTCCCTCAGCGACGCGCCGCCGGGTCCGGCGAGCCGCGTGCGCAGGAAGTCCGCCTTGAACGCCGCGTCCCCGGCCACGCCGCCCGCCGGCAGCGGTGCTTCGTCGGCGAAAAGCAGGTAGCGCGTCACGATCCGCGCCTGCTCGTCGAGTTCGGCGGATTGCGCGGGCGTGAGCCGGCCACCGCTCGCGTGCAGCGCCTCGCGCGCGGCGTAGCCGGCGCGCACGACGCGATTCACGAAGCCCGCCTGATGCTCGTGCAGGAGCTGCGGCAGCACGTCGCTCGTCGGCAGCGGATACCGGTTCGCGTCGAAGCGCGTCGCCGGATCGATCTTCACCGGGACGAAGGCGTCGCCCGTCCAGCGGCCGAACGCATTGCCCCACGCGGAGGCCAGCCCGTTGTCGCCGGTCACATACCAGCCGCCGAAGCGCTTCTCGAATGGCGCATCGTGCCCCGGCGGGCCGACGCGCAGCGCATCGAGACTGCCGCCCGTCACGCCCGGCACCACCGACTTCACCACCAGCCCCGGAACGCCGCCGGTGTCGTCATCGGCGTGACAATTCATGCACCGCTCGGACCGCTCCGCGCGCACCGGCTGGCCGGGACGCGGCATGTCGAAGATGTAAAAGACCGCGCCCAGCTCGGGGTCGATCGACACGATCTCGAAGCGCCCACCCGGGATGTAGCCGACGTAGAGATCGTCGGTGAAGAAGAGCGCGCGCGGATTGTCCTGCCGGATGAAGCGGAGCTGCAGGCTCGTCGTGGAAAAGACGAGCATCTGCGACGAGACGGGCACATTGAGCTTCGCGAGCATCGAGAGCAGGAAGGCCTTCTCGCTGCTCTCATCGAGCCCGAGTTTACCGGCCTCGAGGTCGGGCTTGAGCAGAGTGAATCGATCCTTCAGCTCGCGCTCGTGGTAGCGATGCGCCGGCGCATCCAGGTCCACGTTCGCCTTCCCGGCGAAAGCCGGCGCGGAGGCGATGAGTGCGGTCGTGAGGGAAAGGAGGAAGCGGGACATCGGGAGCGGGCGCAGCGATAACGCCTCGCCGCCGCCCCGACAACCCCGTCGCCGCAATGCTCTTTGGCGGGCAGGCGACTAATACACGTCGCGCTGGTAGCGCTTGTCGGTCTTGAGCCGGGCCACGTATTCAGTCGCGGCTTCGGCGCTCAAGCCGCCGGCGATTTCGCAGGCGCGGTGCAGCGCGGCGTCCACGTCCTTCGCCATTCGACTCGCGTCGCCACAGACGTAGAAGTGCGCGCCGCCTTCCAGCCACGACCACAGCTCGGCGGCGGATTCGATCATCCGGTGCTGGACGTAGAATTTCTCCGCCTGGTCGCGTGAGAAGGCGAGGTCGAGTCGCGCGAGATGCCCGCTCTCCCGCCATGCGGTGAGCTGCTCCTCGTAGAGGAAGTCGGTCGCGCGGCGCTGGTCGCCGAAGAAAAGCCAGTTCCGCCCGGCCGCGTTGCCCAACTCGCGCTCTTCGAGGAAGGCGCGGAAGGGTGCGATGCCTGTGCCGGGACCGACCATGATGATGTCGCGC
Source organism: Chthoniobacteraceae bacterium (assembly GCA_040081625.1). GTDB lineage: Bacteria > Verrucomicrobiota > Verrucomicrobiia > Chthoniobacterales > Chthoniobacteraceae > VFJQ01. The sequence continues at coordinate 17,671 of JBEBGD010000066.1, forward strand.
GCGGCGTCGGTGGGCAGCTTGAAGCCGTGCGAAGGCTGCACGAAAACGGGCACGGGCGTGTCTGTGCCGACACGATCGGAGAGAAACGTCGAGCACACGCCACCGCGCGCGCGACCGTGACTTTCGTAGCGCACGGCGCCGACGGTGAGGTGGACTTCGCCGGGATGCGCGTTCGGGCTGGAGGAGATGGAGTAAAGTCGCGGCTGGAGTTTCTTCAGCAGCGCCACGAACTCGGCCGGCGCAAACGGCTGCGCGAGTCCGGCGATAAGGTCGATGACTTCCCGACCCCACAGGAATTTCTTGAGATCGTCGCGGCGCGCGGGGTCGAGCAGCGGGGCGAGTTCGCCGGAGGGGTCGCGCGCGGCGATGGCTGAGAGCAGGTCGCTGGACGGGCGGGAGATGTCGTAGGTTTGCGCGAGTGCGAGCCGCAGCGGCACGTCGCCCACGGCCTCCTCGCCATCGCAGCCGAGCGCGGCGAGCACGTCGGCAACGAGCGCGGGGCAGTTGGTCGGCAGCACGCCGAGCGCGTCGCCGACTTCGTAGCTGAGATCCGAGCCGAAGAGGTCGATCTCGAAATGGCGCACCTCCTTGCCTGAGCCGTCGCGAGTGAGTTTGCGGTTCGCGGTGAGGCGGGCGGAGAAGGGGTTCTTTCGGGAGTGGGCTTCGGTGGTGGGAGCCATGGGTCCCATGGGACTGATGCCTCCCATCGCCGCGAACACGCTCTCGGTCCACGCAGCCGCCGGCGCATCATAGTCCACGTCGCAGTCGGTGCGCGCGTGCAGACGCTGCGCGCCGAGTTGCTCAAGGCGGGCGTCGCACCTTTTTCCGAACTCGCAGAACTGCGCGTAGTTCGTGTCGCCGAGTGCGAGCACGGAGAAGCGCGTCTGCTCGAGGCGCGGCGCGGAGTCGCTGCTCAGCCACGCCCAGAAGCCGATCGCGTTGTCCGGCGGCTCGCCGTCGCCGTATGTGCTGGTGATCACGAGCACGTGCTCCTCTTTCGCGAGATCGACGCTCTCGAATTTCTCCATGCACACGAGGCGCGGCGCGAAGCCTTTCGCGTCAGCGACCTTCGCGGTCTTCTTCGCGAGCGCCTCGGACGTGCCGGTCTGCGAACCGTAAAGCACGAGCAGCGGGCGCTTCGGTGCGGCGGGCTCGGGCGCGGATGCGGCGTTCGTGAGCAGGCCGGCGAGGTAGCCGTTGAGCCACTGGCGTTGCTCGGCGGTGAAGGGCGCGTTTTCGGGAATGAACGGGATGGCGGTCATCTAGGGCGTGATCAGTCGGAAGAGCAGGTAGAGCGTCGCGGCGAGCAGCAGCCAGAAGCCGGCGCGGTAGAAGGCGAGGGGATCGCGAACGAGCAGCGGCACGCCGGGCTGATAGAACGGCTCGACGCGCGCGGGGTTCGCGAGGTCGAAGGCCAGCTCGCTGTAGTGCTGGTAGCGGCGCGCGGGATCGAGAGAGATCGCGCGCAGGATCACGTGATCGAGCCACGCGGGAATGTTCGCGTTCAGCGCGCTCGGCGGCTTCGCGGCGTGGAAGACGGGCGTCTGGAATCGCTCGATCTCGCCGAACGGAAACTTCCGCGTCAGCGCTTCGTAGAGCGTGACGCCGATGGCGAAGATCTCCGTGCGCTCGCTGATCGGCGCGCCGTGGAAACGCTCGGGCGCGAGGTAGCTCGCAGTGCCCGCGCGCGAGGTGACGCTGAAAATCTCCGCGCTGCTGCCGAGATCGACGAGTTTGAATGCGATGCGGTCGTAGTCGGCGACGGCGAGGATGTTCTCGGGCTTCAAGTCGCCGTGGACGAGTTCGAGTCGCAGCAGACGCGCACCGGCATCGACGAGGAAGCTGCCGAGCCGCACGGCTTCATCGACACCGAGCGCGCGCGAGGCGAGCAGCAGCTTGAGGCTCGGTGCCTCGACAAATTCCTGCACATAGTAGCGCGCGGTCGCGTGCTCCGGCGTGAACGACTCGACGAACGGCGCGCCCTCGATGCGGCCGGCATTCCACGCCTCGCGCACGAACCGCTCAAGAAACGCCTCGTCGTCGCGCGCCTCGATCGGCGCGAACTTGAGCGTCCATCGCCGGCCATCCTTCGCCGCGAGCCAGACGCGATCCGTGCCGGTGAACGGACGCAGCAGCTCGTAGCCGTCGATGATCTCGCCCTTGGCGAGGGAGTCGGGAATGAGCAGCGGGAGTTGACTCACGGCGCGCATCCTACCGACTCGCGCCACGTCGAGCACGACCGCACTTAGGTCGTCGATCTCCGCGTCGCCGGCGTGATGGCGCGCGGACTGGACGAGCGTGCGGGCGCTCACGCGGTGCACGAGCTCGGCGCCGAGCGTGTCGGACGCGAGGAGATTGGTGATGCCGTCCGAGCAGAGCAGCACGAGGTCGCCGTCGTGCAGCGTGCGCTCGAAGCAGTGCGGCTCGATCTCCGGCGCGAGGCCGAGCGCGCGGGAAAGGACGTGGCTCTGGTGCGGGTCGATGTGATCCTCCGAGAGCTGCTCGAGCACGCCGCCGCGCAACAGATAGGCGCGGCTGTCGCCGACGTTGATGCCGGTGAGGCGGTCGCCTTCGATCGCCACGCACGCGAGCGTGGAGACCAGCTCGGGCGCGTCGAATCGGACGAGGGATTCCTGGTGGAGCGTGCGGTTGATCAGGCGCGCGAACTCATCGAGCGCGCGCGCCGCACTCCACTCGCGCGGCCGGGCGGAGAAGTTCGCCGCGATCGAGTCCACGATGCGGCGCGCCGCCTCGGCTCCGCCACGCGCCGCGCCCGCGCCGTCGGCGAGCACGGCGATGACTGTCTCGCCCTCGATCCGCGCCGCGCACACGTCCGCACCTTCGCTCCCGGCGATGCGCGGGAGCACGTGCGTGGTGGCGGAGATTTTCATCGAGACGGGCGCGGACATGGATCAGATGCGAGCCTGCGCGAGCGCGCCCCAGGTGGTGCGCCAGCGCGTCTTCACGAGTGTGAGGCCGGCGATGGCGAGCACGCAGAGGCCGGCGAAGATGAGGAAGCCTGCGCTGAAGGAACCGGTGATTCCCTTGGCGAAGCCAAGCGAGCTGGCGAGGAAGAAGCCGCCCACGCCGCCACCCGCGCCGACGAGGCCGGTCATCACGCCGATGTCCTTGCCGAAGCGCTGCGGCAGGAGCTGGAAGACCGCGCCATTGGCCATGCCGAGCGCGCCGCTGGCGATGGCGAAGACGATGAGGTTCACCGAGAAGTTCTTGAAGAACGCGCCGGCGATGAGCATCGCCGCGGAGAGCGCGTAGAAGCCGAAGAGCGAGCGGATGCCGCCGAACCGATCCGCCAGGGCGCCGCCGACGGGGCGCAGCATCGCACCGAGGAAGGTGCAGAGCGCGGCGAAGTTGCCGGCCTGCACGGCGGTCACGCCGTATTCGCTCTTGAAGTAGAGCACGAAGCTCGACGCCAGCCCGACGAAGCCGCCGAAGCTCACCGTGTAATAGAAACAGAACCAGTGCGCGTCCTTGTCCTTGAGCAGCGTCCAGTAGTCCGAGAGCTTCTTCTTCTTCACCTCGACCGGCGCTTCCTTCGACACGATCAGATACACGAAGAACACGAGCACCGCAGGGATGAGCGCGAGGCCGAAGACGCTCTGCCAGCCGTAGGCGGCGGCGAGCCGCGGCGCGATGAGCGAGTCGAGCACCACGCCCACATTGCCCGCGCCGGCCAGCCCCATCACCAGCCCCTGCATGTGCGGCGGATACCAGCGCCCGGCCTGCGGCAGCGCCACGGCGAAGCTCGCGCCGGCGAAGCCGAGGATCGCGCCGAAGAGGATCGTCGCCCCGAAGGTCGGCAGCCCGAACTTCCACGCGCCGAGCAGTCCGACGATCACGATGACCTGCGCGATGAGGCCGGTGTTTTTCGTGCCGATGCGGTCAGCGAGAAGCCCGAGCAGAATCCGCAGGAAGGCGCCGGAGAGGATCGGCACCGCGACCATGAGGCCCTTTTGCTCCGCGGTGAGGTGCAGCGACTCGCCGATCTGCGCCCCGAGCGGACCGAGGACGGTCCAGACCATGAAGCTGAAATCGAAGTAGAGAAACGCGGTAAGCAGCGTGGGCCAGTGACCGGAGTGTTTGAGCGCGGAGTAGTTCAATTGGGCGAGGTGGTGTTTTGGTTCGCGCGCCCCATTAGCCGCCGGTGTGCCAGTCCGCTCAGTGGCGACGATGCAAACGGCTCAATGTTTTCATAAAACGGATGAGCCGCGCTCATGCAGACGCGGCACCCGCATGGAATCAACCTTCCAGAGCCACCGCCCTCGCGCGTTCCACTCGCTGGCAGCGGTCGCGACTCGCGCCACGCATCGCTTCAGCCGCGTGTCGGTCGAGTCCGCGGCTGGGTGAAATTGCTCACGGTGGTCAATTCCGTGCGCGCCCGCTTTTCGCGAAGCCGCTACTTCTTCCCGCCGTAAGCCCCGCCCTTGAGCGCCTCGACGATCCCGCCGCGATTGGTCATCAGCGCCTTCATGTTCCAGTGGATGTGGCCGGGGTTCGATGTGCCCTGCCGGGTGAGATCGATCTGGCGCAGGATCTCGCGCGCGGGCCGCGCCTTGCCGATGCGATCGGTCGCGATGCCCGGCCACACCGCGACGCGCGCGGGCGCCTGCTCGCGCCACCACTTGAGCAGCACGGGGAAGCTCTGCGCGGGCGGATCGATGCTCCAGTAGAGCTGCGGGGTGAAGTAATCGCACCAGCCCTCGCGCAGCCACAGTCGCGAGTCGGCGAAGAGATGCGAGTAGGCGTCGAGAAATGCCTGCGTCGTCTCGGGCACGCCGGGCCGCCAGATCCCGAAGGGGCTGATCCCGACCTTCACCGACGACTTCGTTTTCTTCACACCGCGATACATCGCCTCGACGAAGCGGTTGATATTGTCGCGCCGCCAATCGGCGCGGCTCAGCCCGCTCTTGGCGCCGATCCGCTTCCACGACGCCTCATCGGCGAAGGACGCGGGCGCTCCCTTCGCCGGGTAGGGGTAGAAGTAATCGTCGATGTGCAGCCCATCGATATCGTAACGGCGCACGACATCGAGCATGACGCCGAGCACGTGCTCGCGCGCGGCGGGTTCGCCGGGATCGAGCCAGAGCTGGCTGCCGTGGCGGCGCACCCACTCGGGGTGCGTGCGCGAGACGTGGCTGGACGCGAAGCTCGCACCGGAGTTCACCGCCGCGCGGAAAGGATTAAACCACGCGTGCAACTCGATGCCGCGCCGATGCGCCTCGGCGATCGCAAAGGCGAGGGGATCGTAGCCCGGCGAGGCACCCTGCTTGCCGGTGAGGAAGGCCGACCACGGCTCGCGCGAGGACTCGTAGAGAGCATCGCACGACGGCCGCACCTGGAGCAGGATCGCGTTGAGCTTGAGCGACGCCGCGCGATCGAGGATGCCGCGCAGTTCCGCCTGCTGCGCCCCCGCGGAGAGCCCCGGCCGCGATGGCCAGTCGAGATTATGCACCGACGCGACCCACGCGCCGCGAAACTCCGCGGTCGCGACGTTTGCAAAGGCGAGGATGAGAAAGCTGATGAGCCAGCGTGCGGTGATCATTTCTTGTCGGGTGATTGCTTTTGGTAGTTCGCGTGTGTCGCCATGCCGCCAGCCTCGAGATACGCGACGAGGTCGAGGATGTCTTCCTTGCTTAGCGTATTGATGAGTCCCGCCGGCATCGGCGAATTCGGCGAGTGCTCGCGGCGCGCGATCTCGCGCACGGGCACCTCGGTGCGTTCGCCCGTGAATGGATCGGCGATCAACACAACTCGCGCATCGTCTTCATCCACGATGCGGCCGGTCACTCCGCTGCCGGCTTTCTTGAAGATCGTCGTCGTCTGGTATTGCTCCATCACGACCTTCGACGGAGCCACGATCGACTCGAGGATATCGCGCCGGCTGAATCGGCTGCCCACCGCGGTGAGGTCCGGGCCGACGGTGCCGCCGTCGTAGCCGAGTCGGTGGCAGAGCACGCACAACGTATCGTCGAACGCGGCCTTGCCCTTCGCGTGGTCGCGGCCGCTGAGCGGTTTCTCGATCGCCGGCAGGAGTTCCTCGAGCTTCCATTCCTTCACGAAGGCCCGCGGCTTCACCACGCGCGGCGGCCCGACGGGTTCGTCGAGCAGCCCGCCGAGTTTCTGTTTCTCCGCTTCGGGGAGCGCGGCGATCGCGTCGCGTTTGAAGTTCGCGAGGAACTTCGTGAAGCTCACGCCGCCGCGGAACTTCCCCGCGGCCATGCCGAACCACTCGAAGTAGGCGCGCCGCAGCGCGGGCGTCCAACCGGCGGGCATCGCGCGGATGTAATAGATATAGTGAACCTGCTGCTCCTGCGATGGCCCGGCGGCGAGCAGCGCCATCGTCTTCGGCACGACCGTGGCGTCCTCGAGGAAGACGAGCAGCATGCACAGCTCGCGATTGAGCGCGTCGCCCGCCGCGGGATAGCGCGGGGTGAAAAGCTTCACGAGTTCGCGCCGAGTCTCGAGTCCGGGTCCGCCGAGGCGGGCGAAAGCGACGCCGTAGATGCGGAGAAGCTCGAGCTTCCGGGCCTCGTCGAGGCTGTCCCAATTCAGCCGCAGCAGCGCGGCGAGCAGCGCTGGTTTTTCTGTCGCCGTGCTCGTGCGGGCGGCGGCGAGGAGCGCGGAGAGCGCGGACTGGGTGTCCGTCTCCGCGAAAGCGCGCGGGTGCCAGAGCTGGGGGTCCTGCCACTCGATCGCGACGCGCGCGGCGTAGCGCAGAAAGCGATCCTCGCTCGCGAGCAGCGGCCACGCGAAGTCGATCGCCTTCGCGTCGCGCTTCCCATGGAAGGCTTCGAGCTGCCGCCGCAATGCGCGAGCCTTCGCCGCGGCTTCATCGACTGGCGCCGGCTCATCGATCTTCGGCCCGGTGTAGCTGATCCGATACAGCGCGGAGCCGGTGTCATTGCCGCCGGTGATGAAATACATCGCTCCATCCGCGCCGAAGACCAGGTCCACGACATTGAGCGGATGACCAATGGCGAACGTCTCGAACTTCGCCGTGTAGCTCGCGCCCTCGGGCTTGAAATGAACCGCGAAGATCTTCCCCCACGCCCAATCGCCCATGAACAGCGCGCGCTGATACTTCGGCGGGAACGCGCTGCCCGTGCCGAACTTCAGCCCGACCGGCGAGCCGATGCCGATGTCCGCGGCGGGCGGCAGGCTGTCCGGGTAATAGTAAGGCCACTTGCCCGTGCCCTCGCGGTGCCCGTATTCGCCGCCACTCACGAGATGATAGACACGCGTGGGGCGATACCACGGCGAGCCGGCGTCGTATTCCATGTCGGCGTCGTAGGTGAACGCCTCGCCGTCCGGATTGAAGGCCATGCCATAGGGATTGCGCAGCCCGCCCGCGAAGAGCTGCCACGTCTTCCCCTCGCGATCGAACCGCTGCACGGTGCCCATCGGCGCGACCTTGCCGAGCGCGTGCCCGCTCGCGTCCCACTGCCGCGGCAGCAGCAGATCCTCCGCGTAGTTCCGGTGCGGCGAATCCGCCGCCGTGCCCGGCACCGGCCGCGAGTAGTCGCCGCTGATGTGATAGAGCCAGCCGTCCGGCCCGGGCTCGACGCCGTGCGGTCCGTGGGAACTGAGGATGCCGCTCGAGTTGTAGAGCGGCTTGAGCGCTTCGACGGCGTCGGGCACGTCGTCGCCATTCGAGTCGCGCACGCGGTAGAGCGCGTGTTTGTCCTCGGCAGTCGTGCCGGCATAGCCGTTCACGTAGAGCGCGCCGTGCGCGAAGGTCATCCCTTGAGCCGCACCGACGGGCACCGCGATCTTCTCCTCCTTCGCGATGTGTCCGTCCGCGCCCAGCGTGAAGCGCCACATGCCGCCCCACTCGGGCGACACGAGCTTCTGCGGCGACACGATGAGCCGGCCCTTGTCGTCCACGGCCATGGCTACCCAACTGCCTTCGCCCGGCTGCGCGCGCCGGATGATCTCCGACTTGAACCCCGGCGGCAGCGTCAGCTCCGCGGCGATCCCCGGCGGATTCATCACCTCGAACCACGGATTATCGCCCTCCTTGCCGATGCTGCGCGCGGGACGCCAGCCCGTCGTGGCCGCGCCGGGCAGCTCCCATCCCGTATCGCCGCGCAGCGAAGTCAGCCAGCCCGCGTCGGAGATCACCCACTGCGTCTTCTCGTAGCTGAGCCCGATCTCGATCCGCACGATGATCCCGCCCGGTCCGCGCGTGTTGCTGCCGCGGACCGCGAGCGTATTAGCGCCCGCCTGCAGCGCCTCGGCGACCGGCACCGCCGTCGCCGCATAGTTCGCCTGCTTCCAGTCGGCGGGCTTCTGCTTCGCCACGACGATCTGTTTGCCATTGAGAAAGACGGTCGCCTCATCATCGCCGCACACCTTCAGCTCCGCGTGCTGCGGCGCGCCCGGCAGCGTGAAGGTCGCGCGCATGAACACCACCTCCGCCTGCCCCGACCGCGGCGCGACCTCGCCGGCTTGATGATCGTGCCAGATCCATTCCGGCAGCGGCGGCGGGGCGGCGTCGGCGAAAGCGCACGCGGCGAAAAGAGCGGGGATGAAGGCGGGGAGCAGGGATTTCACGAGGGAGCAAAGGAGGAACTGACCGATTCACGGGACTCTGCCGGGAAACGAATGCCGCAGCCAACTTAAACCGCACCCCGCGGCGTCGGGCGTGAACAGATCGGCGACCATTCAACATTCACCGTTCACGATTCGCCGACCCTCGCCGCTACGCGACGGCGACGCTGCGCGTCGGCCCGCGTAAGTGGATTCGTCACGCCGGGACTCTCAACTTCGGGAGTCTGGCGGGGGTGGGCACGGTTTTCGCTAGAGCATTTGGTATCGCGCCCATGAATCAACCACCGCCCCTGCCGCCAGAGGAGCAGGATCAATTGCTCCAGACCATCGAGATGTTCGAGGTCATCGTGCAGGCCAATCCGCTCGACACTCAATCGATCGAGATTCTGCGCGATGCCTATTCGCGGCTCGGGATGTCGCGCGAGACGATCGCGATGTCGCGGCAGCTCGCGAAAACTTTCACCGACCTCAAGCAATACACGGCGGCTGTCCAGGAATACGAAATCATCCTCAAGCACGAGCCTGACAACGTCGAGGTCATCGCTGCCATGGGCGAAGTCGAGGATCTCCTGCGCAAGGCGGGCCCGCAGGTGCCGACGCCCAAGCCGGCGGGCGGCATCAACATGGATTATCGATCCGCAGTGGTCGATGGAGGGGCGCTCATGGCCACGACGACGACGCAGTCGCACGAGGGCTTCCGGCGCAATGGTGGGTCGGTCAATTCCGAGCGCGTGGAGGAGATCGTGGCGAGTCTCACCGACGATGGTAACGAGGCGCTGGCGAAGTTTCTCGTGCAGCATCGCCTGGCCAGTGAAGACGCCGTGAGCCTCGCGATGGAGCTGGTGCAGCGAAAGAACAAGTCGAGCAGCGCGGATGCGCTGGCGGGTTCGCTGATCGACGAGATCGTCGAGCGGGGAGGGGGAGATCTCACAGCGATCCTGTGCGGGATTCTCGACCGCACGAAGTTCGCTTACGTGCCGCTCGAGTATTACGACGTGGATCGGCAGATCGCGCGGATGCTGCCCGAGAGCGTGGGATTGACGCGGCTCATGGTGCCCTTCGATGTGATGAGCCGCACGGTGATGATCGCGACGGCGAATCCCTTCGACTCGGTGGGCAAGAACGCCGCGCAGCAGTTGCTCGACTATAACATCCAGTGGCATCTCGCTTCGCCAGCGGCCATCATCCGGGTGCTCCAGCAGGCACACCGGCCAAACCAAGGCGGCGGTGGGGTCGCGATTCCGTTTTCAGTCACGCCCGCGGAACGACCCGCGCCGGCGCCCGCCGCGAATGCCGCCCCGGTGGCGGTCACGATCAAGGTCGCCAATTCCGAGGAACCGATGGTGGCCGCCGCCGAGCAGCCCGACGGGCCGCTCCCGGACACCTCTGCCTTCCGACTCGCCAATAAATGAGCACCAAATCCTTTGGAGAACGCATCGCCGATGTCCTGATCGAGGACGGACTCCTGCTTCCGGCGCAGATGGAGGAAGCCGTCGAGATGCAAAAGCAGCAGGGCGGACGGCTGCTCAAGATTCTCACCGACAAGCAATTTGTCACCGAGCAGGACATGATCATTTCGATGGGGCGCTGCCTGGACACGCCGCCCATCAACCTCTCGAAGCTGCGCGTGCCCGACGAGGTCGCGGGCCTCGTGCCGAAGGAGATGTGCCGCGCCTACAAGCTCGCGCCGGTCGCGCGGCTCGGGAACAAGCTCTTCGTCGCGATGGCAGACCCGCTCAACGTGCTCGCGCTCGACGATCTGCGGCAGCGCACGAAGATGGAGATCGTCTCGATGATCGCCACCGAGCGCTCGGTCAACGAGGCGCTCAGCGGCGTGCAGCACGCCTCCTCCGCGATGGAGGACGTCATCAAGGAAGCGCAGCAAAAGGAAGACGCGACCGTCGAGGAAGTCCGCGAGCAGCGCCAGGAGATCGACCTCGACAAGCTCGCGGTCGAAAGCGAGGACGCGCCCGTCGTCAAGATCGTGAACCTCATCCTCGTGCAGGCGCTCAAGGAAAAGGCGAGCGACATTCATGTCGAGCCCTTCGACAAGCAGCTCAAGCTTCGCTACCGCGTGGACGGCAATCTCATCGAGGCCAGCTCGCCACCCAAGGCCCTCCAGCTTCCCATCGCCAGCCGCATCAAGATCCTCGCCGGCCTCGACATCGCCGAGCGCCGGCTTCCGCAGGATGGCCGTTTCCGCATCCGCGTGAGCGGAAAGGAAGTCGATCTGCGCGTCTCGGTGCTGCCCACCGTGTATGGCGAAAAGATCGTCATCCGTCTGCTCGACAAAGGCACGCTCGCGGCCTCCATCGATGCGCTCGGCATGGATGAGCACACGCTTACGACCTTCAAAAAAGCCGTCGATGCCCCGCACGGGATGATCCTCGTCACGGGCCCGACCGGCTCCGGAAAGACGACCACGCTTTACTCCGTCCTCGCCGAGCTCAACAGCCCCGAATACAACATCGTCACCGTCGAGGACCCGATCGAATATCAGGTCGCCGGCGTGAATCAGGTCGCGGTCAAATCCGACATCGGCCTCTCCTTCGCCGAGGCGCTGCGGTCCATCCTGCGTCAGGATCCGGACATCGTGATGATCGGCGAAATTCGCGACAACGAAACCGCCGACATCGCGGTGAAGGCCGCGCTCACCGGCCATCAAGTGCTCTCGACGCTGCACACCAACGACGCGGCTGGCGCCATCAGCCGTCTCGACGACATGGGCATCGAGCCCTTCCTCATCTCCAGCTCCTGCATCCTCACCTGCGCGCAACGTCTCGTGCGGCGGATCTGCCCGAACTGCCGCGAGGACTTCGTGCCCGAGCCCGAGGTGCTCGCAAAAATCGGGGCTACCGAGCAGGAGGGCGCCACCTTCTATCGAGGCATGGGCTGCGACCGCTGCAAGCGCCGCGGCTACTCGGGCCGCTCCGCGATCATCGAGGTGCTCCCCATCTCCGAGACCGTGCGCCGCCTCATCATCAAGCGCGCCAGCGCCTCGGTCATCAAGAACCAGGCGGTCGCCGAAGGCATGAAAACCCTGCGCATGGTCGGCATTGACAAGGCGCGCGAGGGCGTTACGACGTTGGAAGAAGTCTTGCGCGTCACCGCGGAAGACAGCTAATCAACGCGCCCGTGGGCATATTCGACAATCTCTTCAAGACCAAGCCGGACGCGGCAGACGAAGCGGTTGTCGAGGCTGCAAGGCGCATAGCCGATCACGAAAAAGCCCGGATGATCGAGGCGGACAAGGCATCGCCGACCACGCCCACCGCGCGCTCGGCCATCATCCCGACCAGCAAACCCGGCTCTCTCCCCGCGCCGCGCGCCTACTCGCCGCGCACGCTCGGCCAGGTCGTCACGCCGGCTCGCACCACCGTGGCGGGTGGCAATGCAGCCGAGCCGCTGCGCAGATCCCGTGTCCAGGTAAACGACTTCGCCGCACGACCGAGCGAGATCATCC